>CAZKFR010000151.1:0-2606 GCA_964552015.1 uncultured Rhodothermaceae bacterium | reverse complement strand
CGACCATCATCTCTGTTACTCCGCGTGGGAGGGCACACGAGGGCATTGCCTACCGTGCCGTGCATACCTACATCAATGGCGGAAGCGCAAGGGCCGGACTGGGGAGTACATCCTTCAACAGCGGAGCCTTTTTGCCTATCGTGATGCGCAACCGGGGTGACGAGGCCGAGTTCTGGCAGGGCAACACGCTCATGTGGGTCGGCGCGTCGACTGAGGATGCAGACCTGGAGACGAACCGCTCCCTGAACGACATCGAACTCGGAGGAGACTACTTCACCGGGCACCTCAGCGAGGTGGTCATCTATAGCAGCTACGGTGCGGCGCTTCCGCTGGATTACTACCGGGACATGGCGGCGGCCTTCATTGCGGGAGTGCCCCTGTGGAACGAGAATGCCATCCTGCCCCAGACCTATCCCTATCAGGTTGTCCTGTACGACTGGCTGGAGTCGCTCACGGTGGAGGATGTGACGCTGGAGATGGGGCAGACGTTCACGTTTGATCCGTCCCTTCTGACCGACGACGAGCTGGCGGACCTGCATCATTACGCCGAGGTCATTTCCACCAGCCGGGTGGTGCGTGGCGAGCCGGAGTGGTATGTGCTCGATGCCGGCAATGGGAAAGGGATCGAGGCGACGGGAGAGGTGCGCGTGTGGCACGAGCCCGGAAGGGGGTATGGAGGCAATCCGCCCCGGTCATGGGCCAATGAGCCGGCCCAACTGTATCAGCTGGATATCCCCCTGCCCGGAGGAGGGCAGGGAAACCCTTATTACAAGGACCCCGCGATGGGGCGCCGCGCCATGGTGGTAGCCATCGTAGATATGATGATGTATCACCAGGAGCTGCTCACGGGTAATTTTGCCACCTGGGGCGACATGTACGGCAAGGCCTTTCTGGGATGGGCCGAGGCGTATCGCTGGGCCGGTGAAGTGCTGCCCGCGGACGTTCGGGAGGCCTTCGAGGAAGGCATGACGTACTTCCTGGATTTTGCCGTGACCTCCGATGATGCGTCTCCACGGGCCGTCAACACGAACATGGATATGTTCTTCATCCACGGCTGTGCGGAGTTTTACATGGCGACCCGCCATCCGGAGCGTCAGGCGAAAGCCCTCGCAGCGGTCAAAGACTGGCTATTCGGGTATCCCGACGGCGAACTGGAGGTCAAGCACAAGGTTTTTGCACTCGACGGTACGTTGCCTCGGGGGGGAGTGTTCAGCCCCTCCGGGTTCATCATGGAAGGCGACCAGCCGGATTTCTTTTACGGCGGCGAGTCGCTGTACCATTTGGCCGGTGCCGTGGCGGCCGTCATGGATCGGGAGACGGGTGCCGTTCCGGCGGAATGGGACTTCATGAAGGAAGTCGTACGGCGCTTCCAGGAGTGGCGACTGTATCAGTACTGGTACGAACCCGGTGTTGCCGCGCCCGGCAAAGGCGGTACTCGTGAAGCAAAATTATATCATGGGGGTGCTGGTTTTTCCGGTCGCACTGGAGCCGGCGCGCCCTCCGGGCAGGCGAGTGGGGACAAGTACAAGGTCATTGGGGATCTCTATCCGGAGTTGATCTACGACGGGTTATATTCAACGGAACATCGACCGGCGCTCAAGTCCCGTTCGCAGATGATCTCCGACATTTCGAAAGATCTGGCGAGCCGGACGAGCGAGATGGCCGCGGTATACGAGGGGACGCCGAACGCCTGGAAGGGGTGGTCGCCCTGGACGAAGGAAACGGGCTATCTGCCGGCTCGAGGGTGGTACTCGCGGTTCAAAGCGCGGGAGAACGATCCCTCTACGTACCCGCCGTCGGGGCGGCCCGGCTATTACTACAGCAAGCCGTTCGGTGGCCCTCCCGTGGGGTACGAGTACTGGGCCTACAAAAACACCGACGGGCAGCGCGAGTGGGGCTTTTTCATGGAAGCGCAGGCCCGCCAGGGGGGCTACGGCGGATGGTATGGCGGGAAGATCGAAACGTTCTGGACGGAAACGACCGGCGTTGTCCTCATCAACCGGCACGGAAAAACGGGATGTGATGCCGGGGATAAGGAAGACTCCGTCTGCTGGGATAACATAGACTATCGTGCGGCGCATCACGTCTGGGGGCGGGATGAGCACAGCAAAGGCTTTACGACGCTCCTGTTGCGTGGGCAGGGGCTTTCGCGGACCTCAACGTTCGATCTCGACGCCGCCAATCCGTCCGTCGAGGTGGTCAACGTGTTCAACGATCCTTACTGGGCAGACAACCCCACATCCTCGAAGACGGGCGAAGAGACCGGCTATGAACTGGAAGGAGCGGTCCGCATTGCCAACGAGGTCGAGGCGCTGACCAACGGGGCCCGCGTAACGCACACGGTAACGTCGGACGGCACGGACGAGGTCACCGAACTCTGGGCCTCGATTCCGGTGCATCTGCGTCAATATGCTCCGGATAATCCGGGGGATCAGGCTCAGCGGGATCTGGATGACACCACCATCGAGTACTGGGACGGGGCGTCCTGGCAGCCGATGCCGGAGGACCAGGACGGCGACGGCGTGCCCGAGATGGTGACGACGACGAAGCTGCGGCTGGGCCGTGACTTCAAGCTCGGCGACGGGCCGCAGTACGTGTACGTCGGC
>CAZKFR010000150.1:0-2676 GCA_964552015.1 uncultured Rhodothermaceae bacterium | reverse complement strand
ACGCGGACGTGCTCACCGGCGACGCCGGCGGCGGGCTGCTCTACTTCGAACGCCGCTGAAGCCGGCTGGCGCGCAACGCCGTACCGTCCGCGCGCCTCGCCCCGAAGCCCTCATCCGAACAGGCGTTGCTCGGCCAGGCACGCGGCCAGTTCGTGGTACACCGCCCGGATGCGGCCGGGCGTGACGTCATCGCCCAGGCGGCGGGTGATGCGGGTGGCGAGGGACCCCTGCGTGAGGACGTGCTCCAGCACCCCGGCGGCGTCGCTGGTGAGGTCGTCCCGTACGGCGGCGACGAGGTGCCGCCAGAGTGCCCCCGCCGTGGCTTCGGACGCCTCCAGGCCGAAGAGCCGCAGGTAGGCCTGATCCTTGATCACGGCCCGCTCGGCGTGGCGGACGACGTCGAGGAAGATGGCGGCCAGCGCGTCCTCGTGCCAGGCCTTCACGGCCGCAAGGGGAACCCACCGCTCCGCCACCAGCGCCCGGAGCACCGCCACGACGCCGGCGAGGATAGCCAGGTCGGCGGCCGGGCACTCCTGCAGGTCGATGATCCGGATCTCGATGGCGTTCCGGTCGAAGCGGGCGATGGCGCCGCGCGAGTTGACGAAGGTATGGTCGAGCACGCCGTCGGTGTCGAAGGGCCGGAGCGCCTCGTTGATGGGCCGGTAGATGCGCCGGTGGTAGTCCGCCTTCGTGAAGACGGCCTCGGGGATGACCCGGCCCGTGATGACGGGGAAGCGGTCCTGGTTGTGCCGGTACGTCTCGAGGCGGCTGTCGGCAAAGCCCGTGAGCGCCCCGTCGAGCAGGGGCGTGCTGGCGCTCAGGGCCGGGATGACGGGCAGCAGGACCCGGATGGCGGCATGCAGCCGCCCGAAGCCGTCTTCGTCCCGGAACGGCAGGTTCAGGTGGGTGCTCTGCAGGTTGGCCCAGCCGTGCCCCCGGCAGTCGAAGAGGCGGTTGTAGAGGCTGTAGACTTCGTTGTACTCGTGCGGCCAGAGGTGCGTCTCGGTGCGCGGGTCCATGAGCGGATGCGCCCCCGTGGGCAGCAGCATCGCCCCGTGCGGCCGCAGCCGCTCGTTGATCTCGACCACGTTCGCGTGGAACAGGGCCGCCAGCCCGTCGAGCGACGGCGCCGGGCCGTTCGTCTTCAGCTCAACGACGTGGTTGACCAGCTCGTTCGACCACGCCACCGGACCGTTATCCACGTCGGCGACGTACTGCCCCGTCTTCTCGTGGATGAGCACGTCGGCCAGCGGGCGGACCGCCAGCGTCACCCGATCCACGATCATGTATTCGAGTTCGACGCCGAAGGCTTCAAAGAGGTCGTAGCAGGGACGTGTTGACACGGGAGATGCCCAGTCGGTTTTCGATGCGGGTTTTGAGGGCCTGGATGATACGGGTGTAGAGTTCGTCCTTCAGCACGGCGTCCTCCACCCCCGCGTCGATGTTGGGGTTCTCGTTGACCTCGATCAGCAGCGGGCGGCCGTCGACCTCCTTCACGTCCACGCCGAAGAGGCCGTCGCCGATGAGGCGGACGGCGCGCAGGGCCGCCTCCACCACGGCCGGCGGCGCCTGCTCGACGGGCACCGTCTCGGCACCGCCCTCGACGTCGCCCTTCCGCCCGCCCCAGTTGTAGATCTGCCAGTGGCCCTTCGCCATGAAGTACTTGCAGGCATAGAGCGGGCGGCCGTCGAGGATGCCGATGCGCCAGTCGAAGTCGGTCGGCGTGAAGGCCTGCGCGATGACCAGCTCGGACTCCTCCAGCATGCGGTCCAGTTCGGTGCGGAGCTCCTCCGGCGTCTTGACTTTGACCACCCCGCGCGAGAAGGACGAGTCCGGCAGCTTGAGCACGCACGGCAGCCCCAGCACCCCCGCGACGGTCTTGCGGTTGTCCGCATGCACCACGAGGGTCTTCGGCACGGGTAGGCGGGCCGTCTGGAACAGCTCGGCCAGGTACACCTTGTTGTTGCAGCGCAGGATGGCGTCCGGGCTGTCGATGACGGCCATCCCTTCGGACTGCGCCCGGCTGGCAAAGCGGTAGGTGTGGTGGTTGACGGACGTCGTCTCGCGGATGAAGAGGGCGTCGAACTCGGCCAGGCGGCTGTAATCCTCCCGGGTGATGAACTCGACGTAGAAGCCCAGCGCTTCGGCCGCCTCGACGAAGCGCTGCAGGGCACGGGCGTTCGACGGCGGGGCCGACTCGTCGGGGTTGACGAGGATCGCCAGGTCGTAGAGGTGCGACGGGGCCCGGGCCCCGTCGTAGCGTTTCCGCGCGAAATAGGCGCGGGCGGCCTCCCGGACGAAGTCGAGGTGATGGGCCGGGATGTCCTTCTGATCGATGGCCCGGATGCTCTGCAGGAGCCACTTCTTCATGCCCTGGTGGTAGGTGAAGCGGGCCCGGAGCAGGGGCGCCTGAAACAGCTTGTAGAGCTCCCGGCTGAGCCGGTCGTACTGCCGGGCCACGTTCTTCCCGAAGTAGATGCTCAGGACGAACACGTCCGAGCGCAGGTGTTTCAGGCTCTTCTGGATGAGGTCGTCCAGCTCTTCGGACTCGATCCGGACCACGACCGGGTTCTTCAGGTCCTGGATGGTGCGCAAGCGCGGGATCACCTTGTGCCCGCGGGCCTCGGCCAGGAGCGAGACGTAATAGCCTTTCGACTGGTAGCTATAGTCGCGGCA
>CAZKFR010000149.1:0-2814 GCA_964552015.1 uncultured Rhodothermaceae bacterium | reverse complement strand
TGTCGCTGTAGGTCTGCTCGCTCTCCAGCAGGTCTTTCCCGATGAGCGAGTTCTGGTGCAGGGCCTCCAGGAATTGTACCGATCCTTCGAAATCGTTGTGCAAAGCCATCTCCGCCACGCTTCGGCAAGCTTGTCATTGTTTTTATCATCAGTAAGAGCGAACATGCTGGCCGGGTTGTAGCATGAACATAGCGTAGTGATTGAGCTTGATGAGGGCTTTGAGGATAAGACTTGTACATTGCGTCGTGCTGGGGGTGGCGCTATGGGGATGCGGGGGGCAAGAGCATGGCAAGGCAACGGAGGGGGCGACGCGTTCGTTTTCGTATGAGGTTGATGCGCTACCGTTGCTGGCGGGGCACGTCCTCAGTGACGCCGATGCCCTTGCCGAGCCGGCCGACCTGCGACGGGTCGGGCCGTACCTGGTCGTCGCCGATGCCTACGGTGCGCCCCCCGTGCACGTCATCGATACGCGCGACGGCAGCTACGTGGATTCACTCGGCACGCAAGGCGAGGGACCGGGAGAGTTCCGGCGCGTCTGGTCCTTCGACACGGCTCCGGGAAGTTCGGCTTGCTGGGTCTATGATATCCGGTTGCTCCGGCTGACCCACGTAAACCTGACCACCTATCTCGAAGATCGCTCCCTCCGTGAGGCACGGCAGGTTGTGCTGGCGGGCGCAGGGTTGCCTACGAGTCCTTTCTGGATGAACGACACCCTGCTGGTGAGCCCGGGGCTGATCAGCGGCGGGCGCTTTGCCCGGTACGACGCCCGTGGACGGCTGATCGACGCCGTCGGGGAGATGCCCGCCGCCCCCGAGGGGATCGCCCCGCCGCTGTGGATGAACGCCGTTCGTGGGGAAGCACGGCCCCGCCCGGACCGTTCCCGCATAGCCCTCGTGATGAACCACGCCGCCCGCCTGCAGATCTATGCTCCCTCGGGGCAGCTCCTCGCCGAAGCCGTGGGGCCGGAAGGCTATCCGCCCGCTCCTCCGGGGGACGACCAGCGAAATGCCTACATCGACCTGGCCGTGACGCCCTCGTTCATCTTTGGATTGTATTCGGGCGCGCCCTCAGAGGAAGAGGACGGCAACTTTGGAACGCTCGTTCACGTCTTCGACTGGGACGCAAACTTCCTCACGGCTTTTCGGCTCGACGCACCCGTCCTCGGCATCGAGGCGGACGAAGAAGCGGGTGTCCTTTACGCCACACGTCACGTGCCATCTGTGGCCGTCGTGCACTACGTACTGGATCTTCCCGGGAGCATGGTGGGAGGGCGATGAACCGCATGAAGGTAACACCTCACCGGTACCGCCGGTAGAAGTCGTCCTCGTCGTCGAAGCCGTCGTCGTCCTCGTCGTCATCGTCCAGGTTGCCCAGGGAGGAGAGCATCGAGCCCATCATGTCGCTGTAGGTCTGCTCGCTCTCCAGCAGGTCTTTCCCGATGAGCGAGTTCTGGTGCAGGGCTTCCAGGACGAACTCCATGACCGAGGCCGTCTCGGCGGGCGTCGCGGGGTTCGTATGACGGCGCACCACCTCGCGCAGCCCGTCGACGGCGTCGAGCGCCTTCGCGTAGTCGGCGAACGGCAGGTCCGGGCGGAGGGTGACGTGGTGGCCCTGCGCGAACCAGGCCAGCACCTTTTCATAGGGCGCGCGGCCGGTCCGCTTGTCCGACGGGTCGGGAAAGTAGCGGGGGAAGATGGCCTTGACGGCCCGCCCGATGAGCAACCGCGCCACGTTCTGCGCCCCCTCCTGCTCGCCTTCGTAGACCAGCTCGATCTTGCCCGTGACGGCGGGCTCGACGTGGATCAGGTCGCTGATGCGGGCCGTCGTCTCGGCCTCGCCGGCGAGCAGGGCGCGGCGCTCGGCGGCGGAGATCAGATCCTCCAGCGCCGCCCGCGTCATACGCACCGACACGCCCGACTTCTGGTCCACGTACTCGCTCTGCCGCGCCTCGAAGGCGATCTGCTCGATGATCTCGCGGAAATAGTGCGGCACGTGCACCCGGGGGGCGAGGCCGTCCCGTGCCTCCCAGGCCTCCTGCCGGGTGATGGCGATGCCCGTCTCGAGGTCCTTCGGATAGTGGGTGAGGATCTGGCTGTCGATGCGGTCCTTGAGCGGCGTGATGATGTTGCCCCGGTTGGTGTAGTCCTCCGGGTTGGCCGTGAAGATCATCAGCACGTCGAGCGGGAAGCGGACGTTGAAGCCGCGGATCTGGATGTCCTGCTCTTCGAGGATATTGAGCAGGCCCACCTGGATGCGGGGCTGGAGGTCGGGCAGCTCGTTGATGGCGAAGATGCCGCGGTTGGTGCGGGGGATGATGCCGAAGTGGATGACCTCCTCGTCGGCATAAGTGAGGCGGTGGTGGGCGGCCTTGATGGGGTCGATGTCGCCGATGAGGTCGGCGATGGTGGTGTCCGGCGTGGCGAGCTTCTCGCCGTAGCGCTCGGAGCGGTGCAGCCAGGCGATGGGCGTCTCGTCGCCCCGCTCGGCCACCAGGTCGCGGGCGTACTTGGAGATGGGGGCGAACGGGTTGTCGTTGAGCTCGCTGCCCGCCACCACGGGGATGTACTCGTCCAGCAGCGAGGGGATCATGCGGATGAGGCGGCTCTTGGCCTGGCCGCGCAGGCCCAGCAGGATGAAGTCGTGCCGCCCCAGGATAGCGTTCTGGATCTGCGGGATGACGGTCTGCTCGTAGCCCAGGATGCCGGGGAAGACCTCCTCACCGGCCCGAAGGCGTGCGATGAGGTTGGCCCGCAGTTCGTCCTTGACGGTGCGAACCCGGTAGCCGGCGGCCTTCAGTTCGCCCAGGGTGCGGAT
>CAZKFR010000148.1:0-2923 GCA_964552015.1 uncultured Rhodothermaceae bacterium | reverse complement strand
CCACGCGCTCGGGGGTTTTCAGAAGGCCCTCCCGCTCGGGGTCCTCGCCGAGCAGTTCGATCACCCGCGCCATGTTGCGCGCGAGGAGCGAGGTCGCAGGCGTGTTTGTGTCGGTCCGGGGCATCGCGGGGACCGGAACGGGTTCACCGGCCGCACCGTCGCCCTGGGAGGTGGACGTGTACAGGGTAGGCATCGTCATGAACAGGTTCCTCGTCATAAATAAGGCTGGGGTAGTGCGAAAAGGGAAGGCGGTCCGGCACCGCATCGAACCGGTGCCGGACCGTTCCCGTCGCGTCAGTTCGACGGCGGCAGCAACACCGTGTCGATCACGTGGATGACGCCGTTCGAGGCCTCGATGTCCGTCGCCGTGACGGTGGCGTCGTTGATCATCACCTTGCCGTCCATCACCTTGATGGTAAGCGAGGCCCCCTGTACCGTCTTGGCCGACGTCAGGTTGACCACGTCGGCGGCCCGTACGGCACCCGGCACCACGTGGTAGGTCAGGATGGCAACGAGCTGGTCACGGTTTTCCGGCTTGAGCAGGCTTTCGACGGTGCCCTCGGGCAGCTTCGCGAAGGCCTCGTCGGTCGGGGCGAAGACGGTAAACGGCCCCTCGCCCTGGAGCGTCTCGACCAGGCCGGCTGCCTGCACGGCCGCCACCAGCGTATTGAAGCCGCCTTCCGTGGCCACCTGCACGATGTCTTTCTCCACCATGGGCGTCTCAGGGTCCTGCGCGTCACAGCCCGTCGCGACGAACAGAGCCATCAGCGTGAGGGTGAAAAGTGACGTGGTCATGTGTTTGAAGATGGTTTTCATGGTTTGCTCTCCGTGTTGATGGTGTGGGATGGATGGTGGATGGAAGGCATGGCGTGCGCCGGATCGTCAGGCTTCGATGGCCTGTATCCACCGGTCGAACGGCTCCATGCGTGAGAAAAAGCGGGCCTCGAGGAAGCGAGGGGCCACATCGCGCAGATCCCGATCTTCGGGCAGGCCCGGCCCGCCGAGGGCCAGACGGCAGGGTCTTTTCGGGTCGTACATGCGGTCGAGCAGGCGCACGGCGGCGAGGGCTTCCGGCAGGCCCCGGGGCGGCATCATCGAGATGCACATCAGTTGTGCCTCGTGCCGGTGTTGCTGCCCGGCGAACTCTTCCGTGGGCACATCCAGCCCGAGGTAGATGACCTGCCAGCCGCGGGCCGCCAGCATGTGCCGCACCATGAGGGCGCCCAGTTCGTGCACCTCCCCCTGCAGGCAACCCACCACGGCGACCCTGCGCTTCCGGCCATTGCGCTGCTTGCGCAGGCCCTCGTCCGCCGGCGCATCGAGTCGTAAGATCGCGTCGCGCACGAGCCCGGTCATGCGGTGCTCCTCGCCGACGCTGAGGTGCCCGGTCACGTAGCCCTCTCCGATCCGGCGCATCACCGGGCCGACCAGGTGGTCGAACAGCCGGGCAGGGGATACGTCGTGCCTGCGGAGGAACGTCAGAAGCCGGGTGAAACGCTCGACGTCGCCGTGGGCCAGTGCGTCGTACGCCACCTCGTACAGGTCCGTGAAGTCGCCTTCGCGTTGCGCCCGGAGCAGCCCCCGTCCGACGCGGGCCGCTTCGTCTCCGAACGCCAGCAGCGGAAGGTTCATCCGCCGCTCCGAAGCGAAGCGGACCAGCGCGTCGACCGGGATGCGCCGGTGGCCTCCCGCCGTCGTCCGGCAGGAGAGCGCCCCCTCGTTGCACCAGCGCTTTATCGAGGATTCATGCACCCCCAGCAGGCTGGCCGCCTCCCGGGTGGACAGTATGGTCTGCGCGTCGCTCATGTCTGTTTTTCGATCATCTCGTGCTTATGAACGCTTCAGAATGGATAAGTTGCACTACGACGGAGATTAAATTCGATTTTTTTATCTTGATTGATCGAAACATAATTCATTTTCGATATTAGAACAGGTCAGAATCGCTCACAACAACCACGATGAGCGTTATTCGACCCACAACCGAGAGGTGCCCCATGAAGACCGCCCGCCTCCACCCCCGCAACCGGAAGGCCCTGCTGGACGAACTCAGCGACGAACTGCTCATGGAGCAGCTCCAGGCCGGAACCGTGGAAGCGTTCGACCTCCTCGTCGAGCGCTACTCCGGCAAGTTGATGCGTTACCTGCTCGACTTCCTCGGCGACCCGCAGCGGGCCGAGGACCTGCTGCAGGACACCTTCCTCCGCGTCTACCGGAACCGCCACGCCTACCGGCGCTTCGCCAAGTTCTCCACGTGGATCTACACCATCGCCGGCAACCTGGCCCGCTCGGAATACCGCAAAAACAAGCGCCGCAAGACGACCTACACGCTCCGGGTCGGAACCCGCGATCAGGAGGAGTACGAGCTACCGCTGCCCGACGAGACCTTTTCGCCGGAGCGTGAAACCGAGCGCACGTTCGAGGAGCAGGCCATCCAGGAAGCCCTCGCACAGCTCTCGCCGCGCTACTGGGAGGTGGTGGTACTGCGCGACGTGCAGCAACTGACCTACGACGAAATCGCCGAGATCACGGGCCTGCCCATGGGCACCGTCAAGAGTCGCATCAACCGGGGGCGTATCCGCCTGCAGCAGATTCTTCGCGATCGCTACGGCATCGTCCCCGAGGGGCAGGAAGCCGAGGTCATGGCCGCCTGAAATCGTCCCCACGTACACCTGTGGACGATACGGGATCCATCAGAGGATATGCCGGAGCACCTCCTCGTCGTGCTCGGACGTGTTGTTCAGGATGAGGTGCCCCATGCGGTCGCGCTTCGTCTGCAGGTAGCGCTCGTTGACCTCGTTGGGAGGGATCTCGATGGGCACGCGCTCGACGATCTCCAGGCCGTAGCCCGCCAGTCCGATGCGCTTGGTCGGGTTGTTCGTCATCAGCCGCAGCTTGCGGATACCCAGGTCGCGGAGGATCTGGC
>CAZKFR010000147.1:0-3088 GCA_964552015.1 uncultured Rhodothermaceae bacterium | reverse complement strand
CCCAGGGCCTCGGCGGTCTCGTTGATGCGGCCGTCGTAGGCCAGGAGCATGCGGCGGATGTGCTCCCGCTCGAACGCCTCGCGGGCCTCGCGCAGGTTCGTCAGCCCGGCGTCGTGCACCGGGTCGGGGCGGCGCAGGGCCAGACGCACCGCCTGGGCGTCGATCTCGGGACCGTCCGTGAGCACGACGAGCCGCTCGATCACGTTGCGGAGCTGGCGCACGTTGCCGGGCCAGTCGTGCGAGAGCAGCAGCGTCAGCGCGCCCGTGGTGAGGGTCTTCACGGGCAGACCGTTCTCCTCGGCGAAGTGGGCCAGAAAATGCGTCGCCAGGGCGGGGATGTCCTCCGTGCGCTCCCGGAGCGGCGGCAGCGTGATGGTGATGATGTTGAGCCGGTAGTAGAGGTCCTCGCGGAAGTTGCCCTCGGCGATCTCGGCTTCCAGGTTTTTGTGCGTGGCGGCAATCAGGCGCACGTCCACCGGCACCGGGCGTGTGCTGCCGAGGCGATCCACCTCGCCGGTCTCGAGCACGCGCAGCACCTTGGCCTGGGTCATCAGGCTCATGTCGCCGATTTCGTCGAGGAAGAGGGTGCCGCCGTGCGCCTGCTCGAACTTGCCGGGATGGGCGCGGTTGGCGCCGGTGAAGGCACCCTTCTCGTGGCCGAAGAGCTGGCTCTCGATGAGTTCCTCCGGGATGGCGGCGCAATTGAGCGCCACGAACGGACCGGCGCGCCGCGGGCTGTTGTGGTGGATGGCGCGCGCCACCATCTCCTTGCCCGTCCCACTCTCGCCGATGACGAGCACCTTGGCCTGCGTGCCGGCGGCCCGGTCGATCAGGCGGTAGACGGCCTGCATGGCGGGGCTCGTGCCGACCATCCGGTAGCGGGCGCGGGCCTCGTCGAGCAGGCGGTCGCGCTCCCGCTCGAGCCGCCGCTTTTCCAGCGCATTGCGGATCGTCAGGAGGGTGCGGCGGGCATCCGGCGGCTTCTCGAGGAAGTCGTAGGCGCCCAGCTTCGTGGCCTCGACGGCGATGCGGATGGTGCCTTTGCCGCTGATGATAACCACGGGGATGTGCGGGCGCTCGGCCTGCACGCGGCGGAGCACGTCGAGCCCGCCGATACGGGGGAGCTCGAGATCGAGGAGGATCAGGTCCACCGGATGCCGGCCGAGCAGGTCGAGCGCCGCCTTGCCGTCAGCGGCCTCCAGCGTGGTGTGGCCGGCAAAACGCAGGATCTCGGCCAGACTCTGGCGGATGAACGGGTCGTCGTCGACAATGAGGATATGGGCCGGCGGCCCGGTCTGCGTCGGATTGTCGGTCACGGTTCGTTTCGATCTGGAAACCACGTCGGGCATCGGATTGCGTGGTTCGTAGTTCGTATTGCGTGGTTCGTAACGATGGCTTTTTTACGCAACTACGCACTATGCACTACGAATCGACCCACCGAAGGGGATACTCCCTACCCGCCGCATCAGACGGGGAAGTACAGCGTGAAGGCCGTCCCCACCCCGGGATCGCTCTCGACCTCGATGGTGCCGCCATGTTCTTCGATGATTTTCTTCACGAGGGCCAGCCCGAGACCCGTGCTCCCGTTCGTTGAAAAACCCACTTCGAAAATCCGCTCCCGGGTGGCCGGGGTGATGCCGGTGCCGGTGTCCATCACCTCGAGCCCGACGTAATCGGCCGGACCCTCCCGTCCGGGCAGGTGCAAGCCCTGTGCCGAAAAGGTGGCCAGCGTGATCAGGCCGCCGCCGGGCATGGCGTTGAGGGCATTGGTCACCAGGTTGTCGAGCACGGATGTGATCTGATCGGTGTCGATGCGAACGGGCGGCAGGCCCTCCCCGGGCTTGAACGTCAGGGTCACGTCGGCGGGGAGGCGCGCCGCCAGGCGGCCGACCTGTTCGCGGAGGAAGGCGTTCAGCGACACTTCCCGGCGCTCAGGCTCGTCGAGGTCGACGAACTTCATGAAGGTGCGCGTCATCTGCCGCATGTGCTCGATGCGCTCGATGATGCGCTGCACGTAGCCGTCGTAGATGGCGGCCTCGTCCGGGTGGCGCTGCTGGTACTCGAGCTGGAGGCGCTGGAGCGTGAGCAGGATCGAGGTGAGGGGGTTCTTCAGGTCGTGGGCGATGCGCTGGGCCATGAGGCCCCAGGCGCGGTAGTCCTCGGTGGTGTAGGGTGCCTCCCGGTGGAGCGTCACCAGCCAGTACGGCCGCTCCCCGTCCCGCACGACGATCGGGTCGGCGCTCACGGCGAGCGTCTTCGATCCGTCGCTGTCGGTCAGCCGGTGGCTCCGGTGGATGGGCGGGCCGGTACGCAGCGCCTCGAAGAACGCCCTCAGACCCTCCGGCGGGTCGTCGAGGCAGGCGCGGGCGGCCGCGTTGGCCCGCACGACGCGCCCCTTCGGGTCGAGCAGCAGGCGTCCGTCCGGCACGTCGGTCTCGTGGGCGGCGCAGAGCCGGTCGAGCAGCCGGTTGCGGTCCATCAGGCGGCGGAAGACCAGCCCCACCCCGAGGGCCAGCCCCAGCCCCAGCAGCCACAGCGCCGGCAGGCCGTACCGGTACACCCACCAGGTCGGGTTCGGCACCAGCTCGTACGCCACGGACCGGTTCTCATTTGCATCGAGATCCGAGATCGCCAGCAGGTAGGTGGGCCGTCCCACCCCGGCGCGAAAGCCCGTGAACATCATATCCGGCAACGGCAGCACCGCCATGGCCATCGGGGTCAGGTCCGTGTCCAGCACGAGAAGCTTCCGGCTGGAAAGCTCCACCAGGCCGGCCTCTTCCCACCCGTCGCCGTCGAGATCAGGCAACGGGTAGGTGCTCTGGAATGCGCCCTCGAATGCGTGTACCGTAACGCGCCATCCGTCGGGATCGACCACATGGAGTTCGTTCGGGCGTTTGGAAAAGAGCAGCTCCGCGATGCCGTCCCGATCGACGTCGGCGGTTCGCATGGAGAAGAACGACTCGTTGAGCGTCTTGCGCACGACGCTCCGCCACGTGCCGGGGAGAAACTCCCGGATCACCGTGCGGCGCTCGTCCGCTTTCTGGCCGGCCAGAACCACGTGCCACAGCGTCTTCCGCCCGTCGTTGTC
>CAZKFR010000146.1:0-3186 GCA_964552015.1 uncultured Rhodothermaceae bacterium | reverse complement strand
TCGATGTTCAGGAAGCGGCCGTCCTCGTCGAGGGCAAGGATCCACGGGACACGCTGTTTTTTGTGGTAGGCCGGAACCAGTTCACCGGCCAGGCGCGCGTGCAGGTCGCGAAGTCGTTCGAGGATCATGACGGTCTCCGTTCAACGTGGATCGTACAGTTCCTGCGGGACGTGGAGCACGCCGCGTTCGAGGCGGGCGCGGAAAAACAGAGGGTGACCGCGCCCGTCGTCGCCGTAGTGCAGGTCGAAGAGCATCCGCCCGAGGTCTTCGGTGCGGTCGATGGCTTGCTCCGTGCCGTCGGGTTCGGCGAAGCCGGCGCTGAACTCGCGGCAGCCCAGGTAGGGGCGGTGGAAGCATTGCCCGCGGGCGACGCGGCGGCGGAACTGGTCGCGGTACTTGGCCGGGTGGGCGTCGCCGGTGCGGGTGCGCAGGTGCACGTCGGCCTCGATGAGGTAGGCCACGTCGCGGAGGGCGAGCGTGTGCCGCTGGGTGCGGTCGAGGTCGGTGAAGTAGCCGCCGCCGCTCTCGGCCCAGCCTTTCGCCGCGCGCTCGGAGGCCTTCGTGTTGACCTCGTTGCGGAGCAGGGAGATGCGGCGGATGGGCCGGAGGACGTGGATGCGCTGCACGCGCCATTCGAACTCGGGCTTCCAGAAGATGGCTTCCAGGATGCCGCGCGCGGCCGAGGGCGTCATCACGTCGTACGTCACGCGCTCGACCTTCATCTCGGGGCGGGTGAAGCAGGCGTACTCGCCCCAGACCTTCACGCGGACCGGTGTGTAATCGGGCATGGGTCGTTCGGGTTGGCTGGGTGGGTTAGATCACGGGGTCGTCGAGGAGCGGGCATTCCATCTGCAGGCCGCGCAGATCGTCGTAGGCGCCGTGCCAGACCCACACGCCGGGCACCCATTCCTCGCACAGGCGCTGCGCGACGGCCTGTTCGTGGAGGCGGGCGCGCAGGCTCACGAGGAACGGTTGCAACGCCCGGTAGTCCGGCCGGAAGGCCTGCCCCTGCCGCCGGATGCGGTCGAGCACGGCCTGCCGCACGCCGGGCCGCCCGGGCGGGTCGTAGGGCACTACGACGGGCACCGTGTCGTCCGGGATGAGCCGGTAGGCCCGGGCAACCTGCTCGAAGTTGAAGGCGGCCCACTTGTCCAGGATGTTTTCCTCGTCGAGCGCCTCGCGCAGATTCCCGTAGAGCAGGCGGAAATACCTCAGGGGGAGCTCCGGGTCGTCGAGGTCCGGCGGTGGGTCGGTGGCCAGCAGGGTTCGGGTGACGGAGGTGCCGGCCGTGTAGGCGCCGGGGGGGAGCCCACCCTGCTCGGGGGCGAAGATCACCACGCGCCCGGCATCGAGCCGGCCCTCGCGGTTGCAGCGCCCGGCGGCCTGCAGGATGCGGTCGAGCGGGCCGAGGGCGCGGAGGACGAGGGGGAAGTCGAGGTCCACGCCCGCCTCGACCACCTGCGTGGAGACGAGGTGCACGGGCTCGCGCCGGGCGAGGCGCTGCCGCACGTCCGCGAGCACCACGCGCCGGTGCGCCCCGCAGAGCAGGGTCGAGAGGTGGAGCACGTCCCGCCCGTCCGCTTCGTCCAGCAACGCCGTCGCATCCCGGATGGTGTTCAGCACCACCATCGCCTGCGCTTCCTCGAAGAGCGTTGCCGCCACCCGGGGCCACGGCCACGGCGTCTGCACGTCGATCTCGTACCGGACGCGTCGCAGCCGGTCGAACACCGAGGCCGGATCGGGCAGGATCTCGCGGACGTTCGGGAGGCCCGGGAAGCCGGGGCGCTCCGCCAGGGCGGGCTGCGTGGCCGTGCTCAGGACGAGGGTCACGCCGTAGGCCTCCACCAGGTGCGCCAGGGCTTCGAGCGTGGGCCGCAGCAGGGGCGGGGGGAGGGTCTGCACCTCGTCGAGGATGAGGACGCTCCCGGCGAGGTTGTGCAGCTTGCGGATGCGGGAGTTCCGGTTGGCGAACAGGCTCTCCAGGAGCTGGACGGTCGTCGTCACGATGATGGGGGCGTCCCAGTTCTCGGCGGCCAGGCGCGCCCGGCGTTCCGACGCCGACTCGGTGCCCGGCGCTTCGCGGCTGTAGGCGGCGCTGTGGTGTTCGAGCACGGCCTCGTCGCCGAACAGCGCGCGGTACACGTCGGCGTTCTGCTCGATGATGCTCGTGTACGGCAGGGCGACGATCACGCGGCGCTTGCCGTGGCGGAGGGCGTGCCGCAGGGCGAAGGCCATGGCCGAGCGCGTCTTGCCGGCTCCCGTGGGCGCCGTCAGGGAAAAGATCCCGGGAGCCTCGTCCGCCCGCGCCAGGCACGCGGCATAGACCTCCCGCCGGACCTCGTTGACCGGCCCCGTTTTGCCTTCCATCAGGGCTCGCTGCTGCATTTCGAACCGGGACCAGAGCGCCGGCAGGTCCACGCGGGCCGACCGGACGGTGGCCTTCTCCGGCTGGAAATGCTGTTCCGTGTCGAGGCAGTCGGCATCGACCAGGGCGCTGTGGAGCATGCGGGTCCAGAAGGCCAGCCTGCGCCGGTGGGAGGAGGCATCGGGTGCCTGGACGAATGCGGGTAGGTCGTCCGGGCTGGGCGTGGGCACCCGGCCTTCGAGCAGGCAGCGGGCTCGCGCGAGCGCCTCCACGACCCGGGATTCGCTGCGTTTCTTCTCGATCCGCTCCCGCAGGTCCTTCTGGTCCACCAGGCCGCCGTGGTGGCCGGCCACGTTGAAGGCCAGCGGTGGCAGCACCTCGGCGGCCGCCAGCATCCCCGCGCTGGAGTGGTCGGGGCCGCGGGGCGCGTCGGTCTCGCCACGCAGGTAGGCCTGCACGTCGTCGGCCGCCTTGCCGGCATCGTGCCACCTGCCGAGCCAGTCGCCGAAGGCCGCGCTGCCGAAGGCGGCGGCGAAGGTGCGGGCGCGGCGGGCCACGCCTTCCAGGTGGTCGAGCAGCGACTGCGGGGTGCCGTCGGGACCGGCCGAATGGGCGATCAGCGTATCGGGCATGGCATGACGAGGTTCTCAGGGGTGACCGGGTTCGTCGAGGGGTCCGACGCCGGCATAGAGGGCGGCCATGCGCCGGGCCTCACGGGCGATGCGGTGGCGCAGCACCGGCGGTGAGATGACCTCGGCCTCGCCGCCGTAGGAGAGCACCCAGCGCGTCACGTCGGTCAGGCCGGTGACCTCCATGTGGAG
>CAZKFR010000145.1:0-3326 GCA_964552015.1 uncultured Rhodothermaceae bacterium | reverse complement strand
CCCACGAATGCCGTCAGGGCGGCGGTGTCCAGGAAGTCGTCGGTGCCGAAGCCGATGTCCTGCTCGGCGTCGTCGCTGGAGCGGCGGACGCGGATGGCGGGGCCGGTGTACGTGCTGCTGAGTTTGCGCAGGCTGTAGGCAGCGTAGGCGTCCGGATACTCGTCGAGGAGGTAGGTCTGGGCATAAATGGGGGTGGATGCCGCCATGAGCACAAAGCTCAGAACGACCATCAACCCGCCGAGACATCCTCCGGCTGGTACGTTTTTCCTCACGAGGCAAAAAAGAGTACGTCCTTCCTGGCAGAACATCAGCTCGTTCATCGTCTCCTCGATAGCTTTCCGCACGTTTTCAGGATGTGTCGACCCGGTAGGAAGCCATAAACCATGGCTTTGGCTGGCCTTACTAGCAACCGCCGGGCCATAACGTCGTGATCGACCCGGTAGGGTAGCGGCTAAAACGACAGGACAGGGTTTTCGCCGGGGAAGAATTCCCAACACGCCTACCCATCCCTCACCGCAGGCAACGCTGCGTACTGCCATTCTTCTCCGGCAATAAAAGAAGTGGCCCGGTTTTCCGGTACCACTTCCACAAAAAAGAACGGCGCTATGGTGCAGCGAGGCAGGAGTTTAGCCCGGAGTGTTGGTGCCAAACATCACGAGAACGTCACGGCTTCATGGCAAGGAGGTCCGGGACCATCCGCTCGGCCAGTACGTCGACGATGCGCCGGGCGGCCTGGCCGTCCCACAGAGGCGGGATCCGACCTGCGGGGTATTCGCCGGCGCGGATGGAGGCCACGCGCCGGGCGATGCGGTCGGGATCGAGCGGCATCAGGGCGTTGGTGCCCAGCTCGAGCGTCACGGGGCGCTCGGTGTTCTCGCGGAGCGTCAGGCAGGGGACCTGGAGGTAGGTCGTTTCTTCCTGAATCCCGCCCGAGTCGGTCACGACCACGGCGGCGTGCTCCATCAGGCGGAGGAACTCCAGGTAGCCGAGCGGGTCGAGCAGGTGCAGGCGGGGGACGGCGGCCAGCCGCTCGGCCAGCCCGAAGTCGGCGAAGCGATTGCGTGTGCGCGGGTGGATGGGGAACACGACGGGCAGCTGTTCGGTGAGGGCTTCGAGCGTTTCGAGCAGCTTCTGCAGCCCTTCTTCCCGGTCCACGTTGGAGGGGCGGTGCATCGTCATGAGGGCGTAGTCGCCGGAGGTGAGGCCGAGGTCCTCCAGGATCGTCGTCCGGGCGGCCTTCGCCCGGAACTGCACCAGCGCGTCGATCATCACGTTCCCGACGAAGAAGATCTTCTCCTCCGGCACGCCCTCGGCGCGGAGATTGTCCAGCCCGCTCTGTTCGGTCACGAAGAGGAAGTCCGAGATCGCATCCGTGGCGATGCGGTTGATCTCCTCGGGCATCGTGCGGTCGCCGCTGCGCAGGCCGGCCTCGACGTGCGCGACGGGCACATGGCACTTGGCCGCCACCAGGCTGCACGCCAGCGTCGAGTTGACGTCGCCGACGACCACCACCAGGTCGGGCCGCTCGTCGAGGACGATCCGCTCGAAGGCCACCATCACGCGGGCGGTCTGCTCGGCGTGCGTGCCGCTGCCGACGCCCAGGTAGACGTGCGGCTCGGGCATCTCGAGCTGGCGGAAGAAGATGTCGCTCATCCGGGCGTCGTAGTGCTGGCCCGTGTGGACGATGCGCGAGGCAAACGCCGGGTGCGCCTCGAAAGCCCGGTGCAGCGGCGCCACCTTCATGAAGTTCGGCCGCGCTCCGACCACGTTCAGAACCCTGATTTTTCCGTTGACTCCCTCAAAAATGCTCATATCGATTTTCTGACGCGTGATGGTAGGATCGTATGCAATATAGTCCGTACGGGGCCGGCCATCTCGTGGGATGGAACGCCGTCAGGATCGCCCGGGACCGCGAGGCCATGCTTTCATACGGCCTCAACCTCCGCCGGTGCCGGCCTCGCCCGCACGCTGTCCCGGCCCGCGATGCGGGCGAGCAGGTCGGCGTAGCGCCGTGCCAACTTCTCCCGGTTGAAATGTTCGTGCACGAACGCATACCCGCGCTCGCCCATCTGCGCGTGCAGGGCCGGGTCGTTGCGCAGCCGGAGCACCGCCTCGACGAGCTCGCCGGCATCCTCCGGCGTGATCGGGATGCCCGCCCCCGCGGCCTCGATGATCGCCTTCGTCTCTCCCTCCACCCCCAGCACGATCGGCGTCCGCGTGGCCATCGCCTCGAAGATCTTCGACGGGATGACCGTCTTGAACAGGTCCGAGCGGCGCAGGTGCACGACGCTCACGTCGGTCAGGGCCATCAGGTAGCGCACGTCCTCCTTCGGCACCTTGTCCACCAGGCGGACGTTGGGCAGGTTGAGCTCCGCCTGCCGGGCTTCCAGGCGGGCCCGCTCGGCGCCGGTGCCGACGACCATGAAGACGACGTCCGGATCGGAGCACCGCTGCGCCGCCTCCAGCATCACGTCGGCGCGGTGCGCCATTCCGATGGTGCCGATGTAGGCGGCGACGAACTTGCCTTCGACGCCGAGGCGCTTCCGCCATGCCGCCAGGCGCTCGGGGTCGAGCGGATGTCCCCAGGCGTCGAGGTCCGCCCCGTTCTTGAGGACCGTGATCTTCTCGCCCGGGATGCCCCGGTTCGTGATGAACGCCTTGAAGGCATCCGTGACGACGACGATGTGAGCGGCCCGCTCGTAGAGGAACTGCTCAATGCGCTCGAAGAAGCGGATGACGGCGTTCCGGCGCATCGCCCCGACGGCCACGATGGACTCCGGCCAGAGGTCGCGCACCTCGAAGACAAACGGCACGCGCAGCTTCTTCCCGACCAGATATCCGGCCACTCCGGCGAAAAACTGCGGCGACGTAGCCACGACGAGGTCCGGTCGCTGCTGCAGACGCCGCACGTGCCAGCGGGCCGAGAGCATGAAGGAGATGTAACTGAGCGTGCGCTTGACGACCCCTTCGTTTGCCGTGACGTACATCGGGACGCGGGTAACCCGGATGCCATCGACCACCTCCGTGGCAAAGCGGTTGGCATACCCCCGGTAGACGCGCCCTTCGGGGAAGTGCGGGGCACTCGTGAGCACCTCCACCTCGTGCCCGTCGGCCACCCACTGCTTCGCGTGCTCGTAGAGGCGGGTCGCCGGCGCGTTGACCTCGGGCGGAAAGTTGTTGCTGATAAAGAGAATGCGCATCGTTTCAGGCAGGGCGTTCCGTCTCATTTCTTGAAACAGGCTCTCATTGCGAGACGGAGACGCGGCAGATAATCAGGTTACGCGGCGAATAGACAGGTCCACCGCACGGAGAACAAGCGCCGTGCC
>CAZKFR010000144.1:0-3410 GCA_964552015.1 uncultured Rhodothermaceae bacterium | reverse complement strand
CGTCCGGTTTTCCCACGTCGCCTCCTGCTGGTTGACCAGCTTGAGGTACGCCTCGCGGACGAGCATTGCGCCCCCCTTAGCACTTTCGCGACCGGATGCCGTGTTAGGGAGAGAACATCGTTAAACACTACGCTTCAACACCCGATACACCAGAACCAAGGGTACGATTATGAAACGGCAGACGAAGAAGACCTACCGCCCCCTGATACTGGGCCTCGCGCTGGCCCTGAGCCTGACCGCCTGCGGGGAAAGCATGACCGGCGTCGACGGAGAAGATCCCGATCCTCCGGACCCTCAACCCCGGGAGACGTCGTACATCCTGACCGTCACGACTCACTTCATTCAGGTCAATGGCTCCTGCGACACCGTATTCGGGCGAGCGACCCGGGGTGAGTTCCAGTACCAGTATGAATACACGGGCGAAGGCGAGATCTACGAGCTGGAGAGCCAGGGATTCGACTCCAGGTTCGGCGTCGTCACGGGGCGTGTGGCCGGGCAGTTCATTGACTTCGACGACAAGAGCTATACCTGGCGCAAGAACGGCGAGGCACCCGTCGTCAGCGTGAAACTGTTTGGCACCGAGTGGGACGGAGCTATCCGGGACGGCCGTATGAGCCGGAGAAATGGGTCCAAAACGGTTCCCTTCCAGGAAGGACAAGCTTCCCGAACCATAACGATCGGTGCCACCAAGGCATGTCAGATCGTCCTGCACAATACGGCGGAAGGATGCACCATCACGGTGTGAGGGTTATGCATAGTCCTGTTGAAGCGGGACGAAACAAAAAAACGCCTCCGGCGCAATGTCGGAGGCGTTTTGCTGTGAGCCAACGGCCGGACTCGAACCGGCGACCTGCTCATTACGAGTGAGCTGCTCTACCAGCTGAGCTACGTTGGCTTTTGCTGTAGCGGGGCTAATTTACGGCGTCTCCCACGCCGGAGCAAGAATCGGGATCCCGCCAGACCACATCACCCGAGGCCTTACTTCCTTTATCATTATTTCTTCACCCGCACCGGCCTTCTTCGAAACCCGGATGGGCCGGTTGCTTATGAGGCTGCATGCTGACCCTGCAGAACGTCTCGAAGCGCTACGGACCGACCGTGGCCCTCCATCCGACCGACCTCACGCTAACGCCGGGCCGGACCACGGTGCTCATCGGGCCGAGCGGTTGCGGCAAGTCCACCCTGCTACGGCTGATGATCGGGCTGGTGCGGCCCACGACGGGTACGGTGCTGTTCCAGGGTACACCGATGACCCCGGAGAACGTCCGCCCGCTTCGGCACCGCATGGGGTACGTGATCCAGGAGGGGGGCCTCTTTCCCCATCTGACCGCCCGGGAGAACGTGACCCTCCTGGCCCGACACCTCGGCCGCGAGGCCGCCTGGATCGACCGGCGGGTGCGGACCCTGGCCGAGCTGGTTCACCTGCCCCTCGACCGCCTCGACGCCTATCCGGAGCATCTCTCCGGCGGCCAGCGCCAGCGTGTCGGGCTCATGCGTGCGCTCCTGCTCGATCCGGACGTGCTCCTGCTCGACGAACCCCTTGGCGCGCTCGACCCGATGATCCGCGCCGGCCTCCAGGACGACCTCCGCACGATTTTCCGGCACCTCGAGAAGACGGTGGTCCTCGTCACACACGACCTGGCCGAGGCGGCTTTCTTCGGCGACACGGTGGTGCTGCTCCGGGCCGGGCGCATCGTGCAACAGGGCTCCTTCCGCGACCTGGTCGAGGCACCGGCAGAACCGTTCGTCGAGGCGTTCGTGAACGCACAGCGCACCCTGCACCTGGCCCCATGACCAACGCCATGATGAAGACCGGTCTCGTCCTCGTCGTGCTCGTCCTGGCGCACAGCCTGCTGCCGGTCCGTGCCCTGTGCCAGCCGGAGACCGTGCACATCGGGTCGAAGGTGTTCACCGAGAACGTGATCCTGGCCGAGATCGCTGGGCACCTGGCCCGGCAGGCCGGCCATCCGGTCGTGATGCACACCCAGCTGGGCGGCACCCGGCTCCTCTGGAACGCGCTCCGTGCCGGGGAAATCGACGTGTACCCGGAGTACACCGGCACGATCCTGCAAGAGATCCTCGCCGGTCGGGACGTTCCGGCCGATGCCCTGGCCGACACGCTGGCCGCCCAGGGGATACGGATGACACCACCGCTCGGCTTCAACAACACGTATGCCCTGGGCATGCGCCGCGACCGCGCCCGACAGCTGGGTATCCGCACGATCTCCGACCTGCGCGACCACCCCGGGCTCCGCTTCGGCTTCAGCAACGAGTTCATGGACCGGGCCGACGGCTGGCCCACCCTCCGCGACCACTACGGCCTGCCGCAGACCAATGTGCGCGGCCTCGACCACGACCTCGCCTATCGCGGCATCGCCTCCGGCGCCCTCGATGTCATCGACCTCTACACGACCGACGCCGAGATCGCCCATTACGACCTGCTCCCCCTCGAAGACGACCTGCACCACTTTCCCGACTACCAGGCCGTCTACCTTTACCGGGACGACCTGGCCCGCCGCGCCCCGGACTTCATCCGCCTGCTCGATCGCCTGGCCGGGACCCTGCCCGAATCCACCATGGTGCGGATGAATGCCGCCGTCCGCATCGAAGGCCGTTCCGAGGCCCGCGTGGCGGCCGACTTCGTCAACGCCGTCCTGGCGACCGGGGAGACCGTGCAGGTGGCGCAGGAGACGCGGTGGATGCGCCTGGGGCGGCACACGAAAGAGCACCTCCTGCTGGTGGTCGTCTCGCTCCTGGCCGCCGTGCTGGTGGCGCTCCCGCTCGGCATCGTGGCGGCGAAGTTCCCGCGCCCCGGGCAAGTGATCCTGGCCGTCGTCGGAATCATCTACACGATCCCGTCACTGGCGTTACTGGTCTTCATGATCCCGCTGCTGGGCATCGGCAGCATGCCGGCGATGGTGGCGCTGTTCCTCTACAGCCTGCTGCCCATCGTGCGGAACACGCACGCGGGGCTGAACGACATCCCGGCACCGCTGATCGAGTCGGCGCACGCGCTGGGGCTTACGCCGGCGGCACGGCTCCGGTACGTGGAGCTGCCGCTGGCCGCGCGGTCGATCCTGGCGGGAATCAAGACGGCCGCGGTGATCAACGTGGGCACGGCCACGCTCGGCGCCCTCATCGGGGCAGGCGGCTACGGTCAGCCCATCCTGACGGGCATCCGGCTCGACGACGTGGGCCTGATCCTCGAAGGCGCCGTCCCCGCCGCCCTGCTGGCCCTCGCCGTGCAGGGCCTCTTCGATCTGGCAGAGCGCCGGCTCACGCCTCCGGGCCTACCCTGACCCCTCGCCGTAGTCTATCTTCCACCACCCGATCCGCGATAAATCCAATTCGGAACGATGCTCGACGCGCTGAAAACCCGCCTGGCCCGCATCGCCGACCTGAATGCGGCG
>CAZKFR010000143.1:0-3597 GCA_964552015.1 uncultured Rhodothermaceae bacterium | reverse complement strand
CCCGGACACGGAGGCACGTAGCTTATCGAAAACCGGGCTGGGATGCCAGCCGCCCCATCCCACCGGGGATGATGCGTACGTGGCCTCGGTGCGCCAGGCCGTCACGGCCGGGCTCGATCCGCTGTAAAACCGCCGTGATGCGGAGCGTCCTCTCTGCTCACCCCGTAGCTCTGCGCAATCAGAGGTTGCGCCGCCGCCAGTTCCTCGACGTGCTCCGGGTAGAGACGAAAAAGTTTGAGATCGCTCATGGGGAGGCGAGATGGGGTTATCCTTTTATCGCACGGCCGTCAGGAAACAACCCATTCCGACGAGAGGACTTCCGTCTGACGCAGCACGAGCTCCGTGGCTGCCTCCTGCTGATCCGGCGGGTAGCCGTATTTTCGCAGGATCCGCTTGACGAGCACCCGCAGCTTGGCCCGCGCACTCTCGCGCTGGCTCCAGTCCACAGTCACGTTCTGGCGCACACGCTCGACCAGGACGTGTGCCAGTGTTTTCAGCGTCTCGTCCCCCAGCACCGCCACGGCGCTTCCGTTGGCAACCAGGGCATCATAGAAGGCAACTTCATCTTCGGAGAGGCCCAGCTTTTCCCCACGCCGGCGGGCTTCCCGCATTTCCCTGGCGATGGCGATCAACTCCTCGATCACCTGGGCTGCCGCGATGGCGCGGTTGTGGTACCGGTTCAGGGCGGTTTCCAGCATCTCGGAGAAGGCGCGTGATTGCACGACGTTCTTCCGCAGGCGCACCTTGATCTCGTCCTGGAGCAGCCGCTTGAGGGTTTCCACGGCCAGGTTCTTCTGGGGGAGCCCGCGTACCTCCGCCAGGAACTCGTCCGACAGGATGGAGATGTCGGGTTTGTCCAGCCCGGCAGCGGCAAAGATGTCCATCACCTCCGTTCCCGAGACGGCCTGTGAGATGAGCTGGCGGACGGCGGCCTCCTGGTCCTCCGGGGTGCCTGCCCCGTTGCTACCGGTGGCTTTGACCAGTGCGGCCCGGATCTCCTGAAAGAGACCCACCTCATCGCGGATGGCCAGAGCGTCTTCGTGCGGCACGGCCAGGGCAAACGCCCGTGAGAGCGCGGCGACGGCCTGAAGGTAACGCTTCTTCCCGTCTTCCTGTGCCAGGATGTGCTCCATGGCGTCGGCGATGCCGGCCAGGCGGTCGGCCGGGGCGGCGTGCAGCAGCCGCCGGTACGCGAAGCCGTGGAGAAGACCCTGCACCACGTCGTACTTCTCCAGCATCACGGCCACGGCCTCGTTCTGGTCGAGCGCGGCCTGGCCCCGTCCGCCGCTTTCGGCATAGACGGCCAGCGCCTTCTTCAGCGAATCGGCGATACCCAGGTAGTCCACCACCAGCCCGCCGGGCTTGTCCCGAAAGACGCGGTTGACGCGGGCGATGGCCTGCATCAGGCTGTGCCCGCTCATCGGCTTGTCGATGTACATCGTGTGGAGCGGCGGCACGTCGAAGCCGGTGAGCCACATGTCGCGCACGATGACCAGCTGCAGGGGATCGTCGGGGTCCTTGAAGCGCCGTGCCAGCAGGTCCCGCGCGGCCTTGTTGCGGATGTGCGGCTGCCACGCGGGCGGGTCGGAAGCGGAGCCGGTCATCACAACCTTGATCTGGCCGTGCTCGTCGTCGTCGCTGTGCCACGCGGGGCGCAGAGCGGTGATGGCCTCGTACATCTCGACGCAGATCCGGCGGCTCATGCAGACGATCATGCCCTTGCCCTGGAGCGCCTCCTGCCGTCGTTCGAAGTGCTCCACGAGGTCCGCAGCCACCAGCCGGACGCGCTTCTCGGCGCCGACCAGCGCTTCGAGCGAGGCCCACTTGCTCTTGAGGCGCTGCCGGCGGGCCTCGTCTTCTTCTGCCTCGGTGATCGCTTCGAAGGCCTCGTCCAGGCGCGGCTTTTCGGCTTCGTCAAGCGTGATTCGGGCCAGGCGGCTCTCGTAGTAGATGGGCACGGTGGCGCCATCTTCCACGGCCCGTTGGATGTCGTAGATGGAGATATAGTCACCGAATACGGCGCGGGTGCTCTTGTCGGCCTGCTCGATGGGGGTGCCGGTGAAGCCGATGAACGAGGCGCCGGGGAGGGCGTCGCGCAGGTGGCGGGCAAAGCCGTCGATGAAGTCGTACTGGCTGCGGTGGGCCTCGTCGGCGATGACCACGATGTTGCGCCGCTCGGAGAGGGCGGGGTAGGCCTCGCCGCGGGTCTCGGGGAAGAACTTCTGGATGGTGGTGAAGACGATGCCGCCGGAGGCGACCTGGAGCAGTTCCTGCAGGTGCGCCCGGCTCTCGGCCTGCACCGGCGCCTGGCGCAGCAGCTGGCGGTTGGCGGCGAAGGTGCCGAAGAGCTGGTTGTCGAGGTCGTTGCGGTCGGTGAGAACCACCAGCGTCGGGTTCTCCATGGCCGGGTGGCGGATCACCTTGCCGGCGTAGAAGACCATGGACAGGCTCTTGCCCGACCCCTGGGTGTGCCAGATGACGCCCGCGCGTCGGTTGCCGAACTCGGGGCGGTAGGGGGCCGGCGTCTCGGCGGTGCGGAACGGGTCGGCGGCCTCAGCCTCGACGAACCCGGCATAGAGCGCGTCGGGGCGGGCGTCGATGCCGCAGGCCGTCAGCGTGGAGGCCAGCGCCTGGTTGACGGCGTGGTACTGGTGGTAGGCCGCAGCCTTCTTGGCGATGCCGGCCGTGCCGGCGCCCGCGTCTTCGAATGTGATGAAGTTGAGCAGGTAATCCTGCAGGCGATGACGGGCCAGCAGCCCGCGCACGAGCGTCTTCAGGCCCGGCTGCACGACGCCCTCACGCTGCTTCGGGTTGCCCGGCTCGCGGTAGAGGTCCGTGCCGTCGATGGTGCGCCAGGGCATGAAGCGATCCCAGCCGCTGGTGAGGGTGCCGAAGCGCGCCTGCATACCGTCGGAGAGGACGAGCAGGGCGTTGTACGTGAAGAGCGAGGGGATCTGCTGCTTGTAGGTCTGTACCTGGTTGAAAGCGTGGCGGAGGGTGGCCTGCTCGGCGCCGGGATTCTTCAACTCGATGACCCCCACGGGCAGGCCGTTGAGGAACAGCACCACGTCCGGCCGGCGCTCGTGCCGGTTCTCGATGACGGTGAACTGGTTGACGGCCAGCCAGTCGTTGTTTTCCGGGTGCGCCACGTCCAGCAGCCACACCTTGCCGTGCCGTTCGCCCCTGGGGCCCATCCACGAGACGTCCACGCCGTCGGTCAGCATCCGGTGGAAGCGGCGGTTGTTCTCGATGAGGGCGGGGCTCTCCGGGTGCAGGACCTGGCGCAGGGCTTCGTCGAGGGCCGCCGGCGGCAGGTCGGGGTTGAGGTGCTCGAGCGTCCGGCGCAGCCGCCCGGCCAGCACCACGTCGCCGTAGCCGGTGCGCTCGGGCCGGGTCCCTTCCGGCGCCAGGTCCGGCCCGAAGGCCACCTGCCACCCCAGCGCCCGGAGTTCGTCCAGGGCCATCTGCTCGATGTTGGCCTCAGTAAGTTGGGTCATGGTTGTTACCACCTTCAATAAAACGACTCAGCCAGTCCGTGAGCGGCTCGATCGCTTCCCGGCCAAGACCTTCAATGTTTGCCGCCCGGAGCAGTCGCTT
>CAZKFR010000142.1:0-3657 GCA_964552015.1 uncultured Rhodothermaceae bacterium | reverse complement strand
AGCCCCGCCAGCACCAGCGCCAGCATCCCGGTACGCGACTGCGAGAAGTAGATCCCGGCCCAGCCCGCCGCCATCGTGATCCCGAGGAGAGGCGTCCGCAGGCGCTCGAACACGACGCGTCCGCTCACATACGCCACCAGGATCGCCGTCATCGGTCCGTAAGTCTGCGGATGGGTGAGCAGCCCCTGGAAGCCTACTCCGTTCCGCGCGTAGCCATACTGCGACAAACCGTACAGGGGGAGCGACCCCAGAATGATGAAGACCGACAGGGTGAGCAGCCAGGCTTCCCAGTAGGGCGCCAGATGCCGCGTCCGGTACAGAGCAATGAGCGCCGTGGATGTACCCAGAAAGAAGGACAGGGCTTTGAACACCGAGACGGTCGGGAGCCAACTCGCCAGTAAGCCAAAGAACACCATCGTCAGGGTGAGCAGGAGGAGCGCGCCGAAGGCCGGCGGAACGGGCTCGTCGTTGAAGAGCGTGTCCCAGATCGTACGTCCGGCGGCGGCGGCGAGCACGACCCATCGCAGGAGCGAGATGTCCACCGGCACCAGGGCCTTGTTAATCATGATGGCCAGGGCGAGAATGAACAGGGCCTCGACCGTCTGCCGGGCACCGCGCAGGGCATGGAAGGCCGTCCCGATCAGTACGATCTCTCCCCCGAACGGTACCACGGCCCCGAAGGCGACCAACCCCACGGCCCGGGCCAGGATGTTCCACAGTACCGGCGAGGCCGCACGCATCCCCGGATCGGCAACCCCGGGGAGCACATAGCGTTCCGGCCTCTGCGGCTCGGCCCAGCGTAGCGGTGATGCGGTCGTTCGTCTCATCGTGATACGTTCATTCCCGGCCGGCCTGCCGCGTCAAACACTATACCAGATTCTCGTCTATGGCGGCCGTACTTCTTCGTACGCTTCGTACCGTTCATTCCGGCACGGTTTCCTGCAGCCGTCGTTCGCCCTTCAGATCGGCGAGGCCTTGCACGAACGTCTCGGCCCACCGTTCCGGGGTAAACTGCTGCGCGAGCTGATAGCTTGCCCGGCTCAGGGCACGGCGTCCCTCCGGGGTCATCCGGCTGACGCGAAGCATCAGGGCGGCCAGGTGCTCCGCGTCGCCGGGCTCGAAGAGAAAACCGTTGTAGCCGTCCTGCACCAGATGGACGGAGGCGCCGGAGGCCGTTGAGCAGAGGAGGGGTAGCCCCACGGCGGCGGCTTCCTGCACGACCACCCCCCACGGCTCACGGCGGCTGGGCAGCACGAACGCCCCCGCCCCGGCAAAAATGTCCGGAAGGCGGTCGGGCTGGACGAACCCCAGGTCCGTCACCCCCTCCTGCCCCGCGAGCAGGGACGCCAGATCGCCCGTGCCGGCACAATGCAGATCCCACGGCTCGGGCGTCATGACCCGGTAACGCCGGTAGGCATTCAGCAGCGTGTCGAGCCCCTTGATGGGGATGTAGCGCCCGACGTACAGAAAGACGCGGGGGCGCTCCGTGCCTTCGCGGTACGCCGAGGCGAAACGGGCGTGGTCGCAGGCGTAGATACCGGTCCAGCAGCGGGCGCCGGCATACCCCAGACGCCGCGCCAGTTGCCGTTGCCGCTCGCCGGAGACCCACAGCACGTCGATGGCGGAGTGCAGGTACCAGGGCGCCACCACGGACGCCACCCGCTGGCGCAGCGAACCGGTCCACTGCGTATCACAGCCCGCGATCACCGGGACACCCTCCCGCCGCAATGCCCGCGCCACGGCCAGGTAGTCGCGGTCGAACCACCCGGCCATGAGCACGGCATCGGGCCGGAAGTCCTGCACCATCGCCAGCATCTCCTTGCGGGTGTGGCGATGGCGGTCGTGGAGCCGGTCGATCCAGGCGAAGAGCGCGGGATCATACGGCGCGTTGGCCGCCGGCGCATGGCGGATGACCAGCAGCGACCCGCCGGTGCGGGCCTTGAGCGCCTGCAGGCAGGCAGACATGTAGCCGGATAGCCTCGAAAACAGAACCGCGACGCGCATCACACCTCGGCCACATGATGACCGACCAGTCTCCGATAGACCGAGAGCGTGATCTCCGCATTGCGCTCCCAGCTATAATGGCGCTCATACGCCTCGAAGGCATGGGCGTGCCCGGCCACCAGCCGCGCGTTCATCGCCTCGATGCCCTCCGCCAGCGCCTCCACCGTGTCGCCCGGGGCCACGACGCCAATGTCGCACGTCTCCACGGTCTCGCGCAGCACCGGCGCCGAACTCACCAGCACCGGACGCCGGTAATGCGCCGCCACGTTGAGCACGCCGCTCTGTGAGGTGAAGTCCTCCCGGTAGGGCAACGCCACCCAGTCCGACGCCACGAACAATTCGCCGACCTCCTCTTCCTCGATGAACCGGACGAGAAACGTCACCCGCCCCTCCAGCCCGAGCCGTCCGACCAGCGACCGGTAGTACTCGGCATCCCGGTGGCGGGACGACGGCGCGCCGGCCACCAGCAGGTGTGTGTCGCCGGAAGCGCGTGCCAGCGCCCGGAGCAGGCCGTCCAGGTTCTTCTCATCGCGGAGCTGCCCGAAGAACAGCGCCACGGGACGGTCGGACGGCAACCCCAGGCTCGACCGGATCGCCTCCCGGGAGCGCGTCACGGGCCGATGCGGATACGGACCGTGCGGCACGACGTGGATGCGCCCGGGATCGACACCCGCAAAGTCGATCAACTCCTTTTCCTGATAACGCGAGTGAACGAACAGCGCGTCGGAGCGCCGGTAGAAGGCCTGCAGTTGCCGGTCCTCCCAGCTCCGGTACAGGATGGCTTTCTGCCGCCGGATGTCGTGGGCCGAGAGCACAACCGGCACGCCGCTCTCGTCGAGGGCCCGCCGCCAGAAGGGGAACGTCAGGTGGTTGACGTTGGCCAGGTGCAGCACGTCGAGGCCCCGCTCCCGAACGTACGCGATGGCCCGTTTCGGATTGACGAACTGCCCGATCACGAAGTTGGTCCGGCGCACAAACGGGACGGGATGCGAGAGGGCGCGCAGGCCATCCCAGGCCCGGTACGCCGGGTCCGCCTTCCACTCGAAGTCGGGCGTGCACAGCACCTCCACCTCCACGCCGGCGTGCCGCCCGAGCGCCCGCATCAGCTCGTGCGTGTAGCGGCCGATCCCGCCGCTCGGGAAAAACACGTAGAACCCCACGCACAGGGGGCGCTCTGCCGGGGCTTCACTCATGAACCGCACTCGCTGCCATGACGTCTTCGTACATGGCTTCCAAGATAGCAACGTGATGCTCGGGAAGAAAGCGTTCCCGGATGAGTTCGATGCCGCGTTTCCCGAAGGCCAGGAGCCGCGCCTCGTCGTCGAGCAGGCGACGCACGGCCTCCGCGATGGCCCGGCCGTCTTTCGGCGGCACACGGTAACCCGTCTCGCCGTCGAGGCACCACTCGGCGGTGCCGCCCAGGGCGGAGGCCACCACCGGCACGCCGCGGGCCAGCGCCTCCAGCCCCACGATGCCGAGCGTCTCGGGCCAGAGCGAGGGGAAGACGAAGACGGACGTCTCGTCGAGCAGCCGCTCCACCTCCTCGCGCGAGGCCCACCCCCGCAGTTCCAGCCGGTCCGCACACCCGTGCCGCGCGGCCAGGTTCCGCATGGCCTCCTCCCCGCCCTCGCCCAGGTTGCCCACCATCACGCC
>CAZKFR010000141.1:0-3763 GCA_964552015.1 uncultured Rhodothermaceae bacterium | reverse complement strand
CCGCGCGTAGGAGGAAGGCCCCGGTTGAACCGGTTGGTCTGAGGAGTTACCGCTCCCTGTATCGACCGGACCGGCTCAAGGCTTAAGCCGCCGTGGCGGGCAGGTGCTCATCCAGCCAGCGGCGGACGGCCGGCTCGGGCAGCGCCCCCACGAACTCGCCGCGCACCTCACCGTCGACGAACAGCTTCACGGCAGGAATGCCCCGGATGCCGTAGCGCATCGAGAGCTCGGGGTGCCGGTCGGTGTTGACCTTCACCAGGCGCCACTTGCCCTTGCTCTCGCGGGCGAGCTTTTCGAGGGTGGGCCCCAGCATGCGGCACGGCCCGCACCACGGCGCCCAGAAATCGACCAGTACCGGCTTCTGCCGGCTCTTGTCGAGCACCTCTTTCTGGAAGAATTCAGGCAGATCGCTCATCTATCGCAACGGGTTGTTTCTCGTCATGACGTTTCCGCGTTAGGTGACCGGCCGGTCCGTGGCCTTACCAGCGCCGGAGCCCGGCGATGCCGCCCATCTCGTCGGTGAGCAGGCGCTCGGCCTCGCCGCGGACGAACTCGAGATGGCTGCCGTGGCGCACGGCCAGCTCGGGCAGCACCTCGTCGAGGCGGGCCGTCTCCAGCGTGGCGCCGGGGGTGCAGGCGGCCTGCACGGCGGCCTCGTCGACCCCCACGAAGCCCGTCTCGGGACAGCGGTAGACCGTCTCGCGAAGCACGCGGGGCGTCCACGGCACGGCCACCGTGTAGAGGCGTCCCTCCTGGAGCGCCAGCAGCACGTCGTTCAGCCCCCACACGCCGTGCTCGCGGATGCGGCCCAGCAGCGCTACCTCACCGGCCCGCTCGGCCTCCTCGATGGCGTCCTCGATGTGGTCGAACACCTGCGCCGGCGAGGCATCGGGATAGGGCAGGCCGGAGAGACGGGCCACCACTTTCTCCCGGACGGCCTTCGGCAGCACTTCCTCGAAGGCGACGCGCCGCTCCTCGGGGCCGCACAGGATCAGCCGCTGCGCCCCCCGCGCCGTCATCGCTTTCTCCAGCAGTTCGGCGGCCTGCTTGTAGAAGCGGTGCACCCACGCCTCGACGCGGTCCTCGTAGAGGTCGTGCCCCGCGCCCACGGCCGGGATGGCGGGCGACCCGGCGGCCGGCTCGGTCAGCTTGCGCCATTCGGTGGTGTCCACGGCCAGGAACGCCTCCTTCACCTCCTCGATCTCCCCCAGGTACACGTCGAAGTAGCGCCAGCGCTCGCGGTCCATGTAGACGACGGCGTAGCGCTCGTAGTCGTCGCGCACGAGCAGCAGCGGGGCCACATAGGGCACGCCCCACCGCGCGATGACGCGCTCCATCTCGGAGACCAGCGGCAGGTCGACCTGCAGGTAATGGGTCTCGAACAACGCCTCGGGGTCCTCCGTGGCGAAGAGCACCAGGGTGCGCCCGTGCTTGTGCGGCGGGTCCGCCTCGAAACGGGCCACCACCTCGTCGATCAGCGCCTGCGGCACGCCGGCGGCCTTCATGGCGTTCTCGGCGCGGATCCGGTAGCCCTCCTTCAGGTTGTCGGCGTGCGCCGGGTTCACATCCAGGTAGAGCGAAAGAACCGGTGCTTCCTGTGCTTCCAGCTGTTCGGCCAGTGTATCGATCCAGTGTTTCATAGGCTCACCTCCCTGTCGTCGTCGTTGGTTGTATGAAAGCTAAATAGTTGGTATTCAGGCTTGCGCCGCGCGTGTCGCCGCGTGATCCGTCGACGCGGCCTCGGGCTTCGGCCCCAGAAGGGCCCGGATCTCGTCGGCATCCAGGACCTCCTTTTCGAGAAGCGCCGCCGCCATCTTGTCGAGCAGGTCGCGCTTCTCCTGCAGGAGCGCCTTCGTCTCCTCGTAGCAGGTCCGGATGATGCGCAGCACCTCCTCGTCGATCAGCTGCTCGATGCGCTCGGAGCGGCGTTCGGTCTGCGGCCCCTGCCCCAGGAAGCCGGGGCCGGCGTGCTGCACGAGGGACAGGTTGGGCAGCTTCTCGCTCATGCCGTAGACCGTGACCATGTGGCGGGCCAGCTGCGAGACGCGCTCCAGGTCGTTCGAGGCGCCGGTGGATACCTCACCGAAGACGATCTCTTCGGCGGCCCGCCCTCCGAGCAGCCCCTTGATCTTGCCCAGCAACTCGGAGCGGCGCATCAGGTAGCGGTCCTCCAGCGGCATCTGGAGCGTGTAGCCGAGCGCCCCGAGCCCGCGCGGGACGATGGACACCTTCTGCACCTCCTCGGCGCCGGGGGTGAAGTACCCCACGATGGCGTGGCCGCTCTCGTGGTACGCCACGATCTTCCGCTCCTCCTCGTTGATCAGGCGGTTCTTCTTCTCCAGGCCGGCCACCACGCGCTCGATGGCCTCCTCGAACTCGCGCATGGAGATCCGTTCCTTGCCCTTGCGGGCGGCCAGCAGCGCCGCCTCGTTACACACGTTGGCGATGTCCGCCCCCACGAAGCCGGGCGTCTGGGCGGCGAGCCGGCGCAGGTCCACGCTCGCATCGAGCTGCAGGCGACGGGTGTGGACGCGGAAGATGGCCTCGCGCCCGTTCATGTCGGGCCGGTCGACGAGCACCTGCCGGTCGAAGCGGCCGGGACGCAGCAGGGCCGGGTCGAGCACCTCGGGACGGTTCGTGGCGCCCATGATGATGACGCCCTCGGTGCCCTCGAAGCCGTCCATCTCGGTCAGGAGCTGGTTGAGCGTGTTCTCCCGCTCGTCGTGCCCGCCGACGACGGCCACCTGCGCCCGGCTCTTGCCGATGGCGTCGATCTCGTCGATGAAGATGATGCACGGGGCTTTCTCCTTGGCCTGCCGGAACAGGTCACGCACGCGGGCCGCCCCCACGCCGACGAACATCTCGACGAAGTCGGAGCCGGAGAGGGAGAAGAAGGGCACGCCGGCCTCGCCGGCCACGGCCCGCGCCAGCAGCGTCTTGCCGGTGCCGGGCGGCCCCACCAGCAGCACGCCCTTGGGCAGGCGCGCCCCCAGCCGCGTGTACTTCTGTGGCTCCTTCAGGAACGCGACGATCTCGCGCACCTCCTCCACGGCCTCGTCCACCCCCGCCACGTCCTTGAAGGTCACCCGCCGCTTCGGGTCCTCGGCCACGATCCGCGCCTTCGAGCGCCCCACGCTCAGGATCGTGTTCTGCGCGGCGCTCATCCGGCGGAAGATCAGGCCCCAGATGACCATCAGGATCAGGAAGGGGAGGATCCAGTTGAGGAAGAAGTTGCGGAAGAAGTTGGACTCGATGCGCCCGGTCACGTCCACCCCCGCCGCTTCGAGGTCGGCCAGCAGGGCCGGGTCCTCCAGGTCGGGCAGGCGGGTGACGGTGAACTGCCGCGCCATCTGCCGCTCGACGCTGTCGAGGCGGAGGCGCCAGGGCGCCGTCGGCCCCAGCGAGATGGTCGTGTCGGCGTCGGCGACGGTCGTGTCGCGGAAGACCCCGACGATCCGCTCGGGCAGGATCACCACACGCTCGACCTCACCGGCGCGCACCTTCTCCCGGAAGGTCGTGTAGGAGATCTCACGCGGTCCCTCCAGGCCGGAGAAGAACCAGTACTGCAGGGCCAGCAGGCCAAGCAACACGAACAGGTAGTACCAGAGTGAAAATTTGACAGGCTTGTCCATGCGTCGTCCCGTTTTGATGGCCGACCGGAACGGCTTCAAGCCCCGTTCCGCCACGACCCGGCCTGCCATCCCTGGCAGTCCACGTCGCAGTGTACGTCAGCCCCGTTGGGGACGACAGGGCAACGTCGGGC
>CAZKFR010000140.1:0-3935 GCA_964552015.1 uncultured Rhodothermaceae bacterium | reverse complement strand
CAATCTTCCAATCTTCAATTATCAATCCCGTCCCACGATTCGATGCGTCAGTACAAGCTTTCATTCGATGAGGCGGCCGATGCCGCACAGCCCGACGAAGCCGAGGTGATCCTGCAGGGCCTCAACCCGGCCCAGCAGGAGGCCGTCCGGGTGACCGACGGGCCGGTGCTCATCATTGCGGGGCCGGGCTCGGGCAAGACGCGCACCCTCACGCACCGCATCGCCTACCTGATCGCCACCGGAAAGGCGCGGCCGTTCGAGATCCTCGCGCTCACGTTCACGAACAAGGCCGCCCGTGAGATGAAGGAGCGCATCGAACGACTCGTCGGGCCGGAGCGGGCGCGCGGCATGTGGATGGGCACCTTCCACGCCACCTTCGCCCGCCTGCTGCGCATCGAGGGCGAGCGGATCGGCTACACGCCCGACTTCTCCATCTATGACACCGACGACAGCCAGCGCATCCTCCGCGAGTTGATGGACCGCTACCACGTCGACGGCAAGCAGTTCAACGTGCGGACGATGCATGCGCTCATCTCCTCGGCCAAGAACCGGATGGTGCCGCCCGGCGAGTACGCCCGGCTGGCGGTCGGGCCCGCGCAGGAGAAGGCGGCCCTGCTCTACGGGCCGTACCAGGAGGCGCTCCGCAAGGCCAACGCGATGGACTTCGACGACCTTCTGCTCAAGCCCATCGAACTGTTCCAGCAGCATGCCGACGTGCTGGAGAAGTACCAGACCCGCTGGCGCTACCTCCACATCGACGAGTACCAGGACACCAACCACGCGCAGTACGTGCTGGCGAAGCTGCTGGCCGCCCGCCACAAGAACCTGTGCGTGGTGGGCGACGACGCGCAGAGCATCTACGCCTTCCGCGGGGCGGACATCACCAACATCCTCTCGTTCCAGCGGGACTACCCCGAGGCCCGGACCGTACGCCTCGAGCAGAACTACCGCTCCACGAAGGCCATCCTGCGCCTGGCCGACGCCATCATTCGCCACAACCAGGACCAGCTCGAGAAGGCGCTCTGGACGGAGAACGACGACGGTGAGCCGGTGACCCTGATGGAGGCCCTCTCGGAGCGGGACGAGGCGCAGAAGGTGGAGCGCACCATCCGCGACCTGCACGTGCGCCAGGGCTATAGCTTCCGCGACTTCGCCGTGCTCTACCGTACCAACGCGCAGAGCCGTTCGCTGGAGGAGGCCCTGCGCCGGGGCGGCATCCCGTACCGCGTCGTCGGCGGCGTCTCGTTCTACCAGCGCCGCGAGATCAAGGACGCGCTGGCCTACCTGCGCCTGGTGGTCAACCCGAACGACGAGGCCAGCCTGCGCCGCGTCATCAACTACCCCACGCGCGGCATCGGGGGCAAGACGCAGGAGGTCCTCTTCGGCTACGCCCGGCGCGAGGGCCTGGGCATCTGGCAGGCCCTCGAACGCGCCGAGGAGGCGGGACTGCCCGCCCGCGCCGTGAATGCCGTCGAGGCTTTCCGCTTTCTCATCGCCCGGCACGCCGCGCAGGCTGCCTCCCGCCCCGCCGACGAACTCGCCCGCGACCTCATCCGCGAGTCCGGCATCCTGGACGACCTCCGGCGTGACGACACGCCCGAAAACCTCGTGCGGTGGGAGAACGTGAACGAACTCCTCAACGCCATCGCCGAGTTCACCGCCGGCGCAGGCGAGCAGGGCACCCTCAGCGCCTTCCTCCAGGAAGTCTCCCTGCTGACCGACGCCGACAGCGTCGACGACGACGAGAGCCGCGTCACGCTCATGACGCTCCATGCCTCGAAGGGGCTCGAGTTTCCCGTCGTTTTCGTCACCGGGCTGGAGGAGGGCCTCTTTCCGCTGGCCGCCGCCGCGCAGGACCGCAAGGACCTCGAGGAGGAGCGGCGCCTCTTCTACGTGGGTGTCACCCGCGCCGAGCGGCACCTGTACCTGAGCTACGCGCGCAGCCGCTACCGCTACGGCGAGCAGCAGCCGGCCGTGCGCAGCCGCTTCCTCGACGAGCTCGACCCCGACCTCATCCGCACCGAGGCCGGCACCGCCTTCCGTCCCCGCACCGGCCGCTTTCAGGCCGGCGCCGGCGACACCGACACCTACGACCGCGTTGACCCCCACTATTACCGGAAGAACCTCCGGGCCGAGAAGAAACCGCGTACCGGCGGCCAACGGGGCGGTGGCGAGCGGCGCATCGTGTACGACGCGGGCGAAAACGAACACCTCGCCCCCGGCATGCGCGTCGAGCACCCCCTCTTCGGCGAGGGCAAGGTGCTCTCGCTGGACGGCCGGGGCGATCAGGCCCGGGCGGTCGTCTTCTTCAAAGAGGTGGGGCAGAAGAAGCTCGTGCTCAAGTTTGCCAACCTGCGGCGGATCGGGTAGTTTGCAGGCCGTCGCGTGGCCGCCGGGATGGGCGGGGCGCGCGGGATCAGGCACAACAACAGACGGGGATCAGGCCGTATGCGTACGCTCATCGTGTGGATGCTGGGAGGGCTCATGCTGGCGGGCTGCGGGGGCGACGCCCGCGAGACGCTCGTCATCTATTCGCCGCACGGCAAAGAGATGCTCTCGCAGTATGAGGAGGCGTTCGAGCGGCTGCACCCGGAGGTGAACGTGCAGTGGATCGACATGGGCGGGCAGGACGCCTACGACCGCATCCGTACCGAGCGGCAGAACCCGCAGGCCAGCCTGTGGTGGGGCGGCGACGGCCCCATGTTCGACCGCGCTGCCCGCGAAGGGCTGCTCGAACCCTACGTCCCCTCCTGGGCCGAGGCCGTCCCGGACGACGCCCACCACCCCGAGCATTTCTGGTATGCCACCTACCTCACGCCCGAGGTGATCATGTTCAACAGCCGCACCCTCGCGCCGGAGGAGGCCCCGAAGGACTGGGACGACCTGCTCGACCCGAAATGGGACGACCGCATCATCGTCCGCTACCCCCTCGCCTCCAGCACCATGCGCACCATCTGGGGGGCGATGATCATGCGGCAGCCCACCGTGGAGGAGGGCTATGCCTGGCTCGCCCGCCTCGACGCCAACACGAAGACGTACGCCGCCGACCCCACCCAGCTCTACCTCAAGATCGCCCGCGAGGAGGGCGACCTGACGCTCTGGAACATGCCGGACACGTACATCCAGGCAGAGATCAACGGCTACCCGTTCGACTACGTGGTCCCGGCCTCCGGCACGCCCGTGCTGAACGACGCCATCGCCCTCGTCAAGAACGGGCCCAACCTGGAGCGGGCGAAGCAGTTCTACGAGTTCGTCACCTCGGACAGCGCCCTCGTCGAGCAGGCCCGCACCTACTACCGCATCCCCGTCCGCACCGACCTCGACCCCGCGCGGCTGCCCGCCTGGATCACCCGCGTGACGATCACCCCGATGCCGGTGGACTGGGAACGCCTCGCCACCGAGGGGCCGGCCTGGATGCAGTACTGGGACGAGCACATCAAAGGGCGCGGCGAAGCCTGGCTGCGCGAGCACGGGTATGCGCCGTGACGGGGGCGGTGGCGGTTTTCTGAAACGAGGATCACCCGATGCCTTACGACCCGGAGCGACACCATCGCCGGTCCATCCGGCTGCGCGGGTACGATTACACGCGGGACGGGGCGTATTTCGTCACCCTGTGCGTCCGGGACCGTGTCTGCCGGTTTGGTGAGGTGGTGAACGGAGCGGTGCGTTTGTCCGCCGCCGGGCGCATCGTGGCGGAGGCGTGGACGTGGTTGGCGATGCAATACCCGTACGTCGCGTTGGGTGCGTGGGTCGTCATGCCCGATCATGTGCACGGGATCATCGTCATGGGGGATGGGGGCGGTTCGCGAACCGTCCGTACGGGCGATGCGGCCGGGCGGCCGGGCGATGCGGCGGGGCGGAGGGGGCCGGTGAAACGCAAACCGTTGGGGCGGTTGATCGGGGCGTTCAAAACCGTATCCACCAAACGCATCAAC
>CAZKFR010000139.1:0-3963 GCA_964552015.1 uncultured Rhodothermaceae bacterium | reverse complement strand
CGCATACGCAATCTGCGTCGTCGGGTTGAACGGGTTCGGGTAGTTCTGCTCGAGCGCAAAGTGATCCGGCACGCCGGCCACCTCGTTGGTCAGCCCTTCGAGCTGGCCTGCGCCGCTCTTGGCCAGCCGCATGGAGGCCGGAACCCGGTTCGGCCCTTCGCCCGAAGCCAGCGGGGCTCCGTTGAAGTTCGACACGTCGAACGTACCGGCCCACGTGCCGGACCCGACCTCGCCGATACCGTCACAGAAGCTCACCCAGGTTCCGCTGTAGGAGAGGTGGCCGTCTCGCGCACCATCGTAGATGAACGAGTCGGTCTCAAACGTACAGCCATCACCCTGGTTGTTGACGGCCTCGATCTCGAGGACGAGTTCCGCCCGGCAGACGGCTGCCGTCGACGTACCGCCGTTGGCATAGGCGTTCTCGACGACCCCGGTCATCTCCGCGTCGCGCCGGCCATCCGTGGCACAGACGAGGTCATCCGGTCCCATGGCGCCGTCGACCTTCGTGGCATCCCAGCACCACTGGAAGCCGAAGCCATCCACCATTGTCACTTCGTTGATGGTCGAGCAATCACCCGCCACCTGACCGACCGTGACGGTGATCTGGTCCATGCCGGTGTTGCCGTCGGCATCCGTGGCCGAGGCCGTGATGGTATGCACCCCGTCGCTGAGCACGGCGTCGAACATGCCGCCGGACCCGATGGTGCCATCGATGCTGGACGTCCAGGTCATCGCGCCCGTCAGGTCGCCGTCTTCGGCATCGGTTGCCGTCCCTTCGAAGGTGATCAGGTCGCCCGAGTTGAAGGTTGCGCCGTCGGCGGGCATCGTGATGGACACGACCGGCGTACCGCCGCCACCTCCGCCCCCTTCGAGCGAGAAGCTAACGATGCGGGTCTTGAAGTCGAAGCTCCCCGTGTTGGCGTAGTACTCCTGGGTATACCAGAACGTCATGTCGTCCGTGGGATCGACCGACATGGCGGAGTAGTCACCCCAGCGGTTGGACGAGCCGGTCTGCACACCGGCCCCGGCCCAGAGCTCCATCTCAGCGACGTTCATGACGCCGGAGCCGCTGACGTCGGCCGTCTGGCCCGTCACGGCAATGGAGGGGAAGCGTTGGGGGCTGGTGACCGAGAAGCCGAGCGCAATGTCCCCGTTGCCGTTCATGGCAATCGAGCCCATCCAGCGCTCCTGGCTATCCGGTGCGTAGGTGCCTTCCTGATGCACCATCCACCCGCTGCCCGTGTTGCGGAGCTCCCACCACTTGACCCCGGCCAGATCCCCGCCGGCATCGACCGTGGCGTTGGTCAGCAGCACCTGGTGCGTGCCGAAGTTGCGGTACTGCAGGCGATGCATGGCCGCAAACGTGAGTACGTCGAGCGACTCGCCCGGCGCAGGCGGCACGACATTGCCCAGGCCCTCGTCGAACGTCGAGGGGAAGCTGTCGACCAGCGTGACGGGCATCGTACCGCTGACGAAGTCCGGCGCGGCCTCGTAGAGGAAGATCGTGTTGGCCTCATGCCCGAAGATGAGCGGGTTGGTGCCCGCCGGCGCCGGCGGTCCGTCGAGGTCCGCCGGCAGGTAGCCGTCTTCCCCATTGCCCGGGATGGGCATGCGGATGAAGCCGGCCGGGTCGCCGTTGAGCATATTCTCATACTCGAACGCCGAGACGAACACCCCCTCGAAGAGGAACAGGTTCTCGAACGAACGGTCGGTCATCATCAGGATTTCCGTACCGTCGTCGGTGGCCCAGAGCCCCAGCTTCGGATAGTCCGGGAAGTCGACCCCGTAGTCGAACCGGTACTGATGGTAGGTACCCAGCGGGTCCGGGCCCGTCGAGACGGCGATACACATGCCGAAGGGGCTCGTGGCCTCGAACTGGCTCACGATCCACCGATCGTTGATGTGGTCGTAGAGGGTGATCGGGTCGCCGTCGTTGGCGTTCTCACAATCCCCACCGAAGCCGTCCCAGAACAGGTTCCCCGGGAAGGGGCCCGTCAGCGAGGTGCCGGACTTGTCGAAGATCTCGGCAGCCAGGTTGACGTGCTGCACGTAGTGGTTCGGCCCCACGTCCCCCTGCGTATCGGGTGGCACCACCGCAAAGCCGAGCAGTGCGCTGTTGTCAGCGTCCGTGACGCCTTCTACGTTGACCATGATGTCGGTGGCCTCCAGCGAACCGTAGAAGTCCTGCAGGAAAGGATCGATGGCATTGGTATTCCGGACTCGGCGCTGCCCTTTGGGCTTCCATTTATTGGGAATGGCGTACGGTGCCTTGGGGGTAGCGGCCTGCCGGGGCTGCTTGATGACCTCGCTCAGCGGACGTTGCATGGTCTTGCCCTGCACCCGCTGGAATTGCTGCGCCATCGCCGACGGCACGAGCAACAGCCCTGCCATACAGAGAAAGGTCAGGAGTGAGTAGATACGCCTCATGGTTGAGCCTCCCAGATGTTGTTGGTTGAGGGTTTCGCACGATCCGAGCATCCTGCCGGGTCCTGATGCCCCACAAGACACCCTGGGCATATCGGAGGTGCCACCACACCGGGTAGCGCTTCCGAAATGTTCTTTATCAGTCCACGAGGTCAGAACGTCACGATGCGGGAGGCCAGAAACGACACCAACCGCCGCACATCGACAAACCTCACGGGGTATCTATCATCGTTGCCGCGCGACATGCCCGGAACAAGCACCGCACGTGCACATGGAACAAAACATCATGCTTCGGCACGAAGCAGGCTACAAACGGAAACTGCGCGTACAGATGTGTCTCAAAACCTGCGACACCGTGCCGGATCGTAAAAAGGTTGGGTGCCAGCGTAACGGACGGCATGAATCCCTCCCGAGATGTGCACCACGCACCTTCGTTTCATGCGTTCGGGTGATTTATGGTAGGCAAACACCTTTACAATCGCAAGATGCGCCTGAAACAATTTTCAGGCTTTTTGGGGCACCTGACTCACTCATTTAACATATCTTCTTAACCAAAACTCTTCCATCACCGCCGGGGTGCCCTTCGTACGGTGGAAGAGCTCCGGATCTACGCGCTTGTCCCCGTCGTACAGGGCTTCGCTGCCGGTTGCCTCCTTACCGCCCGCCATGCCTGCTCTGCTGCCCGCCGACACCCCGCGTACGCTGCGTCTGCTTCCGCTCCTGCACCGTCGGTTCCACTGGTCCGCATGGGAAGCGCTGATCCGGTGCCAGGGCTATACCCTGGACCGCCCGCGGCGGGCGTCCCATCCCCGTTATCCCGAAATCATTTACCCCATCGACTACGGCTACATCAACGGCACCCTGGGCACCGACGGCGAGGCCATCGACCTGTTCGTCGGTACGGTGGACCTGGGCCTGGTCGGGCTGTTGCTGACGCACGACTACCGCCGGCACGACCGGGAATGCAAACTGCTCTACAACTGCTCGCCCGAGGAAATCTACCTGGTCAACGGGTTCATCAACTTCGACCGCACCCTCATGGAAGGCTGGCTGGTCCTGCGTCATCCGATGCACCGGCTCTGGCTCCGGGCCGAACGCGAGGCGTGACCCACCCTATCCCGGGGACGGGTTCTCACCAAGACTTCACCGGAGGTTTTTCCGAACATTCTTGCACGGCGGACCCTGAAACCCTATTTTTGCGTTCCTTTTCAGCGTGCCCGTCGTTGCCGGGCGTTGCCGATCCCGTAGCTCAGCTGGCAGAGCATCTGACTTTTAATCAGAGGGTCCCAGGTTCGAATCCTGGCGGGATCACCAGACCTCCGGGTCGATACAGATTTTCGTGAAGGGCTCCGTCGCCCGGAAACAAAACGAAGATCTGCGTTCTAAAAGCTGCTCTGAAATGCCCAGGTGGCGGAATAGGTAGACGCGCCGTCTTGAGGGGGCGGTGCCCGAAAGGGCGTGCTGGTTCGACTCCAGTCCTGGGCACCCCGTCACACCTCCCGAGCCGTCAGGTCCCAACGACCTGGCGGCTTTTCTTTT
>CAZKFR010000138.1:0-3978 GCA_964552015.1 uncultured Rhodothermaceae bacterium | reverse complement strand
GGCCTGGCGGGTGCCCGGGAGCCGCTTCGTGCTCACCAGGTCGATGCGGTAGTAGACGGGGGGGCCGGGGTCGGGCGTGCACGCACCCGGCGCCGTGCCGGCCACCGGGCCGGACGCCGGCGCCATCCCGAGCGCCAGCAGGGCCGCCAGTAGCAGCACCGCGCCGGAGCGCCAGCACGACAGAAGCGGAGTCGATCTGCTCATGTGAACCTGCGATGGAATGCCCGGGCGGGAAGATACGCACGCCTCGCCCTCAGGTTTTCGGTTCGTGTGCTTTCGCCGGCATCCCCGGCCGCCAGCCTCTTTGCCCCGGGCGTAAGACCATGCCCCCTCTTCGTTCAAGTGCACCGTGGCCCGGAGCGGTGTAGCCGCATCCTTCACGGGTGCGCGCTCCTGTCCGCCGGCCCGCCCGGACTAAAGCCCACAGCCACGCGGTTGGTTCGACGAGCGAAGGACCGCCTTGCCCTCATTCATAATGACCGTTGCTCTACAGATGCCACGTTTTTTCCCTCCTCTAAAGTTTTTTCTCTCTTTGCCGATTCTTCCCCCGCGTTGGCCTCTCACGCTTACTCCCCAGCGCCTCGCCGACCCGTAATACCGCTCGCTAAACACCCCCTGCCATGTGTATTTCTCTGCTCTGCGCGAGGGTGAAATCGATTTCCCTCGCCGCCTGTACGCTCCTGGCGCTCGGCCTGGCCGGCCCCGCCACCGCCCAGGTGCTGCTCGAACCGGCCCCGGTGATCCCGGCCGGCGCCCTGGTCCTCGAGCACAGCACCGAGTACAGCCACGCCCGTTCGCACGCCCGGGAGAACACCTCGGCATGGAGCACGCCGGGCTTCCTCTTGCGGGTGGGGCTGCCCTACGCCGAGCTGCTCACCGGCAGCACGTTCGTCCAGGAGAACACGACCCTGCCCGGCGGCGGCTCCCTGCATCAGCAGGGATGGACCGACGTCTTCCTCGGCGCCAAGGTACCTGTGTTGGCCGAAGAGACGGGGCCGCTGTCGGCCAGCCTCTGGGCCGCCGCCGTCCTCCCTGTCGGAAGCCCGGACGTCCGCCCCACCCATGTGACGTCCGAGGTGTACCTGCTCCTCGAGCGCACCTTTGCCGGGGTGTGGACGCTGGATGCCAACCTCGGCGGCAGCTATCACCGGGCGGAGGGGGCCACGTGGGCCGTCTCGGGCGCCCTCATCCGGGCCCTTGGCGACCGCCTGGCCCTCTATGCCGAAGTGCTCGGCGAGCAGGCCCCCGAAGCCGCCGCCTGGACCGGCGGGCTGGGCATCAGCCTCTCGCCCCTGCCCACCCTCCACCTCGACCTGGCCGGCGGCCGGAGCCTGAACGGCCCCACCCGCGCCTACTACGCCGGGGCCGTGCTGGCCCTCGACCTGATCCATTGATTTCCCACCCCCAATCCTACGCAACCCCATGATCCACCGACTCAAAGACCGATTCAACAACCTCCCCATCCGCAAAAAGATCGCACTGGGCTTCGGATGCGTCCTGTTCCTCTTTCTAATCACGGGCCTGGTGACCATGATCGAATTCGGCGTCGTGTACCAGGACATGCAGAAGATCGTCCGGGAGGATGCTCCGCGTACGGAGGCCGCGCTCACCATCAAGGCCCTGATGGCCCAGGGACACCTGCGCTATGAAGAGATCCTCACAGGCGAAGAGGAGCTGGCGGAGGGTGAGCGCCTGCTGGGCTTCTGGGAGCAGGCCCGGGACGTCACCCACGCCCTGCTCCAGGGAGGCACCCTGGGCAATACGCCGATCGTGCCGGAACCGGAGCCGGCCTACCGGCGCACGCTGGACTCCCTCCAGACCACCCTGACGCACCTCCTCGACGCGGCCGACCGGCGCATCACGTACCGCCGGCAGACCGGGGAGGAATCGCTCGACATCAACCACGATTTTCACGAGGCGTATGAGGGTTCTGTGGCGCTCTCCGAGCAGTACGTGCAGCAGGTGCAGCAACGCGATCTACAGAACTATGCCACCATCGAGGAGACGTACAACAACGCGCGCCTCCTTACGCTCATCGCCATCCTCCTGGGCCTCGGCATCGTGCTGGTCCTCTCGCGGGTGATCGGCAACCGGCTCGGCACGCCCATCAACCGCCTGGCCGAGACCACCCGCCGTGTGGCCGGCGGCGACCTCGCGGCGCGCGTCGAGATCGACAGCGAGGACGAGCTGGGGGCGCTGGGGGCGCACTTCAACGACATGGCGGCCCAGATGCAACGGCGGGTCCTGCTGGCCCAGACCCTCGCCCGCACCGCCGACGAGATGAACAAAGACCAGCCCATCGAGGCCGGCCTGGAGGCCCTGCTCACCGGCGCCCGCGAGTTGACCCACGCCCGGTATGCCGCCCTCTCCGTCTTCGACGAAAACCAGCGCGTGCAGACCTTCGTCACGCTGGGCATGAGCGAGGAAGACAAGGCCCGTATCGGGCGGATGCCTGAGGGCAAGGGGCTGCTCGGCCACATCCATAAGACCGGCCAGACGCTGCGCCTGGACGACATGAGTCGGCACCCCGCCTCGGCCGGCTTCCCCGCCGGGCACCCGCCCATGAAGGCCCTCCTGGCCACCCCCATCCGGCTCGGCGAGCAAAGCCTGGGCAACCTCTACCTGGCCGACAAGACCAACGGCGAGGAAGCCTTCAGCGAAGCCGACCAGGAGGTCATCGAAGAGCTGGCCCGCCAGGCAGCTATCGCCATCGACGGCCGCCGCGCCCGCGAGCAGCGCAAGGCGCAGCGGCTCTATCTGGCCGAGAGCATCGAGAAGCTGCTGGCCGCCATGGAGCGCTTTGCTCACGGCGACCTCTCGGCCCACCTCGACGTGCAGACCAACGACGAGGTGGGGCGGCTCTTCCAGGGCTTCAACGCCGCCGTCGAGAACCTGCGGGGGCTGCTGGTGCAGATCCAGCAGGCCGTCGAAACGACCGCTACCACGTCGTCGCAGATCATGGGCACCACCGAGGAGCTGGCCGCCGGCTCGCAGGAACAGTCGTCCCAGGCCACCGAGGTGGCGGCGGCCGTCGAAGAGATGACCCGCACCATCATCGAGAATGCCGCCAATGCCTCTCAGACCGTCGAGGCGGCCCGGCGCAGCGGCGCCGTCGCCGAGGAGGGCGGCACCGTGGTCGGCCAGACCGTCGAGAAGATCAAAGAGATCGCGGACGTCGTCAGCACGTCGGCCGCCACCGTCGAGAAGCTGGGGCATTCCAGCCAGCAGATCGGCGAGATCGTGGCGGTGATCGAGGAGATCGCCGACCAGACGAACCTGCTGGCGCTCAACGCCGCCATCGAGGCCGCGCGGGCCGGCGAGCAGGGCCGGGGCTTCGCCGTGGTGGCCGATGAAGTACGCAAGCTGGCCGAGCGGACCTCACAGGCCACCCAGCAGATCGCCCGCATGATCGAGACGGTCCAGCAGGAGACCCGGGAGGCCGTCGGCGCCATGCAGAGCGGCCGCTCGCTGGTGGAAGAGGGCCTGACGCTGGCCGACCGGGCCGGGCATTCCCTCCAGCGGATCGTCGACGAGGCCAACAGCGTGGTGCAGATGGTGTCTCAGATCTCCGCGGCTTCGGAAGAACAGTCTACGGCCAGCGAGGAGATTGCCCGCAATGTGGAAGCCATCTCGATGGTGGCCCAGGAGGGGGCCCGGAGCCTCAACGAGATCGTTCACGCCACCGAAAGCCTGAACGCCCTGACGCAAAACCTGCACGCGCTCGTGAGCCGCTTTCGCCTGGAGGCCGGCGAGGCGACACCGGCCGCACGCCCGCACGCCGACCGGCCGGCTGCGGCCCTGCCCTCCGGCGACGGCTTCACCGGCGTGCCGCACCTGGCGTGACGCCCCGCGGATTCGCCTCAAAAAAAGGAGCCGCCTCCACGTCGGGGGCGGCTCCTTCGCGTTGGTGAGGTGCTCGCGCCTCAATGCGTCCCCATCGGCCCCTCGTCCCACTTCTGGGCGCTGGAGATGTCCGGC
>CAZKFR010000137.1:0-3978 GCA_964552015.1 uncultured Rhodothermaceae bacterium | reverse complement strand
TCCCCTACGACTTCTTTCCGCAGACCTACCACGTCGAGGTGCTGGCGCTGCTCGAAGACGTGTCTCCTTCTCGCTCCCCCACGAACTCCGCGTAACCATGCGACGCATCGTCTACAGCGTGGCGGCCAGCCTGGATGGCTTCATCGCCGGACCCGGCGGCGAATTTGACTGGATCCCCGACGAGCCGGCCATCGACTGGCAGGCGTTCATGGGCCGTTTCGATGCGGTCTTGATGGGACGCCGGACCTACGAGGTGGTGCGGGCGCAGGGGCCGCCGGGGGGGCTGCCGGCGGTGGTTTTCAGCCGTACGCTGGACCCGGAGGAGCACCCGGGCGTCACGGTGGTGGGGGCGGACGCGGCCGGCTATGTCCGTGCCCTGCGCACGGAGCCGGGCAAGGACCTCTGGCTGATGGGCGGCGGCCTGTTGTTTCGCAGCCTGCTGGAGGCCGGGCTGGTCGATGCCGTGGAGGTGGGCCTGGTGCCCGTCTTGCTGGGCCGGGGGCTGCCGCTCCTGCCAGAGACCGCCACGCGCACGCGCCTGCGCCTGACCGACGTGCAGCGGTATCCGAGCGGCCTCCTGTTGCTGGGCTACGACGTGCGGCACGAGGGCGGCTGAAAAGGCGGCCTGTGCCCGGTGCGGGGGCACAGGCCGCGTGCGGAAAGGGGCACTCCCGAAAACGTTCAGGCGTGGACGGCCTCGCCGCGCTCGATGGGGGCGCCGACCAGGTTGCCCCACTCCGTCCACGAGCCGTCGTAGTTTTTCACATCGTCATAGCCGAGCAGGTACTTGAGCACGAACCACGAGTGGCTGCTGCGCTCGCCGATGCGGCAGTAGGTGATGATCGGCCGGTGGCCGGTGATGCCCGCGTCGGCATAGAGGCGCCGGAGGGTGTCGGCGTCCCTGAAGGTGCCGTCCTCCTCGTTGACGGCCATCGACCACGGGATGTTCGAGGCGCCGGGGATGTGGCCGCCGCGCTGGCAGGTCTCGGGCAGGCCCGGCGGGGCCAGGACCTCGCCCGTGAACTCGGCCGGGCTGCGCACGTCCACCAGTTCCACCGCGTGCAGCGCCACCTGCTCCTGCACCTCGGGCAGGAAGGCGCGGAGCGAGAGGTCCGGCTCGTGGGCCGTGTAGTCCGTCGGCTCGATGTGGGGCACCTCGGTCGTCATCGGCCGGCCCTCCTTGAGCCACTTTTTACGGCCGCCGTCCATGAGGCGCACGTCCCGGTGGCCGTAGAGCTTCAGTTGCCAGAAGGCCCAGGCGGCAAACCAGTTGTTCGCGTCGCCATAGAGGACGATCGTCGAATCTGGGGTGGCGCCGGAGGCGCTGAGGAGCTTCTCCATCTCCTCCTTCGAGGCGATGTCCCGGCGGACGGTGTCGCAGAGCTGTGTTTTCCAGCTCCAGCCGACCGCGCCGGGGATGTGGCCCTGGTCGTAGAGCGCGGTGTCGACGTTCACCTCGGCGAGCACGACGCCGGGGTCGTCTTTGCGGGCCGCAACCCAGTCGGTTGAGACCAGCGTTTCGGGGTGTGCATAGGGTGCCATGGCGATACCTCCTTGGGAACGGGTCAGGGAAGGACGCCGGGAACGGCCGCAGAACCCGTGGAAGACGTGCACCGGCGATGCGGGCGGCCGGAAAGGAAAAGGGCCGTGCGGGTTCTTCTTGTTTTCACGGGGGATAGGCGTTCATGATCCGGCCTCACCCCCCTTTTTTTTGAGGAGGGTCGGGGCGGGCACGTGGCGGAGCTTGTCGGGGTTACGGACAACGTAGATGTGGCGGATGCGTCCGTCTTCGACGTGGAAGATGACGACGTTTTCGGGGTGGTCTTTGCGGGTGACGAGGAAGCCCGGGCTGCCATTGACGCGGCAGGGATGGAGCTGCACGTCTGGCCCGGCTTTGCGGGCCAGGCCCAGGAAGAAGCGGGCGATGTGGAGAGCGGAGCGGATGGGTTTCAGCGCAGCCGCCACCTTCCCACCGCCGTCGGTGTAGAGCACGGCATCCTCGGCCAGTAGCTCGAGCAGGCCCGCGAGGTCGCCGTCCTGCACGGCCCGGGCGAAGCGGTCGGCCAGGCGGGCCTGTTCCCGGAGCGAGACATCGAAGCGGGGACGACCGTCCCGGAGGCGCCGCCGTGCCCGGTGGGCGATTTGCCGGCAGTTCACGGCCGTCTTACCGACCAGTTCTGCCACCTCGGCGAAGTCGTAGCCGAAGACGTCGTGCAGCAGAAAGACGGCCCGCTCGACGGGCGCGAGGCGCTCGAGGAGCAGCAGGAAGGCCATCGAGAGGGTGTCGGCCCGTTCGATCTCGGTGTCGGGTGACGGGTGATTCGAGGCAAGCAGCGGCTCGGGCAGCCAGGGGCCTACGTAGGCCTCGCGTTGTACCCGCGCCGAGCGCAGGTGGTCGATGCACAGACGGGTGACGACGGTGGTGAGGAAGGCGTGGGGGGTCGTCACTGCGCCCGCCCGTTGCCACCGGAGGAAGGCCTCCTGCACCACATCTTCGGCGTCGGCCACGCTGCCAAGCATCCGGTAAGCCAGGCCGAAGAGGTGGGGGCGGTGCTGCTCGAAGAGTTCGTGCGTCATGGGGGAGGGCCGGGAAAAGGGGCCGAGGTGCGGGAGGGGGGCCGGGGGACGGCGCGCGCCAGCCGCAGGCCGGCCCGGCAGCCCCATGCCTCGGTGATCGTCAACAGGACCGCTGAGATCCGGAAGAGCCATCCGACGCCCGTGTCCGGCACGAACCCCATGTGGTCCGGGCCGGTTTCGACGAAGTGAAAATACGCCCCGAAGAGCAGGGCGGCGGCCATCGTGCCGAGGAGCAGCCACGCGCCCGCCCGGTATCGGCGGAGCCTCCACAGGCCGAGCGCGACCGGTGGTCCGAGCACGATCACCAGCGCGATGAAGAGCGCCTGCCAGAGGGGCTGGGTGAGGCCGAGCGCGTGGTGGGCGCCCGCGTGCATCGCCACGACGGCCCCGTGCACGCCGACAACCGTCGCCATGTAGCGTCCCGCGCCTGGCATGGTCATCGCTCCGCCGGATGAAGGGTGGGGGCGTTCCGGCGGGTCCCCGTTTCCTCCAGGTCGAGGTCGATGAGGCGGCAGGCGGTGTCGTAGCCGAGGGTGCGCCTGATGACAGGATAGACGCTCCCAGCCGCCAGTGCGTAGCCCAGCTCGATGAGCCCCAGGTCGCCGTACCGCGATCGCAGCCGTTCCCGGTGCAGTCCGGGGTCCTCGTCCCGGTGGATGATGGCGCGGGCAAAGGCGAGGGGTTCGGTGAGGGCGACGGGCAGCGTCTCGGGGCGATTTTCGAGGATCGACCGCACGTGCTCGGGCGCGATGCCGGCCTGCCGGGCCTGGTTGACGGCGATCTGCACGCAGTCGCCGCAATCCGCCGCATGGGCAGAAACCAGGTGCGCCACGGCGTACACCTCGGGGGGCAATACACGCCGGTAGCGCGCCATCGGCAGGAAGCCCAGGAAGGCGAAAAAAGCCGGCAACGACGTGTTGGCGATGTGCTTGAGGTAATCCATCGAGGCGCCGAGGCGGTCGGCTTCGGCGTCGAGGCGGCGGTGGAGCAGGCGGCGCAGCATGGCTTTTCTCGTTAACGTTTGGAGGCGCTCGGTCACCCAACCCGTGCGGGCCGGTACCGACAGGACGAACGGGCCCGCCCCGGTGTGACAACCCCGCCCCGGTGTGACAACCCCGCCCCGGTGTGACAACCCCGCCCTTTTTCCCCGTCCTCCTGGAGATGTTCATGGACCTGACCGGACTCTGGCTGACGCCGCTCGTGCTCTTGCCCGGCGTGGCGCTGTTGATCCTTTCGACCTCGGTGCGCCTGAACCGGCTGCACGACGAGGTGCACGAACTGGCCGATCACCCCGGGGCCGTTTCTCCGGTGGAGGTGGAGCGACTGATGCGGCGGGCCCGGCTGTACCGCGACGCGCTGGTGGCCCTCTACGTGTGCGTCGGGCTCTTCGCGCTGGCGAGC
>CAZKFR010000136.1:0-4011 GCA_964552015.1 uncultured Rhodothermaceae bacterium | reverse complement strand
GCGGCGGCGGGCGCTCCTTCCGCCACCCGCATCCCGACCGTATGACGCACCGATTCCGTCCTGCCCCCTGGTTGATCCTGGCCTGCGGTTTCCTCGGATTCACGGCCAGCCTGGCCCAGCCCCTGGCGACCTTCGAGGCCGCCTACACCGGCGACGTCGTCGCCAACCTGCGGGGCGGAAACCGCACCGGCGTGGTGTACCGGGACCTCTTCGATGCTACGCTGCGCCTCAATATGGAACAGGCTCTCGGATGGCCTCGGACGAACCTCTACCTGCACACCATCGGCACCCAGGGCGGGTATCCCAGCCGTCTCGCCGGCGACCTGCAGGGCATCAACAACATCGAGGCACCCACCAGCTGGCAACTCTACGAGGCCTGGCTCCAGTATATCGTGGCCGACCAGCGCCTGTCGATCCTGGCAGGGCTCTATGACCTGAACACGGAATTCGACTTCATCCAGACGGCTTCGTTGTTCATCAACAGCTCGCACGGCATGGGGCCGGATTTCTCGCAGAGCGGCCGGAATGGGCCTTCCACCTATCCCTTCACGGCGCTCGGAGTTCGCTTCCGATGGCTGGCAACGCAAGCCTGGTATGTGCAGGGCGCGGTACTCGAGGGCGTGCCGGGCGACCCGAACCATCCCCGGGGCACTCATGTGCTGCTGGAACCCGGAGAGGGAGCGCTCTTCGTCGCCGAGACGGGCTGGTTTTTCGGCGGCACGACCACCGAGGCGCAGGGCGGCGTCCTGCGGCGCCGGGTATCCCGCCTGGGTACGTCCTCGTTCGACGCGCGGCTGGCCCTGGGGGGCTGGGTGTACACGGCACCGTTCGAGCGGCTGGATCGGCCCGGGCAGGAGGCCCCCAGCCGGGGGGCGTACGTGCTGGGCGAGTGGAAGCCGGAGTCCGGCCACAGCGTGCTGGGTCGTATGGCCTTCTTTGGCCGATTCGGCGTCGCCTCGGCCCGGGTCAACCGGCTCGGATGGTATCTTGGCGCCGGCGCGGTGATCCAGGGGCCCACGACCGGCCGAGGGGACGACCTGCTGGGCGTTGCCGTGGCGTCCGCCCACAACGGCGGCCCGTTCCTCCGCGCCCGGGAGCGCCTCGGGCAACCCGTCGAACGTGCCGAGACCACCCTCGAACTGACCTACCTGGCCACCCTCTCCGACCATGTGGCCGTGCAGGGGGACGTGCAGTACGTCATCAACCCGGACACGAACCCGGATCGCCCGAACGCCCTCGTCTACGGACTGCGCCTGCTCCTCAATCTCTGACACGCCTTAAAGTTGACTCCACACCCAGAGCAGCGTGCGCCCTCCGAGCACGGCACAGATCATCAGCACCACGGCCCCGGCGACCAGGTACCAGCGGGGTAGCGCAACGAGACGTTGCCGGTAGGTGAGGTAGAGCACGAACGCCGCGACGAGCGGCAGGAGCAGGCCGTTGGCCGCCTGCGCCGCCACGATGAGCCGTAGCGGGGAGAGCCCCGTCAGCCCGAAGGCCAGGCCGGTACCGATCACCGAGGCCCAGACGAGCCGGGAGGCGGGCCTCCCGGGCTGCCAGCCGAAGAGTTCGCTGATACCCCGGGCCGCCGCCAGGGGCGCTGTCACCGCCGAGGTGAGACCGGCCGCCAGCAGCCCGGTCCCGAACAGATACCGCGCCGCCGACCCGGCTACCGGCTCCAGCAACCGGGCCAGCTCCGGCACGGTCACGCCGGCCGTCCCTTCGCCGTGCAGTACGGCTCCGGCCGCCAGGATGGCCAGCGAGATCAGCCCGCCGATCGGTAGGAACACCGCCATCCCCAGCAACTCGCGGCGCCAGGCTCGATCCGGCACCTCGTCCTTCCAGTATCCCTTCGTGGCCGAGGCATGTAAAAACAGGTTGTACGTGACCACCGTCGTGCCCAGCAGGGCGATGACCGTAACCAGTCCCCCCGGCGGCACCCGCGGCACCAGCAACCCGGCCCGTAGCGCGCGCACGTCCAGCGGCACCAGAAACAGCACGGCCACGAAAAGCCCGCCCATGACCGCCACGAGCGCCGTCAGCACCCGCATGATGACCCGCAGGTCGAGCAGGAGCAACAACGCCGCCAGCACCGCCACACTCCCGACCAACCATCGCCCCCGCACGCCCAGCACCAGTTCCAGCCCGGCCGCTGCCCCCACCAGGTTTCCCGTCTCGAACGCTGCACACCCGACCCACAGGCCCAGCACCACCAGACCGTACACCAGCACCCGCCGGAGCGGGGTCGCACCGACCTCTCGGAGGGCCTCACCCAGCCCTTTCCTGGCCAGGATCCCCGTCCCTGCTGTGAGCGATTGCAGGATAAACACCGACGCCACCGCAAAAACCAGGACCCAGCCGAGCGCATACCCGTACCGGAGCCCGGCCGAGGCACACGTCAGCACCGTACCCGGCCCCACGAAGGCCGCCACGACGAGCGAGGACGTACCCAGACGCATGGTTGCAACAGGTTGAACCGTGGCGATACGGAACGCTTGCCCTCCCACCTCCCAAAATAGTCGTCGCCCGGGCCTTTTTCTACGTCGGATGTCGCACGGGCCCTCATGCGTCGCCCCCGAGAACATCCGCCTCCCCGCCTCGAAGTTTCCGGGAAATCCTTCTTCGCACACGCGATGCGTGGTTTCGTTTGCGCCTCCGGGGAACACACGGCCAGCCCCGGCATATTCGGGTGTTCGGGTGCCCCGGTGGGCCCTTCGCATCCAGACATAATCCCGGCACGCAATGGCTATTAAAACCGTAGACATGGATCTGCTGGCCCGGCAGACCGGCAACCTGTACGAAACCGTGGCCATCCTGGGCAAGCGCTCGCGCCAGATTGCCTCGAAGATCAAGCAGGAACTCGACGAAAAGCTGGCCTACTTCGACGGCTTCGAGCCAGAAATGGAAGATCCGCGCTTCCAGGAAGAGCAGGCCCGGATCTCGATCGAGTATGAGATGATGCCGGAGCCGACCGAACTGGCCATCGAAGAGATGCTCAACGACGAGATTTACTATCGCGATCCGACGTCCGAGAGCGAAGAGTAATACCGGCCTTTTTGCCATACGCAGGGGCGGGATCCAACCAGGATCTCGCCCCTTTTCGTTGATAGCTCGAGCCCCCGGCTCCGAGCCACGACGACCGCCTGGCGGCCCGGGCAACTTCCCGGCCCGCACGAAAAAAAATTTGTGTCCGGGCTCACGCCGTCGCCCCAATCTGGCTTTTTTTCTCGTACTCCACAGGTGGCGGTATGCCTCGTCTTTTTCGCACCCGTTCAGCAATCCACGGCCCGACGGTCCGCGCAGCAGTCGTTTCGTTCCGGTTCGTATGTACGCAGACCACTTGCATTCCATTCAGGCACTGGCCGCCCACCTGCCCTACCACCTCCTCGACACGGATCGCGCCAATGAAACGTTTGCGACGTGGTGCCGCGAACGCTCGGCACAATCTCTTGAAACCCTCGACCTCTGGACCTACTGCTTCGTCCATCGGTACTTCCTCATCAAGTTCATGAAGGACGCGGCCTACCCTCCGGCGGATCTCGATGAGCTGATCGACACGACGTTCAAAAAAATCGCAAAGCATCGTGCGGCGCTTCCGTGCGATACCCGGTATGCCAGCTGGGTGAGCGTCATCTGCAAGAACACGTTTTTGAATTACGCGACGCGCCGACCGCCGCTGCTTCCTCTCCCGCCGACCCTGCCCGCCGGGTCGCCACAGGCCGACCCCTTCGCCCCGCATGAGCCCGCGCTGGTCACCCACCTCGTACTCCGGGCCATCGACCGTCTCCCCCCTGCGCTGCGCGACGTAACACGCATGCGGCTGCTGGAGCAGCGTTCCTACGAAGAAATCGGGCGGCGGCTCAAGCGCCCCCTGCCCACGTTGCGCGCTTACCTGAACAAAGCGCTCAAACGCCTGCGCAAAGATCCCGGGCTCCGGCGGCTCTATGGAAAGGATTGGTGATGACTCCACTCCCTAAAGGAAGTGGCTTCTCGGAGCAACACCGCCTACGC
>CAZKFR010000135.1:0-4079 GCA_964552015.1 uncultured Rhodothermaceae bacterium | reverse complement strand
GGGGTGCCAGGGGGTTAGCCGCGGACGTCCAGGCGGGTGCCCAGGGCCGCGGGGTATACCGTTCGGGTGGACTGATCGGGGCCGTAGAGGCGCAGCGTCAGGGTCGGGCGCGGCGGGAAGTGCTCGTCGATCATCCGTTGCTCTTCCGCCGAGAGGGGTACCTGCTGCGCCAGCTTCGAGGCGGCCGGCCGGGGCGCCGCCTCGGAGGCGCGCACCGGTTCCGTGCCGGTCGTCTCACGGGCCGGCTCGGGCCGCTGATACGCCGTGATGGGCAGGCTGCGGTAAGGGTTGATGCGGTTGCTCATAGCGTTGGGCAGGTGGCAAAGCGCCGTCAGGCGTTAGATTTCCAGGGTTCGTTTGATCATCTCCTTGGCGGTCTGTACGGCCGAGAGGTTGGCTTCGTAGATGCGGCTCGCCGAGATCATCATGGCCATCTCCTCGACGATGTTGACGTCGGGGTAGTAGACGTACCCGTTGGCGTCGGCATGGGGGTGGGTGGGGTCGTATTCCTGGCGCAGCCGTACGGTCTCGGCGACCTCCGTTTCCGGGCCGATCTCCACGTCGGGCAGGCGGCGACGGAGGGAAGCCCCGGTCATGTGGCGGGGGTCTTCGGCGCGCACCTCGCTCTCGAGCTGCACGAGCAGGTCGCTGAACCGGCGGTAGTCCCGGTCCGCCACCTGGTGGACGGCCCGCTTGATCGCGTACGGGCTACCATCCTCGGTACGGGTCGTACCGGCGTTGGCGATGTTTTCCGCCGCCGTGCCCAGCGCGATACGCTGGGCCTGAAGCCCGCGGGCCGAGGCCCGGAACACGCGAAAGAGTCGGTTGTGGATCAGCATAGGGGGTCAGGGGCGAATCGTGTCGTCAGCGGTTGCTCTCAAGCGGTGGTCCTCATCCCGTGCGCCCGGTGATGCCCATACGGATCATGCCGAAGTGCTCATGCAGGGCGCGCGTGGCGAACTGGGTTCGCATCTGGGTGTCGGCCAGGTCCATCAGCTCGTCTTCGAGCACCGGTGGCCCGTCTTCGACACTGACCCGCGGCTCCACGTCCGTCACGTCCCGTAGGCTCGGCACCTGGTGGCGGACATCCTGCAGGGTCTCCTCGAAGGTGACCGTGACCCGGTCATAGCCGGGCGTGTCCAGGTTGGCAATGTTGCCGGCCAGCGCCTGCATGCGCCACGTGTAGGCCTGCATGGCCTTCGAGAGCAGCTTGAGCTTGGGCGTTTCCATGCCGTGCGACTTCGATGGGTGGAACGGACGGGTCAGCGCCTTCGCAACCACTATGCCCGACCCCGGAAGCGGGCGGGAAGCATCGTGCGGGGGCATCGTGGATCGAGCCGGAGAATCGTTCAAGCAGGGCGTATTCTGGCCGATACCTGCAGGTTAGCCCTGCCCGCCGCCTTTCCGAAGCAATGGGTCGGCATAGAGGCGGCCCGTGGGATGGGGAGATGGGGGCAGGATTTTCGTCCTGCGCCGGGAAATTCTTGCCAGGTTCGGAGGGAAGGTCACCCGGGTCAGGTCAGCGGGGGCGGCGTCATGACGGGGCCGGGTCGGGCCCTGGCCGGCGTCGGTACGTGGGCTGGTGCGCCACGTCGGGCCTTTCGACGTACGGCACGAGCCGGTGGGTGAACCCGGGAAGCAGGGGGACGGAGTTGGTCAGGCAGGCGGCATGTGTTTTGAGCGGGGGGCAAGGCACTATGGAAACGGAACCCGCTACCAGTTACTCAGATCTGCGCTTCGTGAAACACTGTCATCCACCTACGCTTCGGCCGGCCCGTGCGGATCGCGCCCCGGTGCCGGGGTCAGGCAACGAGGCAAATGTGCCGGCAAACGCCTCGCTGAGCAACCTGGCGCTCATCCTGGCCCACCGTCTGCGAGGGCTCGTCCTGGGTATCGAAGGCTATACGGACCTGCTCATCGATAGCCTGCATGACCGTGAGCAACGGGATCTGGCCCTGCGCATCCTCGAGAGCACAGTACAGATCGAGCGTGTGCTCGCAGACCTGCAACGGTACGGCCGTCCGGTGATCCCGGTGCCCTACCGGGTGCGGCTTCGCGACGTGATCGAGCACCTGTTCGTGGCCCTCGACGAGCAGGACCTGGAACGGGTACAGTTCGAACTTCAGGGGCTGGGCGAGCTGGAACTCGTGGCAGATCCGGTGCTGCTCCGCCAGGCGCTTATCGTCCTGCTTCAGAATGCCCTGGAGGCAACGCGGCAGGGAGGCTCCGTGACGTTTCGCATCGTCAGGGACCTTTCCGGCGAATCGGTCCGGTTTGAAGTACACAACGAGGGATGGATCGACCTGGAGCGGGCCGAGGAGGTGGTCTTTGCTCCGTTCTTCACGACCAAAGCCCACAACCTGGGCGTGGGCCTGACGATGGCACGACGCATTGCCGAGGTGCACGGTGGTACCCTGCGCCTGGCCGTCAACAGTGCCACCGAGGGGACGTGCTTCGTGCTCACGTTGCCCTCTGGCGTGGAACGTCGGGACGACACGGGCTGAGGAAGCGAGACGGCGGCGTGCCGCTTCGGGATTCGAAGAACTTGTGCGCAACCGATGGTGCAGGGATGCCCGGCGAGACAATGCGTCTTATATTTAGGGAGGACCCTGTTGACTCCCCGGATGTGAGACGCACGTTACCCTGAGACATGGATCGGAAGCCGCGTATCCTTTTCGTCGACGACGAACAGCTCCTGCACAACCTTTTCGAACGTCTCTTTGCGCGCCATGGCATGGAGGTGGTCAGTTGCTCCAATGCCCTGCAGGCGATGGATCTGCTCCGGGAGCAGACGTTCGATCTGGTGGTGACCGACTTCATGATGCCGGACATGGATGGGCTGGAACTCCTGGCCCACATCCGGCAGGAGTACCCGTCGACACGGGTCATCATGATCACGGCCCATGCGAACGTGCAGCATGCCGTTCGGACGATGCAGCACGGCGCCATCGACTACATCCCGAAGCCGTTCACGACGGCAGATCTGGTGGATCGGGTGAAGGCCTCGCTGGCCAAGCCGCTCCCGGAGGAGGCGCCGGCCCGGAAGCCACGTCCGAAGGCCTCCGGGGGGCGGACGAAGGCGAAGGAGGTCGTCTATATCGGGGAGTCACCGGCCATCAAACGGCTGAAGGAGATGCTACCCCGCGTTGCCCGGAACCGGGCCCCCGTCTTCATCCAGGGGGAGAGCGGCACCGGGAAGGAAGTCCTGGCCCGGTTGATCCATCTTTCCAGCGATCGCGCCGAGGGCCCGTATGTGACGATCAACTGCGCCAACCTGCCGCGGGAGCTCGTCGAAAGCCATCTCTTCGGGCATCGCAAGGGCGCTTTTACCGGAGCCATCGAGGACATGACCGGGGCTTTCGAGCGAGCCGACGGCGGGACGTTGCTGCTCGACGAGATCACAGAGATCGAACTCCCGGTGCAGGCCAAGCTGTTGCGCGTACTTCAGGAGCGCGAGTTTCAGAAGGTGGGTTCGACGGAGCCCCAGAAGGTGGACGTGCGGATCATCGCCACGAGCAACCGTGACCTGGGCGAAGCCATCGCGCAGGGAATCTTTCGAGAAGACCTCTATCACCGCCTGGCCGTCTTCCCGCTGACGGTGCCCCCGCTCCGCGAGCGCATCGGGGATGTCCCGTTGCTGGCTCGCCATTTCGTCGAGAAGTACTGCCGGATCTACGAGATGCCGCTCAAATCCATCTCGAAAGAACTTATGAGTCGGTTCAAGGCCTACAACTGGCCCGGAAACGTGCGACAACTCGAAAACATGGTGCACCGGGGGGTGGTTCTGAGCGGTGATGAAGAAGTGATCGACGTGCCGCACGTCTTCGACGAGTTTTTCTCCGAGGCCGAAGCTTCCGGCAGCGGTCGTCCGATCGACACGCTCCAGACCATCGAGGACATGGAGCGCTATATGATCCTGCAGACCCTCTCCGAGACGGGGAACAACCAGCAGATCGCGGCCGAGCGGCTGGGTATCAGCGCCCGGACCATCCGCAACAAACTGCGCAAGTACCGGGAAGAGGGTTACATCGACTAGCCCGCCGGGTGGGACGGAAGAGGATGGCTACGGGCTGAGGACC
>CAZKFR010000134.1:0-4186 GCA_964552015.1 uncultured Rhodothermaceae bacterium | reverse complement strand
CCACGGGCCACCCGGCCTCCGACCCGCCGCCCCCGGGTCCTGACCGCCGCCCTCCTCCTGCTCGCCGTCGCAGTCAGCGCCTACTGGCTGATCGACGGCCGGAAGCCTCCCACCCTGACCCGCAACGACGGCACCGCCACCCGCCTCACCGCCGACTCCAACCGGACACCCGCGCTCCTCCCCAGCGTACGCCCCGCCCCCGAAAGCACGAACGACGGCGGCGACACGACCGCCGTTACCGAACGTCGACCCGATACCGACACCGTGCCCCCCGGCGAGGTCCCGGTACGCCCCGCCCCCGAACGCAGGACGACGGCCGGCACGGCAACGGACCCGACGGCCCTCTCGCGCGACACGCCCCCCTCCACCCCACCGCCAGCCCCGGGCCGCCTCCGCATCGTCAGCGAGCCGTGGGCCATCGTGTACCTCAATGGCGACTCGGCCGGCGTCACACCGTTGCACCTCGACAGCCTGCCCCCCGGCCCACATCGCCTGACCCTGCGGCATCCCGAGATCGAGGCCTTCCCCCCGTACGAACAGACCGTGGAACTGCGCCCGGGCGAACAGCGCACGGTGACCGTCCCCCTCTGGGACCATGTCGGGCGCCTCGTCCTCATCGTCAGCCCCTGGGCCGAGGTATACCTCGACGACGTGTACCGGGACACGGTGCCCCCCCAGCGCCAGCCGCTCATCGTGCCCCCCGGCCCGCACACCCTGACCCTCAAGCACCCCCAACTCGGCACGTGGTCCACCCCTATCCACGTCGCCCCCGGCCGCATCGATACCCTCCGCGTGCCCCTTCAGACCTTGCTCCGCCAGTAACCAACCCCGATTGTGGAACAGTGCTTGCAAAACACCCGGCTGATGTCCCCCCGACCTCACCTGAAGCGCATTTTTTGCACAGTTATCCCATGAGTTTGCACAGAACGTTCGGTCTTCTGGCGCTGGTATGGTCGTCGCTGCTCCTTCCGGCAGCGGCGCAGGTCTGGTCGGCGCGCGCCCCGATGCCCACCCCGCGCTGGGGTGCAGCGGCCGTCGTCCTCGACGGGCAGGTCTACGTGCTCGGTGGACAGAATGCACAGGGCGACGTGCTCGACGTCGTCGAACGCTTCGACCCGGCCACGGGCACCTGGACGCCCTTCGGCTCGATGGAGGACGAACGCTTCAATGCCGCCGCGGCCGTCTTTCAGGGCAAGATCTACGTGATGGGCGGACGGGACCGCGACGGCGACGTGAAGGACGACGTGCAGGTCTACGATCCCGCCACGGGAGGCTGGCAGGAGATCGACGACCTGGAGGAAAAGCGTGAAGGCGCCACGGCCGTCGTCCTCGACGATACCCTGTACGTCCTCGGCGGCTCCGACCAGAACGCCCGCTTCCTCGACACGGTCGAGCGCTTCGACCCGGCCACGGGCACCTGGCACCGCGTCGACGACTGGCACCTGGACCAGCCGCGTGCGGCCCTGGGTGCCGTCGTGCTGGGCGACACGGCCTATGCCGTTGGCGGCTTTTCGACCTTCGGCCCGCACGGACCGGTGCAGCAGTACAGCCATGCTACCGGCGAGGGCCTCCTTCCCCCCCTCGACCCGCCACGCGGCAACCTGGGCACGGCCGGCTGGGGACGGCGCTTCTATGCCATCGGCGGGCGGGACGCCACCGACCGGGTAACGCCCGCCGTGAACGTCTTCGACGTCTTCACGCGCACCTGGACGGCGGCGCCCTCGCTCACCACGGGCCGCGAAGGCGCGGCCGTCGCCCTCGTCGGGGAATACGTGTTCGTCTTCGGCGGGCGCGACGATGACGGCACGATCCTCGCCAGCAGTGAAGCTCTGCGGGTCAACTCGTCGCCGCGCATCACCTCCACCCCGGACACCACCGCCGGGACCGGCACCCCCTACACGTACACGCTCCAGACCCTCGATGCCGAGGCCGACCCCCTCACCATCACGGCCGCCGGCCTGCCCGGATGGCTCACCCTGACCGACCATGGCGACGGGTCCGCCACGCTGTCCGGTACGCCGGGCCTCTCCGACATCGGGCACTATCCCATCACGTTGCGCGTCTCGGACGGTCTCCTGGAGGTCGCACAGACCTTCACCCTCGTCGTGGACCGGGCCACCGGCATTGACGACGAAACACCTCCCGAACGGACGCCGTCGCTGGAGGCGCCCTATCCGAACCCCTTTGCCCGGCGTGCGTACGTGCCCTTCCACACGGCACCCGGCGCCACCGTGCACCTCGAGGTCTTCGACCTGCAGGGCCGGAGGGTGGCGACGCTGGCCGACGGGCTGCTTCCTCCGGGCTCGAACCTGGCCGCCTGGGACGGACGCGACGACGAAGGCCGCCTCCTGGCCAGCGGTGTCTATGTGCTCCGCCTCCGCCAGGGTGCCCGGCAGGTCACCCGTTTGCTCACCCTGCTCCGCTAACCATGCAGGCGCTCCCACGGCTTCTCCCGGTCGTCCTGATCCTGTTCCTCCCCGGAAGGGTACACGCCCAGCCCACCCCGGCCTCGCGCCTGGCTGCCATCCAGGCGGCCTACCAGCAGCTCGACTACGAACGGGCCAAGGCCCTCGGAGAAGCCGCCCTGCAGGACTACGATGCCTTCACCCCGGCCCAGCTGACCGAGATCCACACGCTCCTCGGCCTCGTCTACTTCTCCGAGAACGAGCCGGAGGCCGCCCGCCTGCAGTTCGAAGCCGCGCTCTCCCTCACCCCGGACCTCAGCCTCGACCCCCTGCTGGTTTCCCCCAAGATTCTGGCCTTCTTCGAGGAGGTCAAACGGAACTGGCAGCAACGACAGGCCGCCGCCGAAGCCGGCATCCAGGCCGGCGCGATCCGCTACGTGCGCCTGGAAGACCCACGTCCGGCGGCAGCCCTCCGTTCGTTCGTCCTCCCCGGGTGGGGCCAGCTCTACAAGGGCGACCGCACCAAAGGCTGGCTTCTGATGGCCGGCTGGGGAGTGGCCGTGACGGGCACCCTCGTCGCCCACGTGCGGCGGAACCAAGCCCGCGATGCCTACCTGGCCGAACGCGACCCGGACCGCATCACCGACCGCTACGACACCTTCAACACGTGGCATAAAGCCCGCAACAACCTGGCGCTGGCCGCCTCGGCCCTCTGGGTCCTGAGTTACCTCGACGCCCTCGTCTTCCGCCCGCCGGCTCCCGCCCGGGCCACCCTGGCCCTGCGGCCCGGCTTCTCTGCCTCGCCCCCCGCCCTGCACATCTCCGTGCGCTTTTGACCTGCATGCCCCCGCTGTGCAAACCGTGCACATGGCGATCCGTACTTGCACACCCGCCCGGGGCGCCCCGGGCCTCCCTCCCTCCAAAACCGCATGTTTCAGAGCCCTGAAGACGTTTTCGACGGACTGGCACGACCCTTGTTTTACCTGCTCAGCAAACCTCGACGCAGCCAGAGTTTTCTGAAGTACCATCCCGTACCATCCAAGAGAGATACTATGAAACGCCACCTTTTCGCTCGTACGCTCCTGGCCACCTTCCTGGGGTGGACCCTCCTCACCGGATGCAGCGACTCGCTGACCGGTATCGACGAGACAGAACCCCGCACCCATACCACGGTCGATGAGGCACCGCTCCGGCTCCGGATGGCGGCCGTCGGCACGACCACGGCCGCCGGCAAACTGCAGGGCGCCATCACGATCGACGAGGCCAAAATTCTGTTGAAAACGATCAAGTTCACCCCCCTCGTCGAGAGTGATTCGAGCCGTGAGTTTAAAACCGGCATGGTCGCTGTCACGCTCAACCCCGACGGACTGGCCCATGACGTGGCCGTTGGCGCCGTGCCGCCGAACACGTATAAGCGCGTCACCTTCAAGATCCACAAGCCCGAGGACCACGAGACGCCGCCCGACCCCGACTTCAAGGAAGGCACCAGCGGCGACCAGCGCTTCTCGGTCATCGTCCGCGGCACGAAGGACGGACAGCCCTTCACGCTCAAGATCCGCAAGTCGATGGATCAACGCGTCGAACTCGTCCCCCCGCTCGTGATCACCGACTCGACCACCAGCGTGACGGTAACGCTGACTACGGACCTGAGCAGCTGGTTTGTCGATGAAGACGGTCGGATGCTCGACCCACTCAACCCTGCTGATCATGATGACATCGCCGATGCCGTCAAAGACTCGTTCCGCGCCGAGAGCCACGTCGAAAACGGCCGCTCGGATGAC
>CAZKFR010000133.1:0-4236 GCA_964552015.1 uncultured Rhodothermaceae bacterium | reverse complement strand
GCGCCACCGGCGTCCGCGTCGTCGACTACGAGACGAAGGAGATGCACGAGTTCTACGCCCGTGTCATCTTCCTCTGCGCCTCCACCCTGGGCACAACGCAGATCCTGCTCAACTCCACCTCGTCCCGCTTCCCGAACGGGCTGGGTAACGACAGCGGCGAGCTCGGCCACAACCTGATGGACCACCACTATGTGGTCGGCGCTACGGCCACCGTCCCCGGCAACACCGACAAATACATGTACGGCAACCGACCCAACGGGATCTACATCCCGCGCTTCCGCAACCTGGGGGACCGGGCCACCCGGCACCCGGACTTCGTCCGCGGCTACGGCTATCAGGGAGATGCCAGCCGGGTCGGCTGGAACCGGGGCATGGCGCTGCGCGGCTTCGGGGCCGACTTCAAGCACCGCCTCCGCGAACCCGGCCCCTGGACGATGTGGCTCGGCGGCTGGGGCGAGGCCCTGCCCCGGCACGCCAACTACGTCGAGCTGGACCCGGAGCAGACCGACGCCTGGGGCATCCCGGTGTTGAAGATCCATTGCACCTGGGGCGAGAACGAGCTGGCCATGCGGAAGGACATCGCCGAACAGGCCGCCGAGATGCTCGAAGCCGCCGGCTGCACCGACGTACAACCCTTCGACGCCTACACCGAGGGGGGGCTGGGGGCCGAGCCGGGGCTGTGTATCCACGAGATGGGCACCGCCCGCATGGGCCGTGACCCGAAGACCTCCGTGCTCAACGCCTACAACCAGGTCCACGCCGTCCCCAACGTCTTCGTCACCGACGGCGCCTGCATGACCTCTTCGGCCTGCCAGAACCCCTCGCTGACCTACATGGCCCTCACCGCACGGGCCGCCCACCACGCCGTCGAGGAGATGAAACGGGGGAATCTGTGAGGGGAAAAGACCGGGCGAATGTTTGGCCACGAATGCACGAACATCCCGGTGCTTCCTCGGACCCGGACTCCCGGCGTGTCAACGTTCCACGTTAAACGTTCAACGCACATGAACCGACGAGAAGCCATCAAGCGCGTGGGTCTGCTCTTTGGCGGGGTGCTGTATGCCCCGGCCGTGGCGGGCCTGCTCTCCGGCTGCCGGAGCGGCGGCGAGGCGGCGTTCACCCCCCGCACGCTCACGCCCGAGCAGAACGACCTGGTCATCCACCTGACCGAGATGATCATCCCCGAAACCGATACCCCGGGAGCGAAGGCCGCCGGCGTCAACCAGTTCGTCGACCTCATCCTGACCGACTGGGCGCCGACCGAAGACCGCGACCGATTCCTGGCCGGGCTGGCCGACGTGGAAGCCCGGAGCCAGGCCGCCTACCAGGTCGCCTTCCTCGAGGCCACGCCCGAGCAGCAGGTGGCCCTGCTGACGCAGCTGGAGGACGAGGCGCTGGCTGCCCCGGCACCCCCGGACGCGCAGCCGTTCTTCCTGATGCTCAAGCAGCTGACCCTGCTGGGCTACTACACCTCCGAGATCGGCGCCACGCAGGAGCTCCAGTGGCTGGCCGCCCCGGGCCGCTACGACGGCTGCGCCCCGCTCGAAGAGGTCGGGCGCACCTGGGCCTGAACGGCTCCGGTCAACCCGTGTAATCGATTTCTTATGGACGTTCCCATGTTTGAACACATCTACCTCCAGCAGCGCCAGGAATACGACGCCATCGTCGTCGGCTCCGGCATCACCGGCGGCTGGGCCGCCAAGGAACTGACCGAACAGGGCCTGAAGGTGCTCCTGCTCGAGCGCGGCCGTCCCGTCGAGCACGGCAGGGACTACATCACCGAGCACAAACCCAACTGGGAGTTCGCCTTCCGGGGGCTGGGCGACCGGAAGAAGCTCGAGGAGGAGTACCCGGTACAGAGCCGGAGCGGGGTGGCCCGCGAGGACAACCTCCACTTCTTCATCAACGACCGGGAGCACCCCTACGTCGAGGAGAAACCCTTCACCTGGGTGCAGGGCAACCAGCTCGGCGGCAAGTCGATCACCTGGGGGCGACAGAGCTACCGCTGGAGCGACCTCGACTTCGAGGCCAACCTCCGTGAGGGCATCGCCGTGGACTGGCCCATCCGCTACGCCGACCTCGAACCCTGGTACGACTACGTCGAGCGCTTCGCCGGCATCAGCGGCCAGGCCGAGGGCCTGCCCCAGCTCCCCGACGGCCTGTTCCTCCCGCCGATGATGATGAACTGCGCCGAGCAGCATCTGAAGGCAGGTATCGAGCGGGCCTTCCCGGGGCGTACGATGACCATCGGCCGCTGTGCCGTGCTGACCGTGCCGCACAACGGCCGCGCCGCCTGCCACTACTGCGGGCCGTGCCACCGGGGCTGCACGCCCGGCGCCTACTTCTCCAGCCTCAGCGCCACGCTGCCGGCCGCCCGCGCCACCGGCAACCTCACCATCCGCCCCCACAGCGTCGTCCACAGCGTCATCTACGACGAAGAGAAGGGCCGCGCCACCGGCGTCCGCGTCGTCGACTACGAGACGAAGGAGATGCACGAGTTCTATGCCCGTGTCATCTTCCTCTGCGCCTCCACCCTCGGCACGACGCGCATCCTGCTCAACTCGACCTCGTCCCGCTTTCCGAACGGGCTGGGCAACGACAGCGGCGAGCTCGGCCACAACCTCATGGACCACCACTTCCGCGTGGGGGCGCGGGGCATCATGCCAGGCTTCGAAGACCGGTACTACTTCGGCAACCGGCCCAACGGCATCTACATCCCCCGCTTCCGCAACCTGGGCGACCGGGCCACGCGGCACCCGGACTTCGTACGCGGCTACGGCTACCAGGGCGGCGCCAGCCGCCAGGGCTGGCAACGCGGCATGGCGCTGCGCGGCTTCGGGGCCGACTTCAAGCACCGCCTCCGCGAACCCGGCCCCTGGGAGATGTTCCTGGTGGCCTTCGGGGAGGCCCTGCCCCGTCACGAGAACCGCGTCTGGCTGGACCCGGAGCAGACCGACGCCTGGGGGATGCCGCTGCTACACGTCGACTGTGCCTGGGGCGAGAACGAGTTCGCCATGCGGAAGGACATGGCCGAGCAGGCCGCCGAGATGCTCGAAGCCGCCGGCTGCACCGACATCCAGACGTACGACAACTACACCGAGGGCGGCTACGGCGCCGAGCCGGGGCTGGGCATCCACGAGATGGGTACCGCCCGCATGGGCCGCGACCCGAAGACCTCCGTGCTCAACGCCTACAACCAGGTCCACGCCGTGCCCAACGTCTTCGTCACCGACGGCGCCTGCATGACCTCTTCGGCCTGCCAGAACCCCTCGCTGACCTACATGGCCCTCACCGCACGGGCCGCCCACCACGCCGTCGAGGAGATGAAACGGGGGAATCTGTGAAACGGAAAGAGGCGGGCGGATGTTTGGGCCACGAAGACACGAACATCCCGGTGCTTTCCCGGACCCGGACTCCCGACGTGTCAACGTTCCACGTTAAACGTTCAACGCACATGAACCGACGCCATTTCCTGTACACCTCCGCCCTGACGCTGGGCGGGCTGGCCCTGGGCGGCTGCGCCCGCGAAGACGCCGCCCCCGGCACGGCCGACGCCCCCGCGACGGCGGGCCGCCGCCTCGACCGCATCGGGCTGCAGCTTTACACCGTACGCTCGCTCATGCAGGAGGACGTGCCCGGCACGCTCGCCCGCGTGGCCGAGATCGGGTACGACGAGGTGGAGTTCGCCGGCTACTTCGACCATAGCCCGGCCGACATCCGCGCGATGCTCGACGCCAACGGGCTGGCGGCGCCTTCGGCCCACGCGATGCTCGCCAGCGTGCAGGGGGACGGGCTGGAAGCCACCGTCGCGCAGGCCGCCGAAGTGGGGCACCGCTACCTGGTGGTGGCCTGGCTCGCCCCCGAAGAGCGCGCCACGCTCGACCACTACCGCCGCCACGCCGAGACGTTCAACCGCGCCGGCGAGGCGTGCCGGGCCGCCGGCCTCCAGTTCGCCTACCACAACCACGACTTCGAGTTCATCGACCTCGAAGGGCAGCGCCCCTACGACCTCCTCCTGGCCGAGACCGACCCGGAGCTGGTGCAGATGGAGCTCGACCTGTACTGGATCACGAAGGCCGGCTTCGACCCGATGACGTATTTCGAGCAGCACCCGGGGCGCTTCCCCCTCTGCCACGTCAAGGACATGGCGGCGGACGGCAGCATGGTGGACGTGGGCGCCGGCACCATCGACTTCGCGGCGATCTTTGCCCATGCCGGGCACGCCGGCCTCCGGCA
>CAZKFR010000132.1:0-4451 GCA_964552015.1 uncultured Rhodothermaceae bacterium | reverse complement strand
CCGCAGCGTGGGGATAGCCAGGTCGCGGAGGATCTGGCAGCCGATGCCGTAGTCGCGATGGTCCATCTTGAATCCCAGCGCCTCGTTGGCCTCGACCGTGTCCAGCCCTTCCTCCTGCAGGCGGTAAGCGCGTAGCTTGTTGAGCAGTCCGATGCCGCGCCCTTCCTGCTTCATGTACAGGACGACGCCCCGGCCTTCGCGTTCGACCTGCTGCATGGCGCGGGCGAGCTGGTCGCCGCAGTCGCATCGCTTCGAGCCGAAGATATCGCCGGTGACGCACTGGGAGTGCACCCGCACGAGCACGGGCTCGTCCTCGCTCCACGTCCCTTTCGTCAGCGCCAGGTGGACGTCGCCCGTGAGGCGCTCTTCGTAGGCCACGAGGCGAAAATCCCCGTAGCGCGTGGGCATCTGCACCTCCACGACGCGCTCGATCAGCTTCTCGGTGCGCATCCGGTAGGCGATCAGATCCTTGATGGTGATGAGCCGCATGTCGAACCGGCGGGCGATCTCGCGGAGCTCGGGCACACGGGCCATGGTGCCGTCGTCGTTCATGATCTCGACGAGCACGCCGGCCGGATAGAGCCCTGCCAGCCGCGCCAGGTCGACGGCGGCCTCGGTGTGGCCGGCCCGGCGGAGGACGCCGCCCTGCTGCGCCCGGAGCGGGAAGACGTGCCCGGGACGGGCAAAGTCGTGGGGCCGCGCTTTCGGATCGGCCAGTGCCCGGATCGTACGGGCCCGGTCGGCCGCCGAGATGCCGGTGGTGGTGCCGAAGTTGTAATCGACCGAGATGGTGAAGGGCGTGTCGTAGAGCGCGGTGTTCGAGGGCACCATCATCTCCAGATCCAGCTCGGCCGCTCGTTCCCGGGTGATGGGCACGCAGATCAGCCCCCGCCCTTCCTTCGCCATGAAATTGACCAGTTCGGGCGTGATGCGTTCGGCGGCCCCGATGAAGTCCCCCTCGTTCTCCCGGTCCTCGTCATCGACGACGATGACCAGGCGCCCGGCCCGGATGTCCTCGATGGCGTCCTCGATGCGGTCGAACGAAAGCGCTTCGTCGGGATGCGGGGCCTTGTCCTTCATGGCAACCAGCGTCTTTTTCACGGCGGGTAGATCCGGGAGCCGGCACGGGCGATCCCGGTCATGCGCTTCAACGGGGGTTGCCGGCCCAGGTTCTATCCTCACGTGCGCTTCATGGCTCGCCGCCGCTGGCCAAGAAAAAAGGGCACCCCGTGGGAGGGTGCCCCGTACCGTAGGCCATCGAACGACCGCTCATTCCTTGCCGTCTTTGCTCACGACCGTGGCGATGGCATTCTTCTCGATGCGCAGCTTGGTATTGGAGTCCACCTGAACCAGCACGCTCGTCTCGTCCACCTGCGTCACGGTGCCGTGCACACCGCCGATGGTAACGATGCGGTCGCCTTTCTTGACGGCCTCGATCATCTTCTTGCGCTGGTCCTCCTTCTTCTTCTGCGGGCGGATGATGAAGAAGTAGAAGACGATGAAGATGAGAATGAGGGGCAGAAACATCGCGATGGGGTTGGCCTGCCCGTCGGCGGGGGCTCCCATCAGAAGGATATCGTAGAGCATGGATGGTTTCGGCTGAGTCCGGAAACAGGTTGTCGCGGCCCAAGATACGACGGCCGGGTATGAATTGTACAACCGGGCCGGCAACGGGGCCGGTGCGATCGGGCAGGGGCAAAAAAAATGAAGGGCAAGCGATCCGTATCGCGCCGCTACGACCTCCTACCGCTGCTACCTTCCGGTCCTGACGGGGTTCAGAGGGAGCTGGCCGTACGGGACTTGCCCTTCGCGGCCTCTCAACGGCACCCCTGCCCCGATGTTCCGTGGGCCGCTCTTTAAAATCCCGCGAACCCCGTTCAGAACAGGCCCACGGCGTCGACGTCGATGGCGAGGTGAACGCCGGACGGCGGGGCGCCGGCCCGGGGCGTGGTGTGCCGGAGCACCGCCTGCAGCGCCCCCGTTCGGAACGAGCGCGGCGCCTTGATCAGGGTATGGAAACGGTACTGCCGTTTGACGCGCCCGACGAAGGCGGCCTCGGGCCCGAGCACCTGGAGCGCCCCGCCCACCTGGGCCTGCAACGCGGCCGTCCACCGCTCGGCATAGGCCTGCACGGTCGCCTCCTCCGGCCCCCGGAAGGTCACCCCCACGAGGCGACCGAACGGCGGGTACCCCAGCAACTCGCGCTCGGGCAGGATGGCCTCGACGAACCCCTCGTAATCGTGCGCGACGGCGAAGCGGAGCACCGGGCGGTCGGGGTTGCGGGTCTGCAGGATCACCTCGCCCCGGAGGCCGGCCCGCCCGGCGCGCCCGGCCACCTGCGTCAGCAACTGGAAGGTGCGTTCCTCGGCGCGGAAGTCGGGCAGGAGCATCCCCACGTCGGCGTTGACCACACCCACCAGCGTGACGCGGCCGAAGTCGAGCCCCTTGGCGACCATCTGGGTGCCCAGCAGGATGTCCGCCTCGCCCTTGCGAAACCGTTCGAGCAGGTCGTAATGCGCGTTCTTGCGGCCGGTGGTGTCCAGGTCCATGCGCAGGATGCGGGCTCCGGGAAAGCAGGTCGCCAGCTCCTCCTCGACGCGCTGCGTGCCGGCCCCCAGCCGGGCCAGGTCCTCGGCCTCGCACCGGGGGCACCGGCGGGTGGGGCGACGCGTCCGCCCGCAGTAATGGCAGCGCAGCAGGCGCTTGTCCTTGTGGTACGTCATCGAGACGGAGCAGTCCGGGCACATCGGCACCCACCCGCACGAGCGGCATTCGATGACGGGCGCATACCCCCGGCGGTTCTGCAGGAGGATGACCTGCTCCTGCCGTGCGAGGCGGCCCTCGATGGCCTCCCGCAGCGGCACCGACAGCGCCCCGTCGAGCCGGTGCTTTTTGTGCTCGAGCGTCAGGTCGACGACGTGGACGACGGGCAGCGGCGCAGCGGCATGGCCGGGCACGGGTACGCGTTCGGGCATCGACAGGAGGGTGTATTTGCCCCACCGCGCGTTCATGTAGCTCTCCACGGACGGCGTCGCCGAGCCGAGGACGCAGACGGCGTCGTTCATGCGGGCCCGCATCACGGCCACGTCGCGGGCATGGTAGCGGGGGGCGGGGTCGAACTGCTTGTACGACGGCTCGTGCTCCTCGTCGACCACGATCAGGCCGAGGTCGTCCAGCGGGGCCAGCACCGCCGAGCGCGGCCCGATGGCGATGCGGAAGCGCCCCGCCCGGAGCTGGCGCCAGGCGTCGTACCGCTCGCCCGGACTCATGCGCGAGTGCAGCACCGCGATGCGATCCCCGAAGTGGGCGCGGAAGCGGCGGACGGTCTGCGGCGTCAGGGCAATCTCGGGCACGAGGATGATGGCGGAGCGGCCGCGGGCCAGCACCTCCTTCAGCGCGGCGATGTACACTTCGGTCTTGCCGCTGCCCGTGACGCCGTGCAGGAGGAACGTCTCGAAGCGCCCGGCGGCGACGGCCTCGCGGATGCGTTCGAGGGCCTGCTGCTGGGCCGGGTGCGGGGTGTGGACCGGGGGCGGCTCGTCCTCCACCGGCATCGCCCCGAGGGGCGAGCGGAGCACCTCGCGCTCGACGACCTCGACGACGCCCCGCTCGGCCAGGCTCCGGAGCGTCGCCGACGAGGCCCCGGCACGGGCCAGCACGTCCGCCTGCCGGGGGCAGGCCTCGCCTTCGGCAGCCAGCGCAGCCAGCGCCTCCACCACGGCGGCCTGCTTCGCCCCGCGCAGCTGACCGAGCAGGTCGCGCACGGCCGCCGCCTCGCGGAACGGCGCCGCCAGCCGGAGGTGCCGTTCCTTCCGTGCCCGCACCTTCGGGCGTGTCAGGCGGGCCTCCACCCGCACCAGCCCGTCGCGTTCGAGCCGCCGCGCCGTGGCCAGCCGCGCGTCCAGGCCGGCCTGCCGGAGTGCCTCGAGCGAAGCCTCGCCGTGCGCCTCGACGAAGCGCAGCACGGCCCGGGCCGCCTCCGGCCCCGCCCACCCGTCGCACGGCGTCCCGGTGCGCACGAGCACCCACCGGCTGGCCACGTCCGTGCCCGACGGCAGCGCCGCCTTGACCACCTCCCCCCAGCCACACACGTAATAGTCGGCAATCCAGCGAGTGAGACGGAGCATCTCATCCGTGAAGGCCGGCTCGTCGTCGAGCACGTCGAGGAGCGATTTGAGTGTATAGCCCGCCTCGACGGGGACCTCTTCCTCCACGATCATCCCCGTGAGGCGGCGCGACCCGAACGGCACCACCACGCGGCACCCCACCCGGGCCTCGTCGCGCAGGTCCTCCGGCACCCGATAGGTGTACGTCTGGTCCACCGGCAGCGGTACCACCACACGGACGGTGCGGGGACCAGGCATGGCACGCTCAGGCGCACGCTCTTCGATATGTACGTCTGAATTCATGCAGTCATCGAACAGAGGGCCTGGCTGCTCCTAATGCCGGTA
>CAZKFR010000131.1:0-4492 GCA_964552015.1 uncultured Rhodothermaceae bacterium | reverse complement strand
CCTGCGCGCCGGCCGGGTCGGTACGCCCGTACGTGAACCGCCCCTGCACGAGGCCGCCCAGGCTCAGGCGGGCATCGCCCACGGCGGCGCGGACCGGAGGCGCCTCCTGGGCGCGGACGGGAACGGGAAGAAAGGCCGGCCGGGTGAACAGGATAGCGATGAAGAGCAGAAGCAAACGGGGCATGGCGTCGGCAGGTGGGTTCAGTACAGGCAGAATGCCGCTGAAAAGGTGGAGGCCGGCGGAGGTTCCAGGGGCCTCGCGGTGCCGGCGCCATCGAGCCTCCGGGGGCGTGAAATGGCCGTTATTACGGGCACTTAACACTTTTCGACATTTCTTGACTTTGCGGCAGCGGATGATAGGTTCGGCTACTCGGTGTCGCTTTCCGGCAACCGGGTCCTCATTGGGGCGTGGGCAGACGACGACAACGGCAGTAATTCCGGCTCGGCGTACGTGTTCGAGATGGGCACATCCACGTCGACCGTCGGGGCGAAGGAGGTGCCCGGCGCCTATGCGCTCTGGCCCAACTACCCCAACCCCTTCAACCCGCAGACGCGCATCACCTTCGAACTGCCCGTCGCCTCGAACGTGCGCCTGATGGTCTACGACGTGCTGGGCCGGGAGGTGGCGCGCCTGGCCGCGGGCTCGTACCCGGCGGGCACGCACGCGGTAACGTGGGACGGGCGCGACGCCACCGGCGCCTCCGTGCCCAGCGGCGTCTACCTCTACCGCATCGAGGCGGGCCGCTTCACGCAGACGCGGCGGATGACGCTGCTCAAGTGAGGCGCACCGCCCGCGGACGAACGTCCGTAGACGAACGAAGGTGAATACAACGATCAGGAGATAGAATCATGAAGAAGCACGAAGCACCGAACGGGTTGGAGACGAGGGGCCCCGGGCAGCCGGGGCAGCCGCTGGAGACGGGGACGAAGAAGGCCTACGAAGCGCCGGCGTTGACGTCGGAGGGTGTGCTGTCGATCCACGCGGGGTCGATAAACCTGTGGATCAAGCCCTGATGCCGGACCTATGGCGTGCGGGGCCGGCTCCGGGTGACGGGGCCGGCCCCGTTGTGTTTGTGCGACCGGGCCGCCGGGGAACCGCGTTCCGGCGGCCCGGGTAGGCAGGCTCGTTGTGCCGGGAAGGCGGGTTCCGCCCCCGCGTGTCTTCATGTCGAACCATGCCCCTCGTACGTCTTATGCGGATACGTTACTTCTTCGTCTGGGTCCTCCTGGGATGCTGGCTCACGCTCCCGGGCCGGGTGCATGCACAGCCGGTCGAACGGCCGCACCTGACGCTCGAAGACATCCATGCCTCCGGCAAGTTCTCCGGCGCCTTCTTCCGGGGCGGCCGGTGGGCCGACGCCGGTCCGGTCATCACCTACATCGAAAACGACCGGGAAGGCGGGGCCACCCACCTGATCAGCTACAACCTGGAAACGGATCGCCCGACCCGCCTCATCGACGGTACGAAGCTCATGGCTGCCGACGTCGGGCGGCGCATCCGCATCGAGGACTACCAGTACAGCGCCGACGGCACGAAGGTGCTGCTCTACACGGACTCGGAGCGCGTCTGGCGGCAGAACACGAAGGGCTACTACTACCTCTACGACCTCGACACGGAGACCCTGACGCCCCTCGCCGACCGGGCGAAAGGCTTCCAGATGTTCGCCAAGTTCGACCCGGCCGGTGAGCGCGTGGCCTTCGTACGCGACCGTAACCTGTTCGTCGTCGATCTGGCCACGATGGAGGAGACGCAACTCACGTTTGACGGCAGCGAGGGCGGCATCATCAACGGCACGTTCGACTGGGTCTACGAAGAAGAGTTCGGCCTGCGCGACGGCTGGTCGTGGAGCCCCGACGGCCGCTACATCGCCTTCTTCAAACTCGACGAGTCGAACACGCGCGACTTTTTCATGGCCGATCTGCGCGAGCTGTATCCGAAGGCCATCCACTTCCGCTACCCCAAAGCCGGCGAGGCCAACAGCGAGATCCAGATCGGCGTCATCGACATGGCTTCGCACCGGATCGATTACTTCGACACGGACACCTGGAACGAGGGCGGCGACCGCTATGAGTACATCGCCCGCATGGGCTGGACGCCCGCCATCGACGGCAAGCACCGGGTCTGGATGTTCCGCCTCAACCGGGACCAGAACCACCTCGACCTGCTCTACGGCGATCCGGACGACCTCACCGTGACGACGGTGCTCGAAGAGGAGGAGCCGACGTGGATCGACGTGGAGACGAACAAGCTCACGTTCCTCGACGACGGCGAGCACTTCGTCTGGCGCAGCGAGGTGGACGGCTACAACCACCTCTACCTCTACCGCAACGACGGCACGCTCGTGGGGCCGATCACGTCCGGTCCCTGGGAGGTGACGGCGTTTCACGGGCTGGATGAGGCCACCGGCACGGCCTATTTCACGGCGACGATCGACAGCCCGCTGGAGCGGCACCTCTACCGGGTCCATGTCGCCGCCGGCAGCAATGGCACCCCGGCCGAGCCCGAGCGCATCACCCGGCGACCCGGCTGGCACGGCATCAACCTGTCGTCCGACCTGGCCTACTACATCGACACGTACTCGAACGCGACGACGCCGCCCGTGACGACGCTCCACCGCGTCGACGGGTCGCAGGTGAAGGTGCTCGAGGGCAACGAGGCGCTGATCGAGACGCTTTCGGCCTATGACCTGCCCGCGCCGGAGTTCATGACGGTGCCCGGCGCCGACGGCACGCCGCTCAACGCCTACCTCATCAAGCCCCGTGACTTCGACCCGAACCGGACGTATCCGCTGCTGATGTACGTCTACGGCGGGCCGGGCTCACAGACGGTGCAGAACGCCTGGGGCGGCTCGCGCTACCTCTGGCACGCCTACCTGGCCGATGAACTCGGCGTGCTCGTGGCCAGCGTGGACAACCGGGGCACGGGCGCGCGCGGCAAGGCGTTCAAGAGCGCCACGTACAAGCAACTCGGCGTCCTCGAGGCGGCCGACCAGCAGGCCGCCGCCAAGCACTTCGCCGCGCTGCCCTACGTCGATGCCGACCGCATCGGCATCTGGGGATGGAGCTACGGCGGCTTCATGACGCTCATGGCGATGCTCACCGGCGACGGCCCGCAGACCTTCAAGCTCGGCGTCTCGGTCGCCCCCGTGACGGACTGGCGGCTCTACGACACCATCTACACCGAGCGCTACATGTCCACACCCCAGAAGAACGTCGAAGGCTACCGCGTCGGCGCGCCGCAGACCTACGCCGACCGCCTGGCCGATACGCAGAAGTTGCTCATCGTCCACGGGGACCTGGACGACAACGTCCACTTCCAGAACACGATCCAGATGGCCGACCACCTGCAGGCCGCCGACCGGCCGTTTCAGATGATGGTCTACCCGGGGCGCAACCACGGCATCTTCGGCGGCAAGACGCGCCTGCACCTGTTCCGCATGGCGACGGACTTCATCCGGGAGAACCTCTGACCCGACGCACGCGACAGGCCGTACGGCCGATGTCCTGCAACCCCGGTGTGCCCCGGCGCGCCGGGGTTCTTTTGTTGGGCGGAGCCCCGAATCGCGTAGCCGCGGGCCTGCGTGACACGGTGTATTGTGTCCCGGCACGTCCGGAAGAAGAAAAACGTGGCGTCGGCCAGCCCGCTGGCCCGGCGCCACGCTTGCCCTCTCGGGGCACGATGGGCTCACTGGAACTGCGGGTCCACCTCGGTGTGGGCGATGTGGTTGATGTAGTTGCTGATGGTCTTGATGCCGATCAGGGCCACGATCTCATAGACCTGCCCGCGGGAGATCCCCCGCGAGGCCAGCGCTTCGAGGTCCTCGTCGCTGAGCCAGCCCCGCTTGTCGAGGGTGAGGCGGGTGGCAGCGACGAGGTGACGCAGGCGTTCGTCGCGGGGCAGGTCGCCGCCGAGGATGGCGTCGATCTCGTCTTCGGGCAGCCCCACCATCTTCCCGGCGGTGCGGTGGGCCTTCGTGCAGTAATGGCAGTCGTTGTAGGCCGAGACGGCCAGGATCACGGCCTGCGTCTCCTGCGGCGTCAGTGAGAGGCCCTCTGCGGCCTCGTTGGCCTGCAGGTACACGTCGGCGACGGCGGGGCTGTGCGCCGTCATCTCCCGGTAGAGGTTCGGGACGAACCCGTATTTCTGCTGGACGTTGTCGAGAACGTTCTGGGCTTGTTGCGTCGTGGTTTCCATCGGTTCTACGTGCGGTTGGTGAACGTTGCGGTGGGATGGGGAGCAGGGGGAAGGTGGCGCAGATACGTTTATGTGTTGGTTCCACGGGGGACGTTTCTTCGGGGGCAGGGTAGTATGACTTTCTCCTGGCTGCCGTAGAGGGTGGGGGCGTCGTCGCGCCTATCGGAGAACCGGCCGCCGGGGGAGAGGCGTACGCTCACCCGGCGGCCGGTTCTCGACGGAGCCGCCGTGGCGGTTCGTCTGCCGGTTCGTACCGAAAGGAGGTGTAACGTGAAGTTCCCTGGTTGATCTCAACCA
>CAZKFR010000130.1:0-4603 GCA_964552015.1 uncultured Rhodothermaceae bacterium | reverse complement strand
CCACCGAGTACAGCATCCGCCGCGACCTGGGGCTGGGCCACGCGACCGGCGACGGGGCGCTGCGGCCTCAGGCCCCGGCACCCGCCCTGGAGGCAAGCACCGGGGCCTGAGCGCACGCCGGCACTATCGGTTAAAGCGATACTTTACCGTCAGGCCCGTATAGAACGTGCGTCCCGGCGCCGGGTTGAAGTACGCGGGCTGTCCTCCCCCGAAGGCCCGCGCGTTGAGGGCGGCCTGGGAGGTATACAGTTCATCGAACACGTTGTCGAGGCCTGCGAAGGCATCCACCTCCAGGCGCCGCCCGAGTGTGCCCCGGTAGCCAGCCTTCACGTCCACCACCGTATAGGCCGGGTTGAAGGCCGTGTTCTCATCGTTCAACGGGGCATCGTCGTTGAAGAAGAGCGTGCCGAAGAGGTAAACCCCGGCCGCGGTGACCACATCCAGGCCGGCCGTGAGGACGTGGGGCGCAATGCCCGTGACCTCGTTCCCCGAGAAGTCGGCGACGATCTGCCCGTCAGCGCCAAGCAGACGAAACGTCTCGTAGGTGAAATCCGAGTAGGCGTAGCTCAGGAAAGGCCGGACGGTGGTAAAGAAGCTACCCTCGGGGAGCGGAGCGAGGAAGGACAGCGCCACTTCGAGGCCTTTGAGGGAGGTCTCGCCGGCATTGTTGAAGATGGTCCGGTTCTGCCCGACGCTCTGAGGGATGAGCTGGTCGCGCATCTGGAAGGAGAACGCGGCCACGTCGTAGCTGAGACGACGGCCAAACAGGCTCCCGCGGGCGCCGATCTCATAGTTGACGCCCCGTTCGGCCTGGACGTCGTCGCGGAGGTTGCCGTCGGCGTCGCTGATCTCGGAAGTGGTGGGGGGCGAGAAGCCGGCGCTTATGCTGGCGTGCAGGGCCACGGCTTCGCTGAACACGTGGGCCAGCGCCACCCGCGGGGTCCACTCCGAGTCGAACGTCTTGGTGCCGTTCTGGGCCGGGTTGATGAAGTCCCGCACGTCGTACGACACCTCGTTGAGGCTGGCGCCCAGGGTCAGGATGGTGCGCGGGGTCAGTTGGGTCTCGGTCTGGAAAAAGACCGTATACTGGCGGTTGTCGCGCTCCTGGTTGAAGATCAGGTCGCCCTCTTTGCCGCCCTCGTTGCGGAACCGCTTGGCGGCCACGAACGCCTTGATGACCTCGGCCCCCAGGGTGAACCGGGTTGGCAGTACCTTCATCTCCGGCGCGTAGGTCAGCCGGGTGCGGCCGCCGTAGCTCTGGTAGGGCTGGCGGAGATAGGCAAAAGCCAGCGGGTGGTCCATCTCGTAGAACGAGGTGTAGACGCTGGTGACGTTGGTCAGCCGGTCGTTGAAGTCGTAGGCCTGTGACACGCCGATCCGCGTCCATGTCTGGAACCGCCCGGCCTGCTGGGCCAGGTTGCTGCTGTTGGCCTGGCGCGGGTCCTCCTCGACCTGGGCCTGCGTCAGGTCACCGGGGATCAGCGTCTCCTGGCGGGTCTGGTTCAGTAGCACCGTGATGGTCTGCTTCTCGCTCGGGAAATACTGGAGCGAGCCGGTGAAGAAGCGGCGCTCGTCGGTGCTGTGGGCGCGGTAGCCGTCGAAGGTCTGGGTGCCGGCGGTGAGGGCGGCATTGAACCGGTCGGTGCCGATGCGGTACGTCGTGGAAAGGCGGGCCAGGTCGTAGGATCCACCCAGCGCGCCCACGCTGAGGCTGTTTTCGTTGTAGGCCGAGCGCTGGATCTGGAAATTGAGCACCCCGCCGGTGCCGGCACCGTAGAGGCTGGAGGCCGGGCCTTTGATGACCTCCACCCGGCCCAGCGTCGCTACGTCGAGCCCTTCGATCCGGGTAAACCCGTCGGCCTCGGTAATCGGGATCTCGTTCACGTAAATCTTCAAGTTGCGGATCCCGAAGTTCGACCGCACGCCCGCACCCCGGATCGAGATACGGGTATTGGCCAGGTTGCTCTGATCGACCCGAACCCCGGGGATCGTATTGAGCACGGGCTTGAGGCTGATCCGATTGGTACGGTCAAAATCCTTCTCGGTAATCACGGCCACGGAGCCCGCGGTCTCCTGAAGCTTACGGTGCGTATCGAAGCCGACCACCTGGACCTCGTTGAGCAAGATATTGTCCGGCTCGAGGAGAATGTTGAGCGCGGTCTGGCCGGCCCGGACGGGCACCGTCTTACGAACGTACCCGACGTAGCTGATCAGGAGGGAGGCCTCCTCGGCGGGTAACGCGAGGACAAAGCGCCCTTCCGCATCCGTCGTGGTGCCGCTCGTTGTCGCTTCGACGGCAATATTGACCCCGGCCAGGGGTTCGCCCGTCTGCTGGTCGAGGACGCGGCCCCGTATTTCGTGTTGCGCCAGCAGCAGGCCCGGGGATAGGAGTAGGAGCAGGAGGGTAGAGACGAAGGTTTTCATGGGTATATATCCAGAGAGTAAGGTTCAACGGGGTAGTGTTTCGTCTGAAGGCGTAGCCCTCATGGGGCGGGGAGCAGCCGGACGAAGGCGTCGCTTTCCGTCTGGCCGGCGAGGGCCACGAGGCCGTTGCCGGCGGCCAGGGCAGGCTGGCTTCCCGAGAGCGTATCGGTGACGGTCACGCCTCCGGCGCCGTTGGCGACGGCAAGGTATAGCGAGCGGCCGTTCTCCCAGGCCAGCCAGATGCGATCCGTGTCGTGCCCCCCAAGCTTCACCTGCGACACGCCGACCCCATCGGCCAGCGGTACCGGCGCGGAGAAGCTCCGGCCACCGTCCTTCGAGAACGCATAATAGAGGCCGGGGCGGGAGGGCGCCCCCGTGTACCAGGCCACATGGACCTGGCCCCGAGCATCGAGGGCCAGCGAGGGGCCGGCATGGGGGCAGCCGTCGAGTTGCCAGCCGTCGGCGTGCACGCGTGTCGGGGAGGTGAAGGTGCGGGCACCATCGATCGAGCGGACCAGCGCGATGTCGCGCTCGCCGCCGGGGAAGATGTGACGCCAGGCCAGGTAGAGGGTGCCGTCCTCGCCGACGGCCAGCGCCGTACGGCAGCACTGGCACGTCCCCTCGGCCACCACGGCCGTCTCTTCGAAGGACCGGCCTCCATCCCGCGAGACGGCGACCCGAAGCTCGGTGCCCGGCAGGGGCAACTGTGCCTCGGCGCGGGCCGCGGCGGCCATGGCGGCCCGGTCGTGCTTCCCGTGCCCACCGGTGGCCGGGGGCTTCAGTTTCCCTTCAGCCATCAGCCGGGCGCGGGCCGCGTCGCGAGTCCGCCCGTCGAGCCAGGCGACGTAGATCGTCCCATCCGGCCCCACCGTCAGGTCGTGGAACGTGTGGCTGGAAGGACGCCCGCCGGCGTCGCTGTTGACCGTGAGGGCGGGCGAGAAGGTGCGGCCGCCATCGGTGGAGCGGGCGAAGCGGAGGTCGCTGGCGGGAAAGATGCGGCCTTCCGAGGGGACCCGGTTCGTCCAGAGGACGTAGACCGCGCCGTCCGGTCCCACCCGCACCTGGGCCGGTGCCTGGGCGTGGATGGTGGCGTCCCCCTCGAGGTGGTTGACGCGAACGGGCGTGGAGAGGGACGAGGCACCGGGCTGGTGCCGGGCCAGCATCACATTGGCGCCCTGGCCGGAGCGTTCGAACCAGGCGATGTAGGTAACGCCGGTCCGGGGATCGAGCGCGGTCGTTGGGGCACGGCCCGCTGGGATATAATGCGTGAGCGGAGCCGAGAGGAGGGGGGAGGCCGGAGGGGGAGCATCAGCTGGGCGGCAGGCCGAAAGCATCAATAAGCCGGCACATAGCCCCATGATCCCCCGGCCGGGTGACCGGCGAGGATAGGGTTTCATGGCAGTTCTCGTCGATGGATGGAGCGTGAGATGCGATGCTCCGGGCATGACGACGACCCCCGGGTCTGCGCTCACCCTGAGTCTATATCAGGCAGACACCCGTGCCCTGTGGTGGACACGCAGGAGAAACGCGACAGATTGGAGCCCAACGGAGGGCTTTGATGCGGGGGAAATACGATGCGCGGAGCGGGTTCAGGCCGCTGGCGGACCGCGCTCGGAGATGGGGAGCGCCTCGCGTATGACCAGATAGCGCGAGGCGGAGAGAAGGGGAAGGGTGGCCCCCACGGACGCCGGTGCCTGGAAGATGACCGGGGCATGAGGGGCCAGCAGAAGGGTGGCAAAGAGGGCCGCGTACTCACACGGGGCATGGGAAGGATGCTCCGGCGCAACCGCAGGGGCGGTTTCGGAGGACGCCTCGTGATGAGTGTGATGGGTCGTGTGGGCCTGCCGCCACGGCCCGTAGGCCTCGCCGGCGGCCATGTAGAGGTGATGCGACGCCGGCGCCAGCACGCCGCCCACCACAAAGGTGAGCAGCAGAAGCGTGGCTATGTGACGGCGGTGAAGCATCCGATATCCTATTAAGGATAAACTTGTCCTTAATATAATGCTCCTCTGGGGATCTGAGCACTTCCCTTAGATGGAAGTTCTGTGGAGAAGTTACGCCATTGGAAAAAAAGAGGGGCTCGTTAGTCAGACCGCCTCCCGGATGGCATCCACGGTGGTGGGATCCTCCAGGCTGGAGACGTCGCCGGGGTCCTGGCCCAGGTAGGCGGCCCGGACGA
>CAZKFR010000129.1:0-4614 GCA_964552015.1 uncultured Rhodothermaceae bacterium | reverse complement strand
AAACCCGGCGACCTCATCGCGCCCCGCGTCGGAGAGACGTTCCTGACGGATCTGCCAGAGGTCAGGGCCTGGTGGCAGAACCATGAGGACGAACGCGCCGCCGAGGACAGCACCCTCACCGCCCGGTGCATGCTGTGCGGCGAGGAGAAACCGATTGTCCAGGTGCATCCGGTGGATGTGCGCGTGGGGCCGGACGCCGCCCCGCTCGTCTCAGCCAACAAGGATGCCTTCGAGTCGTACGGCCTGAGCCGGTCGGAGATCGCGCCGATGTGCCAGCGGTGCGCGCGGATGTACGGCGAGGCGCTCGCCTACCTGCTCAAGAGCCCGAAGCATCACCTGTTCCTCGGCGGGCTGCACTGGATCTTCTGGACCCGCGAGGACACCGGCTTCGACGTGATGAAGCTCTTCACCGACCCGGACGAGGAGCAGGTCCGGGGGCTGCTGCGCGCCCCGCAGACCGGCACGCTGCCGGGGACCGCCCGCGCGAACGACTTCTACGCGCTGGCCGTCACGTCGAACAAGCGCATGGTGGTACGGAGCTGGCTGACGATGACCGTGGATGAGGTACAGCACCACCTGGCCCGCTACTTCGAGCGCCAGCGCCTCCTCGACCACCGCGGGCTCTCGCCGCCGCTCAAGCTGCTCAGCCTGGCCGGCGCCACCGTGCGCGACCTGAAGGACCTCTCGCCGCAGGTCGTGCCGCTGCTCCTGGAGCACGCCCTCACCGGCCGGCCGCTCCCACTCTCGCTCCTGCACCGGGCCGTCCAGCGGGCCCGCGCCGACGGCGAGCACCCCGTGACGCGCCCCCGCGCCGCCCTCATCAAACTCGTCCTGCTATCCCAACCTGACCTATCGGAGGAACGCATGGTACACGAAGCCCTCACCCCGGACCATCCGAGCGCCGCCTACCAGTGCGGCCGCCTGCTCGCCGTGCTGGACGACATCCAGCGCAACGCCATCAGCCCCAAAGCCACGCTCGTGGACCGCTTCTACGGCTCGGCCTCGGCCACCCCCGCCAGCGTCTTCGGCGTGCTCCTGCGCAAGGCTCAGGCCCACCTGGGCAAGCTCCGCAAGGAGAAGCCTGGCCTGCACCACCACTTCGAGCAGATGCTCGGTGAGATCATGAGCCACCTCGATGGCTTCCCGCGCACGCTCTCCCTCGAAGAACAGGGCCTCTTCGCCATCGGCTTCTACCAGCAGAAATACCGCCCCCGCAAGACGGACGGCGATGAACCGGCTGAGGCGACCGCGGAGGCAACCGGCAGCTAAGGCAGCCACCCGAGCCCTCACCTTCCCCTTTTTCACCCAGCAAACACTCTGAGCACCATGAACGCACACCTCGACCCTCAGCGCCGCCACGACTTCGCTTTCCTCTTTGACGTGACCGACGGCAACCCCAACGGCGACCCGGACGCCGGTAACCTGCCCCGCGTGGACCCCGAAACCATGCAGGGCCTCGTCACCGATGTATGCATCAAGCGCAAGATCCGCGACTTTGTGGACGCCTCGCGCGGCACGGAGGAACGGTACAAGATTTACGTCGAACGCCTGGGCGTGCTCAACAACCAGCACGAACGGGCCTATCAGGCACTCGACCTGGAATCGACCGGGGCCAAGCAGGACCTGGCCACCATCGACAAGGCGCGAGCCTGGATGTGCGCCAATTTCTACGACGTGCGCACGTTCGGCGCGGTGATGACCACCGGCGTCAACTGCGGGCAGGTGCGGGGACCGCTCCAGCTGACGTTCGCCCGCTCCGTGGACCCCATCGTCCCGATGGACCTCTCGATCACGCGTGTGGCCGTGACGCGCCCGGAAGATGCGGTGCAGCTCGTGGAGACGGACGACGGCGCCACGGCCCGCGGCAAGCAGACCGAGATGGGTCGCAAGGCCATCGTGCCCTACGGCCTGTACCTGGGCTTCGGCTTCTACAACCCGATGCTGGCCGCACAGACCGGCTTCGATGCGGACGACCTGGCGCTCTTCTGGCAGGCGCTGACGATGTGCTGGGATCTGGACCGTTCCGCCTCGCGGGGCCTGACGGCGCTCCGGGGCCTGTACGTCTTCTCCCACGAAAACCGGCTCGGCAACGCCCCGGCGCACACGCTCCTCGACCGCATCCGCCCCCGGAAGCGGGATGGCGTGGACGTCCCGCGTGCCTTCAGCGACTACGCGGTGCACATCGACGAGGACAACCTGCCCTCCGGCGTGACGCTGACACGGCTCGTGGGATGAAGCCAGGTCTATCGTATGCCTTGTAGCGTCGATCAGACGGCTGACGCTACGGGCTGCTCCAGAAGGTGGACGGTTAAAACGATGAACGATGTCCCACCCGGTTCGGCGGTGAGGCCGCTCTGGGACGAGGCCGAGCTGGTGCCCATCTCGGCGCTCCAGCACTACGTGTACTGTCCGCGCCAGTGCGCCCTCATCCACGTCGAGCAGGTCTGGAGCGAGAACGTCTTCACGCTGCGCGGCCGGCGGGCGCACGCACGGGTCGACACACCGGGCCGGCGGCAGCGCGAGGAGGGCCGGCAGGTGCGGGCGCTGCCGCTCTGGAGCGACCGCCTGGGGCTGGTCGGCCGGGCGGACGTGGTCGTCTTCGCCGACGACAGCACGCCGTACCCCGTCGAGCACAAGGTGGGGCCGCGCCGCGCCCGGCGGGCCGACGCCGTGCAGCTCTGCGCGCAGGCCCTCTGCCTGGAGGAAATGTTCGGCCGCCCGGTACCGGAAGGCGCGCTCTTCTACGGCAAGACGCGCCGGCGCCTCCCCGTCGCCTTCGACGACGCGTTGCGGGCCGAGACGGAGGCCACCGTGGCGGCCGTCCGGGCGCTGCTGCGGCAGGCACGCCTGCCCCCGCCGGCGGCGGACGATCGGTGCCGCCATTGCTCGCTGCGCGAGGCCTGCATGCCGTTTGCCCCGGGACGTTTCCACCGCATGATCGAACCATGATCCGCCAGTTGCTCAACACGCTTTTCGTCCAGACCCAGGGCGCCTATCTCCATCTGGATCACGACACGCTCCGGGTGGAGGTGGAGGGGTCGACGCGCCTGCGCGTGCCCCTGCATCACCTGGGCGGCCTGGCCGTCTTCGGCAACGTGCTGCTGAGTCCGTTCCTGCTGCACCGCTGCGCCGAGGATCAGCGGCAGGTGGTCTGGTTCAGCCGCTCCGGACGGTTCCGCGCCCGGCTGCACGGCCCGGTCTCGGGCAACGTGCTGCTGCGCCGGGTCCAGCACGAAGCCTTCGACGACCCGGACCGGGCGCTCGCCCTGGCCCGCGCCGTCGTTCACGGCAAGGTGCGCAACACGCGTCAGGTGCTCCAGCGGGCCGCCCGGGAGGCCGAGCGCGTGCCGCCCCTGGTACGCCGCGCCCTCGGCACCTGCGACTGGGCCCTGGAGGCCCTGCACGACGCCGCCGACACGGAAACGGTGCGCGGCATCGAGGGCCAGACGGCCGCCGACTATTTCCGCGCCTTCCCACACCTGCTGCGTCATGGGGACGTCACCTTCGACGGGCGCTCCCGCCGCCCGCCGCGCGACCCGGTCAATGCCGTGCTGTCGTTCGTCTACACGCTCGTACGCAGCGACTGCGAGGCCGCGCTCGAAGGCGTCGGGCTCGATCCGCAGGTGGGCTACCTCCACGTGCTCCGGCCGGGCCGTCCCGCCCTCGCGCTCGACCTCATGGAGGAGTTCCGCCCCTGGTGGGCCGACCGCCTGGTGCTGACGCTCTTCAACCGCCGCCAGCTCGGCACGGGCGACTTCGACGAGCACCCCGGCGGCGCCGTCTACCTGAACGAGCGTGGCCGGAAGACCGTGCTCACGGCTTACCAGAAACGCAAGCAGGAGACGCTGCGCCACCCGCTGTTCGTCGAACCCGTGCCGGTCGGGTTGCTCCCCTACGTGCAGGCCCGGCTCCTGGCCCGCCACCTTCGCGGCGACCTGGATCGCTACGCCTCCTTCATCCCCCGATAGCCCATGCGCTCACCGGCTCCTTTCGGGAAACGCTACGACCTGCTCGTCACCTACGACGTGGATACCAGCACGCAGGCCGGCCGCCGCCGGCTGCGGCGTGTGGCCCGGATCTGCGAGGGGTACGGGCAGCGCGTGCAGTACTCCGTCTTCGAATGCCGCCTGACCCGAGAACAGCTGGAGACGCTGCAACACCGGCTCGTGCAGGAACTCGACGAGACGCTGGACAGCCTGCGCGTGTACGTCCTCAAGGGCGGCCGGGACGGCGCGCTCTTCACCTACGGGCGAGACACCTACCGCGACTTCGACGAACCCCTCATTCTGTGATGCGCGAACCCGAAGCGGGCCGGCTTCCCCCGGACGGTTCGCGCCCGACCACCTGCCCCAATGACCCGGAATCGTCCTTTTTCGCCCATGCGTTCTCCTTGCGGCCCGGCGTTAGTCGGGGTATTTTGTACCCGGTATCGGCTTTTTCGGCTCGATACCGGGCCGTCGCATCCGCCCTCCGGGGCGGATGAGGATTGAAATGTGAGTTCGACGAGCTCCCGGGCCTCGAAGCGATCGTCGCATCCGCCCTCCGGGGCGGATGAGGATTGAAATATCCAATGCGATTTGCCGGTAAGCGCGATAAGCTGAGTCGCATCCGCCC
>CAZKFR010000128.1:0-5474 GCA_964552015.1 uncultured Rhodothermaceae bacterium | reverse complement strand
TTTTTTGTTCCGGTGAGCCCGCGGCTTCAGTCGGCCTCCGTCTCCTCCGCGTCGAGGCCGCCGAGGCGCTCGAGCAGCCACCGGCGGTAGACGTCGGCCTCGGCGGTCTTGCCGGTCCACCGGGCACGGTTGTACATCGTCAGCGCCATCACGAGGGCATGGTGCTGTCCGGCCCGGTCGGCCACCTGCTCGAAGCGGTCGTAGAGCCGGTCGATGAGGGCCACGCTGCGGCGGGCCGTCTCCACATCCTTGAACCCGAGCCGCCCGGCGAAGAACTTCGAGTAGACGTTCATCGGGCGGGAGGTGGAGGTGTAGAGGTCGAAGTAGTCGGTGCGCAGGTCGGCTTCCTGGAGGACCGAAGCCACGTAGCTGGGGCGCACGCCGGTGAGCATGGCGATGTCCTCCACCTCGCGGATACCGGCGGCGAAGAGGGAGAGGATCTGCTCTTTCTTCGTGGTGCCTCCTTCGGCACCGGGCGGGTCGTCGTGGGGGTCGGGGGCGGGGGACATCGGGGCGTCGGGCATGGCGGACGGAATCTTCGTGGGAGCGTCGTCGTTATCCGGTCTTTCGACGACGTACGGGGGCGCCGGTTCGGGGCGGGCGAGGGCCGCCCGCCGGGGTGCCTTCAGGCGAGCCAGGGAGATCATGCGTTTCACGCTCCAACATACCGACCCCCACACGAACGCTCGCGCCGGCCTGCTGGAGACGGCGCACGGGACCATCGAGACGCCCATCTTCATGCCGGTGGGGACCGTCGGGAGCGTCAAGGCCGTCCAGCCCCGCGAGCTGGTGGACGACGTGCGAGCGCAGATCATCCTGGGCAACACGTACCACCTCTACCTGCGGCCCGGCACCGAGGTGCTCGAGCGCGCCGGCGGGCTTCACCGGTTCATGCGGTGGGACGGCCCGATCCTCACCGACTCGGGCGGCTACCAGGTCTTCTCGCTGGCGGCGCGGCGCAAGCTCTCGGAGGAGGGCGTCCGCTTCAAGAGCCACCTCGACGGCTCGTACCACACCTTCACGCCCGAAAGCGTCATCGACATCCAGCGCAGCATCGGGTCGGACATCATGATGGTGCTCGACGAGTGCCCCCCTGGCGATGCGTCGTACGACTACGCCCGCTCCTCGCACGAGCTGACGCTCCGCTGGGCCGCCCGGTGCAAACGGCGCTTCGACGAGACGGACGCGCTCTACGGCCACGAGCAGGCCCTGTTCGCCATCGTGCAGGGCGTCGTCTACCCGGACCTCCGCCGGGAGTCCGCCCGGCGCCTCGTCGAGATGGACTTCCCCGGGTATGCCATCGGGGGGCTGTCCGTGGGCGAGCCGGCCGAGCAGATGTACGCCATGGTGGAGGTGGCCTGCGCCGAGCTCCCCGTACACCAACCCCGCTACCTGATGGGCGTCGGGACGCCGGAGAACCTGGTGGAGAACATCGCGCGGGGCGTGGATATGTTCGACTGCGTGATGCCCACGCGCAACGGGCGCAACGGGATGATCTTCACCACCGAGGGCATCCTGAACATCAAGAACCGCAAGTGGCGCACCGACTTCTCGCCGCTCGACCCGGGGCTGGACCGGTATGCGTCGCAGACGTTCACGAAGGCGTATGTGCGTCATCTGTTCATCGCCGGGGAGATTCTGGGGCTGCAGATCGCTTCGCTCCAGAACCTGTCGTTCTACCTGTGGCTGATGCGTGAGGCGCGGCGGGCCATCGTCGAGGGGCGGTTCGCGGCCTGGCGGGCGGAGATCGTGCCGCGCATCCGCCGCCGGTTGTGAGGGGGCGCTGTCTCCGTCGCCCGCCAAAAATTGGTGGAAAGGTGCCTTCGTGGTCCCGGCGTTGTATCTTACCCGTCCCGACCCTGACCCGCACACGGAAACCTGATTCTCGATCTCATGGCTACGCTTCTTTCGCTCCACACGCCCCGGGCGGCGGCCGTCGACGTGCTGCGCCAGGAACGCGCTTCGGCGGCGCTGCAGGTGCTGGGTATCGTCGGCTTCGCCCTGCTGACGGCCCTCGGCGCGCAGGTGCGCCTCTACCTCTGGGAGGTGCCCTTCACGTTGCAGACGGTGGCCGTCTACGGCAGCGGCCTCTTCCTCGGCTGGCGCAACGGGATGCTGGCCCAGCTCCTCTACCTGATGCTCGGCCTGTTTCTGCCCGTCTATGCCGGCGACACGTTCGGCCCCGCCTACCTCTTCGGCGCCGTCACGGCCGGTTACCTGCTGGCCTATCCGCTCGCGGCGGCCGTCGTGGGGGCGCTGTCGAAGCGGTGGAACACGCTCACGGGCAGCACGCTCGCCATGATCGCCGGCTCGGTGGTGCTCTTCACGCTCGGCGTCGTCTGGCTGCACGCCGTGGCCGGCCACGCCACGTGGGCCGAGTCGCTCGAGCGGGGCTGGCTGCGCTTCATCCCGGTCGACCTGGCCAAGATCCTCTTCGTCGGGCTCGTGTACACGGGCACGCGCCGCCTCGGACGCGCCCGCTGAACGGCCCGTCTCCGGCTCCTTTCGCCGAAAAGGCATCGCTCCACGGGGAGCGGTGCCTTTTTTGCTGGGATCGAGCCGGCGCGGCCGGAGGTGGCGGAACAGCCCTTTTCGGTCGCCTGTACGAGAGGATCCGCGCGGGAGGATGACGATGGTGACCGCTTTTCGATACAGGTTCGTGGTGTGGGTGCTGGCGCTGGCGCCCGTCATGGCTCCGGCCGTCAGCGGGCAGACGACCCGGCCCGCCGCCCTCGCTGCCGGGGCCTCCGTCCTGGACGACCCGCAGGTGCAGGCTCTGGGCGAGCAGGGACTCGACCTGCTCTACGACATGAAGCTGGCCGAGGCCGCCCGCGTTTTCGATCAGATCGAAGCGCTCTATCCGGGGCACCCCATCGGCCCGTTCCTGCACGGCCTCATCACCTGGTGGCAGATCCTGCCCGACCTGCACGACACCTCGCACGACAAAGCCTTCATCCGGCAGATGGACGAGGTCGTCCGCCGCAGCGACCGGCTGCTGAAACGGAACCCGGACGACTTCGACGCCATGTTCTTCAAGGGCGCCGCGCTGGGCTTCCGTGGGCGCCTGCGCTCGAACCGCGGCGACTGGCTGCGGGCCGCCCGCGACGGCAAGGAGGCCATGCAGTATGTCTTCCGCATCGCCGAGCACGACACCACCAACGCCGACTTCGTCTTCGGCAAGGGCGTCTATGACTACTTCGCCGCCGTGGTGCCGGAGAAGTACCCGGTCGTGAAGCCGCTGATGCTCTTCTTCCCGAAGGGCGACCGCGTCCGCGGCCTGCGCGAACTCCGGCGCGTGGCCGACGAGGGGCGCTTCATCCGGACCGAGGCCGCCTATTTCCTGCTCCAGATCTACTTGATCTACGAGCCGAACTTCAGTAAGAGCCTCATCTACGTGCAGCGGCTCCGGGCCTGGCACCCGGACAACCCCTTCTTCCACACGCTCGAGGGGCGGGTGCACGCGCAGTGGGGGCGCTGGCGCGAGGCGCGGCGCATCTACGGCGAGGTGCTGGACCGCTACCGGGCCGGACAGGCCGGCTATACGCCCGCGCTGGTCGCCCAGGCCCTCTATTACCTGGGGCGGGCCGAACTCTCGGCGCGGCGGCCCGAGCAGGCCCTCGTCTACCTGGAGGAGCTCGAGCGCATCACCGAGGCCATGCCGCACGACAGCTATTTCAAGACGCTGGGGCTCCTGCGCCTCGGGATGACCTACGACGCCCTGGGCCGCCGCGACGAGGCCGTCGAACGCTACCGGCGGGTGCGCAAGCTGAAGGACTTCGCCGGTGCCCACGACCGGGCCGAGCGGTACCTGAAAACACCCTACGACGGTTGAACGAAGTCGGGGGGTGGGCGTAATGCGTAGTGCGTAAGGTTCTGTTCGGGCCTCCCCGTTCCTCGTCACGCAAACCGGTCCGCCGCCATGTTTTTCCGTTATACCGAATGGGACGCGCAGCGTCATGGCCGGGCGGCCAGTCCGTTCGAGCAGCTCTTCGACCTGTTCCAGCAACTGCTGCACATCGCCGCCGGCGACGTGGCCGAGGCGCTCCGGTGGCTCACCGAGCTCGACCGCCGCTACGGCCTCACGGGCGAGGGGATGGGCCTGGGCGACTTCATCGAGGAGCTGAAGCAGCGGGGCTACCTGGCCGAGGACCCGCAGGGGGTGCTCCGGCCCACGGCCCGCACCGAGCGCACGCTCCGGCGCCGCGCCCTCGAAGAGATCTTCACCCGCCTGCGCCGGGGACGGCCCGGCGGCCACAAGACCCCCTTCGCCGGCCGGGGCGACGAGCGCCTGCCCGAGACGCGGGCCTGGCACTTCGGCGACGACCCCCACCTGCTCGACGTCACCGGCACCCTCTCGAACGCCTTCCGCCGCACCGGCCTCGACGACTGGGACCTGCGCGAGGACGACTTCGTGGTGCACGAGACGGACCACCACACGAGCGTGGCCACCGTGCTGATGATCGACCTCTCCCACTCGATGGTGCTCTACGGCGAGGACCGCATCACCCCGGCCCGCAAGACGGCCCTGGCCCTGGCCGAGCTCATCCTGACCCACTACCCGAAGGACACCCTCGACATCGTCGCCTTCGGCAACGACGCCTGGGAGGTGTCGGTGAAAGACCTGCCCTATCTGGACGTGGGGCCGTACTACACCAACACCCGTGCCGGCCTGCAACGCGCCCGCGACATCCTGCGCCGTCGCAAGAACCGCAACAAGCAGATCTTCCTGATCACCGACGGCAAGCCGAGCTGCCATTTCGAGTACGGGCGGATGTACCGCAACGCCTTCGGCCTGGACCGCCGGATCGTCAACAAGGTGCTGGACGAGGCCGTCATCTGCCGGCGGGAGGGGATCGTCATCACCACGTTCATGATCGCCCGCGACCCGTACCTGCAGGATTTCGTCCGCCAGCTTACCGAGGCCAACCAGGGCCGCGCCTACTTCGCCTCGCTCGACGACCTCGGCACGTTCCTCTTCGAGGACTACCTCCGCAACCGGCGCAAGAAGGTGCGGTAGGCCGGCACGCGGTGAAGTGTTCGTCAAGGGCGCTCTGGCTGGAACCGTTCGCGCGCCGGCATATTGAAGAACGTCGATATGTACCATCTGGACGCCCGGCCATGCCTGTCACCGCCCGTTTGCCCGAAGCCGACGAAGCACGCCCGGAGGCCGCCTGTGCCTGCACGCCGGTGACCGCACACCTGGACGTGCGGGAGGTGGAGGCACTCGCGGCGCAGCTCAAGGCGCTGGCGCACCCGGTCCGCCTGCGCATGGTGGACCTGATCCATGCCCACGGCGGGCAGCTCTGCGTCTGCGAGTTCGAGCAGCACTTCGACGTGAAGCAGCCGACCATCTCCCACCATCTAAAGGTGCTGCGGGAGGCCGGCCTCATCCGCAGCCGCCAGGAGGGGGCCTGGGTGCACCACGCCGTCGAGCCCGCCGCCTTCGCCCGCCTGCGGGCGCTCATGGACCGCTT
>CAZKFR010000127.1:0-5552 GCA_964552015.1 uncultured Rhodothermaceae bacterium | reverse complement strand
GCGCGGGCTGAAGACGCTGCCGGTTCGGCTGCGCCAGCACGAGGAGAACGCCCTGGCCGTCGCCTGCTACCTGGACGCGCATCCGGCCGTCGAGAAGGTTTTCTACCCCGGCCTGCCCGGGCACGCAGGGCATGACCTGGCCCGGCGCCAGCAGACGGGCTTCGGCGGCATGGTATCCTTCTCCCTGCGCGGCACGCTCGACGACGTGCACCGGGTGCTACGGGCCACCCGCGTTTTCGCATTGGCCGAAAGCCTGGGCGGCGTCGAGTCACTCATCGAACATCCTGCCACGATGAGCCATGCATCCATGCGGCCCGACCAGCGCCGTCGCGCAGGTATCACTGACCAGATCATCCGCCTCTCTGTGGGCATCGAAGCAACCACAGACCTGCTCGAGGACCTGGAACAGGCCCTCCGAATCGCCGAACCCGTCACCGTACCGACGTCATCCTGAGGGCCGATACGCCGCGCCGGTCGCTTCCTCGCCATCACCCGATCCGCACCGGCCACGGAGACGTCAAAATCTTCGATCTGCACGCCGGATCAATCCAGGTCCATCTCTCCCTGGAGGAAGGCTTCGGCCGTGCGCACCATCTCCTCGCTGCCGATGTAGAGCGGGGTGCGCTGGTGCAGCTCCCGCGGCTGTTTCTGCAGGATCGGCGTGTGCCCGTCGGAGGCCCGCCCGCCGGCCTGCTCCACGATGAAGGCCATCGGGTTGGCCTCGTACATGAGCCGGAGCTTGCCCTCCGGGCTGCTCGCCGTGGCCGGGTAGATGTAGATCCCCCCTTTGAGCAGGTTGCGGTGGAAGTCGGAGACGAACGAGCCGATGTAGCGGGTCTTGTAGGGCCGTCCCGTGGCCTTGTCTTTCCGCTGGCACCACTTGATGTACTTCTTCAGCCCGTCCTCGAACGAGTTGTAGTTGCCCTCGTTGATGGCGTACATCGTCCCCGTCTTCGGCGTGCGGATGTTCGGGTGCGAGAGCAGGAACTCGCCGATGGAAGGGTCGAGCGTGAAGCCGTTGACCCCGTTGCCGGTGGTGTAGACGAGCATGGTCGAGGAGCCGTAGACGACGTACCCGGCCCCGACCTGCTTCGAACCCGGTTGCAGCGCATCCGCCAGCGTCACCTCGCCGACGTGGTCCTCCGGCATGCGGTAGATGCTGAAGATGGTCCCCACCGAGACGTTGACCTCGATGTTGCTCGATCCGTCGAGCGGGTCGAGCAGGACGATGTATTTGCCATCGCTCCCGCTGTTGGCCCGGATGGGGATGGCCTCGGCGTGCTCCTCCGAGCCGATCAGGCAGCACTCCCCGCCCCGCCGGAGCGCCCGGACGAACTCCCGGTGCGCCAGCGCATCCATCTTCTGCTGCACCTCCCCCTGCACGTTCATCTCACCCGTGTCGCCATAGATGTCGACCAGTCCGGCCCGGCGCATGTGGTAGTTGACGATCTTGGCAGCCACCGAGATATCGCGCAGGAGCCGGGAAAAGGCACCCGTCGAGTGCGGGTAGGACTCCTGCCGCTCGATGATGAATTGCTCGAGGGTCTTGAATTGCCCCAGTTCCATGTTCATCACGTCGCAATGGTGTTCAATCAGAGGTATAACGTTGATCCTTCGTTCAGGGCCACGGTCCTCGACCCCGGGACGAAGCAGGTAGGTACGGCAACATAGGTATTTCTCGGAACCGCTTCCACAGGGGCTCTTGACTTTCATGAACTCACAGCCAGGCGCGTGCGCGGTACCTGCGTCCGTAGCAGAAAACGCAGGGGCACATCGACCCGCTCGCGCCAGGCGGCCTCCGAATGAGGAGCCCCCGGAAAACGCTCGGTCATCCAGTTGACGTCACGCTCGTACCCCCCCTTTCGTAACACGGTATCAATCTGGCGCTGGATGTGTTCGTACGAGCCAATATGGGCTTCTACGCCATAATCGAAATAAATCCGATGGTTGCGGGGGTCGGGCAGGTGATCCTCCAGGTACGGCAACATCACCTTGCCCCCGATAGGCCAGCTCGGCGAAAGGCATGCCGCGCCGTGAAACACGTTGGGGTATTCGCAGAGTGCATAGAGGGAAATCAGCCCGCCCATGCTCGACCCCATGACATGCGTGTCCCGCTGTTCCGGTCGCGTCCGGTAGGTCCGGTCAATGAACGGCTTGAGTTCCCGTACGATGAAACGCAGGTAGTCATCCGAACGAGGCTCATCACCGTAGTTTTCAATGAACCGTTTGAGCAGGTGGGCAAATTGCGGATTGCGCAGGGGTTTTTCAGGCATGTATTCCGGGATACGTTTGGGCGTGTTCCAGATCCCCACGAGGATGATTCCGTCGATCTCTCCGTCACGAATCATGCTCTCGATCTGTTCGTGCACGCCCCAGTCCACCCCGCTGAACGAGAGACTCGGGTCGAACAGGTTCTGCCCGTCGTGCATGTAGAGCACCGGATAGCGCCGGCGACGGTCCGTCTCGTACCCGGGCGGCAGCCAGACATCTACATTGCGAGCGTCCACCCAGCGGGAGGCAAACTGCTCGTGCCGTTCGATGTGTCCTTTCACGATCTAGCCCTGCACTTCGGTACGCTCAACCAGGGTCGGAGCGCCGGTGACGACCAGCGACCCCGTCCCTTCGAAGGTTGCGAAGCTACGAAACACATACCGAAACCGGAACGGACAGGCTCTTTTTTGCCCGGCCTGCTCGTATAGGCCATTTTTTTTCACACCCGACACGGTCCAAATCCCCCGTTTTCTTATACTGAACGCGCCGCTACGACGGCATTTTTTTCTCACTGCCTCCAGCCTGTTTCCTTATGGACCGTCCGTTTACGATCCTCTGTATCGCGACCTACTTCAAAGGCACCACCTTCCTCCGCGCCTGCAAGGAGCTGGGATGCCGTGTATATCTCCTCACGGTGGAAAAGCTCGCCAGCCACCCGTGGCCCCGAGAAGCCATCGAGGATTTGTTCTACCTGCCCGGCGAGGAATACGAGTGGAACCGAGATGATGTGATCCGTTCCGTGAGCTACCTCGCCCGGCACGTCAAATTCGACCGGATCGTGCCCCTGGACGACTTCGACCTGGAGAAGGCGGCCTATCTCCGGGAGCATCTCCGCGTACCCGGCATGGGGGACACACGCACCCGATATTTTCGCGACAAGCTGGCCATGCGCGAACGTGCCGAGGAGCAGGGTCTGCCGATCCCGCCCTACGTGCCGGTCCTCTACCACCCCGACATCCATGCCTACACCCAGCGTATTCCCCCACCCTGGGTACTCAAACCCCGCCTGCTGGCCAGCGCGGCCGGGATCAAAAAGGTGCACGAGGCTGGCGCCTTGTGGGAAGCCATCGAGGCGCTCGGGGACGAACAGTCCTATTACCTCGTCGAGCAGTTCATCCCGGGTGACATCTACCATGTCGATAGCATCGTCTTTGATGAGCGGGTCGTCTTCGCACGGGCGCACCGCTACCTGGCCCCCCCGCTCGCGGTGGCTCACGAAGGCGGCATCTTTGCCTCCTGCACCCTGCCTTACGGTTCAGACGAAGAAAGGGCCCTGTTGGACCTGAACGAACGGGTCATCCAGGCCATGGGCCTCCGCGCAGGAGTCTCCCATACCGAGTTCATCCGGGACACGCAGGGGCGGTTCTACTTCCTGGAAACCTCAGCCCGCGTGGGCGGAGCTCACATTGCGGAAATGGTCGAAGCCTCCAGCGGTCTCAACCTGTGGGCCGAATGGGCCAGGATCGAGTCCCTCCCGAAAGGGGCCTCCTACCACCTCCCCCCCGTACGTCACGATTATGCCGGCATCATCATTTCGCTGGCCCGTGAGGAACACCCGGATACCAGCCATTACACGGATCCGGAAATTGTCTGGCGCATGAACAAGCCCTATCACGTGGGCCTGATTTTTCGTTCAACCGACTACGGGCGTGTGCAGGAACTCCTCCATGCCTATACGGACCGTATCCGCCACGACTACCACGCCGTCGTCCCGCCCAAGGAACGCCCTACCGACTGACCTCACCGTGCCGTCACCGGCGGATGACAGACACGGCACGGCGTGTACTTTTTCTCCGCCTCCGACAGCGGCAGGGGCTGACGCGAAGTGCGAAGAAACCGGCAGGTCGCACGATGGTAGCGGTGGCCGGTCCGCGTGACATACACCATCGTTCCGTCCTCGTCCGCCAATGTGTCGCCGGTCGGCGTCGCTTCCCCCTGTGAGGTATCCCCCCAGAGGCCTCGCCCCTGGCTTCGCGCCTCGCGATAGAGCGCCGCAAACCGGTCCATCTCGCCGTAAGGGTACCGCAGGTACGCATAGGCATACCCGTCCGTCAGCATCCGCTCGTTGACCATGAAGGACGGACGCCCATCGGCATCCAGAACCCAGACGTACGCCAGGATACGACCGTACCGGTCCCGGTGCCCCGTGGCCACATTGGCCGGATCGAAGCTTAGCCCGATCGCTTTGCGTTCCACGAGATGCCGCGCATGGTCCGTTGCCCGGTACCCCAGCGCCCGCTGGACTTCCACGGACGATCCGCGCCGGCTCACATCGGCGAAGAGTTTTCCGGTCACATACGTTTCGGGCGTGTCGATCCCGATCAGCCGTACGGTTCGACCGTCAGACAGTTCGAACGTGTCCCCGTCAATGACCCGGGTCACCTCGAGGGGCTGCGCCGCGGCATAACCCGCCAGCAGAAAGAGCAGTAGAAAGTTTTTTAGCATCCAATAACGGCTCCAAGGCTCCGGGAAACTATCCCTCCTTTCGTTTATTATAAGGTTTGTACCCGACGCCTGCCACACATCGTTTCCGCCATGTCCCGGATCACCCCGTTCTTGCTCATTATCCTGGGCTTTCTCTGGTTGCACGACGGCCTCGCCCAGGACGTGCAGGTCGGCTACCTTAAAGTCGATCATACCATCTATGCCGCCCCCGAAGGGGCCGAAATCACAAAATTACCGCGCGGGGAACACATCAAAGCCGTGGCTCTGGGCCCCACATCCCACTGGTTCCAGATCTTTGTGCTGGGCGACGACGGGGAAAAAGCCGTTGGCTACACGCTCAACCCCTGGCTTTCGGAAAATCCGCCACCCCGCATCCGCACCGAATTGACGGGGGAATCTGCATCGGACGAACAGCCTCCGGAAGCCCGGCCGGCCACGCCGACCTCCCCCGAGCCTGCTCCGTCACGGGGTCCCTTCTACCTCCACACGTTCTCGAACGTACGGAGCGCACCGTCCGTGTCGAGCGATATCGTCGCCCAGCTCCCGCCGGGTACTGAGGTCGAGGTGGCCCGCATGGAAGGCAACTGGGCGCTCATTTATCGCCCCCACGATCATGACGGCGGCACCATCGAGCACGGCGAGCCGCTCGGCTACATCTCCCGCTCGCTCCTCCACAACGAACCGGCCGACGACGCGCAGACCATCATGGTCTACGTCACACGAAGTGGCCGGAAATACCATCGGAAGGATTGTCGTTACGTCCGCCATGCTCGTTTCAGCCTCACGCTGGCGGAAGCGATGGAGCAGGGATTCGAGCCCTGCCGGGTGTGCAAACC
>CAZKFR010000126.1:0-5631 GCA_964552015.1 uncultured Rhodothermaceae bacterium | reverse complement strand
CGGCCGGCCTCTACCTCCTGCACCTGCGGGCCGGGGGCCGGGTCGAAACGACGCGCGTGGTGCGGCATCCCTGAAGGGCCGGCCGGCGGTCACACCCAGAACGACGTGTAGCCTTCTTCGAGCAGGCGGGCTGCCATCAGGCCGAGGCGGGCCGCGGTGCGCGGAAAGCGCGCGTCCGGGAGGACGTTCGGGCTGCCGGCACGCTCCCAGTCGCCGACGAGCGCGCGGGCGTCGTCCTCCGTGAAGGCGGCGCCCGTGACGGCCCAGCCGAGCAGCCCGAAGACGGCACGGCGGAGCGGGTGGCTGCCGCCGAGCAGGCGCGGAAGCACCTTCATGTGGAGGGCCAGGTCGAGCGGGTCGACGGGCGTGCCTTCGCGGGTGCGGAAAGCACCGGCCACCTCGGCGGCGTGGAGCACGAACAGGGCCACCTCGTCGCGGGTACGGTAGGCCGCCTGGAGCTGCGCCGGCGCCAGGAACGCGTTGGCCTCGGCCAGCACCTGCACCGCCGTCTCCACCCGGCGCCGTTCGGCCCCATCGAGGTCGCCGAGGCCGGCGAGGCGGACGGCCCGCGGATACCAGGCCGCCACCGGCCAGGGGGACGGCGCCGGGACCTCCCGGGGCGTCGGCCAGGCCGTCAGGTCCACGTCCGAGAGCTCCAGCGTGAAGGCGCGGTCGAGCACTTTGCGGCTGAACGTGTGGGCGCTCTCGTCCATGTTGACCGTGCCGGCCAGCGCGAAGTTGGGCGGCAGGCGGGTGCCGGCCAGCGGCCCGGCGGCCTCGTGCAGGTGGGGCGCCAGCAGGGGCGGGCTTTCGAAGCCCCCCGCCGGCGCCGGGTGCCGCTCCTCGATGCGGCTGAGCACTTCGGCGAAGTAGTGCTCCACCCGCGCCAGGTTCATCTCGTCGACGATGCACGTCAGGTGCCGCTCGGGGTGCCGGCCGGCCTCGTGGGCGGCGTGCAGCACCGCGCCGGGCCGGAAGCGCCCGTGCAGGTCCACGTAGCCCAGCACGTCGGCGCTGTCGGTCCAGTCCGGGCGGACGGGCACCACCCGCGCCAGGCCTCCGGTGGCCTCTTCTACCAGCACCGGCAGCCGTGACTTGCCCGTACCGGTGACGCCGGCCAGGATGACGAACGGCTTCGTGCGCAGCGCCGTCACGAAGGCCGCCACCTCCCATGGCTCGTAGACGAACCCGGCCGCCTCGATGTACCGGAGCAGCGCCTCCAGGGCCGCGCCCCGGTCGAACGTCGTGCCGGGGGCATACGGCGCCGGGACCTCGTGCACGGCCGGCGCGGCGTCTTCCCGCGCCTGCCGGTACGCCTCGTACGCCTCGAGCACCTTCTCCAGATCGGCGGCCTCCCGCGCCCGCAGGAGAAACTCGAGGACCTTGGCGTCGACCGTCGGCAGGGGGTGGACGACCTGCTGCACCACGACCCGCAGGTCGCCGTCGTAGTCGCGCACCACCTCCAGCTTGTCAGCGAACGCCTCGAAGGCGACGCGGTCCTCCTCCGCCAGCACGACGAGGGGCCGCACCCGGAGGCGATGGGGCAGTTGCACACCGGGCACGAGCGGCGTGGTGTCCTCGAAAGGCCGTCCCGTGGCCTCGAACATCCCGGCGATCACCTTGTGCCCCGAGAGGTAGACGAAGATGCGGTCGCCGGCGCGGATCTGTGCCAGCCGGGGCCGGCCCACCCGTCGCAGCGCCAGCGTGCCCGTCCGCACGAAGACGGCGTAGTGGGCCGGTGGGATCGACCAGAGCCAGTTGGACATGGGCATAGCGGATAAGCTGCGGGGCTCCTCCCGGATGCGTCGGGCCGGAGAAGATACGCCGGGCGGTACGGACGTGCAGGCCGGCCTCTTCACGGTCGTTCCGGCAGCGCCTCGTCCGCCTGCCGGCGTCGGCAGGCCCGCCGAAAGAGCGCCATCAACTCCGGGATACGCATCGGCTTGCACAGGTAGTCGTCCATACCCGCTTCCAGGCAGGCCCGGCGGTCCTCCTCCATCGCGCTCGCGGTAACGGCTACCACCCAGGGCTGACGCGCCGGCGGAAGACGACGACGCAGCACGCGCGTGGCCTCCAGCCCGTCCATCTCCGGCATCTGCATGTCCATCAGAACCACATCGTAGGGCTGGCGCTCCAGCGCCTCGACGACCTCCTGCCCGCTGGCGACGGCGTCGGCCCGGTAGCCCATGTACGCGAGCAGTTGCAACATCACCTGCTGGTTGATGAGGTTGTCCTCCGCCACCAGGATGCGCAGCGGGTAGTGCCGCGCGAAATCCTGCTCCAGGGCATACGCCGGAGGTGGATCGGTCGGCGCCGGCCGGTCCGAGGCGTCCAGTACACGCTCGAGCACCCGCAGGAGCGCCTCATGGCGGACGGGCCGGGCCAGCACCTCACGCACCGGGAGCGCCGCCACCCGCTCGCGGGCCTCGACGTCACCCGGCGGCAACAGAAGGACGACCGGCACGGGGTCCACCGCCGGCAGGTCGGGCGACGACAGCACGGAGAGATCGGCTTCCACCAGTATCAGGTCCGGCCGCTCGCTCGAGGCCAGGATTGCCGGCAGGTCGGCCCCGTCGTGTCCCTGCGCCGAGAGGCCCAGCGCCTCCAGGCGCCGGCAGAGCATCGCGCGTGCCGTCGGGTGGTCGCCCACCACGAGCGCGCGGCGCCCGGCCCAGGGCGGCGGCGCAGCCGGGGGCGCCGCCGGCACGCGGGCCTGTATCGTGAAGTGCACCGTCGTGCCCGCGCCCGGCTCGCTCTCGACCCAGATCGTCCCGCCCATGGCCTCGACGAGCCGTTTGCAGATCACCAGCCCGAGCCCCGTCCCCCCGTACTGGCGGGTCGTCGAGGCATCGACCTGCGAGAACGCCTTGAAGAGCCGACCCCGCCGCTTCCGGGGAATGCCTACGCCGGTATCCCGGACGGCGAAGCGATAGCGATAGCCCTCCCCCTCGCGCCGCGCGCGCACCGTGACGTCCACCTCGCCCGCCGGCGTGAACTTGACGGCATTGCTGACCAGGTTCACGAGCACCTGCCGGAGCCGCGCCATGTCGCCCTCGAGCACCGGCGGCGTCCCCTCCTCGATCAAATAGGAGAGTTCGACGCCCCGGTGCGCCGCCCGCACGGCGAAGAGGTCCAGCGCCTCTTCGATACACGTGTGCAGATCGAACGGGCGCACCTCCAGCGTCAGCTTCCCCGCCTCGATCTTGGAAAAATCCAGGATGTCGTTGATGATGGCCAGCAGGGCCTCGCTGCTGGTCCGGATCGTCTCGACGTACTGCCGCTGCGCCTCGTTCAGCGGGGTGTTGAGCAGCAGGCTCGTCATGCCCACGACGGCATTGAGGGGGGTCCGGATCTCGTGGCTCATGTGGGCCACGAACAGGCTCTTGGCGCGGTTGGCGGCCTCGGCGGCGGCCTTGGCGCGCTTGAGGGCCTCCTCGGCCTGCTTGCGGTCCGTGATGTCCCGGGCGATGTGCACGAAGCCCTTCAGGACGCCGGCCTCATCGCGCAGGGCCGTCAGCGTGACGTCGGCCCAGAAGAGCGAACCGTCCTTGCGGCGTCGCCAGCCCTGCGTCTCGGCCCGTCCGGCATGAACGGCCTCGTCGAAGAGCTGCTGGGGCACCCCGAGGGCCACGTCCTGCTCGGTGTAAAAGCACGAAAAGTGCTGGCCGAGCACCTCCTCCGTGGAAAACCCTTTGATCCGGGAGGCGCCGGCGTTCCAGCTCGTGATGTAGCCGTAGGGATCGAGCGTGTAGATGGCATAGTCGCGGGCGCTCTCCAGGATCAGGCGGAGTCCCTCTTCGCGCTCCCGGAGCAGCGCCTCTACCCGGTTGCGCAGCGCGATCTGTTCCTTGAGGATGTCCGCCAGCGAGAGCACGTCCTCGTCCGAGAGATCGCGGTCCGGCTCGCCGGGTTTGAGCGCGCGAATGGATTCCTTGAGCTTGTTGAGGACGACGGCCTGCTTCTCCAGCTCCTGCGAGAGCCGGTCATTGGCCGCCATCAGTTCCTCCGAGCTGATGTCCATCGACCGCTGGAGTAGCTTGCGGTCCGCGTCGAACTGCTCGTAGGTCTCGTTGATGGCCCGGAGCAGCGACCGCCACGGCGGGGTGATCTCGACGTTTTCGCCGAGGTGCTTGCGCAGTTGCCGTTGCAGCAGGCGGTGCATCTGGTCGGGACGATCCGGCATCGCGGGGTGGGGTCAGACCTCTTCCCGAAGCAGGGTGATGGTCATCGTCTGGTTGTGCAGTTCGCAGCGCCGGGCGGCTTCGGGCGGGGCCAGCTCGCCGTAGGAATAGAAGCCGGTCAGGGCGGGACGGGGGCCGAGCACCTCGCGTACGGCCTCGATTTCTTCCTCGACGCGCTGGCCCAGCACCAGCCGGCGCCCCCAGCAACTGACGCAGATCGCCAGGTCCGGCGCCGCCCCCGGCAGGCCGGCGAGGCCCTGCCCGGCTGCGCCGGCCGCCCCGTCGACGAGGTCTTCGTAGGAGGCCCGCATGAAACGGGCACGGGCGCCGGCGGGCACGTCGCCGGCGAAGATCATGCGCTGCCCGTCCTCGTCGAGGCCGGTGATGGTGCGGACGACGGTGCGGGCCTGCGTGCCGGCGCCGGTCCAGACGCAGAGCGGGAAGCGCAGCGCCGCCCCCGGCAGGCCGGCGGCCAGGTCCCCCAGATAGCGCCGGTAGAGCGCCAGCGCCGGCTGGCCGTCCAGTTCGAAGAGCACGTTGTCCTCGGCACGGGTGACGCGGCGGACGGGGCCGAACGGCGCCCAGCCCCCCGAAGAGCCGAAGCCCACCCGGAGGCTAGCACCGTAGAACCCGACGGCGACGACCTGCCCCTCGGTCGGCGCGGCATCGAGGCCTACGAGGGTGCGCTCGAAGGCCATGCCGTCGCCGGCCAGGCCGCCGGTGACCAGCGTCCCCTCGGGCAGGTGGTCGTTGAAGCCCTGCGCCAGCGCACTGCCGTTGACCCGCCGCCCATCCGACAGGACGAAGACGTAGACGAGGTCCTCGCCGGTCAGCCGCCGGGCCAGCGCCCGACCGGCGGCATAGCTTTCGGCGGCACCGGACACGGCCACCGAGGCCGCCCGCACGCGGGTCCGCTCGAAGCGCACGGCCGTCACCGTGAGGCGGTCGTCGCTCACTTCCGCGTCCAGGATCTCGCCGGAGGTAGAACCCAGCACCAGGCAGGCCCGGGGATAACGCGCGCGGAGTTCGTCGAAGCACCGGGGGTCGGCCAGCCCCTCCCGGTGGCCGAAGGCCAGCACCAGGTCCGCCGACGCCAGCCGGCTGCCTTCGTCCCGCCATCCCCCTGCGGCGGTATGATACGTCTGTTCGATCTGCATGGACCCGGGCGCGCTACGTGGCAGGCTGCTCCGGGAATATACGCGAAGGCGCCCCCGGATACACGCACCCACACCGGCGATGGTCGCAACCCGGCCGTGCCTTCCGGGTTCAAGCCCCTGCCTCCCCAAGCCACCGCGCCCCATGCCCCGACCCGATCCCGAACAGCGTTTCCGTCTCGTCGCCGACTTCGAACCCACAGGCGACCAGCCCCGCGCCATCGCCGAGCTGACCGAGGGCCTCCGGCGCGGCGACCGGTACCAGACGCTGCTCGGGGCGACGGGCACGGGGAAGA
>CAZKFR010000125.1:0-5820 GCA_964552015.1 uncultured Rhodothermaceae bacterium | reverse complement strand
CCCCCCTTTCGCACCACCTTCCCGCTGGCGTCATTAACCCGGTCGGTCCGGCGCGGACGCCCCAAGCCTCTACCTGCCATGAACAACAACACGCCGCTGATCCACGTTTTCGAGGACGCCGTCAATGCCCTGCTGGACCTGGCCGAAGTGGACGGCACGGAGGCCATGATCCGCGCCGTCATCGTAGCCCTTGAATCGCTGGATGTCGCCCTCGAAGAGGGGGAACTGCCGGCTTCTACCCTGCACGCACCGCCGCAGATCAAACGCCTGATCGACGTGTTGCGCCAGCAACTCACCGAGGCCGGGGCAGACTGAACCCTCCCGGCCGGGCGGCCCACCGGGATGCCGTCGTCAGGTCCTCCAGCGCAGGCGGTTCATCGCACCCGGCATCTCGACCCGCTGGCCTGTTTTGCGCTCCTCACGCCGCAACGTGACCACCAGGAACGTTACCGCCGAGATCACACCGCCGAGGAACCAGAACAGCAGACCCCAGACCAGTTTGTGCGGGAGATCCATCCACGGCCGTAGCAAGGTGATGAGCGTCATACCAAATACCAGGCCGCTCATCAGCGAGGTCAGCCAGGGAAACCAGTAATCACGGTTCTCCATGTTTTTCTTCATGGCGGGCCTCCCCTTTTCTGCATGCCGGACGCTACGGCATCGCGTGAACATATCCAAGGATAGATACAGGATTGTTACATCCGGATCTGTAGGGAAATGCCTCAAGACATCGTGGGTTTTTTTCCCATCCCAGACGCCAGGGAAGCCTCGGGCTGATGCCGCTCAACGCTTCCGGATCCGGAGCCGGAACGCGGCATCATAGCGCCCGCCGCTGTGCCGATCGCAGCAGGCTCCGCAAGCTCGCGGCCGCTTCGGGCGGCGGAAGAAAGGATAGCACGCCCCACAGGCCGGACAGCGTCCCTCGTACGGGGCTTCGATCCGGGGCTGCTCGCCGTCATAGAGGCGGCTCGGGTCGGCACCGCATCGCTGCGCCCACCGCTTCCACACGTCGTCGTGAGCACTCCGCCCCCGTGTCTCGTAATCGAGGGCATGAGCGATCTCGTGGCGGAGGATGGCCTCGATCGCATCCGGCTCGAGGGCCTGCGCAAAGTAGCGCGAGACGGTGATGCGGCGTACCAGGCGCCCGCGGCTGCGCCAACGGCAGCACCCAGCCCGTCGCTTTGCCCGATCGAAGCCAAACGTCCACCCCAGCGCCAGCAGCGACTGCCCGAGGTGGCGCTCCCCGAGCAACGTCATCAGCGCCTCGGCCTGCGCGGTGATGGCCGCCTGACGCTCCGGTGCCAACCCTGCGGCGACGGACACGTTACTGCACGAGCCGGTTGTATTCGGAGAGATGGGAGGGGTCGAGTTCGGTAAGCAACTCGTACGCCCGTGTCCGCAACGACGACCCTTCGAAGATCGAGGCCAGTTCCTGAAACTTGGTGTCGAAGAAGAGATCGAGCACATAGGCCCGCGAAACGTCCCCTTTGACCTCACGCAGGGTTTCCAGCACAGCCAGCACGTTCGCCCGGGCCCGGTCCGGGTCGGTCGTAAACAGATCGAGGCCGTTGAAGTGGTAGTCGAAGTAGGCTTTGCGCAGCGGACGGAAACGCGGGTCCTGTAGCTGCGAGATCAGTTCCCCCCGGCTCCGGTCACCCCCGATCTGCGACCATCCGGTAGCACCGGACGAGCGCGCCAGTTCGGCAATGAGGCGGGCTTTCTCGAAATGCGGCGTGCCTCCAAACTCACTGAAGGTATCGTAGTCGTAGCCCAGCAGCAGATACGCGTAGAAATCGAGGACGGACGTGAGCGGGTCGAACCGGTCGATGTCATGCACCAGCGGTGTCCCCCGCGTGTAGTTGAAGCGCCACTCCTCGTCGTTGAACTGCACGACGGTGGTGCGGCTGCCGGTCCCGTAGATCGGCCGGCTCATGGCCAGCACGAGCCGTGCCCGGAAACTGGAAAGGGTGACGGCCTCCTGGAAGAAGACGGAAATCGAACAATCGATCCGCTCGAAATCCTGAAACGAGTCATCCGTCCAGCTCCGCTGGTTGATGTACTCGTAGATCTGCTCACGCAGGTCCTGCAGGAAGGAAAAGTCGGAGCCGGAAAGGTTCTGGTAGTTGACGTTGACCTGGCAGTTGAATTCCTGTGCAGCGACCGGAGCCGGACGCACGGCCATCATGGCGAGGAGACCGGCCAGCAACCAACACGCCGGAGAAGAACGAAGGGGCATCATGCACATCGTTGCAGGTCAGAAAAAGCTCTCCCGCTGATACCCCGGGGGCCAGGCCGGGTTTCCCCGCCGGAGGCCTGTCAAGGAACCCGATCACCCCATCCGAGCGCGTTGACGATCGCTCGAAACGGCGCATCCAGCCCGGCCTCGACGACGACGGCGTTCCCCGTGAACGGATGCCGGAACGCAATCCGGCAGGCGTGAAGCAGCAACCGCCGGCAATCGAAATGCTCCCGAAAAAAGCGGTTGTGCCGGTGATCCCCGTAGCGCTTGTCGCCCACGATCGGATGGGCGATGTGCTTCATGTGACGGCGCAACTGATGCCTTCGTCCGGTTCGGGGACGGAGCGCCACGAGGGCATAGCGACTGGTCGGATAGCGGCTCACCGCAAACGGCAGTTCCACCTCGGCCAGGCGTCGATAGAGGGTGAGGGCGGGCCGCTCGGGCGGCTTTCCGGCGGCGACGGCCTCCCGTGGCGCCTCCTCCTCGGGTTCCCGGAGGGGATGGTCCACCCACCCCCGGCGTGGCGGATGCCCCCGCACGACGGCCAGGTACGTCTTACGCACCCGGCGCTCCATAAACATCTGTCCGAGCCGTCGGGCCGCCTCGGGGTCGAGACCGAACACGAGCACGCCCGACGTGGGCCGGTCGAGCCGGTGCACGGGATAAACCCATTGCCCCACCTGGTTGCGCAGTTCCTGTAGCAGAAACACCCGTACGTCGCGTGCGATGCGGCTGCGATGTACCAGGAGCCCGGCCGGCTTGTTCACGGCCACGTAATGATCGTCCTGATAGAGCAGTTCGAGTTCGTCGTGCGCGGTGTAGGCAGGCATAGGAACCACCGAGAGCGTGCAGCCCCGCCAACGCCGTCCTCCCTGCCGGGATCCACATCGGCCGCGAAAACCCCGGCCACGGAGAGCGGTGTTCCGTGGCCGGGGTCGGCGTACCGGCTCGTCAGCGGATCGTGTACGTCAGCGAGGCGAAGACGTGTCGTGTAGCGGCCGGGAAGAACTGCGGCGCACCGAACCCTTCGTTCCCGAAGAGCAGCACCTTGCTGTCGAACACGTTGTTCACATCCAGCCCCAGTTTCAGGCCGCGCAGCATCGAGCGCTCGGGGAACGCATACCGGAGGGAGGCATCGACGAGCGTGTAGGGGTCCACGTAGAGATCGTCCGAGCGGGTTCCGTCCGGCCGGCGCCCGCCGCTGTTGTCCACGTACTGCTTGCCGGCCAACCGGGCATGGACCGATGCCGTGAGGCCGTGCTGGGTGTACGTCAGCCCCAGGTTGGCCGTCTGTTCGGGAAAGCCGGCGATGGGATTCCCCGAGCGGTCGAGCCCGGCGGTGGTTCCGTCCTCCTGCACCACGTACTCGGTAAACGTGATGAAGCGGTTGCGGCTGAGCGTGGCGTTGCCGGAGAGATCGAGGCCGGGGGCCAGGCGGAGCGCCGCTTCCACTTCGAGCCCGATGTGCCGGGTGTGCTCGGCATTACCGGTGCGGGGCACGCCGAACTGGTCGAGGCCACCGCTGGGCACGATCTCGTCGCGGAAGTCCATCCAGAAGACGTTGGCCGCCAGGCGGTAGCGGGCCTGCCGGTAGGAAATGCCCGCCTCCACATCCACCAGGCGCTCGGGCCGGACGAACGGGCGATCGAGGTCATACGATCCGTCCTCCCGTTGCTCGAACTGGGGCTTGAAGCCCGCCCCTGCCTCCTCGCCGTCATAGAGCGACTTCATGCGGGGCTCGCGGTGGGCCAGGGCCACGCTGGCGTACGCACTGAAGGGCTGCTCGGGGTTGTACGTGACGCCCAGGCGCGGGTTGAAGAACACGTAGGGCTTCTTGAAGTGGTTGCCGAAGAAAGCCTCGTCGTAGACCCGATAGTGGCGGTAGGTGAGCTGGGCATCGGCCTGCACGGCCAGGCGCGGATGCACCCGCGCGCGATGACTCACGAACGCCGAACCGATGGCCTTCTCCCCCCGGAACGAGTAGACACGCACATCATGCTCGGAGCCGACGAGTTCTTCGGGAAGGCCCGTCCCCTCCTGGATGCGCCCCCACCGGAGCGAGCGATGCAGCCGTGCCTCCGCCCCGAAGGTCGTCTCGCCACCAGCATGGGCGTACGTCAGCCTCGGCATCCAGCCCAACTGCCACTGATCCAGATAGGCACGGAAAAAGACGGAGACGTCGGGGCGAACGAGGAAGAGCGGCAGGTCCCGCTGGTCCTCGGGCACGAAGCCCTCGGGGAGACGCAGGTAGTTGGCCGAGCGGAAGGAACCATCGAAGTCGAAGTAGCCGACACCGCGGATCCAGAAGGCCACCTGACTGAGCCGCCAGTCCGGTGCCAGATGCCACTCGTGATGAAGCTCGACGTGGGGCTGGTGGAAATCCTCCACATCCCCGGAAATAGCACTGAAGTTATAGCGCCGGTCGATGGTGCCTCCGAACCCGTCCGGGACGGGCTCCTTGTTGGCGGCTTTCGGAATACCGACATAGGCGAGGCCATCACGCTGAGGGCCGCCGTAGGCCTGGAGGGTCCATGTGGCGTTCTCCGTCAGATACCGCACACCGGCGAAGAAGCGGGTGAAGCGCGTCCAGGACCAGTCGCGGTAGCCATCGGAGAGCAGACGGCTGAAGCGCCCGTAGACGATGAACCGGTCTGAGAGCAAGCCGCTGTTGGCCTCCACGCTGTACTGCTGCGTGTCGAAGCCGCCGTAGCCGACCTTTACCTCGGCGTACGGATAGGGCCGGTACGGCATCGCCACGATGTTGATGGCGCCTCCGATGGCCGTGGGGCCGTAGAACGCCGAAGCTGCCCCTCGCTGCACCTGAATGTCCTCGACGGCGCCCTCGATGTCGAAGAAGTTGATCCAGAAAACGTTGTGTTCTTCCGGGTCGTTCTGGGGCACCCCGTTGATGGCCACGGCGATGCGGCGTTGACCGAAGCCCCGCATCCGCAGGTACGAATAGCCGATGCCGTTGCCGTTCTCGGAATAGTAGGTGATCGAGGGCAGGGTGGCCAGGTGGACCGGCAGGTCCTTCATGCCGGGCAACACCTCCAGGTCCCGCGCCGTCAGGTTGCTGTACGTGATGGGCGTCAGCGCCGGGCGAGCCCGCGTCTCGGTGATGACTACCTCGGGCTGAGGAATCGCCGTGGCTTCCAGCGTCACCGTCATACGTCGTTCCTCGCCGGCAGCGAGTTCGACCGGGGCCTCGAAGGCCGCGTACCCGATGTAGGTCACGGCGAGCCGGTACCGTCCGGGGCGCACCGTTTCGAAGGCAAAAGCGCCATCCGGACCCGTCGAGGTACCGTAGCGCTGCCGGCCGGTCGTCGCTTCGGCCAGGATCACGTTGGCCCCGGCCAGGGGCGTACCGTCTTCGGCGGCCACCGTGCCCTGAAGGCGTGCCGTCTGGGCCCGTACGGGCAGGGCCAGGAGCAAGAAGAGCAGGAGCAGTCCTGCCGGTCTAGGTCCGTTTCGCATCGTCGTATCGGATTAGAAGGTGGGATGGAGCTGAACGAAAAAACCGCCCGACATCGTGACTGATGAGGGCGGTTCGACGGCAGACCCATCCGCACGGACAAGACAAA
>CAZKFR010000124.1:0-5869 GCA_964552015.1 uncultured Rhodothermaceae bacterium | reverse complement strand
TGTAGCCGCGGGCTTCAGCCCGGGCCTTCCCCATCGCCGGCAGAGGCGCACCCGTAAAGGGTGTGGCTACGTGGGCGAAGGAACTTCTGTAAGATGAAATAGGGGGCGCGAGGGACATGGTGCGCATGGGATCAGTCCAGGCGGACGCTGAAGTTGCGGACGCTGGCGACGAGGAAGAAGGTGGTCATGCCGGCCAGGATGAGGGTTTCCTGCCAGAGCTCGGCCATCCCCACCCCCTTGATCATGATGCCGCGGACGATGAGGAGGAACCACTTGGCCGGGACGAGGTGGCTAACGCCCTGGAGCAGGGGGGGCATGCTGTGGAGGGGGAAGATGAAGCCGGAGAGGATCACGGTGGGCAGGAGCAACCCGGCCAGCGAGATCATCATGGCCGTCTGCTGGGTGCGGGTGCGGGTGGAGATCAGGATGCCGAGCGAGAGGGCGCAGGCGATGAAGAGGAGGCATTCGAGCACGAGGAGCACCGCGCTCCCGCGCAGGGGCACGCCGAAGACTGTCCGGGCCAGCACCAGGATGACGCTCACGATGGCCAGCGAAAGGAACAGGTAGGGGAGCACCTTGCCCACGATGATCTGCCCCGGCCGCAGCGGCGAGACGAGCAGTACCTCCATCGTCCCGGTCTCCTTCTCGCGCGTGATGGTGATGGACGTCATGAGGGCGCAGACGAGCATCAGGATGAGCGCCACGAGGCCGGGGACGAACAGGTAGACGCTCTTCAGCGTGGGGTTGTACCGCATCCGCACCTCGGGCACGATGCCGACGCCGGGGGCCGGGGCCGCGGCCAGGGATTGGCCGGCCGCCTGCAGGAGGGCGGTGGTGTAGGCCAGGATGGTGTTGGCCGTGTTGGGGTCGGTGGCGTCGGTGAGCACCTGCACACGGGCCACGCCGTCGTGCGCCAGCCGGTGCGCGAAGCCGGGCTCGAACAGGATCACCTCCTTGGCCTGTCCCTGCTGGAACACCCGCTCGAGGCCCTCGGCGTGCGTCCGGTAATCCACGCCCTCGAAGTAGGGGGAGGCCAGGAGCCGGCTCGTGAGGGCCTGCGTGACGTGGTCCCCGGCCGGGTCCACGATCACCACGCGCACGTCGTTGACCTCGTTGCGGATGGCGAAGCCGAAGAGCACGAGCTGGATCACCGGCATGCCGAAGAGGATCAGCAGCGTCCGCCGGTCGCGGAGGATGTGGTAGAACTCTTTGACGACGAAGCCCCGGAACGCGCTCATGGTGTTTCTCCCGTGGTTTCGTGGGTGGCCGGCACGCCACGCGCCAGCTTCAGGAAGACGTCGTTCATCGTCGCGGCGCCGTAGCGGCGTTTGAGCTCGGCCGGCGGCCCCAGCGCCTCGATGCGGCCGTCGACCATGATGCTCACCCGGTCGCAGTACTCGGCCTCGTCCATGTAGTGGGTGGTGACGAAGACAGTCACGCCCCGGTCGGCGGCCTCGTAGATCAGGTCCCAGAACTGCCGGCGGGTGACGGGGTCCACCCCCCCGGTGGGCTCGTCGAGGAAGACGATGCGGGGGTCGTGGAGGATGGCGACGGAGAAGGCCAGCTTCTGCCGCCACCCGAGCGGGAGGGCGCCGATGCGCTCGTCGCGGACGTGGGTGAGGCCGAGCCGCTCGATGAGGGCCGTGGTCTTCTCCCGGAGGACGCGGGTGGGGAGGCCGTAGATGCCGCCGTAGAAGCGGATGTTCTCGCGGACGGTGAGGTCCTCGTACAGAGAGAAGCGCTGGCTCATGTAGCCGATGTGGCGCTTGATCTGCTCGGCCTGCGTGTACACGTCGAACCCGGCGACGCGGGCCTCGCCGGAGGTGGGCGCCAGCAGGCCAGTGAGCATGCGGATGCACGTCGTCTTGCCGGCGCCGTTGGCTCCCAGGAAGCCGAAGATCTCGCCGCGCTCGACGGTGAAGGTGACCTCCTTCACCGCCACGAAGTCGCCGAAGGCGCGGGTGAGCCGGTGGACCTCAATGATCGCCATGGGCCTCCTCCGTCTGCATGAGTGCCATGAACACGTCTTCGATGGTGGCGCGGATGGGGATCACCTCGGCGTCGGGGAAACCGGCGGCGGCGAGGTCGCGGCGGAGCGCCTCGGGGTCGGCCGTGGGGCGGGCGTCGGTGTAGTGGAGGACGTCCCCGAAGGCATAGGCGGTGTGCACGTGGGGGTAGGCACGGAGGGCCTGCAGGAGACGGTACCGGTTCTTTCCGCGCACGGCGAAGAGGGGACGGTCATACATCGCCTCGATGCGGGCGGGGGTCTCGACGGTGAGCAGCCGGCCGGCCTGCATCAGCGCCACGCGGTCACACCGGCGGGCCTCGTCCATGTAGGGGGTGGAGACGACGATGGTGAGGCCGGAGGCTTTCAGGCGGCCGAGCATCTCCCAGAACTCCTGCCGCGAGACGGCGTCGACGCCGGTGGTGGGCTCGTCGAGGAAGAGCACGCGGGGCCGGTGGATGAGGGCGCACGAGAGGGCGAGCTTCTGCTTCATCCCGCCCGAGAGCTTGCCGGCGGGCCGGTCCCGGAACGGCTCGAGCGCTGCGTAGATGCCCTTCACGAGGTCGTAGTTGGCCTCGACGGTGGTGCCGAAGACGGAGGCGAAGAAGCGCAGGTTCTCCGCGACGCTGAGGTCCGGGTAGAGGGAGAAGCGCCCGGGCATGTAGCCGAGGCGGGGCCGCAGCCGCCGGTAGTCCCGCACCACGTGGAGGCCGTCGACGTAGGCTTCGCCGGCGTCGGGGAGGAGGAGCGTCACCAGGAGGCGGAAGAGGGTGGTCTTGCCCGCCCCATCGGGGCCAATGAGGCCGAACAGCTCGCCCTCCCGCACGGAGAACGATACGCCGTCGACGGCCTTTACGGCGCCGAAGCTCCGGGCGATCTCCTTGACGACGACGGCATCCATGGGCATCAGGGCGTGGGGGCGGTGAAACGGACCTCGCCGGGCATGCCGATCTTGAGGGCGCCGTCGGGGTTGGGCACGCGCACGAGGAAGGCGTAGACCAGGTTCACCCGCTCCTCTTTGGTCTGGATGAGCTTGGGGGTGAACTCGGCCTCGGAGGCGATCCACGTCACCTCGCCTTCGAGGGTCCGGTTGGCGGTGGGGCCGTCGTCGATGAGCACGGTGACGCGCTGGCCCAGCCGCAGGTGGGGGAGCTGCGCCCCGCTGACGTAGGCCCGCAGTTCCATCGTGTCGAGGTCGGCGATCTTGTAGAGGGGCCGGCCGGCAGCCGCCAGCTCGTGGGCTTCGGCGTAGGTGACCAGCACGGTGCCGGCGACGGGGTTGACGATGCGGCTCCGCGCCAGCCGATCGGCCACCTGGTCGAGCTGCACGTCGAGCGCGGCGACCTCGGCCTCGATGGTGGCCGTCTGGGTGCGGACGGACGCGATCTGGGCTTCGAGCACGTCGAGCTGCCCGAGCACGTCGTCGTACTGCTTGCGGGGGGCGGCGTCGCGGGCGAGGAGCCGTTCGAGGCGGGCCTTCTCGGTGAGGGCCACCCGCTGCTGCGCTTCGAGCACGTCAATCTGGGCGCGGACGCTCCGCAGGCGGCTCCGGACAGCCTCGCGCTGGGCCCGGAGCTGCGCCCGCTGCAGGGCCAGCTGGGTGGTGTCCACCAGCCCCACCACGGCGCCGGCGGCGAGGCGCTGCCCCTCCTCCACGTCGAAGCGCACGAGCCGCCCCGACACCTCGGCCGAAACAACGACCTCGGGGGCTTCGAAGTTGCCGTAGGCGTCGGACAGGTGGTCGTTGCCGTTGCAGGCGGCGAGCCCGCCGGCGAGGGCGAGCAGAAGCGGGAGCAGGGCCGCGCGGGCGGCAGGGAGACGAGGTCGTTTCATTGGGCACCGAGGATGGTCATGTACTGGACGCGGGCCTGCAGGAGCTGGAGCGCGTGGAGGTCGCGGGTGAGGCGGGCCCGGTGTTCGGCGTTGCGTTCGATCAGGAAGTCGGTGGCGGTGATGACGCCGTTCTCCAGGCGCGAGGCCGCCTCGGCGGTGATACGGGCCCGGAGCGCAATGATCTCGTCGTCGCGGGCGAGCAGCTCTTCGAGGCGGGCGACCTCGTGCCGCTGCTCCGTGGCGGCGACGTCGAGCTGACGGGTGAAGGCGGCCTCCTGCGCGGCGACGAGTTGCTGCTGGAGCGACAGCGCCTGGCGCTCCCGGCGGCTGCGGCGCCAGTCCCAGAAGCCCCACTGCATCCGCACGCCCAGCGAATAGAACGGCTGGAAGGTGTCCTTAAAGATGTCGTTGCCCGGGGGCCGCCCGTAGGCCGCCTCGGCGAAGGCCGACACACGGGGGCGGGTCTGCCGCCCGGCCAGCCGCGCCTGCTCCGCCAGGAGGGTGCGCCGCAGGTCGAAGGCGCGGTACTCGGGGCGCAGGCGCACATCCGGCGCGGGGGCGGCTTCCGGCAGCGACGGCGGTACGAGGACCACGTCCTCGGGGAGCGGGCGGCCGAGCAGGGTGCCGAGCACGTCCAGCGCCGCCCGCCGCCGGGCCGCCGCCTCGGCCTGCTGCTGCTCGACCCGCAGGAGCTCGACGGACAGCACGTCCACGTTGGCCGGCGTGCCCACCCCGGCTTCCACCTGCGCGGCCAGCCGGTCGCGCCGCGCCCGCAGATCCTCGGCCAGCACGGCCAGCGAGGCCGCGTGTGCCTCCTGCACCAGCACACCGAAGAAGGCGGCGTTGACCTGGTCGCGGAGGCGGTACACGTCCACGGCCACCTCCTGCCGGGCCAGGTCCCGCTGAACGTATTCGAGCGCCCGCTGCACAGCCGTCAGCCCGCCGTCGTAGACGAGCTGTTCGACGCCGAGGGCGACGCGGTACTGGTCTTTGCTGACCACCGGCGGGGTGAAGCCCGGTGCCGAGAAGGGGATGGAGGGGACGTCCGACTGGTAGGTCGCCTGGCCGCGAAGCGCCAGGTCGGGGAGGAAGCGGGTGTTCAGGTTGTGCACGCGCAGGTCGGCCAGGGCGGTGTGGAGGGGCAGCTCGGCCTGCCGCGGGTGGTGCGTCGCCGCCTCGCGGTAGGCGACCTCGAGCCGCAGCGTGTCCGGCGGCGCGGTGACGAGCACGAGGAGAAGAAGGAGCGTCATGGGGCCAGGGCCTGGTGGAGGAAACGAAGCACGTCGTCTTTGCGCTCGGCCAGGAAGGCGCGGTAGGCGTCGTCGTCGAGACCGGTGACGGCCTGAAGCATGGGCCGGGCGATGAACGGGAAGGCGCACAGGGCGAGCATGTCGGCGAGCAGGTGCGCCGGGGCGATGGGGCGGATCTCCCCCCGGGCCACGGCCGCCTGCACGTCGGCGGCCCAGCGCTCGAACAGCCCCGCCCCCATCCGCGCGGCGAAGGCCTTCAGCCTTTCCGGGTGGTGGTTCAGCTCCTGAAGGATGAACGCCGGGGCGTGCGGGTGCGCGGCGATCTGCCGGAGGTAGGTCTCCACGAACCGGTCGAGCTTCTCCGGGAAAGGGAGGTCCTCCCGGAGCACGGCCATCACGGGCCCCAGCACCTCCTTGGCCGTGGCCTGGAAGACGGCTTCGAAGAGGCTGTCCTTGGTGCGGAAATAGTAGTGCAGCATCGACTGGTTGATGCCGGCCCGCCGGGCGATCTCCTGCATGCGCGCCCCGTGATAACCGCGCTCCTGAAAGATGGCCCGCGCCGCTTCGAAGATCTTCTGTTCGGTGTCCTGTGCCATGCAAGGGCCGGGTTCGTGGGAAGGCGTCGATAAGATAGTTGAATTGTTCAGTTGGTTCAACTGTTTGATTGATTTTTTTCGTGAGGTCTGAAAATGCTATTGTCTTCGGGTACAGGAAGAACCAAATTACTATGGTCACACCCTTCACGGGTGCGCCTCTGCCGACGATGGGAGAGGCCCGGGCT
>CAZKFR010000123.1:0-5901 GCA_964552015.1 uncultured Rhodothermaceae bacterium | reverse complement strand
AGCAGACGGTCCCCTCGGCTCTCAGCGCTCAACGTTAATTATGGATCGGGTTGGCAGTGTCATCCTCATCCGGCTTCCCCCCTACGGCTCCATCCCGGCGAAGGCGGCCCGCACCCCGTCGGCAAACAGGCGCGCGCCGCCCTGCGAGGGATGCCGCACGTAGGTGGCCGCGCGGCCCAGGCGGGCCAGGGCCTGCTCCGCCTTCCGCCCGATGGCCAGCACCCGCTCGGGCCGGAGCACGTCGAGCAGCCCCGCCAGCAGGTCGCGGAAGGCCGCCACCTCCCGCGCCCGGGGCGTGCGGATCGTCAGCGGCGCGCCGGGCCGGTGGGGATGCAGCGGCACCGTGTTCCACACGAAGAAGCGGGGGAAGAACGGGGTCATCACCCGCCAGAAGATGCGGGCGCTGTACTCGGCGTGCGGCTGCTCCCGGCGGCTCGACGGCCGGCCCGTCAGCGGAAAGGCCGGGTCCACGAGCTGGGCCTCGCTCGTCAGCGGCACACCCGAGAAGCGGCAGCCCCATGGCCCCGGCGCCTCGGCCAGCAGCAAGACGGGCGGCGGCGCCTCGTACCCCGCCACGTACCGCCGCAGGTTCTCCCAGCGGATCGCCACCGCGTCGGGCCGGTCCAGATCCTCGTGGCGGTCCCGGTACGGGTTGAACAGGTCGTCTGACGACGGGTGGTCGAACAGGTGCGCCTCCAGCAGGCGCCAGGCGGGTTCCAGGAGCATACGGAATACAAAAAGGGGGCGTCCGCTCAGAGGCGGGCGCCGCAGTACTTGCAGAAGACGGCGTCGGCATCATGCCCGTCGGCGCCGCAGGCCGGGCAGGCCTCCGTGGAGACGGCGGGGGCCACGTGGGTGGCCCGCGAGAGCTCCACCGTCACGATGCCGGTGGGCACGGCGATGATGCCGTAGCCGATGATCATCACCACCGTGGCGAGGGTCTGCCCCAGGTTCGTCTGCGGGACGATGTCGCCGTAGCCGACGGTGGTGAGCGTGACGACGGCCCAGTAGACGCTGCGGGGGATGCTCGTGAAGCCGTGCTCCGGCCCTTCGATCAGGTACATCAGTGAGCCCAGGATGACCACCAGCGTGAGCACGGCGAAGAGGAACACCGTGATCTTGCGGCGGCTGGCGCGCAGGGCTCGCATCAGTTGCTGCGCCTCGGTCAGGTACTGCACCAGCTTCAGCACGCGGAAGACGCGCAGGATGCGCAGCAGGCGGAGCACCAGCAGGTACTGGGCACCCGGAAGCAGCAGGCTCACGTAGGTGGGGATGACCGCCAGCAGGTCGATGACCCCGAAGAAGCTCGTCGCGTAGCGCAGCGGCCGGCCCACGCACAGCAGCCGGAGCACGTATTCGATCGTGAACAGGAGGGTGAAGACCCACTCCAGCGCATAGAGCAGCGTGCCGTGGCGCACGCGGATGACGGCCACGCTCTCGAGCATCACCACGACGACGCTGGCGACAATCGCCAGAATCAGCACCACATCGAAGGCTCGTCCCGCCGGTGTTTCCGCCTCGAAGATGATCTCGTGACACCGGTGGCGCCAGCCGGTCAGCACCGGCTCGTGCTGCTTGGGCTCTCGCTTCATCGTTTCAGGATGCGTCGTTCGGGTCGGCCGGATCCTCCACGAGGTGCCGGCCGAAGGCCTTCAGGGTGAGTACGGCGTGGGGCGCCTCGCGGACCACGTGCTCGGTGACGCTGCCCAGCGAGAAACGGCGGTCCCCCCCGGCGCCGTGCGTGCTCATCACGATCAGGTCGATGTCCTCCTCGCGGGCGCAGGCCAGGATCTCGCGGGCCGGGTGCCCCGGGCGCACGCGGTAGGTGACCGGCACCTCGGGACCCGGCGTGCTGGCCGCAAGCTGGCGCAGCGCCTCTTCGGAGCGTGCGACCTCCTCGTCCGGCATCTTCAGCGTGACGAAGGCGGGCAGGCCCGTGTCGCTGAACACCGGCACCACCCGTTCCTCGGCCACGAACAGCAGGGTCAGCGAGGCGTCGTAGAGCGCCGCCAGCGCCCGGGCGTGGCGGAGCGCCTGCACCGCGTGCTCCGAGAAGTCGACCGGGACCAGCAGCTTGCGGAAGGGGCGGGGTGGGGGCGCTTCGTCCGGGGCGTGTACCGTCAGCACCGGGCGGGTGGCCCGGCGCACCACGTCGCCCGACACGCCACCGAGCGCCGGGTGGATCAGGCTCCGGTGGCCGTGCGTGCCCATCGCGATGAGGTCGACGTCGTGGGCCTCGGCGTAGGTCAGGATGGCGCGGGGGACGTCGTCGTCCCGCACTTCGGCCCGGTGCACCGTCAGCCCTTCGAGCTGCCGGGCAGCCTCGCGCGCCCGCCGGGCCTCCCCGACCCGGTCCCGGAGCATCTCCGTCACCCCCATCTCGTCCATCAGGCGCCGCAGCAGGGACCGCCACGGCCCCCCCGGCCCTTCATCCACGTGGAGCACGTGCACCTCGGCCCCACAGCGACGCGCCAGGTCGCCTCCCTGCACGACGGCCGCCTCGGCACACGGTGAAAAGTCTGTTGGGATCAGGATTCGACGGATCTTAAGCATCCCTCGGGCTCTATTAGTGAAGGTTTTTTGCCGTAATGTATCGAGGCGCAAGGTACGACGCCCGTCGCTGAGGAGCACGCCGAAAAAGGCCCGGTGGCCGGTACCGGCACGGGGGCGTGCCCGGTGTCGTATCTTGCTCCCTCCCGGTTCTCCCCCTCACATAAACAACTCCGTACGGGCATGGACAAAGCTACTCTCTCGCTGAACGGTCAGGCTTACGACTTCCCTCTCGTCGTCGGTACGGAGGGGGAGACGGCCATCGACATCCGCAAGCTGCGCGCCACCACCGGCGCCATCACCCTCGACCCCGGCTACGGCAACACCGGCTCGTGCCAGAGTGCCATCACCTTCATCAACGGGGAAGAGGGGATCCTGCGCTACCGGGGCTACAGCATCGAGGAACTGACGGAGAAGTCGTCGTTCCTCGAGGTGGCCTACCTGCTCATCGAAGGCGAGCTGCCCACCCGCGAGCAGCTCGAGCGGTTCCGGCACCGGCTGACCTACCACAGCCTGCTCCACGAAGACATGAAGAAGTTCTTCGAGGGGTTCCCGCCGAGCGCCCACCCGATGAGCGTCCTCTCCACCATCATCGCCTCGCTCTCGGCCTATTATCCCGATGACGACAACCCGGAAGAGGTCGAACTGAACATCATCCGGCTGATCGCCAAGATCAAGACGATTGCGGCTTTCGCGTACAAGAAGTCGATCGGGCAGCCGTACATCTACCCACGCAATGACCTCAGCTACACCGGCGACTTCCTCCACATGATGTTCGCCGTCCCCTCGGAGACCTACGAGGTGGACCCGCTCGTCGAGGACACGCTGGACAAGCTGCTGATCCTGCACGCGGACCACGAGCAGAACTGCTCCACGTCGACCGTGCGCATGGTGGGCAGCAGCGGGGCCAGCCTGTTTGCCGCCATCTCGGCGGGCGTGAGCGCCCTCTCGGGGCCGCTCCATGGCGGGGCGAACCAGGCCGTGATCAACATGCTCGAGCGCATCCGGCAGGACGGCGCCAACTACCGCAAGTACATCGAGCTGGCCAAGGACAAGAACTCGGGCTTCCGCCTGATGGGCTTCGGCCACCGCGTCTACAAGAACTTCGACCCGCGGGCCCGCGTGATCAAGGCCGCCGCCGACCAGGTGCTGGCCAAGCTCGGCGTGGACGACCCCCTGCTCGACATCGCCAAGAACCTCGAGCGCATCGCCCTCGAAGACGACTACTTCGTCGAGCGCAAGCTCTACCCGAACGTGGACTTCTACAGCGGCATCCTCTACCGGGCCATGGGCATCCCGACGAACATGTTCACCGTCATGTTCGCCATGGGCCGGCTGCCGGGGTGGATCGCCCAGTGGAAAGAGATGCGCGAGGACCCCACGACGCGCATCTACCGCCCGCGCCAGATCTACGTCGGCCCCAACGCCCGGCCCTACGTGCCGATCGAGCAGCGCGGGTGAAACAACGCCGCCCTGCGTGCCGGTCCGGCCTTTTCGGGGATGCAACGGCCGGATCGGCACGGCATCCGGGGTACTTTTCATACATTTTCGCCATCCCTCAGTTTTACTTTTTCTGTTTTTTTCAGGAAGTTTAGCGCCGCGTACGCAGCAACCGTCAACGAGCGGGAACCGACAGGGATTGTTCTCGCTTGAACGTGCCCGAGACGCACGCTCGTCGCCAAGGAGGCGTTGCACGTTGAAACCCGTGGAGCCTCGGCTCCGCTTCTGTGCCACCTTCCACCTTCTTTACCCAACGAGGATTTGCCATGAGAAAACGCCTACTGTTTACCCCCATACTCGCGCTGCTCCTGCTGCTGACGGCCGGGGAAGCGCTGGCCCAGACCATCCGGATGGACAAAACGGTCTTCATCCGTCCGCGCGTGGGCCTCTCCGCCTATCTGGGCGACAACGAAAAGTCGCCCTTCAACTTCGATGACTTCTTCAGCATCGACATCCCCTACAGCGTCGGCGTCGAGCTGGGCTACCAGTTCAACCCGCGCTACAGCCTGAGCCTGGGCTTCCAGCAGGCCGACTACCCGTTCATCCACGAGTTCGCCAACGGAACGTCTACCTCGAATGACTCTTCGGACCGCACGACGTGGCAACTCATCGCTCGCTACCTGCTTTCCGACGGCAAGGTGGCGCCGTACTTCCATGCCGGGTTCCACGTCACGTATGGCGACCTGTTTGTCTGGAACCCGGTAACGCGCACCAGCACCTACGATGATGAGGGCAAAGTGTCCTATGGCCCGGTGCTCGGCCTGGGTCTGGACGTCTGGCTGAGTCAGCGCGTCTCGTTCTTCGTCGAAGCCACGGACAACATCACGTTCCCGGATGAGAACGCCGACGGCCGCGACGACAACGGCTTCGGCAGCTTCGACCACCTGCTCAACTCGCTCGGCGTGGGTCTGAAGATCAACTTCGGCAAGCCGTTCGTGCCGGCCGTGATCAGCTCGCTGACCTGCCCCGCCGGCGAGGTGGAGACGGGCCAGGCGCTCGCCTTCGGCGCCAACGTCAACGCCGACGCCACGCAGCCGGTGACGGTGACCTGGGACTTCGGCGATGGCGCCACGGGCTCGGGCATGCAGACGAGCCACACCTACAGCCAGGCCGGCACCTACACCGTCACGGCGACGGCGGACAACGGCCGTGTGGCGCCCAGCGTCTCCTCGTGCTCGGTGACCGTCGTGCCCGCCTGCACCGCCGCCGAGATCGTCTCCATGACGGCCTCGACCTCGAACCCGGACACGCGGACGGCCGTCTCCTTCAACGCCAACGTGACGGGCACCGCGCCGGTGACCTACCGCTGGGACTTCGGCGACGGCACCACCTCGACCGCGGCGAACCCGACGCACACCTTCGCCCAGCCCGGCACCTACACGGTGACGCTGGAGGTGACCAACTGCGGCGGGACGGTGCGGCGCACGATGACCATCACGGTCCGCCCGTGGGAGAACCCGATCTGCGCCGTGGCCGAAATGAACTCGGTCTTCTTCGCCCGGAACTCGAGCACGCTCACGGACGAGGCCCGCGCCCAGCTCCAGGAGAACCTGGAGATCCTGACGGCGTGCCCGAACCTGAACGCCCGCATCGAGGGCTTCGCGGCCCCGGGTGAGCGCAGCGCCCAGCGGCTCTCCGAAGACCGCGCCCGCGCCGTCGAGCAGTTCTACGTCGACAACGGCGTGGCTGCCAGCCGCCTGACGGCCGTCGGCCAGGGCCGCGTCGCCGGTGTGACCTCCAAGAAAGAGGGGACGGCCCAGTACCGCCGCGCCGACACCATCCCGGTGCGGGGCAACTGAGACACCCACGCCATCCTCTCTCACGGCGGGGCCGTCCTTCGGGGCGGCCCCG
>CAZKFR010000122.1:0-5906 GCA_964552015.1 uncultured Rhodothermaceae bacterium | reverse complement strand
CGTAGGAGAGCACCCAGCGCGTCACGTCGGTCAGGCCGGTGACCTCCATGTGGAGGTCCAGGCTACCGTCCGGGCGCATGAACATCATCTGACTCTCGTGCCAGCGTTCTTCGCGGATCCAGCGGGCTTGATAGGGGGAGAAACGAATGTGGACGGCGTAGCGACGTTCGCCCCGGTGCATACCGAAGGCGGGACCCAGGTAGGCGTCCAGATCGAACGTTTCATCCCGGACGAACACCTCGTTTCGCAGTTCGAAAGCGCGTATCCGGTCGATGCGGAAGTCGCGCATGGCCTGCCGCAGGCGACAGTAGGCGATCAGGTAGCCCCGGCCCTGGTAAGAGAGCAGGTGGTAGGGCTCCACGTCACGCTCAGTCTCCTGGCCCCGGCTGTTCGAATAATAGCGCATCCGAACGACGCGCTGGCTGGCAATGGCTTCCGAAAGGGCCTCCAGGTAGGGCAACGGGGTGGCCGGTCCCGGCCCGCGTTCGAAGCGGATCGTACGCGAGAGCGTCTCCGGCTCGACACGGATCGTTTCGGGCAGGTGGTCGGACAGGCGCTCCATCACCCGTTCGAGCAGATCGGCATGCGCGGTGTCTCCCAGGGCGTCCAGGGCATGGCGGGCCACGAGAAAGGCGGCGAACTCGGTGCGAGTCAGCGACAGGATCGGCAGGTTGCCGAAAGGCTCCGTCAGCACGTAGGACCGTTTCCGGCGGTCAAAGGTGAGCGGGACCCCGATCTGCCGCAGGTATTCGAGATCGCTGGCAATGGTGCGGGAGGATACTTCGAACGCTTCGGCGGCCAGGGTCTGCGTCAGACGCTGACCCGTGCGAAGCCATTCGAGTATTTGCTGGAGCCGCCAGAGCTGGGGGCCGGAAGGGCGGGGAACCGCCATAGCAATGAACGCAGGTTAGAGCCTGTCCAACGGATTATCAACAGGGTGCATACAATGCGTTGGACAGCATACGAAGGCTACCTTGAAATATGACTTCAAGGTAAAGGAGAGGTGCCAGAAAAGAAAACGGGGCCGAGGTGGCGTAGCAGCTCCGGGATCGGGATAGGCGGGTGGGGACGTTGTGTCAGGCTCCCGGCCTCACTTCCGGAAGAGGTTCTTCAGCACGAACCAGACATTCTCCTTGCGCTCGCGCAGGCGGCGGTAGAAGTAGGGGAACCACATCCGCCCGTAGGGCACGTAGACGCGCATCCGGTACCCTTCCTGCACGATCTGCACCTGCGTCTCCGGGCGGATGCCGTAGAGCATCTGAAACTCGAAGTCGTCGTGGCTGATGTTTTTTTCGGCCACGAACCGCTTGGTGGCGTCGATGAGCAGGTCGTCGTGGGTGGCGATGGCGGGATAGCGTCCGTGGAGCAGAAGCTGCTGCATGTAGTCGATGTAACGCGCCCGGATGGTGTCCATGTCCTGGTAGGCGATGCTGGCCGGCTCCTTGTACGCCCCCTTGCACAGGCGCACCCGGGCCTTCAGTTCGCACATCCGCTCGATGTCGCGGGCCGTGCGCTTGAGGTAGGCCTGCAGGACGATCCCGACGTGGTCCGGGTACTGCGGATAGACCTCCTCGAACATCGCCAGGGTGGACTCGGTCACGTCGCTGCCCTCCATGTCCAGCCGGACGAAGATGTCGGTCTCTCTGGCTACGGCCAGCAGCCGCTTCAGGTTGCCCAGCCCGAAGTCGTAGTCGATCTTCTGGCCGATCATGGAGAGCTTGATCGAGATGGTCGAGCGCAGGCCGGTGGTTTCGCGCTCGTGGGCCAGGGTACGCAGCAGCTGGATGTAGAGCTCGCAGGCCTCGTTGGCCAGGTCCCGGTCGTCGATGTACTCGCCGAGCAGATCGAGCGTGACCAGCAGGCCTTTGCGGTTGAGGTCGTGCACGACCGGCAGCGCGCCCTCGAGGGTCTCGGCGGCCACGAAACGACGGGCAAGGATGAAGGGGAGACGAAGGTGCATGGTGGGCCCGGGTACGATCCGACAGGCGTGAAACACAGGCGCTCCGCAAAGCGCTTCCGAATATACAGTTTTCGCCCGCTCCGTGAAACGAAGCTAGCTGCGCCGGACGTCATGATTCACGACGGCTTCGAGAATGCACGATGCAACGCGCTATATTTTGGCGACGTCGGAGAATCCCATATCGGGCGAGGTACGGCGATGGACATAGCCAGTCTGAGAAAAGAATACGGGAAGGCGGGCCTGCTGGAGACGGACGTCGATCCCGACCCGATCGTACAGTTCGGCCGCTGGTTCGAGGAGGCGGCGGCCGTGCTTTCCGAGGCGGGGGAAGTCAACGCGATGACGCTGGCGACGGCGTCGCCCGAGGGGCGCCCGTCGGCCCGGGTCGTGCTGCTGAAGGGGTTCGATGCGGCGGGGTTCCAGTTCTACACCAACCTCGAGAGCCGAAAGGGAAGGGAACTGGCTGCCAACCCGTGGGCCGCGCTGGTGTTCTGGTGGGCGCCGCTGGAGCGGCAGGTGCGCATCGAAGGGCGTGTGGAGCGGCTGTCCGATGCGGAGGCAGACGCTTATTTCCGCACCCGCCCGCGGATCAGCCAGCTCGGCGCCTGGGCGTCCTCGCAGAGCCGTCCCCTCCCTGGCCGGGACGCGCTCGAGGCACGTTTTCGCGAGGTGGAGGCGCGCTTCGCCGGTGCCGAGGTGCCCCGGCCACCCTACTGGGGCGGCTACCGGGTCCTTCCGGAAACGATCGAGTTCTGGCAGGGACGCCCCGGCCGTCTGCACGACCGCCTCTGCTATCACCGGACCGAAACCGGCTGGCGTCTCGAGCGCCTGGCGCCCTGAAACCGGGGCGATCGGTTTATTTTCCGGCAGCTGTAACCCGGGGGCGGGATGCCCCGTAGAGGCAGGTGCGTCTTACGATGAGTGGTTGTGAGGGCACCGGGCGTTCGATCGCGCAAACACGATCGTCCGGTGCCCTCTGCCACGTCCGGCCGGAGTCATGCCGGCTCGTCGCCGGAGGGCTCGTCGTCGGGGGCCGGCGTATCAGGCTTGAGCGGGCGTACCACCACGAAGCTCGTGTGGCGGACGAGGGTGGCCGTCCCATCCTGCTCTTCACGCTTCTTGAGCGTCTTCAATTCCTGCTCGAGCGCCTGAATCCGTTCGCTGTAGGCGTAGGTGCGGCGTGTACCCACCGTGAGCTGATAGCCGCCGTACTCGGCCCGTTGCTCCGGCTCCTCCCACAACGCAGCCAGGATCGCAGGCTGCAAGGTTTCCAGTTCGGCCTGCAGGCGCTTGATTTCGGCCTTGAGTTCGAGGTAGCGGGTGAGCAGACTCGGATCGTCCAGGTAACGCAGCATGATGGGGTGGAGCGTTCAGCGAGACAACGTGCAGATCAGGTGGCCGGAAGCCCCTCCAAGATACGGCGCCGGCGAAACGAAGGCACGTTGCGGGTCCGGGGCCTGCCTCCGGAACGGAACGGCTTGCAATGTTGAAGGCCCGGTCCCCCACCAAAAGACCGGGCCTTCCATCACCCATCGATGTGCTGGACAGGAGACGTGTGCATGGGATTGTTGGACGGCCTGTCGCCTGCGTTTCAGCAGGACGGCCCACATTTTTTTCTGAGCGCGTCCGCCGGCTTCACCGAAACTGCCGGTCCGTGTATTTTTCGACCTCTTCTCGGGCGACGACGCGCCAGGTGGGGCTGCCCAGGCGCTGGCTCTCGGAACGGCGGAACGTGGCGCGAAGGAACAACTCTCTCCGGTCATCGGGGCGGGCCCCCTCGTAGGAGAACGGGCCCCAGTGGAAGATCCAGTAGGCGGAGGCCGGGTCGAAGCCGAAGGTGCGGCCTACCAGATCGGCCAGGTAGCGTGCGTCCTGCACCGTCGAGGGGCCCCGGTTTTCGGCCAGCTCCTGCAGGATGACGACGTGCGTGCGGTCCTTGTCGGAAGGAGGCGTGCGGTAGATGCGGAGACGGCAGATGCCCTCGCCCCGGTAGCCCTGCCAGGTGAACAGGGTATCGACCTGGAGCTGAGCCGGTGCCGGGGGGACCGGGAGCAGGAAGAGCAGGCCGAGGGTGAGGGCGCGCGCGAGCGACATGGACGGGGAAACGCGATGGCGGTTTCCCCTTAAACCCTGCTGTATGCGAGGTATAACCTCGTCTCAGTGGTCGGCGGGAAGGACCGTCTCGACGGGCATCGGGCCGGGTGGGAGGCCGCGTTCCTCCTTGGCGCGGGCCACCATCGCGCGGACGTCGGCCAGGAGCGCCTTCGCGTCGTAGACGATACCGTCCTTGATGGTCCACGTCACCCCGCCCACGCGCTCGACGGCGCCCGTCGCGTCGTTCAGCTTGATCGCGCCCGTGCCGTAGAGCACCTTCAGGTTTTCGAGGGGGTTTTCCGCGACGACGACCAGGTCGGCCTTCTTCCCGACCTGCACGCTGCCGATCTCGCGGTCGAGGCCGAGGGCTTCGGCCCCTTTGAGCGTGGCCGACCAGATGACTTCGAGCGGGTGGAAGCCGGCCTCGCGCAGCAGTTCGAGCTCGCGGATGTAGCCGAAGCCGTAGAGCTGGTAGATGAAGCCCGAGTCGCTGCCGGTGGTGACGCGCCCGCCCCGGTTCTTGTACTCGTTGACGAAGGTCATCCACAGGCGGTAGTTCTCGCGCCAGGCCACCTCGTCCTCGGTGGTCCAGTAGAACCAGTAGGAGCCGTGGGCGCGGCGGCTGGGGCGGTAGAAGTCCCAGAGGGAGGGGAGGGTGTAGTCGGCGTGCCACTCGGCGCGCATGGCCCGCATGAGGTCGCGGCTGGCCTCGTAGATGTTGAACGTCGGGTCGATGGTGAAGTCGAGGGCCAGGAGCGAATCCATGACGGCGTTCCACTTCGGGCTGTACGGCGGCGCGGCCTGCTTCCAGAGCCGTCCCGCCTGGCCGAAGCGGTCCTGCTCGTTGAGGTAGTTGTAGTCGAGCGGGTAGTGCTGGACGGTGCGGTCGGTGAAGAGGGCCTCGGGCAGCCCGTACCAGTGCTCCATCGAGCCGAGGCCCCAGGTGGCGGACTGCAGCGCGTTGACGCGGGTGACGGCCAGCTGGGCGTGGTGCATGGCCGTGCCCAGGCCCTGCCGCTTCGCCTCGTCGAGGGCGGCCCGCATGATCTCGGGCGGGGCGCCGAAGAACTTGATGCCGTCCATCCCTTTCTCTTTCACGAACCGGACCCATGCGCGGGCATCCTCGGGGGTGACGATGGGGCGGTCCCAGCCGGAGCCGAAGGCGGCATAGGCCACGATGCGCGGGGCGGTGATCTCGTTCTTCGCGCTCTTCTCCCGGTGTTCGAGCGTCCAGTCGAGGCCGTTGCCGCTGCCGGGGTCGCGCACGGTGGTGATGCCGTGGCCCATCCACAGCTTGAAGACGTACTCGGCCGGCGTGCCCTGGCGCTCGCCACCGATGTGGCCGTGCATATCCACGAAGCCGGGGAGGATGTACATGCCGTGCACGTCCAGCTCGCGGTCGCCGCCTTCGGGGCGGTCCTCGTCGCGGATGGGCACGCCGGGGTAGCCCACGTTTTTGATCTCGACGATCCGGTCGTGCTCGATAACGATGTCGACGGGGCCGATGGGCGGGGCGCCGGTGCCGTCGATGAGGGTGCCGCCGCGCAGGACGAGGCGCTCGTAGGGGCCCTCGCCCTCGGCACGGGGCGGGGCCGGCGTCACCTGGGCGAAGGCGGGGGCGACGGCGAGCAGGGCCACCAGGCTACCGAGGAACAGACGGAGACGGAACGGATGGGGCATGGTACCGGGGGTGGGTTAGGGGCAGGAAGGCCGGGGCGGGACCGATGTCGCTCCTCCCTCCACGCGCTTCTCCCGTCACCACGCCCCGCGCCCCTACGAAGGTACGGGTTTGCGCCTCGCGTGTCTACCCCGTCTCCCCGGCCCGGTCGCGGAAATACCGGTAGGTGGCTTC
>CAZKFR010000121.1:0-5913 GCA_964552015.1 uncultured Rhodothermaceae bacterium | reverse complement strand
CTCGTGGGCCGTGCTTTCCAGCGCTGCGATCAGGTCGAAGCGCCCGGGGCGCAGGAGGCGGATGCGGTCGGGCCGGTGGCGCTGTATGGCTTGTGCGAGCGCGGCGGGCAGGTCGGGCACGTCGTCGGGGTCCGTGACCTGGTGGTAGTCCACCGTGAAGCCCCGCGCCCGCAGGGCGTCGCGCAGGTGGCGCATGGCCGAGAGGAACAGCGCCACGCGCTGCTTGTGGTTCGGATGGCGGCGGATCTCGGCAGGCACCTCGGCCATGACGATCACGTCGCGCCCGGGGACGGCCGCCCGCAGCACCGCCGAGGCCGGGTCCATCTGATCGCCGAGCAGGGGGATGAGGGTTTTCATCGGCGGGCTCGGGTGAAGGTCGAGGGCGGGACGAGGGGCGGCGGATAGGCGGGATCGACGGCGTAGAGGGTGCGCTCCATCGGCGTCAGGTCGAAGGGGCGGTGCGCCAGCGGGCCGGGCACGCCGGCCACCTCGGGCACCCAGTGCCGGGCATAGGCGCCGTCGGGGTCGTAGCGGTCGGCCTGCCGGAGGACGTTGAAGGTGCGGTCGCGGGGGTCGGTGCCGACGCCGGCCACGTAGGCCCAGTTGCCCCAGTTGCTGGCGACGTCGTAGTCGATCAGGTGGTGCTCGAACCAGGCGGCGCCCATGCGCCAGTCGAGCCCGAGCGAGCGGGCCAGGAACGAGGCCACGTTCTGCCGGGCGCGGTTGCTCATCCAGCCGGTGGCCCGCAGCTCGCGCAGGGCGGCATCTACGAAGGGGTAGCCGGTCCGGCCGTCGCACCACCGCCGGAAGGCGTCCTCGTCCTGCCGCCAGGCCTGTTCGCGCCCGGCCGGACCGCCGCGGAAGAAGAGGCAGCGGCCGTGCTTGCGGGCCCAGAAGTGGAAGAAGTCGCGCCAGAGCAGTTCGAACACGAGCCAGTAGGTGCTCTCGTTGCGTACCCGCTCCGCTTCGTAGCGCCGGACCTCGGCGACGACCTGCCGGGGCGAGAGGGCCCCCGTGGCAAGGTAGGGCGACAGCCGCGAGGAAAACCAGGGGCCCAGCAGCCCGTTGCGCGTCGCCTTGTAACGGCGCAGGTGATCGCCGTCCCAGACGTAGGCGTGCAGGCGGGCGAGGGCGGCCTGCTCGCCGCCGGGCTGGTCGGGTTCCCCCGCGGCCGGTTCGTTCGGTGGGTCGTCGAGATCACCGGGTGGTGGGGGGCCGGCCGGGAGTGGAGGCAGGCGCCCGGGGGGTGCAAGCGGCGGCCGTACCCGGAGACCGCCCCGCTCCACGGCCTTGCGGAACGTGGTGAACACCTCCGGCAGCCCCTCGATGGGGAACGGCAGGTCGTCCGGATGCAGGAGGGTCTGCCCCTCGAAGGCCTGCACGCGCACGCCGGCCGGCAGGGCACGCCGCAGGCGCGCCTCGTCGTCGGCTTCCTCGGTGCCCGTCTGCCGGTAGAAGAGGACGGTGTCCAGCCCGTGACGCCCTACAAGTTCCGGGATGATGTCTTCGGGCGCGCCCTCGCGCAGGAGGAGGTCGTTTCCGCGCTGCCGGAGGGCCTCGCGGAGGGCATGGAGGCTCTGCCGGAGAAAGCGAAGGCGGAGCGCCCCGGCCCGGGCGAAGCCCCAGGGGGTCGGCGTGTGGCCGCGTGGATCAAGGACGTGCAGGGCGACGAGCACGTCGGCCCGGGCGGCGGCCGTCAGCGGGGCGTGGTCGTGCACGCGCAGGTCGTTGCGGAACCAGATCAGTGCACGCATCCGTTCGGGTCGCGTCGGGCCGCGCGGCGGTGTCGCCGGCAGCGTTCGGAACAGTAGACGACGCGCACCCAGTCGCGGGCCCATTTCTTCCGCCAGGCGAAAGGACGCCCGCAGACCGGGCAGGTCTTTTCCGGACGAGGCGCGCGGTGTGTTCGGCGTTTCATGCCGGCCCTACGCGCACCTGCGGGTCAAGTTCGAAACGGAAACGCCCCCGCTCACAGCAGCCCGGCGCGGCGGGCGGCGTCGCGGAGCGTGGCTTCCTGTTCGGGCGTCAGGTGCTTCGGGAGCGTCACCTCCACCTCCACGTAGAGGTTGCCCGTGCCCTCGTCCGTGGCCACGCCCTGCCCGCGGAGGCGGAGCCGCTCGCCCGGCTGGGTGCCCTTCGGGATCGTCACCTTGATGCGCTTTCCCGTGACGTGCTCGAGAGAGCGGGTCGTGCCGAAGAGGGCTTCGAAGAGGCCGATCCGGACGCGCGTGTGCAGGTCGTTCCCTTCGCGGCGGAAGCGCGGGTCCTCGGCCACCTTGAACGTCACGTATACGTCGCCGCGCCGGCCGGTGGGGCCGGCGGCACCCTGCCCCCGCAGTCGCACGCGGAAGCCGTCGCGCACCCCCTTCGGGTAGGCGATGCGGGCCTTCTGGCCGCCGGGCAGCGTGATCTCGACCTTGCCGCCCCGGAGCGCTTTTTCGAACGATAGGTTGACTGTCAGATGCCGGTCGAGGTCGGCGCGGGCCTTGCCCTGAGCCGGTTCTCCCCCCCCGAAGACGCCCTTGAACAGCTCGCCCAGCCCGCCGAACAGGTCGCCGAAGCCGAACGACTCGCCACCGCCCTCGGGGTCCACCCGCACGTAGCTGCCGTCCGGGGCCTGGTAATAACGTCCCCCGTTGCGGGTGGTGTACGCGTCGCCGAAGAAGCTCCCGAAGGGGTTTTTCCGCATCCGGTCGTAGGCCTGGCGCTTCTGCGGGTTGGAGAGCACCTCGTAGGCCTCCTGCACCTCCTTGAAGCGCTCCTCGGCCTTCGGGTCGTCCGGGTTCCGGTCCGGGTGAAAACGGCGCGCCCGCTGGCGGTAGGCCTTCTTGAGGGTCTCCGCGTCGGCGTCCTCGCTCACCCCGAGGATCCTGTAATAATCTTTGACGTCAGGCATGGCCCGTCGAGCGCAGGTTTTACTGGGGCAGACGAGAGGGCGGGGCTGCCGGTTTCACCGGAGATGTGCGCAGCCGTGATGGCGGTGTCGTATCTTGCGGCCGTCCGATGCATCGCGATCCGAATCCCTCTGCCTCGCCATGACACACCGGCCCATCCAAAAGGTTCTCATCGCCAACCGGGGCGAGATCGCCGTCCGGGTCATCCGCACGTGCCGGGAGCTGGGGCTGGCCACGGTGGCCGTCTTCAGCGAACCCGACCGCACCGCGCCGCACGTGCGCCTGGCCGACGAGGCGTACCTGCTGGGGCCGGCGCCCTCGGCGCAGTCGTACCTGGTGCAGGAGAAGATCCTGGAGGTGGCCCGCCGCAGCGGCGCCGACGCCGTCCACCCCGGCTACGGCTTCCTCTCGGAGAATGCGGACTTTGCCGAGGCGTGCGCGGCGGCGGGGCTCGTCTTCATCGGCCCCCCGCCGGCGGCCATCCGGGCCATGGGCGACAAGACGGCGGCCCGGCGGCTCATGGAGGAGGCCGGCGTCCCGATGGCCCCCGGCACCACCGACGCCATCGACGACCCGGACGAGGCCGCCCGCATCGCCGAGGCCATCGGCTATCCGGTGCTCATCAAGGCGGCGGCCGGGGGCGGGGGCAAGGGCATGCGCATCGTGGAGACGCCGTCGGAGTTCCACCGGACGATGGAGGCCGCCCGCCGCGAGGCCCAGGCCGCCTTCGGCGACGGGCGCGTCTTCATCGAGAAATACATCGTCGAACCCCGGCACATCGAGTTCCAGATCCTGGCCGACGCGCACGGCAACGTGGTGCACCTGTTCGAACGCGAGTGCTCCATCCAGCGGCGCCACCAGAAGGTCATCGAAGAGGCGCCCTCGTCGGTGCTCACGCCCGAGGTGCGGGCGCGGATGGGCGAGGCCGCCGTGCAGGCCGCCCGCTCGTGCGGCTACGTCAACGCCGGCACCGTCGAGTTCCTGGTCGATCGCGACCTGAACTTCTACTTCATGGAGATGAACACGCGCCTGCAGGTGGAGCACCCGGTGACGGAGTGGATCACGGGGCTGGACCTGGTGGCCGAGCAGATCCGCATTGCCGAGGGGGCGCCGCTGGGCTACACCCAGGCCGACCTGTCGATCCACGGCCACGCCATCGAGTGCCGCGTCTACGCCGAGGACCCGGAGAACAACTTCCTCCCGGCGCCCGGCCCGCTGCACCGGCACGTGCCGCCCTCGGGCTTCGGCGTGCGCGTGGATGCGGGGGTGGAGCAGGGGGGCGAGGTGCTCATCCACTACGACCCCATGATCTCGAAGTTGACCACGTGGGGCCGCACGCGCGAGGAGGCCATCCGCCGGATGCGCCGCGCCCTGGACGAGTACGAGGTCGCCGGCGTGCGCACCACCATCCCCTTCTGCCGCTTCGTGATGGACCACGAGGCCTTCTGCAGCGGCCGCTTCTCTACCCACTTCGTCGCCGAACACTTCGACCCGAAGCACCTCACGCCGGACGACCCCGCGCTCGACGCGGCGGCGGCGCTGGCGGCCGTGCTCTACCGCGCCGGGACGTCGGCGGCGGCGCCCGCCGCCGTCAACGGCGCCGCGCCCGCCGAGGGCCCGAGCCGCTGGGTCCTGCGCCGCCGGCTGTCCTGCTGATCCCCGTCCGGGTACCCTGTGCGCCCCCCGTAGCCGCGGGCTTTAGCCCGGGCCTGTTCGGTTGGCCAAGGGGCGCACCCGTGAAGGGGGCAGCTACATCGCCGCAACGCGATCGAGACGGGGTGGCTGCCTATCTGTTCGTGTGAATCCCTTCGACGGCATGATCCGGGTAAAACGATGTCCCTCCGCGCAAATATCAGATTTTTCTACGTACCCAACAGGTAAGGGGAACGGTGGCCCGCCGATGCCGGCGCCGCCCGTGAAGGATGAATGTGCGGCTGAGGCGCTGAACCCGGCAGCCCGGCTGGTGCAGGGCTATTTGCCCCGAAAGGATGTTCCGTGATTGGTGGGCAATCCGGACGAACGACCATGCATGCCTCCCCCCCCCCCCCCGCATGATCCTTTTGAACGGCTGACGTACCTGGCGGCGGCCTACCGCGCGACGGAACTGCGGCCTCCGCAGCCCGGCGACCCCGCCGACGTCCGCGCGTACCTGGCGACGCTCAACCGCCACCTCTTCGATCCGGCCTGGACGCTCCGCCGGATCGAGCAGGAAACGGGGCTCTGCGACCACAACATCGAGCTGCGCTTCGCCCGGCACGTCGGGGAGTCCGCCGGGGCGTACCGGCGCCGCCACCGGATGGAGCTGGCAAAACGCTTGCTCCGGGATGAGGAGTTACGGACCGTGCCGGTCGTTCACATTGCCCTGGCCGTGGGCTACACGCGGCACGACACGTTCACACGGGCCTTCCGGCACTACACGGGCACGACGCCAGATCGATACCGGAAGGCAACTTGAAGACAAAATGCAAAGCGCGATGTAAACAATGAGCTTAGATTTATTGTGTTCACTCAACAATAACTATTCAAAAGGAGGTATGCTATGAATTCGTTTCTCGGAAATCTGAAACGAAAGATCTTTCTTTTTCCCTGCCTTGCTCTTGTCTTTACACTAATGTGTCCTCGTGTTGCTGATGCAGCTGATGTATACTGCCGATGGTCTGAAAACGGTTGTACGTATGTTGTGGTCGTTCCGGATGGTGGTGGCGAAGGCGATATAGGAGCTGCATTCATAAACTGTGGAGATGGATGGATTTTGTATGGCACCGGTATCGCTGGCACTTGTCCCTATTGACTTGAACGTTACAGGCCCTGTGAGTCGATTTACTCTCAACTTAACCCGAATAGCTATGAAAAGGCTCTATTATCCGATTATCGTAACGACACTTTTACTCACAGCCTGCCAGTCGACCGTACAGGACGACGATCCAGAGGTAGGACTGGCCTCTATGGAACTCTCGCAGGCCACGTATCTCTATCCGCTTGCGAGCCCTCCCGGCTATGAAGACATCATGGAGTGGGG
>CAZKFR010000120.1:0-6147 GCA_964552015.1 uncultured Rhodothermaceae bacterium | reverse complement strand
TCCGTGATGTTGGTGTAAAAGTAATCGAACAACGCATCCCGGTTGAAGTCCCCGATGGCGATGCCCATCCCGTTACGGCAATGATCGGCCCGTACTTCGGCACTGACCTCGGTGAAGAGCCAGTTGGTGGCACTCGCCCCGTTGTCGTTGCGGAACACCTTCGTATTCTCCGGGCCGAAAGGACAGTCGTTGACGAGAAAAAGGTCGAGGTCGCCGTCGTCGTCATAGTCGGTCCAGGCTCCGATGAAGCCTTTCCCACTGAGGTCATCGATACCGTCTCCGTCGACGTCCCCGGCCATCAAGGATGTCATGTCGCTGAACGTACCATCCCCGTTGTTGCGGAAGAGGCGATCCTGCCGGTCGAGTTCTTCCCCCAGAACGTGTTGATGGTGGGTGACGTAGAGGTCGAGGTAGCCGTCGCGGTCGTAGTCGCCCCAGGAGGCCGAGGTACCTCGCTGGTCCAGCACGATGCCGCCGAAGGCCATCGCCGTCACGTCTATGAAGGCCGTACCGCCCTCGTTCCGCAGCAGCACATCCTCGTCCGAATTAGCCAGGTAGATATCCAGATCGCCATCGTTGTCGTAGTCGGCCACGGCCACGCCGGCCCCGTCGTGCGTGGCATCGTCGGCCCCCAGTTCGGCGGCCACGTCGGTGAAGGTGCCGTCGCCGTTGTTGCGGAAGAGGTGGTTGGGCCCCAGGCGCTGCGTCATGTACAGGTCCAGGTCCCCATCCCGATCGTAATCGAACCATGCCGCGCCCGAGCCGATGGGTTCGTCATCGACCAGGTGGCCGGTGTGGACGACCGCGACACCCCGGAGCGCCGTCACGTCGATAAAGGGCGTCTGGCTCCGCGCCTCCCTAGAAGTTCCTACCACCCCAACCAGGATCCACAGGGTCCATATACATTGTCTCATGGGTGTCCCTCTCAATTTGCCCGCACAGGTCCAGCACCCGATCCCCCTTTTCAGGATATGGCTCCGTGAGAAACAACCCTCTGCGGAACAACCGCCACCCCGGGAAAAAAACATCGCACGACAGGCCGGGGCGAGCCGACCCGAGCGCACTTCTATCTTGTTTTAACGATAACCCTTGAGGACCGTACCTGCAAACACGACCTCAACGTCGCGCCGCCGTTCCGGCTTTGGAGAAGGAGAACGAGGCCGTCTGCTCCGCTATCGGAAACGTACCTACCTTCAGCGTCATCGTGTACGACCCCGACGGCGCACCCCCCGGCACGTTCTGACTCCCCGTCAAACCCAACGACGCACCCGCTCCCAACTGACGGCGGATCGGTCCCCGCGTGATGCTCACCCCCTCCGGACCCTCGATGTGCAACCACACGTCTACCTCCACCGACGCCCCCGTCAGGTTCGTCACACCCAACCGGTACGAAAAACTCCCTCCCGACGCACCAATCTCGATCGGCCACGTCAGCGGACGCAACTCCGCCAGCAGCCCCGACTCCACCACCGTCAGCCGCTGATCCACCGCCACGGCCTCGAGCACCTGCACCAGACCCGAAGGCCAGCGCACCTCCAGACGATCCACCCCCGTGGCCGTACCCAGACCAAAGTACGCCCCCAGGTCGTCTCCGCCCCCCAGGCTCGTGCCGCTGTGGGTCTCGGCCACCTGAACCACCCCGTCGTTCGTCTCGACCGTCACCCGCGCCCCGATGCCGTCGCGGTTCGAGGCCACCCCCTCCAGGTCCACGATCAGCCAGTGATGGCCCGTCGCGTTGGCCTCGACGTTCTCGTAAAGGTGGGCCTCCCCGCCGTAGTTGACCAGAAACAGGTCGGCATCCCCGTCCCCGTCGTAGTCCCCGTACACGCTCGTGCGACCTTTCGCCACGTCGTCCACCCCGCTTGAATCAGCCAGGTAGGTGAAGGTGCCATCACCGTTGTTGTGCCAGAGCTGGTTGGGCTGCGGATAGTCCTCGACGGATGGTTTGAGCGAACCGGCCGCCACGAACAGGTCCGGCCAGCCGTCCAGGTCATAGTCGATAAAGTTCGCCCCCCAGGTCTGCCAGTGATGGCCGGTGCTATCCACAAAGTTATCAAAGATACCGGCCTCTTTGGTGGCATCTTCGAAGGTGCCTCCCAGGTTCTTAAACAGCACGGAGGAGAAGTTGTTGGTCATCAGGTAGTCGAGCAACGCATCCCGGTTATAATCCCCGACGGCCAGGCCCATCCCGTTCTCACACACCTCCACGCCCACCTCCGCGCTGACTTCCGAAAAAAGCCAGTTCGTTCCGTCGATACCGTTATCGTTTCTAAATAGCCGGTTCGGCAGGCCGTCGCGCAGGCAATCATTGACGAGAAAGAGATCGAGGTCGCCGTCGTCGTCGTAGTCGGTCCAGACCCCGATGAAGCCAAACCCATTGAGCTGGCTCCGGTCGAGCAGGTCCGAGACGTCCGTGAAGGTGCCGTCGCCGTTGTTGTGAAACAGGTAATCGTGGTGATCGAGGAAGCGGTCCTCGAGGTGTTTGTGGTGGGCCACATAGAGGTCGAGGTAGCCGTCGCGGTCGTAGTCGCCCCAGGAGGCCGAGGTACCTCGCTGGTCCAGCACGATGCCGCCGAAGGCCATCGCCGTCACGTCTATGAAGGCCGTACCGCCCTCGTTCCGCAGCAGCACATCCTCGTCCGAATTAGCCAGGTAGATATCCAGATCGCCATCGTTGTCGTAGTCGGCCACGGCCACGCCGGCCCCGTCGTGCGTGGCATCGTCGGCCCCCAGTTCGGCGGCCACGTCGGTGAAGGTGCCGTCGCCGTTGTTGCGGAAGAGGTGGTTGGGCCCCAGGCGCTGCGTCATGTACAGGTCCAGGTCCCCGTCCCGGTCGTAATCGAACCACGCCGCGCCCGAACCAAACCAGTCGTCGTTCACGATCGCCATGCCCGTATGGGTTACGTTGACGCCGGCCCCGGGGCGATCCTCGAAGAGCGTCTGAGCCATCGAAGACGGGATACCCAGCAGGGTAATAACCATGATTGGGACAGCATACCGCATCGTCTTTCCCCCATCCTATGGAGAAACGCCATGCACCTACCCGGCCGGCCCGTCCCCGGTCATTCATCCATCTCGTGAGCGCCGGCTCTCATCATGACGCTCGTGTCCTTTCCAAGATACCCCTCCCCCCGAGCAAGAACAATCCACCCACCAGAAAAATCAACCATTTAACCACTCACAAAGGCATCGGGGTGCCATTGATCTTTCGGGTCTCATGCGCTACTTTGCCTTTGCAAGGGCGCACAGATCGTGCTTATGTCTGCCTCTCTCGTTCGTGCGACGCAGAGCACCGGGTAGTGGCGCCTCCCCGGCCGACCCGATCGTCTCGATCCCAATCAACCTCTCTGCGACCATGTCACGCACTGCGCTGCTCCGCTCCCGTACGCTCTCCCTTTTCTTCCTTCTGCCGGGCCTCGTTTTCATCCTACCCGCCCCTGCTCAAACCGTCCAGGACCTGGCCGTCTCCGCCCAATTCCAGGGGGACTATACGGGCGCCTTCACCCGAGGACGTGCCCTCGTCGCCGCCGACTTCGACCTCGATGGCGACCTGGACTTTTTCTCGGGTAACCCGGGCGACCACTCGTTCATCCTGCGCCAGGATCGGCGTAACGGGCGCTTTGGCTTCTTCGTCCACCAGATCCTGACCGTCGATGAACTCTCCTGGGGCGCCGCCGCCGCCGATTACGACAACGACGGGGATTACGACCTCTACGTGAGTTGCGGCGCCAACGAGGGCGAATGTTATGACCACCTCTTCCAAAACATGCTTATGGAGGAGGGTCTTCTGCGGTTCGAGGACGTCACCGAGACCGCCGGTATCAAGGGGCCCGTACCTGACGGCGAGACCGATCCGATCCCGGTGGCCAGCGCCAACGGCGTCTGGGGAGACTACGACCGGGACGGCGACGTGGACCTCTTCGTCAGCGTCAACATCTGGAAGGGCACCATCATGGACGGCCCGCTCTCACAACACCCGGAGGATCGCCCGCTGGCCGGCGAGGTGGCCGACATCCTGGGCCGCAACGTCCTCTGGGAAAACAACGGGGACGGCACCTTTACCGACGTGACGGTGGCCCGGGGCCTGCACCTGACGCAGCGCCCCACCCGGCACTCCACCTTCCTCGACATCGACAACGACGGGGACCTGGACCTGTACGAAAACAACAATACCGACCTGAACGTCCTCTGGCGGAACCTGCTCGTCGAGACGGGTGAGCCCGTTTTCGAAGACGTCACGGCCGCCTTCTCCCCCCCGGGAGAAGACCTCCAGTTTCCTTATGGCAGCTTCGTCAGCTGTGCGGCCGACTTCGACAACGATGGCTGGGAAGATATCATCGCTTTCGTGAACAATGACCGGGAGACGGTCAACGGCTCGCCCTACGGCTCCGGCCATGCGTACTTCCTCAACCAGGAGGGCGCCGGCTTCGTCAACGTCGCCGACGAGGTGGAGATCAACAACCCGCACATCCCCGATCTGGGTGTGATGGGCAGTATGGTCGGCGACCTCAACGGCGATGCCACACCGGATGTGTACATCGGCAACGGAGGCCCCTCCAAAGGGCAGTTCGATCAGTTGTTCCTGAGCGACAACCGCCCTGGCATGATGCCTCACTATGCCAACCGCTCGGACCTGATCGATTTTCCCGCTCCGGTCAACCCGCGTTCCCGGGCCGACTACCCGCCGTACCCGTACCGCACCCACGGAACCAATTTTGTCGATATTGACGGAAACGGCACCCTGGAGATCGCCGTCACGAACGGGGGCCCGGCCGAACTACCCGACTGGGTTCGTGAGCCCAACCGGCTTTTCAAGTTCACCTGGCCCTCCCCGATCAACTACGTCCGCATCCGTCCGGTGGGGGACGGCGTGCACGTGAGCAAGGATGCCGTCGGCACACGCCTTCGCCTGACAGTACGCTCCCCGCGCGGCGACACGTGGAACATCCACCGCACGCTCTATGCCGGGCAATGCTTCTCGGCCCAGAATGGCTTTGCGCTGCACGTCCTGATCGGCCCGGCCACCGTCATCGAGGAGGCCCAGATCACCTGGCCCGACGGCACCGTGGATACCCTGACCGAAGGCCTCACCATCAACGCGGACCTGGTGGTCACCTATGCCGGCACGGCCGGCGCCCGGGTCGCTGCCGACACCCCGTCTCCTTACTCGCATCTCAGCGCCGAAGCCACCTTCACCGGCGAGGCCCCCCTCGAAGCCCCTTCGATGGCCGGGGGGTACGAACTCTCCCCGCTCTTCCCCAACCCCTTCGCCACCCGCACGTCGTTTGCCCTTCGCGTGGCGGAAACGCAACACGTTCGTATCGACCTGTTCGACCTGACAGGCCGCCGCATACAGCAGGTATACGATGGCACCCTGGAGGCCTTCACCGCCCGGGCTTTCGACCTGGCAGCGACCGACCTCCCCAGTGGTGTCTACCTCCTTCGCGTCACGGGCGAGCGTTTCACGGCTACACGGCGCGCGGTGTTGCTCCACTGATGCCACCCGGCGATTTTATACCCTGGAGATCCTTGCTTTCTTCCTGCCGGACGTGCATTTTTCAGGTCCAACCGACTCCATTCCCCGGGCGATCATTCCGACCTGCCCTCATGTTTCCATGGTTGCCATGCCCAGCTCTTCCTCAACCCACGGCCCCGACCCAAAAATTTTTCCCTCCGACCGGAAGCGCTTCCAGAACGAGTTCAATCCGCTGCTTCCCGTGCTGATCCTGGACGAAGACGGCCACCTGCGGCATATGACCCCGGCGGCCCGGCACCTGCTCGAGATGCCCGAAGCCCAGGCGCCACCCTCCATGTTTTTTCATCTCATCCATCCGGGCCATCTGTACCCCGTCATGCGCGACGTGACCGAGATGGTGCTTCATGGCCGGAAGAAGGCCTCCTGGATGCTGCGCCTGCGCAGCGGACGCCGGATGTGGAAATGGGTCCGTATCACGGCCCATAATCACCTGAACGAACCCGAAGAGGCCATCGTGCTGCATCTGCGGGAGCTCACCTGAAGGCCGGCGAACCCTTACCTTGCCCGGTACTTCCTCCCGCGAAACCTTCCCTCGCAGGCGCGGTTTCAGGCGCTTTCTTAGCCCGGTGAGGCCCCTCGACCGGGTAACGCCCCGTACGGACGGTTCCACC
>CAZKFR010000119.1:0-6389 GCA_964552015.1 uncultured Rhodothermaceae bacterium | reverse complement strand
CCGCCGCTGTCCGACGCCGAGGTGCTCGATACGGGGGTGATGGCGCCGGTCGGAGACGGCGTCTATGCGGCCGAGACGCAGCTTACGCTGGCCCGCAGCGCGGTCGGTACGTATACGGTGCTGGTCGTGGCAGCGGATGCGGCCGGGCACCTGAGCAATCAGGTACGGGGCGAGTTGACGTTCGAAGCAACGGGGCGGCCGCCCGTCATCGAGGCGGTGGAGATGCCGGAACGGGTGACGCGGCCCGGGCCGGGCGAGGAGCCCGTCCTGATACCGATCGTGGCGACCGTCACCGACCCGGATGGACTGGAGAACATCGCGCGGGTGGAGATGGAGGTCGTGCCGGGCGGATCGGTGTTCTTTCTCTGTGACGATGGCGGCGAGGGGGCCTGCAACGCCGGGGCATCGAGCGGTGATGCCGAGGCCGGCGATGGCCGCTTTACCATCACGATTCAACTCACGAGCGACAACGCGCCGGGCGAGACGACCTTCCGGTTCCGTGCCATCGATCGGTCCGGCCTCGAGAGTGAACCCGTCGAGCGAACCATCACGGTGGAGTGATTGACGATGCGTTTCTGTATGCATGGCCCTGAAACCCGAACACGGCCGGGGAGAACGACGTGGTGGCGGTTGCTGGTAGGTGTTCTGCTTGTCGGTGCCGGTACGGTCCAGGCGCTGCGGGCACAATCCCTCGAAGCACAGCGCGTGGCCGAGATGCTGCCGACGCTGCTGAGCAACAGCATTTCGAACCTCCACGCCGAGGGGGATACCCTGTGGACGGGGCCCTTCCTGACCTACACGGTCGATGGCGGTCAGTCCTGGATCGACGCGCCGGCGGATTCCCTGTTCGGCACCCGCAATCGCGTCTTTTCCATCGACGTGGAGGGGCCGGTCGTCTGGGTCGGCCTGGGGTACAACGACACGTCTTCCGGCGATGCGATCCAGGCTGCCGGAGGGTTTCTGGTCTCTACCGACGGCGGGCGGACGTTCACCTATCGTTTCCCACAACTCGACATTCCCGGGGATACGACGGTGACGTACGGCGTCTCGACCCTGCGTGCGCTCGACGTCGTCGTGCCCCAGCAAAGCCCGCCGTTCGACCTGGACTATGACCCGGTGCGCGACGTGGTGTGGGTGGCCGGCTGGGCCAGCGGCCTCCGCCGATCCGAGGATGGCGGGCGGACCTGGCAACGGGTCGTCCTTCCGCCTGACAACCTCGAGGCCATCCACCCGGACAGCCTGTACGACTTCGTGCTGGAGCCCCAGCGGGGCGGTCGGGGTAACCTCAACCACATGGGATTTGCCGTGCTGGTGGACGAGACGGGTACCGTCTGGGCCGGGACCCCCCTCGGCGTCAACCGCTCCACGGACGGTGGGCTGAGCTGGCAGCGCTTCGGCGCCGACGGGACGAAGAACAGCCTGCCCGGCGGATGGGTCGTCTCGATCGAAGAACAGCCAATGGAGGGACGCAATCCGGTCTGGATGGCCACCTGGAACGCCGGCGAAGGCGGACAGCAGCAGGCCTTCGGCGTGGCCGTCACGCGCGATGGGGGGGCGACGTTCGAGCAAAAGCTCATTGGCGTCCAGGCCATCGACTTCGCCTTTGAGGGCGAAACGGTGTACGTGGCCGGGCGCACACAGGGGCTGTTCATCTCGGAGGACGGCGGCATCACCTGGCGGAGCGTCATCGACTTCCGCGACCGGAACGATCCCGGTCGTTTCCTGCGGCCCGGCGTGGACGTGCTCTCGGTAGCCACGACGCCGGGTGCGCTGTGGGTCGGTACGGAGGACGGCCTGCTCAAGAGCACGGACGGGGGGCAGTCGTGGACGATCTTTCGCGTCGAGGTGCCGCTGGATCCGGAGACGCCCACGGCCAGCATCCCGCGTGTCGATACCTTCGCGTATCCCAACCCCTTCTCGCCGGCGGCGGACCGGTTCGTCCGGATCCGCTACGAGGCGCCGGCCCCGGGTCCGGTCCGGGTCCGCGTGTTCGATTTCGGCATGGCGCTCGTGCGGGAATGGCAGGCCGAGGCGGTGGGTACGGGCGTTCAGGAACTCATATGGGATGGTACGGACCGCGACGGCCTGCGCGTAGCCAACGGGGTTTACTTCTACACCCTGGAGGCCGGCGGGCAGACGGCACGCGGCAAAATCCTGGTGGTCGAATGATGCTGTGGTTCAGGAGTTACCGGCGACGCAGAGCACCCGGGGTGGGCCGATACCTTCCGGGCCTGCTCGTGCTCGTGCTCGGGGCGGTCGTCGTGCCCTCGGTGTACGGCCAGGCGGCCGGGGCCTTTGCCCGGGTGGGCTTCGGGGCGCGAGGGCTAGCGCTGGGCAATGCGCTCGTGGCGGACGGAGGCGGGGCCGCGAGTCCCTACTATAACCCGGCGCTGGCGCCCTTCACGGCCCGGCAAAACCTGGAACTGTCCGCGGCCCTGATGAGCTTCGACCGTGAGTTGCAGCACGTGCAGTTTGCGGCGCCGCTGCGCCCACGGGCCGGCATTGCGCTCGGGCTGATCCATGCCGGCGTCTCGAACATCGACGGGCGCGACGGGAGCGGCTTCCACACGGGCGACCTCTCGGTGGATGAGTTCGCCCTGTTCATGGCGTTCGGGCTGCGGGTCAGCGACCGTGTGACCGCCGGCGTGGGGCTCCAGCTGTTTCGTACGGATCTGCTCGAGGCCCTCGAGCCCGTGAACAGCGTGGGCGTCGATCTGGGGCTCACGGTGCAGGTTACCGAGGCGCTGCGCCTGGGCTTCGTGGCGGATGATTTGCTGGCACGCTATGCCTACGACACCTCCGGCACGTTTGGCGACGACGGGAAGACGACGACGGATCGTTTTCCGGTCCGGCTGCGGTTGGGCGGAGCTTATCGCCTGTTAGGGGGGCGCCTGCTGCTGCTGGCGGAGCTGGAGAACCGGATCAACAACACGGAGCTACGGACCGAGCGGGTGGTCTTCGAGGATGGCATCCCCCGCACCGTCGTCGAGGAAGAACAACTCCACGTGCGCGAGAGCCGGTTGCGTGTGGGGGCTGAGTATCGGTTGGCCGAACTCTTCCTGGTGCGCGGAGGGCTGGATCAGGTAGGGAGCGACGTGGGCGGGGGTGTCCGTCCCACGGCTGGCTTTTTCGTCGAGCAACCGGTGGGGAATCTGCGGCTCGGTGCCGCCTACACGGTGGTTCTGGAGCCGTACGGCAATGGCTTGATGCACCTGCTGACCCTGCGCATTTACCTCTAGCGAGCCTTATCTGTCATGCGCTATTCGTTGATCCTCGTGCTCTCCGTTCTGGGTCTATGTGCTGCCGGATCGGCGCGAGGGCAGGAGAGCGGCCTCGCATTCCTGCGTATCGGTACGAACGCGGCGGCACAGGCCCTGGGGGATGCGGGGGTCGCTTTCAGCCGGGATGCGTTTGCGACCTACTGGAACCCGGCCGGTCTGGCGGCCACCCCGGATCATATGGCGGGGCTGGCCCTGCACCGGTGGGCCGGTGATGTGGAGACCTATGGTCTGGCAGCCCGTTTCCGCCTCGGGGAGCGGCAGGGTGCCGGGCTGTTCGTCACCGCCACCGGCAGCGGGGACCTGGAAGCCCGCGAACAACCGGGGCCGCCGGAAGGCTTCTTCGACGTACAGTTCCTCAGCGTGGGCGCGGCCTATGGCATGGCCCTCGGGCCGGTGCGGGTTGGCGCCACGGTCAAATGGCTCACCGAACGGATCTTCGCCCAGCAGGCCAGCGGTGCCGCCGTGGATCTGGGCCTTCAGGCCGATGTACCGGGCGACCTGATCCGGGTCGGTCTGGCCTACCAGAACCTGGGCAAGATGAGCCGTCTGAATGCCGAGCGCACCGAGTTGCCACGTATGCTCCGGGCGGGGGTGGCCCTTTTTCCTCTGCGTGTTCTTGCAAGCCTCGATGAAGCGCCGATCCTGAACACCTTTGTGTTGTTCGAAGTCTCCCACGATGCCACGGCCGGCTGGACCCGTTATCACGTGGGCGTCTCGGCCGAAGTGCTCGAACTCGTTACCGTGCGTGCCGGCTATCTCACGCGCGATGCGTTACGTGATTTTACGTTTGGCGGAGGTCTGGGCTACGGCCACTTCGTGCTCGACTATGCCCTCATCCCGTTCGAGGAAGGCTTCGGGGGCACCGGTCATATCCTGACCCTTTCATATAGCTGGTAAACAGTTCCCGGTGCGGCTTGTATGGCCCCGTGCCACGACGTAGCTTCGTTGCATGCAGCGTCCTGACCTCGAGCGGGACGCCTCGACCATCCCGATCAATCACCCTCGATAAGAGAAGCCATGAAATCGATAGGCCTACCGCTGATGTTGCTGATGCTTCTGGCCGGGTGCCAGTCCGGTTCGTCCCAGTCGTCATCCGCTGGGGCGTCCGAAGCCGAGCCGACCAGCTATTCGGAACCATCGTCTGGCGACTGGATCGTGCTGTTCGATGGGACCAGCACGGATCACTGGCGGGGCTATCGTAAGGACCACCTGCCCTCGGCCTGGGTCATTGAGGAGGGGACCCTGGCTTTCAAGCCCGGAAGCGGTGAGGGCGGAGACATCATCACCAGAGATCAGTTCGGAAGCTTCGAACTGGAGCTCGAATGGAAGGTGGCCCCCGGTGGTAACAGCGGCATCTTCTACCTGGTCACCGAGTCGGAGGACTATGATTATGTCTGGTTGACAGGGCCGGAGATGCAGATTCTCGACAACGCCGCCCACCCGGATGCGCAGTACGAGAAGCATCGCGCCGGCGATCTGTATGACCTGATCGCGAGTCGAGTCGATGCGTCGAAGCCGGCCGGTGCGTGGAATCAGGTACGGATCGTGTTGAAAGACGGTCACCTGGAGCACTGGCTCAACGGGCAGAAGGTCGTCGAGACGCAGCTCTGGACCCCCGCATGGGATCAACTCGTGGCGAAGAGCAAGTTTCGGGACATGGAGGGTTTCGCGAAAGCCAGGCAGGGCCACATCGCCCTCCAGGATCACGGCGATCCGGTCTGGTTCCGCAATATTCGGGTGCGTCCGTTGTAAGGGGGTAAGAGGCGGTCATCGATGCGCTTCGTGGGACGGCGGTTGGGCCTCGTAATGGCGCCAGGTCTCCTGGCGGCGGTCTTCGCGCTGCCGCCGGTGCGGGCGCAGCAGTTTGGTGGGGCGCTGGCCCTGGGCGAGGAGGAGCTGCTGGTCGGGGAGACACGCAACGAGGCCTGGCCCGGACAGGTGTACGTGTACCGGGTGAATGCGGAGGGTGTGTGGGAAGAAGCACAGCGCCTGACGGTGCCGCGTGCGAAGGAGCCGGACGGCTTCGGGCGTGCGCTGGCGCTCGATGGTGATCGCCTGCTCGTGGGCGCCAACCTCTCAGACCGGGAGGCCGGGGCGGCGTATGTGTTCGAGCGGAACGGGGCTGGAAGATGGGGGCTCGTCACACGCTTGGCGACGGGTGGGGCGGGGGCACGGTTCGGGACGTCGGTGGCCCTCGCAGGCGAGACGGCGCTCGTAGCGGCTCCACGCCAGAGGGAGGTGGGCGCCGTGTATGTGTATCGGCGTACCGAATGGGGGAACTGGGTACAGGCGGCCCGCCTCGAAGCGCCCGGCGGGCAACCGGGTGATCGCTTCGGTACGGGTCTGGCCACCGATGGTACGACGGTACTCGTCGGAGCGCCGGGACGGGGGTATGTGGACGTCTTCCGGCAAAAGACGGCCGGTAGCTGGGAGCATGTGACCCGGTGGGAAGGACCCGGCTCGGATGCCGGCTTCGGCACGCGCGTCCTGCTCGACGGCTCGATGGCGTTCGTAGCGGCTCCCGGCGCCGGGGGAGGTGTCGGCGCCGTTTTCGTGTATCAGGAAACGGAGGATGGCGTGACCTGGGCCTTGCGCGATGTACTCGGGCCGTTCATCCTGGAGCCGGCCCGCCTGGGAAGTGCCCTGGCCCTCGAGGGGGATCATCTATGGGTCGGTGCTCCCTTCACGCGGTCCGGAGGTGCCGTAGTACGCTTTCACCGCGGTGCGAAGGGTGCCTGGGACGCTGTCGACGTGTATGTCGATACCCTGGATGCGGGCGCGGCACGGCTGGGATCGACGCTGGCCGTCGGGTATGGGTGGGCCGCTGTGGGTGCGGTCGGAGTCGACAACGGAGCTGGAGCCGTACGGGTGCTGGCGCAGGACAACACGACGTGGCAGCCGGTGCAGCTGATCGCACCCCCCCTGCGTCATTTCGAGCCCGTGACCGGGGGAGCCGTGGCGTGCGAGAAGGGGATGGCCGCGGCGTTTCCCTGTGATCGTGTGGACCTGCTCGCGTTTCTTCCCGTCCAGAACTTCGGCGGTGGCCGGGGCACGGAAACGAACGACGTCTGGGGCTGGACCGACCCCGAGACGGGCCGCGAGTACGCC
>CAZKFR010000118.1:0-6467 GCA_964552015.1 uncultured Rhodothermaceae bacterium | reverse complement strand
CGTCTGAATTCATGCAGTCATCGAACAGAGGGCCTGGCTGCTCCTAATGCCGGTAGGTCACGCCCTCTTCCAGATACACCCCCTCCGGATGCCCTTCCACCACGAAGCGCACCGGCAGCGTGATCCGACGGAAGTGCTCGTCGATGCGAAACACCTCGAAGTGGAGATGCGGACCGGCGCTGTAGCCCGTATGGCCCGAGAGGCCGAGGAGGGTGCCCCGGCGCACGCGCTGCCCGACACGGACGCGCGCGCCGCCCGGCATCAGGTGGACGTACGCCCCGATGGTGCCGTCGTCGTGCCGGACCTTGATGCGGTTGGCCCGCTCGCGCAGCCGCTCGTCGAGGCCGCCCTCCGTGAACGTGTCGCGCACCTCGACCACGACGCCCTCGCGGGCCGCCAGCACGGGCGTGCCCGGCGGCATGACCCAGTCGATGGCGTAGTGACCCTGATGCGAGAAGGCGCCGTTGTAGCCCTGCCCCACCGGAAACGCCATGCCGGCCGGGTAGGGCAGCGCGTAACGGTAGGTGTCGTCGTGCCGGGCCACGGTGCTGCCGTACATCCAGCGCATGTCGAACCGGTAGCCCCAACCCTCGGACGGGTCGACGAGGTCGAGCCGGAGCGCCCGCGTCGTGCGGCGCGGCGGGTACGTGGCCGTGAAGGGCAGCGGCACGCTCGGACGCAGGTTCTCCAGCGTCATCTCGAAGCGCACCGTCACCTCGCCCGGATGAAGGTTTTCGACGAAAATATCCACGTATGTCTCGTGTCGTTCTTCGACGATGCAGAAGACCCCTTCGTAGCACTCCTTTTGTGCCAGAGCGGCCGAGGGCCACAGCAGCAGCACGATCCACCAGCCCCTCGTCCACCTGTTCCTTCTCGTACGACGCTCCATAGCCTCTGTCTTTCGTTGTCTCGAGGCTCTTATTCGCGCCGGCGGGGAAGGTTCGCGGTCAGGCCCGCCCGGCCAGGGCGTCCCGGAACGCGGCGACGTTGGCCGCCACATCGCCCCGGAAGACGGCACTGCCGGCCACAATCACGTCCGCCCCGGCCTCGACCACCTCGCGGACGTTCGACGGCTTGACGCCGCCGTCGACCTCCAGGTAGGCCTCCGAGCCGATGGCCCGGAGCATCCGGCGGAGACGGCGGATCTTGTCCGTGCTCGACGGGATGTAGGCCTGCCCGCCGAAGCCGGGGTTGACGGACATGACCAGCACCAGATCCACCTCCGGCAGGATCTCCTCGAGCGTCACGAGCGGGGTCGCCGGGTTCAGCGTGACGCCGGCCCGCAGGCCGTGTTCTTTGATCTGCTGCACGGTGCGGTGCAGGTGGGGGCAGGTCTCGACGTGCACCGTCAGCCCGTCTGCCCCGGCTTCCGCGAAGGCCGCGATGTAGCGCTCCGGCTGTTCGATCATCAGGTGCACGTCCAGCAGGGCGCCGGTCGCGTCGGCCAGGGGACGGAGGGCCCGGACGACGAGCGGGCCGATGGTGAGGTTCGGGACGAAGTGCCCGTCCATCACATCGACGTGCAGCCAGTCCGCCCCGGCGTCGAGGGCCTCGCGGCAGTGCGCCTCGAGCCGGGCGAAGTCGGCCGAGAGGATCGAGGGAGCGAGGATCATGGGCAGGTCCGGCCGGCGGCCCGTGCCGGGCTCAGGCGAGGATCAGCAGCACCAGCGCCACCAGCACCACGTTGGCCAGCGCGATGGGCAGCAGATACTTCCACCCGAGCGTCATGAGCTGGTTGTACTTGAAGCGCGGCAGCGTCCAGCGCACCCAGATGAAGACGAAGGCGAAGAAGCTGGCCTTCAGCAGCAGCGAGCCGGCCTGCAGCAGCCCCAGCAGGACGCTGCCTTCGAGCGAGGGGAACGCCTTCAGGAGCAACGGCTCGAACGGCACCAGGTAGCCCCCGAAGAACAGGGTGGAGATCAGGAACGAGGCCAGGAACAGGTTCACGTACTCGGCCAGGAAGAACATCCCGAACTTGATGCCGCTGTACTCGGTGTGATACCCGCCGACGAGTTCCTGTTCGGCCTCCGGCAGGTCGAACGGCGCCCGGTTCGTCTCGGCGAAGGCGGTGATGATGAACAGGAGCGCGCCGATGGGGTTGCGGAAGACGTTCCATCCGAAGAGGCCCAGCCCCCCGCTCTGATCCTCCACGATGGCCGAGAGGTTCAGCGAACCGGCCATCAGCACGACCGAGACGACCGCCAGCCCCATCGACAGCTCATAGGAGATCATCTGCGCCGAGGAACGCAGCCCGCCCAGCAGCGAGTACTTGCTGTTGGAACTCCAGCCCGCCAGCGTGATGCCGTAGACGCTGATCGAGGTCAGGGCCAGCACCACCAGCACGCCCACGTCCACGTCCGCGATGACGACGCCGCGCGCATAGGGCAGCACGGCCGGAACGGTCATGGCGATGAGCACCATCAGCCAGGGGGCGAGCGTGTGCACGAACGGACTGGCCGAGCGCGGCACGATGTTCTCCTTGAAGACCAGCTTCACCACGTCGGCGAAGGGCTGCAGCAGGCCGGCCGGCCCCACCCGGTTCGGTCCCGGGCGGTTCTGGATATAGCCGGACACCTTGCGCTCGGCATAGACGAGCACCGAGGCGGAGATGAGGAAAAAGTTGATGATCCCGAAGGCGATCAGAGCAGTCCAGTACAGCGGCAGATCCATCAGCGGGTACCTGTCGGTGGGTGGAAGGGCCGGCACCGGGCCGGCAGGCCACAGGAAGCGACCGGAGCAGCGAGGCGTACCCCGGGCCGCCAATCTAGTTTGCCCCCGGCTCCCATGCAACTTCGCCCGCCCGCCTTCGTTGACCGGAAACGTCCGTCCGGGAGGTTTTAAGCAAGAGTTCATCATCGCGCGTCCCTCCGATGCGGCGACTTCCCGGCGGCGCTGTTATGTTCTCCATCCGCTCCCTCGATCCGTCCATACAACCCGTCGTAGTCCCATGCGCACCTCGACGTTGACCGGCCTGCTCGGCCTGCTGCTCCTGCTCGGCACCGCCTGCACCACGGCCCGCTCCCAGACAACCCCGCCGCCGGACGCCCCTCCCACCGCCGGCTTCTTCACGGACCGCATCCTCCCGCTCCTGCAGACCAGGTTCGCCCCGCTCCTGCAGAACGAACCCGGCCTCTCGCTCGCCTCGTGGGAGAGCCTGATGGCCGGATCCGAGCACGGGGCCGTCGTCATCCCCTTCGACCCGGAGAACAGTCTGCTGCTGCAACTGGCCACGAAGCTGCCAGCCGATCATCCCCTCCGCCCGCACGCCGACGCCCTGACGGCCGACGAGATCGCCCTCGTGCGCCAGTGGATCGCCGACGGCGCCCGCAACGATGACGGCGAGGTGCCCTTCGCCGATGCCACGAACCTGGCGTACGTTGCCAGCCAGAACGGCGCCCGCGTGTGGGTCATCGACATGGACCGCCAGCTGCAGATCCGCACGATCGACCTGCAGGCGCTCGGCTTCTCGGCCAACGCCAAACCGCACCACGTGGCCGTCGAGCCCGACGGGGCCCACTGGTACGTCTCGCTCATCGCCGAGAACAAAGTGCTCAAGTTCGACCGGGAGAACCGGCTCGTCGGGCAGGTGGCGTTCGAGCGGCCCGGTCTGCTGGCGCTCGACCCCGCCCGCGACACCCTCTACGTGGGTCGTTCGATGGCGGCCGTCAACCCGCCGCAGCGCATCGGCATCATCACGCGCAGCACGCTCGACATCGAGGAGGTCGGCGTCTTCTTCCCACGCCCGCACGCCCTGGCCGTGGACAGCCGCCGTAACGTCGTCTACAGCGCCAGCCTGGCCGAGAACAGCATCGCCACCGTGGACATGACCACCGGCGACGTCGCACTACACCGGCTCGACGGGCCGGTCCATACGCTCGTGCAGTTCGCTCTCTCGCCCGACGGCAACACCCTCATCGCTACCGGCCAGATGACGGGTAAGCTGCTGATCTTCGACGCCTCCAACCCGCCCGAACTGCCCCTGCTGGCCTCGCTCGACGTGGGGGCCGAACCCTGGCACCCGGTCTTCTCGCCGGACGGGCGGTTCGCCTACTTTGCCAACAAGCGCGACAACAACGTCGCCGTGGTCGATGTCCCGAACCGCGAGGTCGTCGCCCACATCGAGGGGCCGGGCCTGGCCGAGCCGCACGGCGCCGCCCTCTCGCCCGACGGCCGGTACCTCTTCGTCTCGAGCAACAACCTCAAGGGCGGCTACACGCCACGCTACCCCTTCGTCGACACGCCCGCGCCGGGCACCGTCACGGTCATCGACACGGCCACCCGCGCGATCGTCCGCGTGCTCGAGATCGGCCCGTACGGCTCCGGCATGGGCACGGCCGCCCGTTAAATCGCCCAACGTTCAAAGCGCAACGCCCCCAGGCATGATCCAGCGACTTTTGCCGTTCCTTCCGGTGCTCGTCTTCGGAGCCGGGTGTGCCGGTGGCCCGGCCCTCGACGCCGGCCCGGATGCCGCGCCGGCGTACGTACGCGACGTCTATCCCTTCCCCGTCTTCGACGCCGACGGCACCCCGTACGAACATCCCTTCCTGGGCGGGCTCAACGTACCCCGGCCCCAGTTCATCGACATCGATGCGGACGGCGACCTCGACCTGTTCGTCCAGGAAGAGACCGGCAAGGTCAAGTTCTTCGAGAACGTCGGATCGCGCCGGGAGGCCCGCTTCGTCTGGCGCACCGACCGCTACCTGAACCTGGACGTGGGCGAGTGGTACCGGTTCTTCGACCTCGACGGCGACGGCGACTACGACCTGCTGGCCGAACAGCCGTTCAGCTACATCCGCTACCTCCGTAACGACGGCACCCCGCAGCAGCCCCGTTTCGTCCCCGCCGAAGACTCGCTCCGGGACGCCAACGGCACCCCCATCTTCTCCGACCGCCAGAACATCCCCAACCTGGCCGACATCGACTGCGACGGCGACCTCGACCTGTTCATCGGCAAGCTCGACGGCACGGTGATGCGCTACGAGGCCGTCCGCTACGACGAGGGCGGCATCCCCCGCTTCGCGCTCGTGACCGACCGGTTCGAGGACATCGAGATCGTCGCTCAGCTCCAGGGCAGCCTCCACGGCGCCAACACGCTCTTCCTGGTCGACATCGACGGTGACGGCGACCAGGACTTCTTCTGGGGCGACTTCTTCGAGCCGGGTCTGCTTTTCATCCGCAACACGGGCACCTGCGAGCGCCCCTCGCTGCGCAGCACCCCCGTCCCCTTCCCGCCGGACGACCCGTTCCAGACCAGCGGCTACAACGCTCCCTTCTTCGCCGACCTCGACGGCGACCGCGACCCCGACCTGTTCGTCGGCGTCCTCGGCGGGGCCTTCAACCCGATCCGCACCGGCGCCGCCAACTTCTACTTCTTCGAGAACACCGGCGGGATGAACTTCGCGCTCCGTACCCGGCAGTTCCTCAAGATGATCGACGTCGGCACCGAGAGCATCCCGGCGCTGGCCGACCTCGACGGCGACGGCGACCTCGACCTGCTCCTGGCCAACAAGATCGCCCCCACCCGTTTCGAATCCGCCGAACTCTTTTACTTCGAGAACACCGGCACGCCGCGGGCCCCCGTGTTCCGGCAGCGGGGCCTCCTGCCCATGCACCGGGCCTTCCACTACGCACCCGCCCCCGGCGACCTCGACGGCGACGGCGACCTCGACCTGCTCGTCGGCTCCTGGACGCGCGGCCGCATCGCCTACTACCGCAACGACGGCGCGGCCGACCCCGGAAGCCCCCCCACCTTCACCCTCGTCTCCGACGAATACCTGCGCCTCTCGCGCGGGAGCAACGCCACCCCCGCCCTGGCCGACATCGACGCCGACGGCGACCTCGACCTGTTCGTCGGCGAGTTCTCCGGCACGATCAACTTCTACCGGAACGACGGCACGCCCCAGGCGCCCGCCTTCACGCTCGTCTCTGACGAATACCTGGGCGTCGACGTGGGCCAGCGCAGCTTCCCCGCGCTGACCGACCTCGACGGCGACGGCGACCTCGACCTGGTTGTGGGGTCCGAGAGCCAGGGCGTCGTGGTCTACCGGAACGACGGCACGCCCCGGGCCCCGGCGTTCGTGCACGACCCGGCAGGCCTGCCCTTTGAGGCGCCCTTCCTGGCCACCCCCGCCTTCGCCGACCTCGACGGCGACGGCGACGCGGACGTGCTCACCGGCGACGCCGGCGGCGGGCTGCTCTACTTCGAACGCCGGTGACGCCCACCCGCGCGCAACGCCGTACCGTCCTCACACCCCACCCGACGACAGTGGACTGCACCTCGGCTACCCCCCCTTCCTGCGCCAGCCGGCCTCCAGCTGATAGTCAGCTTCGGAGGCTTCTGCTCCCCTACTGGATTGCCCGCTTGCTCTGAAAAGCACACGGCTCATCCGTCTGATTTGTCCTCTGACGACGCTCCATTCCGGGGCGGCGCTGCGTCGCGCCGGCGGCGGGCCAGGGCTTCCGGCGTC
>CAZKFR010000117.1:2062-6486 GCA_964552015.1 uncultured Rhodothermaceae bacterium | reverse complement strand
GCTCGATCTGGCTAGCGCGTTGCAGAGCTTCATGGGCCTGGCGGAGCGAGTCGGAAAGGGTGACGATCCGCCGGGCATACCGGGACGCCAGGTCGTTAAGTTCAGCGTCGAGGCGGCTTAGTTTCTGATCGATCGAATCGTTGACGACGCCGAGGGCTTCGAGCCGGAGCGCCGTCAGGGCACTGTCGTTCAGCGCGGCAAGTTCGCGCTGGACCCGGAGGCTGTCGAGCCGGTGGCGCGTCTCCTCATAGCGTTCCGGGGCCACGAACGGCATGGCGAAATAGATCGCGACAAAGCCGATGATGAAGGCAACCAGGACAATCCCGATGAGGGAAAAAATCTTGTTCATGAGTCGGATGACGAGGAAGTTCTTGCGTGTTTCATCACGGCCAGTTCATCGAGGAAGTCTGTTTCTGCACGAATGACGTTCTCGTGGTGCCTGGCCCGGGCTTCATCGTGCAGGGATTGCAGGGTCTCCTGGGCGCGTCGCCGTTGGATCAGTCGCTGTCGGGCCTGTTCTTCCTGCCTGCGTTTCTCTTCGAGCGTTCGCTGCTCCCGGTCGAGGGCCTGTTGCAGGGACGCCCGGTGGGCAGCCAGCCGTCGAAAGCCGAGAGGGCCGGTGGGCAGGGCCCCCCGCGATTGCTCGGCAGCGTCTCGCAGCGCCGCCTCGATCTGAGCCAGTTTTTCTTCCTGCGCCTTGCGCTCCTCGATGGATCGTGCCAGTTCGAGGCTGGCCTTGTCGGTCTCATGGTTGCGCAACGTCAGGACACGCTGCAGCGGGAACTGGAACTTCTTTCCTGCCATGGTAGCATTTTTCGTTATGGTACCGGCTCTCGGTCCCATTCCTACCGTGTGCAAATGCCCGGCCAATCTGGCACGTCATCGTGGTCACGAGGTGCAATACCGCTGCGTGCTGTAAGGCGGGGTAGGAGAAGGGCCCTATTTACCCACGACGTTGCAGCCGGGACCTCCTGGTGGAGGCGTCATCTCCCGGCGGAGGCGTCAGAGTTGTTCCAGGATCTCGATGAGGGTTTGCGTTGCGTCCGGGTCTGCGGGTTCGGAGGTGCTCTGCTGGAGGAAGCGCGTCAGGGGGACGTGGGCAGCGATGGCGGCATCGGTCTCGGCACTGGTGCCGGCTTGATAGGCCCCGATGCGGATCAGGTCTTCGGCGTCGCGGTAAGCAGCCAGGAGCCGGCGGGCCCGGCTGGCGGCTTCGCGGGCTTCCTCGGAGGTGATGCGAGGCATGACCCGGCTGACGCTCTGCAGCACGTCGATGGCGGGGAAGTGGTTGGCATGGGCCAGTTTGCGCGACAGGACGATGTGGCCGTCGAGGATCCCGCGCACGGCGTCGCCGATGGGCTCGTTCATGTCGTCCCCGTCGACGAGCACGGTGAAGATGCCCGTGATGGTGCCCCGGGCGCCGGGGCCGGCCCGCTCGAGCAGGCGGGGCAGCAGGGCAAAGACGCTCGGGGTGTACCCGCGGGTCGTCGGCGGTTCGCCGATGGCCAGCCCGATCTCGCGCTGGGCCATCGCCACACGCGTGACGGAGTCCATCATCAGGAGGACGTCTTGCCCCAGGTCCCGGAAATATTCGGCGATGGCCAGGGCCACGCTGGCGCCTTTGACCCGGCTCATGGCGGCCTGGTCGCCCGTGACGGCCACGACGACGGAGCGTTGCAGCCCTTCCGGCCCCAGGTTGTCGACGATGAACTCCTGCACCTCGCGGCCACGTTCGCCGATCAGGGCGATGACGTTCACGTCGGCGCGGGCACGCCGGGCGATCATGCCCAGCAGGGTGCTCTTGCCGACACCGGACCCTGCGAAGATGCCCACGCGCTGTCCCTTGCCCAGCGTCAGAAAGGCGTCGATGGCCCGGATGCCGGTATGGAGGGGTTCGGAGATCATCTGCCGCTCCAGCGGCGAAGGCGGTTCGGCGTTGACGGGTTGCTCGTCCGGCAGCACAAGGGGCCCCTTGCCATCAAGTGGTCGTCCGTGTCCATCGATGACGCGGCCGAGGAGGGCCTCGCCCACGCGGATCGTCAGCGGTAGGGAAGACCGCTGTACCAGGCAGCCGGCCCGGAGCCCCGCCGTCTGTTCGAGGGGCATCAACACCGTCGTGCGCCCGCGCACGCCGACCACCTCGGCGGCCACGCGGCGCCCCGTGAGGAAGTCGCCTTCGTAGATGTAGCACAACTCGCCCACGGCGGCATGGACGTCCCGCGCTTCCACGAGGAGACCGATCACGGATTGCACCCGCCCAAAGTGGAGCGTCTTCACCGGGCGGGTCAGCAGGTCTTCAAGACACTGTGCCAGATGGCTCATGGGTTTCCATCGTCCAGGGGAGACAGCCCCAGGCGCTGCTGGAACTCGTGCAGCAGCTCATCCCGGAGGTGGCGGATCATGGCGGCGGGGGATTCAACGATCCAGTCGCCCTCGCGGAGCGATTCGTCCGAGTCCCATTGCAGGCCCGGGTGTTCGGCAGACAATTCTTGCAGGAGCCCGGTTTCCCGCAGGCGGAGCAGGTCGACGGGGTGGACGTGGATCGTGAGGGGCGGGTCGCCGGCAATGCGGTCGACCGCAGCGGAGAGCGCACGGGTGGCCACCTCGCGGACCTCGGGTGGGAGGGGGGCGTCGAGAATGGACTGGGCCATGGTGACGGCCAGGTGGGCCAGCAGCGGTTCCGTCTGGCCGATAAAGGACTGCCATGCTTCTCGGAGCCGCCTCATGTCTTCCCGGAGAGCGGCCCGGTCGGCGTCGACGGTTGCACGTAACGCCTCTTCGGCGTCCCGATAGCCCTGTTCATACCCTTCGTTCCGGGCTTGCTCGACGGCTGCCTCCAGGCGCCGCTCGAACGCCGCTTCCTGTTCGGTAGCCCACTGTGCACGCAGCTGTTCGAGGTCTTCGGTCGAGATGCGGGAATCTTCTTCCTCGGGTTCGTCGGGGAGTTCTGGCAGGGGGAAGGCAGGGGGGGGCGCAAGGGGAGGCACCTCGAATGGAGCAGCGAGCACGCGAGCTGCCTCCCGCGGGATGATGCGGGCACGGCGTGGGGCCGGGTCGGCGAGGTCGGGTGCCTCCCAGGCCTGTACCGGGGGAGCGACGGACTCGGCGTTATCGTGTTGCCGGCCCTCGAGCACCTCGCGCTTCAGGATGCGGGCAAAGGAAGCCATGATGATGAACGGGTTCAGACGAAGTCGTCATTCGAGCGGGAGAGCGTGATCTCTTCCTGTTCTTCGAGGGCCTGGGCGACCTCGAGGATGCGGCGCTGGGCCTCTTCGACGTCGCGGACACGCACCTGCCCGAGCAGTTCGAGTTCTTCCTTGATCATGGCGGCGGCACGCTCGCTCACGTTCTTCATCATCTTCTCCTGCAGGTCCGGCGAGGACCCCTTGAGCGCCAGCACCAGGTCCTTCTGATCGACCTCGACCAGGAGACGCTGCAGGTCACGGTCGCTGATGTTGATCAGGTCGTCGAAGACGAACATCAGGTTCTTGACGCTGTTGGCGAGCTCCGGATCACGCTCACGGATGCCTTCCATGATGGAGCGCTCGGCCGTCCGGCTCGTGTTGTTGAGGATCTCGGCGACCTTCTCGACGCCGCCCGTCGCGCTCAACTCGGTACCGATGACCGAGCCGATCTGATCGCGGATGACCTCTTCGATGTCACGCAGGAGTTCGGGGGAGGTCTTGCCCATGGTGGCGAGGCGGTACATGATCTCGTTCTGCAACTCCTGATCGAGGTTCTGGATGATGTCGGCCGCCTTGCGCGGGTTGAGGTGGGCCAGGATGAGGGCTGCGGTCTGCGGGTGTTCATTCTGGAGGAAGTTGGCCAGCTGGCTCGTTTCGACGGTCTGGAGGAGGTGGAAGGCCGAGACCTGCATGGCGGCCTCGATCTTCATGATGATCTCTTCGGCGCGGCGCGGGCCGAGGGCGCTCTCCAGGGCCCGGCGGGCAAACGAGAGGCCGCCCTGGGTGATGTAATCGTGCGCCATGGCCATGTCCCGGTACTCGAGGAGTACCGATTCGACTAACTCGGAGGAGACGTTGCGCAGCTTGGCAATCTCGATGGAGATCTTTTCGACCTCGGCGTCCTGCAGGCAACGCAGCACCTCGCTGGCGATCTCGGTACCGACGGCCACGAGCAGGATGGCGGCTTTCTTGGCACCCGTGGTCTCGTCTTCAAAGGCGTTGTCGATGAGCTGGCTCATCATGGCGGCGGCCTGGGCTGGATTGGCCACGGCTTGGGTGGTCGTGGGTGCAGGCATAGGTGCTCAGCGTGTGTGGATCAGGCAGGGTGTTCGACGGCCTCTTGGTCGGACGCCAGCCAGGAGCGGATTAGTTCGGCTGTGTCCTCGGGGTTGTTCTTGATCTGTTCCCGGATCTCTTCGAACATCTTGTGTTTGGCCTTGAGTCGGGCCTTGGCCTCGG
>CAZKFR010000117.1:0-1962 GCA_964552015.1 uncultured Rhodothermaceae bacterium | reverse complement strand
TCCCGGATCTCTTCGAACATCTTGTGTTTGGCCTTGAGTCGGGCCTTGGCCTCGGCCGAGAGTTTGCTCGCGTAGATGTCATCCACGTCGAACGCGATTTCCTCCTCGCCCTCGCCGAGCTGGTGGTCGGGGCCGACGACGGTGCCGTCGGGCAGGCGCCGCTGCTCGCCCTGGCTTGCGGGAAGCGCCGGGGTGTCGCCCCCGGCCAGGGTGGCGGGTTCGGGGACGGTCAGCTCCGCCGCCCTCCGCGAGGCCGAGCGAATCAGCCAGAGGGCCAGCAGCACCGCCAGCAGCATGAGGCCGTAGCGGAGGTAGCGCTCGAGCTGACGCTCTCGCTCGAACTGTGCCAGTTCCTGGGCAACCTCCTGGTCGACGCTCGTGTCGAAAACGGTCTGATGGATAGCGAACTGGTCGCCGCGCTCGGCTCGAAAGCCGACGGCGTTCTTGACCAGCGCCTCGATCTCGGAAAGCTCTTCGGCCGTGTAGCTCCGGCGTTCCGGGGACGGGTTCTCCTCGCTGGCCTCTGCGTTCGCCGGGGGGGCGGGACGCTGGTTCAGGATGACCGAAACGGTCAGGTAGGCGATCTCGCCCGCCGTCTTTTCGGAACGCTGGCGCGTCTCGCTCATCTCATAGTTGCGCACCGACGAGTTGGCATTGCCGGCCTCGGAGTCCTCTTCCAGCCGCTCTTCGCTGATGACCGTGGCGCTCTCCGGGTCGATCTCTTTCTTCTCGACGACCGATCGGGTGAAGTCCAGCGTGGCGGATACGCGCACGATGGCGTTGCCCTTGCCCAGCACCTGATCCAGCATCGACTGTCCCTTGCCCGTCAGATGCTCCTCGATGTCGCGCTGCATCTGGAGCTGGGTGGCCGTCAGGACGAGGTCCGTTTCCTTCTTGTGGGGATTGGAGAGCAGGTTTCCCCGCGTGTCCAGGAGGGTTACCTCGTCCGGGGTCATGCCCTCGACCGCCCCGGCCACGAGCGAGGTGATGCCCATGATCTGCGTCTCCGTCAGGCGGGCGCCGGGTGCCAGGTGGAGTACGACAGACGCCGTCGGCGGGCTCTGGTTCTGGGCGAAGGCGCGCTTCTCGGGGAGTACCAGGTGCACCCGGGCCATCTCGACCTGATCGAGGCTGGCAATGGTGCGGGCCAACTCGCCCTCCAGCGCCCGCCGCAGGTTGACCTTCTGCATGAAGTTGGTCATCCCCAGCGTGTTCTGGTCGAAGATCTTGTCACCGAGAGGGCCGTCGGTAATGACGCCCTCGCCCATCAGGCTCAGGCGCAGACCGTACACCTGGTCCTGCGGCACGAAGATGGACGTGCCGCCTTCTTTGAGCTCGTACGGGACGCCTTTCTCGTTGAGCGACTCGACGACGCGGCTGGCTTCGCTGGGCTCCAGGTTGCTGAAGAGCAGGGCATAGGTGGGGCGGCTGGCCCAGTAGCCAACGAGCGCCAGCACGACGATGCTGCCGATCAGGACCGTGGCCAGGGCCAGCTTCTGCCGGAGCGGAAGACGGCCGAGGAACTGCGTGAGTTGATCCAGATATCCGTTCATGGACAGGCGGGGGACAGTCGGGCGTCAGCGGCGTCAGACCTGGATGCGCATCAGTTCCTGATACGTTTCGAGCATCTTGTTGCGCACTTCGGTCATGAGCTGGAACGAGAGCTGGGCCTGGTTCATGGCAATCATCACCTCATGCACGTTTTCCTGCTCGCCCGAGATGAACGCGGTGACCTGTTCGTCGGCCGCCTTCTGGGCGGCATCGACGCTCTCGACGGCTTCCTGCAGGGCCTTACCGAAGCTGAGGCCATCGGGGCCGTCTTCATGGCGCGGGCTGGGGAGGGTGCCGGGCTTCTCGGGTCCCTGCAGGCCCGCGGAGCGAAGGCGTTGCAGTTCGGCGATCGTCATGGGGTGCCAGGGGGTTAGCCGCGGACGTCCAGGCGGGTGCCCAGGGCCGCGGGGT
>CAZKFR010000116.1:0-6665 GCA_964552015.1 uncultured Rhodothermaceae bacterium | reverse complement strand
AGACCAACCGGTTCAACCGGGGCCTTCCTCCTACGCGCGGGGGAAGGCCCTTTTCTTTTGGTATGCTCCCCCGCCCGCTGCGCATAGAGGCCCCGGTGTAGGGAAAAACCCCACGCCAGATGTGGAGGAACCCTTACGGGAGGTATGTGGGAATCCCGGCTACACGCCATGCAACGGGAGTGGCATGTTAGGGCAGGGTCGGGGCGGACACCATGAGCGGCCCACAGCGCTACGCCCCGTCCTCGCAAACCCAACGGTACGAACAGGAGAGGTAGTACGATGAGCATCGATAAAGCATATCTACGATGGATGGTGGTGGCAGGGCTTGCGGTCCTGCTGGGGGGGCTTCAGCAGGCTGAGGCCCAGAACACCAAGTTCAGCGGCTACATGTTCGGCGACTACTACTATGTGGCTGCCAGCCATAACCCGGATCTGGAAGAGCGCAACGGCTTCTGGTTCCGGCGGATCTATTTCACGTTTGATCAGGGGATTGCCGAGGGGTGGTCGGTGCGGCTGCGGACCGAGATGGCCCAGCCGGGCGACTTTACCTCCGGCAGCAAGATGACGCCGGTGGTCAAGGACGCCTATGTGAAGTGGACCAACGGCCGGCACACGATCCTGCTGGGGATCTCGCCCACGCCCACCTGGGACCGCGTGGAGAAGGCCTGGGGCTACCGCGCCGTCGAAAAGACCGCCCTGGACCTGTACAAGTTCGGCTCCTCGCGTGATTTCGGGCTGGCCGCCAGGGGCAAGCTCGACGCCGACGGGCGGGTGCAGTACCACGTGATGGTGGCCAACGGCGCCAGCAACGGCACCGAGACCGACAAGGGCAAGAAGGTGCTGGCCTCGCTGGCGTTCTCGCCGGTGAAAGCCTTCACCGTGGAAGGCTACGCCGACTACGAGGATCGGCCCGGCCGCACCAACCGGACGACGCTGCAGGGGGCGGCCTGGTACAGCCGGAAGGAAGGGCGCCTCGGCGTGCAGTATGCGCACCAGATCCAGCAGAAAGCCGACGGCGGCGAGGATACCTTCGACGTTTTCTCCGTCTTCGGGGCCGTGCGCCTGCAGGATAAGCTCCATGCCCTGGCCCGCTTCGACCGCCAGTTCCAGCCCAACCCGAAGGCGTCGAGCATCGCCTACGTCCCCTTCGCCGAGGACGCCGAGGCCAGCTTCATCGTCGTGGGGCTGGATTATGCCCTCACCGACAAGGTGCACGTGATGCCCAATGTGGAGGTGGTGACCTACAGCGAGGCCGCCGGCGCGACGTCGGACAGCGACGTGCTGGCCCGGTTCACGTTCTACTACAAATTTTAACCGGTGAACGCCATGGAGACTCCGCACACGAATCAGACGCCGCCGAGGGAGGCGGATCGGCCGGAAACCGGTAAGACCCCGCTCGCGCGCCGGGACGTGCTGGGGAAGATCGCCAGCGCTGTGTTCGCCGGGCTGGTGGCGCCCGCCGTGCTGGGCAAGGCCCTGGCTGGCGAGGCCGCCGCCGAGGATCTGGCCGCCACGCTCGCCGACCTGCCGGACCTGCCTGACGTACCCACGCCGGACGGGAAGGAAGACGTGGTGGTGCGGATGATGCGCGAGCTGCGCCGGGCCCTCCAGAAGCCCGTCGAAGAGCGGCGGTGGGTGATGGTCATCGACCTGCGCAAGTGCGTGGGGTGCCACGCCTGCACGGTGGCCTGTAACGCCGAAAACCACCTGCCGCCGGGCGTGGTCTACCGGCCCGTCATCGAGGAAGAGATCGGCGAGTTTCCCAACGTCTCGCAGCGCTTCGTGCCGCGCCCGTGCATGCAGTGCGACAACCCGCCGTGCGTGCCGGTCTGCCCGGTAGCGGCCACCTGGAAGCGCGCCGACGGCATCGTCGAGATCGACTACGACAAGTGCATCGGCTGCCGCTACTGCATCACGGCCTGCCCCTACAACGCCCGCACGTTCGACTTCGGGGAGTATTACTCGAAGGACAAGGGGTTGCTGGGGCTGATGCCGTATGAGAAGGCGCCCAACCACGAGTACAACAAGGCATGGGACCGGGCCGACGAGTCGTCGCCCGTGGGCAATGCCCGCAAGTGCCACTTCTGCCTGCACCGCATCGAGCGGGGCCTGCTGCCCCAGTGCGTGACCACCTGCATGGGGCGGGCCACGTACTTCGGCGACGCCAACGACCCGAAGTCGCTCGTCTCCGAGCTGATCGGCAAGCCCAACGTGATGCGGCTCAAGGAAGAGCTCGGCACCGACCCCCGCGTGTACTACCTGACCTGAGGAGGTGATTGCCATGTATCCCACGTATTCCCAAGAACACGCAGCCCGGAAGCCTGCCGGTAAATGGCTCGCCGGGGTGTGGCTCCTCCTGTTCGTGGTAGGGTTGATCGGTGTGTACGATCGCCTCGCGGAGGGACACCTCGATGCCCGGTACGGCAGCTATGTCACCTGGGGGCTCTGGGTGGCCGGCTACATCTACTTCATTGGCCTCTCGGCCGGGGCCTTTCTCATCTCGTCGCTCGTCTACGGCTTCGGCCTGAAGAAGCTGGAGATGGTCGGGAAGCTGGCCCTCTTCACGGCCGTGACCACCCTGTTCATGGCCCTGCTGTCGATCTGGTTCGACCTGGGCCACATGGGGCGGTTCTACTACATCTTCCTGCGTCCCAACTTCTCCTCGATGATGGCCTGGATGGTGTGGCTCTACACGGCCTACTTCATCCTGCTGCTGTCTGAATTGTGGCTGGCGTTGCGGCCGGATCTGCTGCGGCAGGCGAAGGAAGAGGGCCTCGGGGGCGCCATCGCGCGGGTGCTCCTCTTCGGGCGCACGGAGGCCACGGAGGAGCAGCTGGCGCGGGGCCGGAAGCGGCTGCGTGTGCTGGCGCTCATCGGCATCCCGCTGGCGATTGCCTTCCACGGCGGCGTCGGAGCGCTCTTCGGCACCGTGGTGGCCCGGCCGTACTGGCACACGCCGCTCTACCCGATCCTCTTCCTCACGGGGGCGCTCGTCTCGGGCGGCGCCCTGCTGACGGCCGTGGTGGCCTTCTTCTGGCCCACCCGCGACGAGGCCTACCGGGAGACGCTGCGGTTCCTGAGCCGCATCGTGCTGGGCCTGCTGGCCTTCGACCTGCTGCTCGAGTTCGCCGAATACACCATCCCCATGTGGTACGGCGTCGGCCCCGAGCACGAGCTGCTCCATGCCGTGCTCTTCGGGCGCTTCTGGTGGGTTTTCTGGGTGTTCCACATCCTGCTGGGCAGCGCCATCCCGCTGTACCTGCTGCTGGCCCGCTCGGACAGCCCCCGCGCCATCGGGTGGGCGGGAGCCCTCATCGCCCTGACGTTCATGTCCGTGCGCCTGAACATTGTGGTGCCGGGCCTGATCGAGCCCCAGTTGCAGGGCCTGGAGCACTCTTACCAGGATGCCCGGCTGCTGTTTGAATACATCCCCAGCCTGATGGAGTGGGCGGTGATGGTGTTCATCGTGGCGCTCGGCGCCGGCCTGTTCTACCTGGGCTACCGCTACCTCCCGCTCGTACGTCGCTAACCCTCATGCCAAGACCGGACACGACCATGAAAAAGGACATTGACACGCTGACGAAAGGCACGTTCAGCCGCCGCAGCTTCCTCAAGACGTCGGCGATGGTGGGGGGGACGGCGGCGCTGGCCTCCGGCTGCGGCCTGGCCCCCGAGGCCCGGGCGGCCATCGACGAGTACAAGCTCAACGACCCGGAGCACTTCATCTACTCGGTATGCCTGCAGTGCCATACGGACTGCCCCATCAAGGTGAAGATCCAGGACGGCGTGGCCGTCAAGATCGACGGCAACCCCTACGGGGTGCAGTCCCTGCTCTACCCGCTGCCCTACGAGACGAAGCTCGCCTCGGCCGGCCTCGTGGACGGCAAGATCTGTCCCAAAGGGCAGGCGGGCCTGCAAACGCTCTACGACCCCTACCGCATCACGAAGGTGCTCAAACGCGCGGGCAAGCGCGGCGAGGACAAGTGGACCACGATCTCGTTCGACCAGGCCATCGACGAGATCGTCAACGGCGGCACGCTCTTCAGTCATGTGCCGGGCGAAGAGAATCGCCGGGTGCCGGGGCTGAAGGACCTCTACAAGCTCCGCGATCCCGACCTGGCCAAACGTATGGCCGCCGACGCCAAGAACGTGGGCAAGGGCAAGATGAGCGTGGCCGACTTCAAGAAGAAATATGCCGACCACCTCGACGTGCTCATCGACCCGGACCACCCGGACCTGGGCCCCGTCAACAACCAGTTCGTCTTTCTGGGAGGCCGCATCGAACACGGGCGGAAAGAATTCTCCAAGCGTTGGTTGGGCGGCGGCTTCGGGAGCGTCAACTGGTATGAGCACACCACCATCTGCGAGCAGTCGCACCACATCGCCTTCGCCCGGATGACGGATCAGTACAAGGGCGGCGCGTGGAGCGGCGGCAAGCATCACCTCAAGCCCGACCTCTATAACAGCGAGTTCGTGATCTTCTTCGGCACGGGCGCCTTCGAGGCCAACTTCGGCCCCCCGTACCTCAGCCAGATGGTCACCGACGCGCTCGTGGAGGGGCGGCTGCGTATGGTGGTGGTGGACCCGCGCCACTCGAAGACCGCCGCCAAGGCGTGGAAGTGGGCGCCCGTGCTGCCGGGCACCGACGCGGCCTTCGCCTACGGCATGATCCGCTGGATGCTCGACCACGACGCCTATGATGCCGCTTTCCTCCGCCACGCCAACCAGGCGGCGGCCAACGCCGGCGGCGAGCTCACGTGGACCGACGCCACCCACCTCGTCCGCATCGAGGACGACGGCCCCGGCGCCAAGCTCCGCGCCGCCGACCTGGGCCTGGGCGACAGGGACACGTTCGTCGTGGTGAAGAACGGACGCCCCGTGCCCGTGGGCGCGGCCCCCGTCGACGGCGACCTGTTCTTCGACGGCACCCTGCGTGGCATCCGCGTCAAGACCGCCTTCCAGCTTGTGGCGGACTATGCCCGGCAGCACACGGTGGCCGAGTGGGCCGGGCAGTGCGGCGTAGACGAGGACCTCATCGCCGACGTGGCCCGCGAGTTCGCCCGTCACGGGAAGAAGTCGGTAGCCGAGCTTTACCGGGGGCCGGTGCAGCACACCAACGGCTACTACAACGCCCAGGCCATCATCACGCTCAACCTGCTCGTGGGCAACGTCGACTGGAAGGGCGGCCTCAGCAAGGGCGGCGGCCACTGGCACGAGGACGGCAGCAAGGACGGCCAGCCGTTCCCCCTCACGAAGGGCCTGCATCCGGGCAAGCTGACGGCCTTCGGCCACAAGCTCTCCCGCGAGAAGAGCCGGTACGAGGACAGCACCTTCTACCAGGAGCAGGGTTATCCGGCCAAACGCCCCTGGTTCCCCCACACCAGCAACGTCTACCAGGAGGTCATTCCATCGGCACAGGACGGCTATCCGTACCCCATCAAAGCCCTGTTCCTGCACAAGGGGACGCCGGTGCTGGCCTCACCCGCCGGGCAGGCCATGATCGAAGCCCTGACCGACCTCGACAAAATCCCGCTCTTCTTCTCGTGCGACATCGTCATCGGCGAGACGTCGATGTTCGCCGACTACATCTTCCCGGACACGGCCGTCTGGGAACGGTGGGGGACGCCGCACATAACCCCGGCGGCGCCCATCGCTCAGTCGAAGGTGCGCCAGCCCACGGTGGAGCCGCTGGTGGAGAAGGTGACGGTCTTCGGCGAGGAGATGCCGCTGGGTATGGAGGCCATCCAGCTGGCCATCGCCGAGCGCCTGGGCCTGCCCGGCTACGGTCCCGACGGCTTCGGCCCGGGGATGCCGCTGACCCGCGGGGAGGACTTCTACCTCAAGATGGTCGCCAACATCGCCGCCGGCGACAAGCCGGGCGATGCGGTGCCGGCGGCCGACCGCGAGGAATTCACCGTGTTCCGGAACGCCCGCAAACACCTCTCGCCGGCGGTCTTCAATGAAGAACGGTTCCGCCGCGCCGTCGTGGACGCGAGCGGCAAGGACTGGTGGCCGCACGTGGTGTACGTGCTCAACCGGGGCGGGCGCTTCGAGAACATGACGAAGTACCTGACCTCGGGCGACAAGCTGCCGCACCCGTTCAAGGCGCAGTTCAACCTGTATGTGGAGTCGGTGGCGCTGACGCGGCACTCGTACACGGGCAAGCGGTTCGCCGGCCTCGGGGTCGTGGAGCCGGTGAAGGCCTACAACGACGAGGTCGTAGTGGACGGCGAGCTGCCGCTGCACCTGATCACGTACAAGCACATCGCCGGCGGGCAGTCGCGCACGCTGGCCGACGGGTGGCTGCAGCGGGTCTTCCCCGAGAACCCGATCCTGATCAACGCCCGCACCGCGCAGCGGCTGGGTCTGAAGGACGGCGACCGGGTGAAGCTCGTCTCGGCCACCAACCCGGATGGTGTGTGGGACCTGGGCAACGGCCGCCGCAAGCCGATGGTGGGCCACGTGCGGGCCATCCAGGGCATCCACCCGGACGTGGTGGCCGTCTCGTGGCACTTCGGCCACTGGGCCTACGGCGCCAACGACGCCGTGATCGACGGCGAGGTCATCGAGGGCGAGGAGATGCGCCGCCGGGGCCTCTGCCCCAACGCGGCCATGCGCCTGGACCCCGTCCTCAAGAACACCTGCCTGGAGGACCTCATCGGCGG
>CAZKFR010000115.1:0-6809 GCA_964552015.1 uncultured Rhodothermaceae bacterium | reverse complement strand
ATGGCATAGACCCGGTTACGGGGAAACAGGACCAGGTAGGCCCCGAGGACGCCCGAGATGGCTCCTGACGCCCCCAGGTTAGGGACCACCCCTTCCGGATCGAGGTAGACCTGCGCGAGCGTCGCCGCAACCCCGCTGACCAGATAGAACAGCAGGAACACCCGACTGCCGAAGCGATGCTCCACGTTGTCCCCGAAAATCCACAGGTAGAGCAAGTTACTGAAGAGGTGCATCAGGCCGCCGTGCATGAACATGGCGCTCAGGATTGTGAGGTAGATCGGCGAGGGGCCGGGCGCCTGAGGCACCTGTACCAACGCCCCACCCACCTGCACGGCCACAGGCTCGATCAGGTCGATGCCGGTCGTGATTTCCAGCGGGATCACGCTCCAGCCGTACATGAACGCCATGTTCGCACCGGCTTGCTGGAAAACGAAGTACACCAGCAGATTGGTCAGTATCAAGCCGGTGGTAACATAGGCCGGACGGGTCAGCTTACGATCATCGTCTCCAATGGGGAACAGCATGGCTTCGTGTCTGGATGGACGGGGGTACCCGGATCGCCGGAAAGCTCAAGGAACCAGTTCTCCGATGACGTGCTCGATCGCTGCGAGCATGTTTTCTTTTGAAAACCGTGTGCGTGCCACACTAGCGGCCCGTTCCCCCATCGCCCGGGCCGCCTCGGGCGCCGCAAAGAGCTCTTCGAGGACCTCGACCAGCGCCCCGACATCCCCCGGTGGCACGAGACGTCCGGTACGCCCCTCCTCCACCAGTTCCGGCACGCCACCGGCCCGGGTGGCCACGACGGGACGGCCCGCCATCATCCCCTCGACGACCACCCGCCCGAAGGGCTCCGGAGCCACGGAGGTGTGCACAACGACATCGACCAGATGCAGCAGGGCCGGCACATCGTCCCGGAAGCCCAGAAAGTGTACCCGACCGCCGAGCCCGGCAGCCTGTTCCCGGAGCTGGGCGACATACGTCCTGTCTTCGGCGAACAGGGCATCCCCTACGAGCAACGCCTGTACGCTCGGCAGCCGGGCCAGGGCCTCGAGCAGGATGTGCTGACCTTTCCACGCAGCCAGCCTGCTGAAGACGCCAACGACCGGCCGGTCGCCCAGCCCTAGTTGCCGACGCAAGCGCATCACCGTCCCGGCATCAACCGCATCGAACGGCGCCGGGTCGATCCCGTTGTAGACGACCCGCACCCGTTCGGCTTGCCCGCCGGCCGCCACAAAAGCGCGGGCCGTGGCTTCGGAGTTGGCGACAACCCGAGCGGCCAGGCGATTCCCCAGGGTTACCGCCAGCCACCGACGCGACGCGCTGAAATGTTCTTCCGACATCAGATCCCGCAGGTGCCACAGAAGGGGCCGGCCGGCCAGACGAGCCGCCAGACTTCCCACCACGAACGCTTTCTGTGAGTTGGCATAGACGAGGTCGAAGGCCCGGGCCATCCGGGCAACCCGCGCGGCCAGCCGGAAAACGCCCGGGATGGCCCGAAGGGCCTGCCCACTCCCGCCATCGCGGACCGCCGCGCGGACGGCTGCGGGCGCGGACAACACCGCCACCGGCACACCCGCCTGCTCCAGTCGCTCCCGGAACGGCCCGTCATCGAAGAGCACGACGTGTGAGGTGCCGGCCAACGAACGGGCCACGTCGAGGAGGGAAAGCTCGGCCCCGCCGAGCACACCGACGTGATCGAGGAACAGGATCCGCGGCTTCATGCAACCACCTCTTCGTAGACGGAGCGGGTCCGTCGTGCCACCACGGCCCAGTCGAACCGGGCCTCGGCGTAGGCCCGGCACATCGCCGGTTCGGGCAGGCCACGGGTGCCGCGGATCACCTCGATCAGTCCCCCGGCCAGGTCCGCCACGGTGTTTCCCGGCAGGACCAGCGTCTCGGCCAGATCCCGTACCACCTCGGGCAACCCGCCCACCGGCGTCACCAGAACCGGCGTACCGGCCGCCAGCGACTCGACCGTGATCAGGCCAAATCCTTCAAACGCCTGCGTGGGCACGATGGAGACGTCAGCAGCACGATATGCGTGGGGCAGGTCGTCATCGGCTACAAAGCCGGCCAGACGCACGTGTGCATCGAGACCCCGCTCTTCGATGCGGGCCTGCAACGCCGTGCGCATCGGCCCCTGCCCGGCGATGACGAGCAGCACGTCCGGATGCGCCTCCCGCACACGTACCATCGCGTCGATGAGCTGTTCGAGCCCCATGCGGTGGGCCAGGCGTCGTACGGCCAGTACGATGAACCGATCGCGGGGCCAGCCGAGCCGCTCCCGTGCCGCCTCCCGGGAGATCGCCGGCGTGAAACGCCGTAGGTCCACGCCGCCCGGAACGACCCGGATCCTCTCGTTCGCCACACCATAACGCTCCCGCAACACCCCGGCGAATGCCTCGGACAGTACAATGAACCGCACGGCCTGTCCGTAGACGCGTCGCTCAACCCACTGCTTGAACCAGACGCTCCAGAACCGATCCCCTTCTACCTCCGACTCGAGCGCCCAGGGCCCGTGAAAATGCACGACGAGGGGCAGGGGGGCGAGCATATGACGCACCGGCATGGTATACAGCGCAAAATGCGACGCTACCAGGTCGAAGGTCGTACGAGCCATTTCTTCCCGCACGGCCCGTTGTACCCCCGCCCATCGCCGCCACAGCGGGGCCTCCCTCCGGGCAAAGGATCGTACATCGCCGCCGTCACCACGCGCGCCGGCCACGAGTCCTCGCACCCGCACCCCGGTCGTCCGGAGCGCCGGAATCAGGTTGAAAAAGACCCGGTTCAGTCCCCCGGCCTGTTCCGGGAACCAGCCCATCCCGATCTGGAGGGTCGTCAGCGTCCGTGGGGTGTCCGCCCCTATCGGCGTCGGCTGCGTCGTATTCATGGATCCATCGCGTCAAACGCCCCGGCACGTTCCTCATACCAGGCATGAATGGCCTCGGCTCGCTGAAGCAGGCGTTGCACCTCATCCTTCTCGAAGTCACGAGCCTTCCGCTTTTTCCAGGCCTGCCGTTGCTTCCAGGCTTCCGTCTGGAACTTTTCCGGACGCCGGAGGGCCCGCAGGTTTTCTTCCGTGGGTTCGAAGAGGTCGAAGTGGGTGCCAAAACGGGCGTTCACCTCGGCCACGACCCGGTCGAAGTGCTGCGTCGTCCGCGCGAACGTACTGATGACGAACCGGTCGGCCAGCGGCTGCAGGCGCTCGTAGAAGTGGATGTAGTTGCGCAGGCCCTGGCGCACCGTGACGTGCGGCCAGCGGCTCGTGAGCGAGAGGACCGCGCCGCGCGGGTCCCGGATGGTCACGATTGTCGGGATGCCTCGCAGCACGGCCCGACGGATCTGCACCGGCGCGTGCAGGTGGTGGGCCATCCGAACCGGCTGCCGCTGGCTCTGGCGAAAGGCGGCCGTTGCGAAGCTGTTGGCCGACCCCGGATAGCCATCGATCACGATCTCCGTCGAGGGTCCGACCACCCGCTCCTCCGGCGCGGCGTGCCCGCGCGATCGCAGATTGTACTGATCCCACCAGATGTACACCTGAAACAACGGCCACCACAACGGCTCACGCGCCAGCAACGAGCGCACGTCGAAACTCCACTGCCGTGGCTTTGCGAGCAGGGGATGCTGCTTCCACGCCTGAATACGCGTGTAGTGACCCGGCAGAGTCTGTTCCGCTTCCGGCCTCATGCTGTCTCCAGATCAGGTAAAGGGGTCTCGTCAGAAGCCTGCGCCTGCTCGATCCGTGCCCGGTGATATCGCACCGCCGCCACCGCCATCCCCAGAAACGTCCAGAGCACCATCCCACTCACGTCCGACTGTACCTTCCCGAAGGCCAGCATGGCAAACATGCCGACGGAGATGCCAAACGCCACCAGGGCAAAATGATCGTCGGCCAGAACACGGGAGCGAGCCACGTGGAGCAGGAGTCGAACCATACCGAACAGGTAGAGAAAGCCGCCGAGCCACCCGAGTGCGAAGGGGATATCCAGAAAGCCACTGTCGAGGTTGCCGCCCTGCTGGGCACCCGCGGCCTTCTGGGCAGCCCCGGTCGCCCCGATCCCGCTGCCCACGGGGTCCTTCAGGATACGCAGGCTAACCCCCCTGTAGGCCGCCATCCGGGCCGCCAGGCTGTTGTCTTCCTCCAGGTTGGAGAGGGTCTCGAAGCGGGCGCTGATGCGGGAATAAATGGCATCCGTGGCCAGTAGCGGCAGGGCAAAGAGGCTGCTCACGACGAGAACCCGGACCAGACGGGATCGGAAGCGACCCTCCGCCTTGGTCACCACGACGAGCAACCCCAGCAACCACCCTCCCCACGACTGCCGCGAGAGCGATAGCAAAAAGGCAACCAGACCCGGAATGACGGCCATCACCGTCCCCACGGAAAGCTCGCTGAAGACGAGTAACAGCCCGGCCATCATGGCATGCCCGAAGGGGGCCGGGCTGTTCATCGTGCTGAAAATCCGGACGAGAAACGGCTTCGGCTCACCCACGGAGTCGAGCTCTGCATTGACGATCCAGTAGGCATCCCAGGCGGGCAGAAAGAAAAATTGCACCAGGGCATAGACCCCCATCAGGAACACCCCGATCCGGAACACCCGCTTCAGCCGTGTCCGGTAGGCCGGATACTGCGTCCACGTCTGCACCAGAAACAGACTGAACAAGACCGGCACGACCCATTCGAGGAGGCTGAATGTCGCCACGAAGAGGCTGTTTCGCACCAGCCCGACCGTATAGCCATAGATGATGCTCAGCAGAACCAGTCCGTAGAAGAAGGAAACCCCGATCCGCAGGCGGCCCAGATTGCGCAGCAGCCCCAGCACGCACACCCCGGTGGCCAGAAAAGGAGCCAGCAAGACGGGGTTGGGGTTCATCCATCCGGCCTGATAATCGATGAACCGCCGGACGAACGGGGAGAAAAACCAGAGATACCACACGAACTCGATGTACGTAGCCGGATGGACCACATAGAGAAATGCCCCCAGCACCAGCGCCGCCCACGGGTAATACAGCCGGAGCAGCCCGTACTGACCCGTGGCCCCGAGCACCAGCGCCAGCCCGAAGGCCAGCAGGAGCACGGCCGGCACAATCAGCGGCGCCGCGACCGGCAGCGACGCATCAGCCCTCCTGGTCTGGATCGCATCGTACATGATTAGCGCACCTCCGGTGCCGCCGTGGGAACACGCTGGCGGGAAGCATGATCGTGCAGGGTGTCCAGCATCTGGCGAGCCAGCGCCGGCCAGTCAAAGTGGGTGGTATAGAGATCGCGGGCCGCTTTCCCCAGCCGCGCCCGTTGCCCCTCATCGTCTACCAACGACAGCGCTCGACCGACGAACGCTGCTTCGTCTTGTTCTTGAGCCAGCAAGAAAGCATGACCATCGTGTTGCCGCAACAGGGGTCCGGTGTGCCAGCCCATCGTCGAGACGGACGGAATACCATGTTGCAGGGCCACCATGAAGGAGCCACGCCGAGTCGAGACGCCATAGCGGAACGGTGCCAGGTACAGGTCCATGGCCGCGAAGTGGAGCGCGACGTCCTCCCCCGGCAGCCGTCCTGCATCGTGGACGGGCAGCCCGGCCAGGCGTTCCCGCACCGCAACGCCATCAGGCCCGATGTAGACCACACGCGTTCCGGGACGCCGTGCATGGATCGCCGCCACGGCAGCCCGCACGTGCGACAGCAGCCGCGAATGGTGCGCCGTCCCGAAGAGCCCGACCACGAACGCCTCCTCCAGTCCCAGCCGCGCCCGCGCTATCCGGCGGCCAACAACGGCATCGGGAATGTTGGACCCGACGGGCAGGTGTGCCACGGGCGTCCCGCGAAAGTAGCGTCCGTAAACCCCCATCCACGGCTCGATGGTAAAAAAGACGAGGTCCGCCAGCCGACCGAGGCGCCAGAGTTGCGGGCGCTGCCACACGTTCATCAGGGCCAGTTGCCAGCGGATGGGTGGCGGCGCCGTCTCGTGGACGATGAGAGCCAGTCGCAGGGCCGGACGACGCCGTTTCAACGCCCGGAGCACCCGGACCAGGTGCGGGTTGAAGCCCCACCGCCCCCAGCTGAACGGGTTGTACTGCACCACCAGCCAGTCCGGGAGGTCTTCCAGGTCCAGCAGGCCCTGCACACCCTCCGGCGTCTCCACGTCATAGGCCTCCCGGACCGTCACCCCCGGTACTTCCGCCCGCGACCCGACGGCGGCGAGGATACGCACGTCGGCCTTCCCGGCCAGCGCCGACGCCAGCAGGGCCGTATGCTCGCCGATCGCATCGTGCGCGGGGGGCAACCGGGGAAAAACGAGGTCCAGTCTCATCATGTCACGAGGCGCGCATCGAAGGCCAGTACGCGGCTACGTCCTGGCCGATCAGGTCGCTCAGACCGGCGTTTTCCCGGGCAAAGAGCCGTGCCAGGAAATCCCGCGTCTCGGGACGCATCGGGGGGTACCGTCCCTCCCGCCGGTTCACGTAGCGCAGCCCCCGGTCGACGAACCGGATCAGACGCCCTGACACCGAGCGCTCGACCGCCGGCATCCCGGGCAGGAATCCTGCATAGGGTGCCACGGCCTGCCCGCGTAAGAGACGGTTCTGCCAGAGCATGAGGCGGACCCACCGCGGCGTACGGGCCCGGTTGTGGTGACGGTCCCCGGCCGCCATCGCCTCCTCGTAGGGCAATCCCAGAAACGAACACAGATCCGAGAGCACGTCCCGGACGTTTCGCACAAACCGCTCGAAAAGAATGACTCGGATCTGCTCCCTCGGGAACAGCGCAAAATATCGTTCGAGTTGCCGGCGGTAAAAGCTGCGCGTGATCATCGTCTC
>CAZKFR010000114.1:0-6967 GCA_964552015.1 uncultured Rhodothermaceae bacterium | reverse complement strand
GAGGCCGGGTGGCCCGTGGCGATGGGGCCGTCGGCGGTGGGGCCGGCTCGGGGGGCGTTTCGGCGGGGGGGACGGCCGGCACGGGAGGGGCGGCCGTGGGGTCGGCGACGTAGGCGGCCATCGCCTCGGGGTCGGCTTGGAGGCCGGAGGTCCGGGCGGCTGCGTCGAGGGCGTCCAGCACCTCGGCGGCTCCGGCGAAGCGCTCGGCGGGGTCGCGGGCCAGCAGCCGGCGACACACGGCGACGAGGGCCTCGGGCAGGCCGGCCAGCGCCGGGGTCGGGTCGTGATGGAGGATGGCGTCGAAGACGGCGCCGGTGTCCCGTCCCGTAAAGGCGGGGCGTCCGGTGAGCATCTCGAACAGCGTGGCGCCGAGGGCGAACAGGTCGGCGGCTTCGGTAGGGGGACCACCCAGGATCTGTTCCGGCGCCAGGTAGGCCGGGGTGCCGCGTACCTCGGCCCCCGCGTGTTCGGCCTCGTGCTCGGCGGCGAGCGAGGCCATGCCGAAGTCGGTCAGCTTGACCTGCCCGTCCAGCGCGACCAGAATGTTGCCCGGTTTGAGGTCCCGGTGCAGGATGCCCTGCGCGTGGGCCGCCTGCAGGCCGCGCGCCGCCTCGCGGGCGACGTACAGCGCCAGCGCCGGCGGCAGGGGGCCGTGGCGAAGGAGGGCAGCCAGGTCGGTGCCCTCCACGTATTCGGCCGCCAGGTAGAGGTGCTCGCCGTGCCGCCCGCAGGCGTAGACGGCCACCACGTTGGGATGCTGGATGCGGGCCAGCAGGCGCGCTTCGGCTTCGAACCGCCGCGCCAGATCCTCATCCCGCGCATACTCCGGGCGCAGCACCTTCAGCAGGACGAAGCGCTCCAGGGAGGACTGATAGGCCTTGTAGACGATCGTCGCGGGCCGGCGGGCCAGCTCGGCAAACGGCTGAAAGTCGCCTATGGGTTCGATCCGTCCCATTCCTTGAGTCGGTAATGGAGCCAGCGGCGCGAGACACCGAGCACCCGGGCCGTCTCGGAGATGTTGCCGCCGTGGGCTTCCAGCGTCTGCAGGACGGCCCGGCGTTCGATCTCCTTGAGTGTCAGGCCCGGCTCGAAGGGCGAGGCGCGGTGCGTCTCCGGCAGGCGCAGGTCCCCCGGCTCGATCAGCGTGCCCCGGCACAGCACCACCGCCCGCTCGATCGTGTTTTCCAGTTCTCGAACGTTGCCGGGCCAGTGGTAGTTCTGCAGCCGCTCCAGCGCCTCCGGCGTGAAGCCTTCGATGTGGCTCCGGCGCCCGGTGGCGAACTTGTCCAGGAAGTGATGCGCCAGCAGGGGGATGTCCTCACGCCGGTGGCGGAGGGGCGGCATCGTCACGGAGATGGTGTTGAGGCGGTAGTACAGGTCCTCCCGGAACTCGCCCGCTTCGATGAGCTCGATGAGCGACTTGTTCGTGGCCGAGAGGACCCGCACGTCGACGGTGCGCGTGCGGGTGTCGCCGACCCGCTTGATCTCGCCGGACTGCAGGACACGCAGCAGGGTGGTCTGCATGCGAGGGCTCAGGTCGCCCACCTCGTCGAGGAAGATGGTGCCGCCGTCGGCCACCTCGAAGAGCCCGGCCTTGTCGGCGACGGCCCCGGTGAAGGCGCCCTTCTTGTGGCCGAACAGTTCACTCTCGAGCAGTTCGTCGGAGAGGGAGCCGCAGAAGACGGCCACGAACGGCTTGTCCTTCCGCGGGCCGTTGTAGTGGATGGCACGGGCGGCGAGCTCCTTGCCGGTACCGCTCTCGCCTTCGATGAGCACGGTCGCGTCGGTGTCCGTTACGCGCGAGAGGGTGTCGAAGACCTCCCGCATGGCCCGGCTGCGGCCGATGATCTCCTCGAAGCCGTGCAGGCGGTGCATCTCGCTGCGGAGATGGCGGTTTTCCTGGCGGAGCGTCTGGTACAGGCGGGCGTTTTCGAGGGCGATGGCGGCCTGGTGAGCGAAGGCGGTCAGAAAGGGCAGCCGCTCCCGCGTGAACCGCCCGCGCCGCGTCACGCTGTCGAGGTAGATGGCACCGATCTGCCGCTGTTTCAGGCGCAGCGGCACACAGGCGATCGACTGGATGCGCTGGACGATGATGCTCTCGGTCTCCCGGTAGCGCGCATCCTTTTCCGTCTCGTAGACGAGCACCGGCTCGCCCTCACGCAGGACGCGCTGCACGACGCTCGTCGAGAGGCGCACCACGTCGTCGAGTTGCTCCTCGGTGAAGTTGCGGCGGCTCTTGACCTCGAAACCCTCGGGCCGATCGGCGGCGGTCAGGAGGACGAAGCCGCGCTCGGCGTCCAGTTGCTCCATGGCGATCTCGAGCACCTTCTCCAGCAGGATGTCCGGCTCCAGGATCGTGTTGATCGTCTGAGCGATCTCGGAGAGGGCTTCCAGGTCAGATCGGTCGTTGCGGGGTGTAACGGTTGGGGTCATCGGGCAGCAGGGCTCGTTCGAACGGGGATCATGTCATCAGTGCATGAGCGGTCCGGATTGACCACCGGACCTCACTGGATGATGAAGCCTTCGCGGTTGGAACGGCTCCGGTTCCCGAAGGCGTCGACGACGGAGACGGTCCAGAAGTACGCGCCCGGGGCCAGCGGCGTGTCCAGCCGGACGGAGAGCGAGTCCGGCGGAAGGTGGTCGAAGACGCGCTCGCGGATACTGACGCTTTCATCCCGGAAGACCTCGATGCGGTAGGTGAAGGGATAGGGCAGGTTGGCGGCCTGCCATTGCAGGGTAGGGCGGGGGTCGGTGAGGGTGATGCCGCCGACGGGCGCCACGGCCAGCGGCGTCGGCTCGATGACGCGCACGAGCTGGTGTGGCCCGTTCGTGTGCTCGACGCCGGCCCGGTCCCGCAAGCGAAGCTGAAAGGGGAGGCCCAGGAGGGCGTGCAGGCTGGCCGTAGGGAGCGTGCTCTCGGCAAAGACATTCGCGAAGCGACCCGGCTCGGCCGTGGGCGGGAGTGCGGCGGTGAAGCCTTCGCCGGGCAGTTCGAGCCACACCTGCTCGACGTCGGCCAGGCCGTCGGGGTCGGCCACGTCGGCCTGGACCTCGAGCTGGTACAGGTCGAACGGCGGCGGCCATCGGCGGCGGATATGGACGGTGGCGAGCTGGACGGCGTTGGCGTCCGGGAGGCCGTCCAGGCGCAGCGTGTCGAGCGTGGTGCGGCCGGTCCGGATGCGCAGCGTGTCGCGTACGGCGGCATAGCCGGCCCGTCGGGCTTCCATCTCGTAGAGGCCCTCGGGGAGGCGGGACAGGATCAGGCGTCCCTGCCCGTCGGTACGGCCCAGGAACGGGCCGGGGGTCAGGACGACCTCCACGCTGTCCAGGGGCCGGAAGGGGGCATAGAAGCTGGTCACGATGAAGTCGGCCTGCCCGACGGCCTCGAAGTCGTCGGAGAGCGGATCGAGCGGGTTGGAATGCGGTGCATCGCCGAGGCAGCCGCCGCCGAACAGGCCGGCCAGGCCGACGGTCAGGTAGAGCAGGCGCATGCGGTTCATCGGGCTTCCGGGTGGGAGGGAGCCCGGCGCGGAGCGGCCGGGCGTTCCAGCATGTTCATCGACGCTTCGCGTTTTGCCTCGCCAAAGGCTCCTAATTTCTCGGCCAATATACGCGAGGCCGGGTGTTTCGATCGGACACCTTCCCAAAAGACACGAAAATGCCATGCCGTTGATGAACACGGTCCCGCCAGGAAACCCCTTTCACGACGGACTGCTCAACACCATGCGCCGCCTGGTTATTCTCCTGCCGCTCATCCTGTGGATTGCGCCCGCGCGGGCGCAGGACGCACCCCTCGAAGGTACGCTGCCGGACTCTATCGTGGTCACGGCGTCCCGGATTCCGGAAGACCTCCGGCACACCGGCCGCGTCGTGTCCGTCTGGACGGCCCGCGACCTGGCGGCCCTGCCCGTCTCGTCGTTCGACGAGCTGCTCCGCACCGTCGGCGGGGTGGAGGCGGCCGCGCGCGGCGGCTTCGGCGTGCAGAGCGACGTGACGATGCGCGGGTCGACGTTCAACGGGGTGCTGGTGCTGCTCGACGGCGCCCGCTTCAACGACCCCATGACTGGCCACTTCCTCTCGGATTTCCCCGTGCCGCTCTCCGAGATCGCCCGCATCGAGGTGCTGCGCGGGCCGGCGGCGGCGGTCTACGGCCCCGACGCGCTGGGCGGGGTGATCCAGGTGTTCACGTACGCCGGGCTCTGGCGCGAAGGGCGCGGCGCGGGCCTGGCCGGGGGCGGGACGGCCCGCCTGGGACGCCACGCCCTCTACGAGGTGGACGCCGCCCTCCGGCGCGACGGCGCCCGGACGCTCTTCGGCGCCGCCACGGCCTGGCAGGGCAGCGACGGCCAGCCCCTGACAGCGGCCGACGGCACACCCGTCCGCCGCGGCGCGGAGACGCTCCGCACCGACTTCCGCCGGCAGGCCCACACGCTGGCGCTGGCCCACCGCCTCGGCAGGGCCACGCTCTACGGACGGGCCGGCGTGGACGACCGCGCCTTCAACGCCTTCCACTTCTACACCCCCTTCGCCAGCGACACGGCCCGCGAGGCCACCACCACCTACTGGGCCCAGCTCCGCGTGCAGGGGGAGGGGGTGGACCTGCCGTGGGAGGTGCAGCTCTCGGCCCGGCAGCACGAGGACACGTACGTGTTCAACCCGCAGACGCCGGCCAACCGCCACACCAGCCGCCAGGCCAACCTGCTGGCCCGCCTGAGCCGCCCGGTGGCGCCGGGCCTCCGCCTGGGCGCCGGCCTCTCAGCCTCGGTGCGCGGCATCGACTCGAACAACATGGGCACCCACGCCGACGCCGCCGCCGGCGCCTTCGCGACGGCCCGCTGGCAGGCCACCCCCGCCCTCACCCTCCACGCCGGCGCCCGCCTCGACCACGACCCCGGCTTCGGGACCGAGTGGACACCGCAGGTGAGCGCCGCCTACGCCGCCGGGCCGGTCATCCTCCGCGCCGCCGTGGCCCGCGCCGTGCGGGCACCCAACTACATCGAGCGCTATTTCAACACCACGCTCGCCCGGCCGCGTGGCCGCAGCCTGGGCAACCCCGACCTGCGGGCCGAGCGGGCCTGGTCCTACGAGGCCGGCCTCGACCTCTACCCGGCCGATGGGCTCGTCGCCCGCGCCACCTTCTTCCGCCGCGACACGGACGACCTGATCGACTACGTGATGCTTTCCCCGGCAGACACCGTCTTCCTGGCTCGCAACGTGCTGCGGGTGGAGACGACCGGGCTGGAACTGGACCTGGAGGCGCGGCGGCAGGTGGGGCCGGTGCGCCTGCGGGCCACCGCCGCCTACACCTACCTCGACGCCGCGCTGGCCGACACCGACCGGGTGGCGCAGTATAAGTACGCGCTGACGAACGCCCGCCATCTGGGGCAGGCCACGCTGGCCGTCGACGCCGGGGCGGCCACGCTGAGCGTGCAGGCCCTGGCGAAGGAGCGCCTCGCCGGGGACGCCTACGAGGTGGTCCACCTCCGCGCGGCCTACCGCCTCCCCGCCGGCCGCGCCCGTCTCACCCTCTCGGCCGAGGTCCGCAACGTGTTCGGCGTGCGCTACGCCGAGGTCTTCGACGCGCCGATGCCGGGCCGGTGGTGGCTCCTGGGCCTGCGCCTCGCCCGGTGAGTGGGGCGCGTCTGGGCGTCGCACGCGGACATGTACCGCGAGGACCCTGGTGGGAGGCTAGTTGTTGGCGGGAGATCACGGCCCGTACTAGCCGCGTAGCCGCGGGATTCAGCCCGGGACTGCCTCGAAGACAGAAGGGGACACCCGTGAAGTACCTGCCCCGAGTGGCGTCGAAGACCCCGTACAGAAGGTTGGTGGCAGAGGGTGTGCGGTTACAGTGCTCTTTGCAACGACGCCTTCAACAACCATCACTCAAGCTTTGTCATTTGCATTTTGTGTGGAAGGCGCGTAGGATGTGGTGAAGACATGTTGGTTAAGTAATTCATATTTACTGATGGCTCGACGCAGGTATACGCCGCCACCGGTGATGACTCCGGTAGCAAGCGCTCCAGTGACTCAAATATCCACGCCTGGTCTTATGGAGTTGTACAGGCAAGCGCAGAATCGTGCAAAGACGTTCGATAATCTCTTTAAGTCCATCAGGCGACTAGAAAAGGAGATAGAGCGAGCAGAAAGGCGTGCCACACGATGGACGAATTTAGGGTGGTTAGGTAGTTGGGCACGATCCAAGGCAGAGAAATGGGAGGAAGAAGCTCACAGGCTTGATGTCAAACGGGTAGACATGGAGCAACAAGCAGAGTCTGCTCGCTTGAGTACCGTATTCAATGTTGGTGATCTGGAAACACCGACATGGCAAAGACTAGTGTCAGCATTTGAAGCAATGTGTAACACAGAGCGGGTGTGGGATGAAACTGCTTGGGGAGCATCTGAACATCCCAAATCTTCAGCGTCTCGCTCTGTAGACCGCCAGCGTGTACACCTCGGTATCAGACCCTTACCAACCATTCGTCCTGATGTACCCGCGCTTCATTTTGCCAATGCGAATGGTCCCGACCTCTGGATTTATCCATTGTTTATTGCCGTAGGAGATGCTCAGGATTATCCGGCGTTGGTAGATCTGCGGGAAGTTAGAGTTGAGTTCTCATATGCTCAGTTCATTGAGAGTGAAAGTGTTCCCCAAGATGCTGAACAAGTTGGTTATACATGGCGCTTTGTTAATAAAGACGGTAGTCCAGACAGGCGGTTTTCACATAACCCACGGTATCCTGTCATGTTATATGGCCAGATCGATATAACTTCATCGGGTGGTCTTCGGGAGAGATTTTTGGTAAGTGATAAAACGAAGGCATCAGCTTTTGCGACCCGTTTTAAGGAGCACCGTGCAGCTATACTACAGGACACGTAGAACGACAGGTTATAAAAGTAAGGTATGTATAGAATGCCGAGGTCCGCAACGTGTTCGGCGTGCGCTACGCCGAGGTCTTCGACGCGCCGA
>CAZKFR010000113.1:0-7092 GCA_964552015.1 uncultured Rhodothermaceae bacterium | reverse complement strand
CCCTTGATGACGGCCGGCACCTCGCGCACGAGCAGGTCGCGCACCACCCCGCCGCCGGTGGCCGTCATCGTTGCCATCAGGACGATGCCGATGGGTCCCAGCCCATGGGCGGCCGCCTTCTCCGCACCCATCGCGGCAAAGACGCCCAGCCCCACCGCATCGGCCACCATCACCCGGTTCCACCGCTTCGCGATGGGCGGCGCCGCCCAGTAGACCGCCAGGCCACCGGCCAGGCACACCACCAGGTACAGTTCATCCTGCAACGCAGCCGGCGGCGTCGCCCCCAGCAGCACGTCGCGTAGCATCCCCCCGCCGACCCCCGTGGCCACGGCCAGCACCAGGAAGCCGAGCACGTCCAGCCCGTGCCGGTTGGCCTGAAACGCACCCGAGAGGGCAAAGACGAACGTCCCCACCAGATCGACCACGTAGAGCATGCCGTCCCCTCAGACGTCGCAGATCATCAGCGCCTGCCGGAGCGACGCGAGCGGATCGCGGGTGGGGATGAACTCCTGCGCGATGTAACCGGTGAAGCCCGTCGCCAGGATCGCCTCGACGATGGCCCGGTAGTTGAGCTCCTGCGTCTCGTCGATCTCGTGGCGCCCGGGGTTGCCGCCGGTGTGATAGTGGGCGATGTAGTCCGCATAGGTACGGATCGTGCGGATGATGTCGCCCTCCATGATCTGCATGTGGTAGATGTCGTAGAGCAGCTTGAAGCGGTCGGACCCGAGCCGATCGACGAGGGCCACGCCCCAGGCCGTGTGATCACACTGGTAGTCGGGATGGTCGACGCGGCTGTTGAGCAGCTCCATGCAGAGGGTCACGCCGAGCCGTTCGGCCGTCGGGAGGATCTGTTTGAGGCCTTCGACGCAGTTTTCGAGGCCCTCCTCGTCGTCGAGCCCGCCCCGGTTGCCCGAGAAACAGATCAGGTTGGGGAAGCCGGCCTCGGCCACCTCTTCGAGGCGCTTTGTATAGGCCGGTACCAGCCAGGCATGGTGCTCGCGCCGGTTGAAGCCGTGCGTGAGGAAGTGCATACCGTCGGGTGCGGCCGGCGGGTTGGCCATCGCGCAGATGAGGCCATGGCGTTTGACGGCGGGCCAGTCCGGCGGGTCGAGCAGTTCGATCGAACGCAGGCCCATGGCCTTGCCGGCCACGGCCAGCGCGTCCACGGTCAGCCCCGGGTAGCACCATTTGCAGACGGAGTGCCGGACGCGCCCCCCGAGCGGCTCCGGGGTTCCGGCCTCCGCCACGACGGCGGGCCAGGCCGTCGCCGCCACCAGCCCCGTGCGAAAAAAGGCGCGACGTTTCATGACGGGTCAGGAAAACAGGTTCGAGGGTTCCAGGAAGGTAGCCATCGCGCGCGCCCCGCACAAGCAGAAACCCGCCGCGGCCTGCATCCCGATCGCGCCCGCTGCGTACATCGACTCCGGTCCGCCGGCGTGCGACCGCCTTCGTTCCCTTCCTCCCTGACACGGATTCCGTTCCTCATGCGTCTTCTGGCCAATCTCCTGTGGATCGTTTTCGGGGGTGGCATCGTGCTGTTCCTGGAGTACCTCCTCGGCGGCCTGCTGCTGTGCCTGACCGTCATCGGCATCCCCTTCGGGCTTTCGTGCATCAAGCTGTCCCTGCTGGCCCTGGCTCCTTTCGGCAAGGAGGTGCGTGAGACGCCCCGTGCCTCCGGCTGCCTCCCGCTGACGATGAACCTGCTCTGGATCCTGGCCGGCGGCATCTGGCTGGCGCTGACCCACCTCGTCTTCGGTCTGATCTGCGCGCTGACCATCATCGGCATCCCCTTCGCCCGGCAGCACGTGAAGCTGGCCCGTCTGGCCCTGATGCCCTTCGGCGTCGAGGTGGTCGCCCGCCCGTGATGCCCCCGGCCGATCCTTTCCGGGCCGGCCGGGTACAAGAAGGCGTTCCCTTCGCCGCTTCTTCATCCGACGACGTGGACCGGTCCGGTAGTTATCCGGGCCGTCTGAAGGACTGTTCGGATGTCGCTGTGAACCCAGCCACCGATCGCCCCTGCGACCTTATTCCCCTGTTTATGCCCTCCGGACCGTCGCTGGACGAGCTGTGCCGTCGCCTGAAGGCTTCCGACCGGGAGGCGTTTGCCGAGATCTTCCGGCGCTTCCGGGCCGACCTGCTGCGCTTTGCGACGTCCATCGTGGAAGACGCCTGGGTAGCGCACGACCTGGTGCAGGACGTGTTCGTTGCGCTGTGGAACCTGCGCGCCACGCTGGACCCTTCGCTACCGCTTCGTCCCTACCTGTTCAAGATGACCCGGAACCGGGCCTACCGCTACCTGCGGGACGAGCGCACGCACGCCCGCAAACACGCCGAACTGAGCTCGGCGGCCCGGGACCACCCGCCCGACGACGCCATGACCGAGCACGAACACGACGGCGCCCTGCTGCACCGGAAGCTCACCGCCTGGATCGACGCATTGCCGGCCCGGCAGCGCGAGGCGCTGCTGCTGGCGCGCTACCATGCCCTCTCCCATCAGGAGATCGCCACCGTGATGGGCATCTCGCCCCGCACGGTCAACAACCACATCGTGCGGGCGCTGGAACACCTGCAACGGTGCGTCGAGGCCTTTGAACCGACTCTCCTCGAACGATGAAACCGAGACATCCTCTGCCGCCGGACGTACAGGCGGCCCTGCATGACATGCTGCCCGAGCAACGGCAGCGGCTCGAACGGGTCTGGGACCTGCTCGAGGACGCCCGGCCTCGCCCGCCGGCGGTCTGCGACGATGCGACGGCCTGGCAGGCGCTCCAACGCCGCCTCGACGATCCGGCCCCGCACCGCGATCGCCCGCCGCGGCCGTTGCGCCCCCTGCGCCGGCGGGTCGCCGTGGGCGGGCTGGCCCTGCTGTTCCTCCTCGCCCTCGGCCTGCAGGCCTGGCGCAGTCCCGTGACGGTGACGGTCCCTCCGGGCGAACAGGCGGAGGTCATGCTCCCGGACGGCTCGACGGTGCACCTCAACAGCGGCAGCCGCCTGACCTACACGCGCCGGTTCCAGACGTGGCCGTTCGTCCCGGCCACGGCACGGCAGGTGCACCTGATCGGCGAGGCGTTCTTCTCCGTCGAGCCGGGCACGCGGCCTTTCATCGTGGAAACGTTCAACGCACGGGTCGAAGTGCTTGGCACCCGGTTCAACGTACGGGCCTGGCCGGAAGCCCTGCGGCCCGAGACCCGGGTGACGCTGGCCGAGGGCCACGTGCGTGTTCGTCCCGCCGGTGCCGACACCGCCGTAGCCCTCACGGCGGCCGGCGACGAGGTGCGCATCCACGACCGGGAGGTCGTGACGCCGCCCGCCGGGCGGCTCGAAGACGCCACGTCCTGGCAACACCGGGGGCTCGCGCTGGTCGACCTGCCGCTGGCCGACGTGCTCCGCGCGCTGGAGCGGCACTACGCCGTCGAGGTGCGGGCGACCCCCGGCCTTCCGCTGGAAACCGCCATGACGCTCCGCTATTTCCGCCCCGTCACGCTCGAGGCGGTCCTGTCCGACCTCTGTGTGGCGCAGGGCTGCCGGTTCCGTCCCACCAGCCGGGGTTACGAACTGCTCCCGCCCTCGTCGCCGTGAAGCATCGCGCCTGTTGCCTGTTGCCTCGCCTGCTGCTGCCGGCCCTGGTCCTCGTGCTGGCGCTGCCTCGGCTCGCCCGTGCCCAGGCCCCCGACACCACCTATACGCTGGTGCTGCAGGACACGCCGCTCCCCGAAGCCCTCGAGGCACTGGCACGCCTGACCCGGCTCGATCTGGTTTACTCGACCGACCTCGTGGCCGACAAGCGGGCGCACTGCGTGGGACGGAAGCAGGCGGCGGAAGCCTTGCTCCGCTGTCTGCTCGCCGGCACCGGGCTGGACTACGTCCGCACTTCCTCCGGCGCCTATGTGCTGATCGAGCGCCGCCAGGCTCCCGCGTTCTTCGGCCGGCTGGCCGGCCAGGTCGTCGATGCCGAGACGGGAACGCCGCTCCCCTATGCCGGGGTGTTGCTGGCCGAGGCCACCACGGGCACCACCACGGACGAGGCCGGCCTGTTCACGTTTGCCGGCCTGCTCCCGGGCGTCCACCGGATCGCCACGACCTACGTCGGCTACGAGACGCGCTACGACAGCGTCCGCGTGATGCCGGGCGGTGAGGCCCACGTGCAGATCCGCCTGCGGCCGCGCGAGGTGCCCCTCCCCCCCATCGTTGTCGACGGCCTCGCCCAGCGCCTGCCCTCCCGGTCGCTGGGGCAGAGCGAGGCCGGCCCCCCCGTGCTGGCTGCCGGCGCAGCCGGCCTGCCCGATGTTGCCCGGACGGCCGCGCGCCTCCCTGGCGTGACGGCGCTGCAACCGCTGGCCGACCTCCACCTGCAGGGCGCCCGCGGCGGTGAACATCTGACCCTGCTCGACGGCCTGCCCATCCGCCACCCCTTCACCCTGGGACGCCACCTCGGCGCCTTCAGCCCGCTGGCCCTGCAGCGCCTGACCGTCTACAAAGCCGGCTTCGGCGTCGAACAGGGAAGCCACCTCACCGGCATCGTGGCCGTCGCACACGACCCCGGCTCCGGCAGCCGCCTGCGGGCCGGCCTCGACCCGCTGAGCTTCAACGCCCGCGCCGCCCACCGCCTGGACCTGCGCCACGGACGCGCCCTCCACCTGATGCTCGCCGGCCGTACCAGCCTCTGGCAGCAGGTGCGCGACCCCGGCACGTCGGCCCTGCTCGAACGATGGAACCTCGTCGACCCGCAACTGGCCGGCATCTGGCTGAAACAACCCGTGGCCTCCGGCACCTTCACCGTGCTGACCCCCCTGCCGCACGTTGCCTTCTCCGACCTGCACGGCAGCCTCCGGCTCGACCTCGCCCCGGACCACCTCCTCGACGTCTCCGCCTTCCGTGCCCGCAACGATCTCGAGGCCGAACTGACGGGACTGAACCACCTCGAAGGCACCAACGAGGACCGTCTCATCCTCACCCGCGATGTCTATCGGTGGACGAACCGGATGCTCCAGGCTCGTTATCACCGCCTCCTGAGCGCACAGGCCGTGCTGTCGCTGCAGGCGGGCACGAGCGACCACACGTCGCGCTACAGCTACCGGGCCCTGCAATCCAACGTCCCGGCCGGCCGCTACCACGAGGGCAACCTGGACGAGGCCCGTGCCGCCTTCGGCGAGGCCCTCCTGAACAACTACGTCATGTTCGAGCACAACGCCATCCGGGAATCCGTGGTACGGGCGACGCTGGCCGGGAGCCTCGCCCCGACGCTGCGCCTCGAAGGCGGCCTGGAAGGCCTCTACACCGATAGTGAATTCAACCTCAACAACCAGTTCATCCCCTCTTTCCGGCACCACGAGGCCCGCTGGACGTGGAGCAGCTACATGCGCGGCACCCTCTCGCCGGGCTGGCACCTGACCATCGAGCCCGGCCTGCGCCTGACCTACCTCCCCCGGCGCCGAACCACGTATGCCGAGCCGCGCCTGGCCGTCCGCTTCGACGAAACCCGCGGCCCTCTCGGCCCGATGGCCCTGCGCCTGGCCGCCGGCCTCTACCGGCAGTTCGTCAACACGTACGACCTGACGAGTTCCGGCCCTACGGCGGCCGTCCCGTCGACGCGCTTCTGGCTCCCCACCGATGAAACGATGGCACCACCGCGTGCCTATCACCTCAGCGCCGAGGTCCTGTGGATGCCGACCTCGGCCTGGACGCTCAGACTGGAGACGTACTACAAAGCCCAGCCCCGCCTGCTCACGATTGACTACGTGGCCCTGGCCAACCTCTTCGATACCGGCCCGCAGGCGCCCCTGCCTCAGTCCGGCTTCATTGTGGCGACCCGCGGGCGCACGTACGGCGGCGCCGTACGCCTCCGGTATGCCGGCCGGGCCTTCGAAGCCGTCGTGGACTATGCCATCAGCCGGGCCCTGCAGCGCTTCCCCGGCCGCTTCGAGGACCGCCTTCTCCCCACCCCCTGGAACGTGCCGCACCAACTCGGCCTCGACCTGCGCGCGCCCCTGGCCGGAGGCTTCGCCCTCCACCTTCACGGCGAAGGCCTGTGGGGACGTACCTGGGCGCTGCGCCGGGCCTACTACGACTACCTCGCCCTCCGCGACCTCCTGCCCCGCACCGGCGACTTCGACCTCCAGCATCCGGAAGATCACCGGCTGCCCGCCTACCTCCGCTTCGACCTGGGCCTGACCTACCACCAGACACTCGGAAATGCCGATCTGCACGTACAGGCATTCCTCGTCAACCTCTTCGACCGGCAGAACGTCTACGACCTGAGCCTCGACACCACGGGTCCCTCGGTCCAGACTGTCCCACGCCGTCTGCCCGGCCGCTACCCCTCCCTCTCGGTGCGGGTCGACTACTGATCGGCATGGATGGTCATTCGAACGACCCGGCGTACTGTAAAGGACAAATCGATCCTGCGGGCGGCCTGCTCCCTCCGACACCGACGCGGCCGCCCGCCCCTCTGCCCCCGAACAAGTACTGGAGGTTGACCTATGCGCTACGGTTTCTTACCCCTGACCCTCATCGTCGTTCTGCTCCTGATGCCGGCCTCTGCTCCGGCCCAGACGTTCTTCACCGGCACCCTGACCCCGGCCCAGGAGTCGCATGACGTCACGACCGATGCCTCGGGCACGGCGGCGCTCGCCCTCACCGAGGAGGGCGTATACTTCTACATCACCGTCGATGGCCTCAGCGGCGCCATCACCGCCGCCCACATCCACAACGCCCCCGCCGGCACCGACGGCGGCGTCGTACGCACCCTCACCGCCGACTTCACCGGCAACACCGCGCGCGGCCTCTGGTCCGCCACCGACGCCGAACCGCTCACGGACGAGATGATCGCCGCCCTGCTCCGCGGCGACCTCTACGTCAACATCCACACCGCCGCTAACCCCGCCGGTGAATTGCGGGCCCAGCTCTACCCCACCTCGGGCACCGGCTTCCGCGCCGACCTGACGACGGCCCAGGAATCGCACGACGTCACGAGCGATGCCTCGGGCACGGCGACCCTCCAGACGAGTGAGGCCGGCCTCCTGCTCTTCGTCACCGTGGATGGCCTCAGCGGCGCCATCACCGCCGCCCACATCCACAACGCCCCCGCCGGCA
>CAZKFR010000112.1:2895-7435 GCA_964552015.1 uncultured Rhodothermaceae bacterium | reverse complement strand
CACTACCTCGAAACCCTCGGCACGCGGTAACCCCCCGATCCTCCGAGTTTCCCTTGAAAAAGGCCTGCGGCCCTCCGGGTCGTGGGCCTTTTTCGTCGCCAGGGACGTATACTCTGTCCATCTTGCTGCATCCTTGTACGTCACCATGACTCCTCCACAGGCTCTCTCGGTCGACTTCTGGAACACGCTCGTGGTGGCGCAGGCGAACGGCCCGGCCCGGCGGGCCCGGCGTCTCGCCCACCTCCAGGCAGTCGTGGCCCGCCACCAGGGCACGTCGGTACCGGAAGACCGGATCGAAGCGGCGCTGGTCGCAACCGTACGGCGTTTCGAAAGCATCTGGAAAACCCGCCATCAGACGCCGGGCGCCGACGCCATCGTGCGCGACCTCTGGCCTCGCCTGCACGTGGACGTCGATGAAGAAGAACACCGGGAGACGGTTCGCATCTTCGAGGAAGGCATCCTCGAACACCCACCCGCCCTCGTCGAGGGCGCGGCCCAGGTTCTGCGCCGGACCGCCGAGCGGTATCCGCTGGCGCTCATCTCGGACACCATGTTTTCGCCCGGGCGCGTCATCCGGCAGTTGCTCGACCGCTACGAACTCCTCCCCTGCTTCCGCGCCTTCGTCTTTTCCGACGAAACCGGGTTCTCGAAACCCGATGTGCGGGCGTTCCACCGGGCCGCTGAAGCGCTGTCGGTACCCCCCGAAGCCCTCCTCCATATGGGCGACCTGCGCCGTACCGACGTGGCCGGTGCCCTGGCCGCCGGCGCACGCGCCGCGCTGTTCACCGGCGTTCACACCGATACCGAACCGGCCCCCGAACCGCACCACGTCCTGACCGACTGGCGCGACCTGCCCGACCTGCTCTGACACTCCTGCCCACCCATTCCCGTCCCCTACCATGCACACCTCTTACATCGCCCCGACGGCCGTAATCGGCGAAGGCTCGACCCTGGGCCACTTCTGCGTCATCGAAGAGAACGTCCGCATCGGTGCGGGCTGCCAGATCGGGCACCACGTGGTCCTGCATGCCGGCACCGTCATCGGCGACCACGTCCGCATCGACGACCACACCACCATCGGCAAGCAGCCCATGCGGGCCCCCAACAGCGCCGTCACCCGGGACCGGCAGCAGCCGCCGGCCCGGATCGGGGACCGCTGCCTGATCGGCGCCGGTGTCGTCCTCTATGCCGGATGCCGCCTCGGCGAAAAGGTCCTCGTGGCCGACCTCGCCACGGTCCGCGAAGACGTCACGGTGGGCGACTTTACGATCATCGGACGCGGCGTGGCCGTCGAGAACCACTGCACCATCGGGCGGTACTGCAAGCTGGAGACGAACGTCTACCTGACCGCCTACTCGACCGTCGAGGACCGCGCCTTCCTGGCTCCCGGCGTGCTGACGAGCAACGACAACTTCATCGGGCGCACCGAGGAGCGGTTCAAGCATTTCAAGGGCGTCACGATCCGGCGCGGAGGGCGCCTGGGCGTCGGGGCGGTGATCCTGCCGGGCAAAGAAATAGGGCCGGATGCCGTCGTGGCCGCCGGGGCCGTCCTTACGCGTGATGCCGAGGCCGAGATGATCCATGCCGGCCTGCCGGCCCGCCCCTTCCGTCCCGTACCCGAGGAGCAGAAGCTGGACAGGCAGGGCTGGCCGGAGTGAGGGATGCGGAGCGGGGGGGCATCCCTCGAGCGATCATGAATCCGAGACGAAGGACCGGTCACCCCAACGAAGCGGGTCGTATATTCCGGCAGGGCGGTGGTGTCCGCCTGCCTTGTTTTTCGTGACCCACAGAGCACGCCGATGAACCTACAGATGGTCGATCTGCGGGGCCAGTACCTCGCCATCAAAGAAGAGATGGACGCCGCCTTGCAGGCCGTCCTGGATTCGACGCAGTTCATCAAAGGGCCCGAGGTGGGCCGGTTCGAGTGCGAGCTGGCCGGTTACCTGGGCGGATCGTACGTGCTGGGGGTCGCCAACGGCACGGACGCCCTGCAGATCGCCTTCATGGCCCTGGGCATCGGGCCGGGCGACGAGGTCATCACCCCCTCCTTCACGTTCGTCGCCACGGCCGAAGCCGCCGCCCTGCTGGGGGCCACGCCCGTCTTCTGCGACATCGACCCGCGCACGTTCAACCTGGACCCGGCAAAGATCGAGGCGCTCATCACCCCGAAGACGAAGGCCATCGTGCCGGTGCACCTCTTCGGCCAGCCCGCCGACATGGACCCGATCCTGGAGATCGCTCGGCGCCACAACCTCTACGTGGTCGAGGACAACGCCCAGGGCATCGGCGCCACCTACAAGGGCCGGCACACCGGCTTCCTCGGCGACATCGGCACCCTGTCCTTCTTCCCCTCGAAGAACCTGGGGTGCTACGGCGACGGCGGCGCGGTGCTGACCAACGACGCCGCGCTCTACGAGCGCATGAAGCTCATTGCCAACCACGGCTCGCGGAAGAAGTACCACAACGAGGTGGTGGGCGTCAACAGCCGCCTCGACGCGCTCCAGGCGGCCGTCCTCCGCGTGAAGCTGAAGCACCTCGACGCCTACACCGAGGCCCGCCGGACCGCCGCCGACCGCTACGACGCCCTCTTCGCCGGCAACCCCTACCTCACGACGCCCTACCGTGCCCCCGAGGGCATCCACGTCTTCCACCAGTACACGCTCCGCGTCTCGCCCGAGGTGCCCGGGGGGCGTGATGCGCTGGCGGCCCACCTGAAGAAGCGGGGCATCCCCCACGCCATCTACTACCCCGTGCCCCTGCACCGCCTGCCCGTCTTCGCCGACGGCGGCGCCCCCGCCCGTCACGGCGACATGACCGAGACCGACCGGGCTGCCGCCGAGGTGCTCTCGCTGCCCATGCACACCGAGCTGACCGAAGCCCAGCAGGCCTACATCGCCGAGGCCGTCCTCGGCTTCGTCCGTACCGCCACCGGAGAACCCGCCTGAACCATGACCGAGACCCCGCTTCGCATCGGCCAGGTCGGCGTCGGCTACTGGGGCAAGAACCTGCTCCGCAACTTCGCCGCCCTGCCCGGCGTGACGCTGGCGTGGGCCTGTGACCAGCGGGCCGAGGTGCGCGAGGCCGTCGCCCGCCAGGTCCCGGGCATCGCCACCACCGACCGCTACGACGACCTCCTCGAAGACCCGTCGCTCGACGCCGTCGTCATCGCCACCGAGACGCCCCTCCACTTTCCCATGGCCGAGGCCGCCCTCCGGGCCGGCAAGCACGTCTTCGTCGAGAAGCCCATGGCGCAGACCACCGCCGAGGCCGAGCGGCTGGTGGCCCTGGCCGAGGCCCATGACCGCCGCCTGATGGTGGGGCACCTGCTGCTCTACCACCCGGCTTTCGAATACGTGCAGGAACTCATCCGGCGCGGCGAGCTGGGCGAGGTCTACTACCTCTACAGCATGCGCGTCAACCTGGGCATCGTGCGCCAGCGCGAGAACGCCTTCGAGAGCCTGGCCCCGCACGACCTGGCCGTAGCGCTGGCCTTCCTCGACCGGTCGCCCGTGGCCGTCTCGGCCCAGGGACAGGCCTACCTCCAGCCCGGCATCGAGGACGTGGCCTTCGCCACGGTGTACTTCGAGGACGGCAAGCTGGCCCACCTGCATACGAGCTGGCTCGATCCCCACAAGATCCGCAAGGTAACCGTCGTGGGCAGCCGGAAGATGGTTGTCATCGACGACGTGGAGAGCGTCGAGAAGGTGCGGATCTATGACAAGGGGATCGAGACGGCGCCGGCGTATACCGACTATGCCGGGTCGATGGGTGTCCGCTCGGGGGACATCCACATCCCCCGCGTCCCCATGCAGGAGCCGCTGCGGCTCGAGTGCCAGCATTTCGTCGACTGCGTACGAACGGGTGCGACGCCCCGCACCGACGGGCGCAACGGCCTGGCCGTCGTCCGCCTGATGGAGGCCGCCCAGCGCTCGCTGGCCGGCAACGGCGCCACCGTCGAACTGGCGGATGCAACGCTCTGACACCCTCAGTCCACCCTTTCTCCCATGCGCTACGCATCCCTCCTGACGCTGCTTGCGAGCCTGTGCGTCGTGGTCCAGCCGTCTCCTCTCACGGCCCAGCCCGTGGACTACGGCGTCACGATGGAGGTGGCCGGGGCCACCGGATCCACGCTGCCGTTCTGGCTACACGCCAACCGCGGCGGGCTCTACGGCACCGACGCCCCCCTGGTGCTGACACACCTCCATGCCTACCGGCCGACCCGGCGGGCCTGGCGCCTTACGCTCGGCTTCGGGGTCGACCTGGCCGCCCGTGCGGCCGATGGGAGCAGCGCCGTCTTTGCCCGTCACCTCTACGGCCGGGCCCGGTACGGCCCCTTCGTACTCACGGCCGGCCGTGCCCCCCATACCGCCGGCCTGGTCGACTCGACCCTCTCGCTCGGCTCGATGGTGCTCTCCCCCAATGCCACGCCCGTCCCCGCCGTCAGCCTAGCCTTCGACGACGTCCGTCTGGCCACCCTGCCCGGCGACGTACGCCTGTTCGCACGCGGCTACTTCAGCCACGGATGGCTCGAGAACGACCG
>CAZKFR010000112.1:0-2795 GCA_964552015.1 uncultured Rhodothermaceae bacterium | reverse complement strand
CCTCTACCGGAGCGGGTGGACGTACATGGGACGCACGCTCGGCCTGCCGCTGATCCTCCCCGACCCCACTGGCGAGCGGGACGGCGTCGTGAACAACATCATCGTTGCCCATCACCTGGGACTTGAAGGCCAGCTCACGCCACGCCTGGCGTACCGGACCTTGCTTACCTACAGCCGTAACTACGGCGCCCGGGACAACTGCAACGACAACGGCTGCTTCGGCGAGGCCACCCTGATCACCCCCCGCCGCGACCAGGTCTCCTGGCTCCTGGAACTATACGGGCCGCTCACCCCCCACCTCGATCTGCATGCCGCCCTGGCCTTCGATGCCGGCGCGGTCCACCCCGACCAGGCCGGTCTGCTCCTGGGCCTCACCTGGCGACCGGCACGCTGACGTCGGTCCCGGCGTGCACGGCCCGTCAGTACGCGCCGCGCTGGTGGAGGATGGCCCGAAAGGTGCGGACCAGGATGACGATGTCCAGCCAGATCGACCAGTTGCGTACGTAGAAGGCATCCCAGCGGATCATCCCTTCGTTCCCGATGTCGCTACGCCCGGAAACCTGCCAGAGACCGGTCATACCGGGGCGAACGCTGGTACGCAACTGCTGGATGCGCTGCGGCAGTTCAGCCTGATGGTAAGCCGGCAGCGGGCGCGGCCCCACCAGGCTCATTTCCCCCCGGAGCACATTCAGAAGCTGGGGCAGTTCGTCCAGGGAGGTACGCCGCAGGAGGCGACCCACGCGGGTAATCCGGGGGTCCCGGCGCAACTTGAACGTCGTCTCCCACTCCTCACGCAAGGCCGGATCGCGGGCCAGGTGCTCTTCCAGAACCCGTTCCGCATCCGGCACCATCGTCCGGAACTTACACACCCGGAAGGGATGACCGTGACGTCCGATCCGCTCCTGGAAATAGAACGGTGTGTGCCGATCTTCGAGCCAGATGGCCATCGCCAGGAGGGCAATGACGGGCAGCCAGAGTGGCGAAAACAGGACCACCAGGGCCATCTCGAGCGAGCGCTTCACCGTCTGTGCCAGCGGATCGAAGAGCGTCTGCGAGATCTCCAGCCCCAGTACGCCGGCCAGGCTACGGGACTTGACCCAGAGCGACGGGATCTCGAACAGGTCCGGGATGATGATGACCTGCCGATGGCGCTGCAACGGTCCGTCGATGAGTTCGGCCAGACGCTCCCGCGGCATCCCCGGGATGGCCACGATACCCACCGGCGCCTCGACGGTATCCTGATCGATCTCCCCCCGCACCGGAAGGCCCTCGACGTCTTCGGACCACAGAGCCGGGTCATCGTCATACACGGCCACCGGCAGATAACCCAGGCCGGGCTCTTCGCGGAGCGCCTGGATGACCTTGCGCCCCGTCTGGCCGGCGCCGTAGATCACTGTCGGCACCCCCCACTTGTCGTGCCCGATGAGCCATTTCTTGACCAGGCTCCGCACGAACGGCACCAGCACCAGGCTGGCCAGGTAGGCAAAAGAAAGTGTCACCCGGCTCGCATTGCTCGACTGCTTGGCCATGAACAGCACGATCAGGGTGCCACCAAAGACCAGGCTCAGCACGATCACGACCCGCCGGAGCTCCTCGACCACCCCCAGGCCCCACCCGGGTAGGAGTCGCGCCACCCATGCTCCTATCAGCCAGGCCACCGGCAGCAACAAAAACCAGTCCTGCAACATGTGGCCGGACAGGAACCAGTTTCGGACGAAACCGGCTGCCAGCATGGCCACCCCGAGGGCAACCACATCGCCCATCCCCAGCAGCAGGGTGTCTATGAGCCACTTCTTGTGGTAGGCAAGACGGTGGCGCGACGACGGCTTCGCCTCCTCACGCAACCGCAGCATGACGGGTCGTTCTACCGTAGGGTCGATCACTTCCATGGCGTCACGTCCACCAAAAATCCCCGTACAGGATTTTTTTCACGATGCAGCCTTCCACACAGGCCATCCGATGAGATCCCCGGGTGTTCGCATCTCGGAACAACACCGGCAGAACTTAAAAAGAGACGGCCACAAAAACGATCTGCCGGATCCGAAAGGCGCAAAATGCACAAATCCGTAACAAATGGCAACGCGAAACACAAAGTTCAATCTGGACCGGACAAGCATGGGTGGCCAGGAACACCCGGCCACCCATGACTTCGATGCATCCAGTCAGTAGCTTTATTGCACGGAAGCGGCCTCGGCCTGACGCACCTGCTCGGCAATCCATTCATACGTCCGGCGCAGTCCCTCCTTGAGCGGCATGGACGGCTCCCATCCCAGCTTCTCCCGGATGAGTCGGTTGTCCGAATTGCGTCCGCGCACGCCCTGCGGTTTCGTCAGGTCGTGGCGCTTGTGGAGCGTCTTGCCAGCGATCTCACAGACATAATCAACGAGCTGGTTGATCGAGACCATTTCCTCCGACCCCACGTTGACCGGCCCCTGGAAGTCGGATTCCATCAGGCGGCGCACGGCTTCGATGCACTCGTCGATGTAGAGGAAGGAGCGGGTCTGCTTGCCGTCTCCCCAGATCTCGATCTCACCGCCGTCCTCGGCCATGGCGACCTTGCGGCAGATAGCGGCCGGGGCCTTCTCACGCCCGCCGGTCCACGTCCCCTGCGGACCGAAGATGTTATGGAAGCGGGCAATCCGCACATTCATCCCGTAGTTGCGGGCATAGGCCAGGTAGAGTCGCTCGCTGAAGAGCTTCTCCCAGCCGTACTCGCTGTCGGGCGCGGCCGGGTAGGCCGAGTCCTCCGAACACTTTGGATTGTCCGGATCGAGCTGGTTGTACTCGGGGTACAT
>CAZKFR010000111.1:0-7451 GCA_964552015.1 uncultured Rhodothermaceae bacterium | reverse complement strand
CGCTCGTAGTCCGCCAGGGCGGCCTCGGGCGCCAACGACGGCGTCTCCGGGCCACAGACGGACAGGTCGCCCCGGCGGATGAAGCCCCGCACGCTGCGCGGGTTGAGCGCCAGCAGGCGGTCGAGGGCCTCGCGGGCAGCCTCGTACCGGCCCCGCTCCATCTCCACGTTGGCCAGGTAGTACAGGGCGTCCTCGTGGTCCGGGCGGAGCGTATGGGCGGTGCGGTAGTCCCGGGCGGCCTCCTCCCAGCGGCCGGCGATGCGGTGGGCTGTGGCGCTGCGGAACGCGGCCCAGAAACGGACGGTGGCGCTGGTATCCGCGGAGGGGCCAGTAGCCTCCGGCGTCTCCGACGGGGCGCCGCCGCAGGCCGCCAGAAACACGGCCAGAAGGAGGGACGGAAGGAAACGGAGGGCGCTCATGGCGTGTCCGGCTCGGTCAGGGTCAGGTGCTGGTCGGCCGGGAGGCCGGTCAGGCGTTGCACGATCCCGGAGGGCCACCGCACCTCGAGCGTGTCCACGCGATCGGCCTCGCCCAGCCCGAAGTACGCAATCGGGGCGTTCTGCGAGAGGTACGACGCCTGCGCGCCCGTCTGCCGCACCTGCACCGTGCCACCGGCCACGAGGCGGAGGCAGGCGCCCAGGCCCATCGTGTTCGAGCGGCGGCCCCGCAGCGACACCGCCAGCCAGTGCCGGCCCGGGGTGCCGGGGTTGCGGAGCAACACGCCGGCCTCGCCGTGGTTGACAATGAACACATCCACGTCGCCGTCCTCGTCGTAGTCCGCAAAGGCAGCCCCGCGCCCGACGTGCGCTTCGTCGAAGTACGCGCCGGCCCGGCCGCCGAGGTCGAAGAAGCCTTCCTCCGGGCCCCCGTTCCAGAAGAGCTGGTCGCGCATGGGGATAAGACGGGTCGGGTCGTCGGGCTGCTGGAACGTGCTGCCGTTGACCACCAGCAGGTCGAGGCGCCCGTCATTGTCCGCGTCGAAGAACGACGTGCCCCAGCCGATGAAGTCCAGGGCCACCTGGCCGAGGCCGAACCGGTCGGCCTGGTCCATGAAGAGGAGGCGGGCGCGTCCGGCGGGCAGTTGCCGGAGGCGGTTGACGTAGAGGGCGTTCTCCTGGGCGATCCAGTGGGTGACGAACAGGTCGAGGTCGGTGTCGGCGTCCCAGTCTCCGACGGCCAGGCCCATGGCGCCCCGGTAGTCGGCTACGAGGGCCGGGTGGCTGACGTCGTCGAAGGTGCCGTCGCCCCGGTTGCGGAAAAGGGCGTTGTCCGAGACGTCGTTGGCGACGTAGAGGTCCAGGTCGCCGTCGTCGTCGAAGTCGGCCCAGACGGCGGCCAGGCTCCGCCCCTCGGGGTTGGCGACGCCGGCGGCCAGGGCTACCTCTTCGAAGGTGCCGTCGCCCCGGTTGTGGTAGAGCAGGTTCCGCTCGGGCTCGAAGGAGGAAGGGTTGAGCGCCGCCGGGGTGTCGACGTCGTATTGGCGGGAGGGAGAAGCCCCCGGCAGTGGCCGGTAGCGGACGTAGCCGGTGACGTAGAGGTCGAGGTGGCCGTCGGCGTCGTAGTCCCCCACGGCGGCTCCCGCCCAGAAGCCTTCCGGCGCCCGTAGCCCGGCCGCGTCGGTGCGCTCGGTGAAGGTGCCGTCGCCCTCGTTGCGGAAAAAGTGGTTGGTGCCGTACGCGGTGACGAAGAGGTCGAGGTCGCCGTCCCGGTCGGCGTCGAGCCACACGGGGGCCATGCAGTGGCACCGGAGGGCCACGCCGGCGGCCTCGCTGACGTCGGAGAAGGTGCCGTCGCCGTTGTTGCGATAGAGCCGGCTGGTGGCCGCCGCCGGGGTGTCTTCGAGCGGGACGGTGAGGGGCCCGCTGACGTTGGCGACGTAGAGGTCGAGGTGGCCGTCGCCGTCATAGTCGCCCCACGCGGCCCCGGAGCCCATGTCTTCGGGGAGCTGGGTGGAGCGCGTCCCGGGGAAGTGGTGGAAGGCGAGGCCCGCCCTGCCGGCGACGTCCTCGAAGGGAAGGATGGGCGCGATGGGGGGAAGGTCGCGCCGGAGCGTGTTCGTCAGCCCCTCGACGGCTTCGCCCGGGCGGTACGTCTCGTCCGTGGGCCGGAGCCGCTGGAGGGCCAGGGCTCCGAGGGCGATCAGCAGGAGCAGACCGCTGCCCAGCGTCCAGGCGATCTGTCGGCGGCGGCGGGAGAGCCGGATACTCATGAAGAGGCTCGCAGGCGGAGGGTGAAGGTGGCGGAGGACATCTCGGTCACCGGTGCGGTGATCCCGCTCTCCTCCCCGAACAACTGATTCAGGAGGAACTGGTCGATCTTCCGGTAGAGGAGCCGCGCGCGGACGTGGAGCGTGTCTCCGGCGGCTCCCTCGGCCCGGAACGTGAACGTCTCGTCGGTGGGAGGGCCCCCGGCCGGCGGTTCCGAGACGTCGGCGGGGCAGGCGAACCGGAAGACGGCCTGGTCCGAGAAGCCGGGAAAGAGGGCCCGGCGGAACCGCACACCGACCATCTCCCAGAGGTTGTGCCGGTCGATCAGGTTGCCGTACTGGTCGACGGCCTCGGCCTTGAAGATGAAGGTGCCCGGCTCGATGAAGTGGCGCTCGTCCCGCCGGCCCGTGGCGAAGAGCGTACGCCCGGCTTCGTCGGTGACTTCCAGTTCGACCCACGCCTGGATGATGTCCAGCGGGCCGGTGGGGAAGTCGTGCCCCACCTTGTTGTTGGCCAGGTGGACGGCCACGGTCACCGTGTCGCCGGGGGCGACGACCGGGGGCGCGCTGATTTCGATGGGTACCGCCGGCCCCTCGCGCCACTTGTCGGCGATCTCGGGGATCTCGATCTCGCCCCGCAGCCACTGCTCGGTCAGGCGGACGTGCTCCTCCGCGCCCGGGAGCTTCAGATGGGCCGGGATGAACTGGTTGGCCCCGAGGAACCGGTGGCTCCGATGGCGCCCGTCGTCAGGCGTGCGGTTGTAGTCCAGGTCGTCGCCGGCGGCGGGGTCGCGCGAGGGGTTCAGGGGCATATGGCACTCGCGGCACTCGATGGTCCGGTCCGGTTCGCCCGGGTGGTTCCACCGGCTCTTGCGCCAGTTGTCGTACTGGTTCTGCAGCTGCACCCACCCCACGTTGTTGATCTCCTCGTCGATGAACTGCTTGTGGCAGGCCGCGCAGAACTCGGGGCTCTTGAAGAGCTTGTGCTGGAGCGAGGCCACGTGTTGCCCGGGGTAGGCGCGGATGAGGAAGTCGGAGAGGGTTTGGGCGACGGGGTGGTCGCTCGTCTCGAACAGGTACCGCTCCGGCGGATCGATGACGTAGTTGGCGTTCCCCTGCACGTCGGTCTCCCGGATGGCGTGGCAGGCCACGCACGAGATGCCCTCATCCAGCCCGATGGGGTTGGTCAGTTCCTCGCGGTACAGGTTTTTCGTACCGGAGAAGAGGGAGATGGGGTCGTGGCAGCCCCCGCAATAGCGCGTGGACTCGGGGCCGTTCTGTTCGCCCATGGTGGTCTGGATGGCGCGGAAGGCGGGGTCCAGGGCACTGTAGCGGTGGGCGCTGGTGGCCCACTCGTCGTAGATCTCCTTGTGGCACCCGGCACGGCCGCAGGAGGCCGATCCCCCGAGCGCTTCCGGGTCGATGGCCCGGTTGGTGGCGGTGCGGGCCAGGCTCGGGGCGAAGGGGCGGTCGGCGCCGTAAATCAGGTTGTAGTCGTCCGGGAGGGGGCGGTAGACGGCGGGTGGCTGCAGGGGGTAGGCCGCCAGCACGACGAGCACGGTCAGCGCCGAGGGCAGGAGCACCGCGCGGCGGGCATAGACCGACTGGGCCGCGACGACGGGGCGGAGGGCCTGGAGCCGGCGGGCGCGGTGGTTGCGGACCATCAGCATCACCACATGGGGCAGCGCCGAGGCCAGCACCACGAACGTCGACAGGAGGTGGGCCAGGTCCCAGCCGTAGCCGATGCGGGTGCCAAAGAGGGCCTGGGCCGTCAGCACCAGCCCCGTTCCCACGGCCACGAGCGTAGCGACGAGGGCCGCATAGCCGGTGATCGTGACGTGGTTCCAGGGCATCCGGCGGTAGCGCGTCCAGTGCCGCCACTGGTACCCCGCGTAAGGCACCATGAACACCAGCCCGAGGCCCGTATGCACGAGCACCATGACCTGGTTCGAGACGCTGAAGGGAAGCAGGTAGATCGCCATCCCGGAGAGACATTCGAAAAGGAGGAGGCCCATCACAGAGATGGCCATGCCCTCGCTCCAGGCGCGGGCTTTCGGGGAGACGTGTTCCGGGGCGTCCATGCGAGACGGGGAGGGGTGGCACAGGCGTGTGAATAATTTAAGACATTGAAGTCTTGAAAAGAAGAGCCCTTGTCTTCTCTTGGAGGAATGCTAACATTGGTGATCCCTGTTCATCCTGTCAATCGGGGATTCCCCGATGCCGTCGTGCGGTTTTTCCCTACGCGGCTGTAGGGGAGGCATCCCCACGAGCAAGAGGAAGCGAACATGCCGTTGCCGGCCCGCTGGTTCATCAAGACGGCTTTTGTGTATCTGGTGCTGGCGCTGGCAGCCGGTACGCTGGCGATGCTACGAACGGGTACGGTGGCGGCCTTCTGGCATCCGGCCGTGGTGCATCTCTTCGTCGTCGGGTGGCTGACGCAGCTCATCTTCGGCGTGGCGTACTGGCTCTTTCCCCGGTACTCGCGCGAAAGCCCGCACGGGCGCACGTCGCTGGCGTGGGTCTCGTACGGGCTGCTCAACGCCGGGGTCGTGCTGCGCCTGGCGGCCGAGCCGGGCGTGGCGCTGGGGGCATGGGAGGGCTGGCGGTGGATGCTCGTCCTCTCGGCGCTAATGCAGACCCTCGGGGTGCTGGCCTATGCCGTCTACCTCTGGCCCCGCATCAAGACGAAGTAGTTCCGATGCCTTCTCTCAGCCGTCTTATCTGCCGCACCGCCGTCGTTTATCTGGCCGCGGGCGCTGTGCTGGGCGGATTGCTGCTCACGGCCAAGGCGACGGCGAGTCTGCCGTATCTGTGGCGGCTGCGTCCCCTGCACATCGAATGGCTGGCGGTGGGCTGGATGGCCCAACTGGCCATGGGCGTGGCGTACTGGATCTTTCCGAAGCGCGGCGCTCCCCCCCGCGAAGGCACGATGCGGGCCGCCTATGCCCTGCTCAACGCCGGGCTCGTGCTCGTGACCCTCGGCACGCTCGCGGCGTGGCCGCCCCTCGTGCCGGCGGGACGGCTCGCCGAGATCGGCGCGGCGCTGGCCTTCATCCGCGCCGTCGGACCGCGCGTGCGAGCCATCCGGGGACACTCGCACACGCCGGAAGGCTGAAAGACCGACCGCTCCGCCCGTGACTTCAAGCACCCGCCCGGACCATCGGTTTCGGAGCGGCGACGCCTCTCTGTTCTGCCGGAACGCAACGAAGCGACTTCCACAACGTCTACCGATCCTTCGCGCTCCCCCCTCCTTTGCTGCTCGCCCTCGAAGCTTTTGAATGTTTACATGAAAACCGTTCTCACCTTTCTCCTTCCCGCTCTGCTCATGGGCGCTTGCCGGAACGAACCGGTTTCGTGGAAGGGACCGAAGCTGACCCAACCCCGGGAGCAGCTCACCGTGGCCCAATTGCAGGGAAGGCAGGCGCTCCCTCTGATGGACATGAGCTTCTTTGCCCAACCGGAATGGTCGAAACCGGCCGCTCTTCCTTTTTCCGGCGCACTCTCATTCGAAGACACCGAACTGATCTTCCCGATAGATCGCGCCTATTATCCCGGAGAAAACATCTTCCCGGGCATCACCCTGGAGTTCCTCTCCCATGGACAAGAGCTCATCCCCGTCCGTGGTGAAATCTTGACCTATGATCTCCCCACCGAAAGCGGCTGGAACGTGCTCGTCGGTACCGGAAAGGTATGGCATGAAGCAGCGGACGGAGCGTGGGACAGAGCCTCCTTTCCTCTCTCCCTGACCGACAGCTACATCGGACAGGTCAGAAATTGCGTCGCCACCTTCGTATACAAACGGGATACGGCGAGCAACGTCTACGTGCAATGCAGTCAGGAGACGGCCGACCTGAATGATCGTCAGGTGGGAGATATCCGCGTCATGCTGCCCGCTGCGTACGAGCCGCACACCTACGCCGACTCGCTTTCCGTCATCGACAAGCGCAAGCGCCTCCAATCCGAGAGGCTCCCCGTACACCCCTTATCCGACATCGATGCGAACAGCGAAATAGCAAATTATTTCGACAAAAAACTGTACACGAATGCTCCGACAAGCCTAGGAGCCATCGTGATGGATGACAAAATCTACCTGCATCCGCCCCAAACCCGGCACGGCCCCTATCCCTATCCGAGCGAGATGAGGCATGCGGTGTATTCCGTCACCAAAAGCATGGCCGGCGCACTCGCTTTCTTCTATTTTGCCGAGCGCTATGGCGACGAGCTTTCCGATGCGCGGATCACCGATTATGTGCCGGCCCTGGCCACCCATCCGGCCTGGCAAGGGGTAACCTTCCTGCACACCCTCAACATGGCGACCGGCACGGAAGGAGGAGAAGACGCCGAGCATCTTTATGAGGTCCTCGTCAAGGCCCGGACGGCGGAGGAAGCCATACGGAATATCGCGGAGCTCGGTGATGCCCCGAGCGGCCCCGGAGAACGTTTCAACTATGCTTCCACCAACTTTTTCGTGCTTTCCTATGCGCTCCAGAATTTCGTAAACGAGAAGGAAGGCAAGACGATTTCGTATTGGGATCTCGTCCGCGAAAACGTATTGACGCCGCTGGGAGCCGAAGATTTCACCCTTTTGCATACCCTGGAGGAGGATGGCTCGGAAGGCCTCCCCATACTCGCGTACGGAGCCTGGCCCACGCTGGACAACGCAGCCAAGATCGCCCTGCTGTTTTCAAAGGAAGGGAACTACGAGGGCCGACAGCTCCTGAACAAAGGCAAATGCCGGGAAGCGCTCGGCCGCACAACCTGGCCCGGATACGACACCGGCAATGACTATCGCGGGAAGTACTACCGGCATTCCTTCTGGGCAACCGACGTCAAGGCCAACGGATGCCGCGTGCATGTGACGTACATGCTGGGATATGGCGGCAACTATGTATGGTTTTTCCCAAGCGACGTGATCGCCATTCGATTCATGGATGAGTACGATCTGGATTTCAGGGATCTGGTTCAAGGCATCGAGCAAATCAGGCCTTCATGCCGGTGAGCCGCCGGCATCTCTTGCATGGCGGATGACCCGTTCCGGGCCGGATGCCCCGGTGGGAGAGGCACGTGGTGCACACGCCGGGACGCGAACGGGAGAAGAGAAGCTAGAAATTGCCGAAGCTGACTGTCAGTTGGAGGACCGGCCGGCGCAGGTCGGGGGCGTAGCCGAGGTACAGCCCGCCGTGCAGCACGCCGTTGTCGGTCGGGGCCGTGCGGAGGATGCCCGAGGCCCGTAGGCCGGCGGAGG
>CAZKFR010000110.1:5508-7740 GCA_964552015.1 uncultured Rhodothermaceae bacterium | reverse complement strand
ACGCACGACGCAGCGTCAGCCGCCTATGGTCAGGCTGCGGAAGGGGGTATCCAGCGGGGTGGTGCCGGGGGCGGCCTGCAGGTGGGTCAGGAGGAACTCGGCCAGGCGCTCGCAGGCCGGCGAGGTGGCGTTGGCGGCCCGATAGAGGGCGATCTCGGCAGTCGGGGCGGCGGGCAGGCCGGCCTCCGGCGGGAGCACGCGCACGTCCGGCGTGAGGGCACTGCGGGCCAGCAGCCCCAGCCCGAGGCCGGCGCGGACGGCCGCCTGCTGGGCACTCAGGCTCAGGCTGCTGAAGACGATCCGCCAGGCCCGCCCCTGCGCATCGAGCGCCGCCAGCACCCGGTCCCGCACGTTCCACGGGCAGTCGAGCGGGTCCAGGATGAGCGGCAGCGGGTCCTCGTCGAGAAAGTCGTAGTCGGGGTGGGTGGCCCAGACGTACTCCTCCTCCCAGAGCGGCTGGATGTCCGTCTCATCGGTCGCATAGGCGCGGTTGGCGACGGCCAGCCCGAGACGGTTCTCCCGGATGGCGCGGGCCAGGTCCCAGCTCGTGGCCACCACCAGCTCGATCTGGATCTTCGTACAGAGCCGCCCGAACTTGGTCAGCAGGTCCACCAGCGGGCCGAGGGCCACCTCTTCGAGCACCCCCACCCGGACGGCCCCCTCGGTGTCGACGACCGAGAGACGGGCCAGCGCCTCTTCGTGCAGGTCCAGGATACGGCGGGCATAGGTGAGCAGCACCTGCCCGGCCTCGGTCACGCGCACCTGGCGGCCGGTGCGCTCCAACAGCTTCACCCCCACCATCTCTTCGAGCCGCTTGATCTGGAGGCTCAGCGCCGGCTGGGTCCGGTACAGCTGCTCCGCCGCCCGCGAAAAGCTCCCCACCTCGGCGATGGTGACAAAGCTCCGCAACAGGTCCACCGGCAGGTCTTTCATGACGCCCCCATCATCAAGATTACTTATGACTCACATTAACACAATAAATGAATCTTATAATCAAATGCAACGTGAGAGGGGCCATCACCGCTTCGCTGGAGGGAATTATGCTGAACACCGCACGGGCCGGGCTCCGGTGGGATCTGCTGCTGGCGTTCCTGGCCGTCTACCTTGTCTGGGGATCGACGTACCTGGCGATCCACGTCGCCATCGACACGATGCCGCCGCTCCTGATGCTGGGGGCGCGGTTCGGGCTGGCGGGGCTGCTGCTCTACGGCTGGCTGGCCCTGCGCGGCCGGGCGCGGGCCACGGCCCGGCAGTGGGGCGCGGCGGCGTTGCTGGGCGGGTTGATGCTGTCGGTGGGCACGGGCACGGTGGCCTGGGCCGAGCTGTACGTGCCCACGGGCCTGGCAGCGCTGGTCATCACCACGACGCCGCTATGGATGGTGCTGCTGGGCTGGCTCTGGCAGGGCGAGGGGCGTCCCGGCGGGCGCACCCTCCTCGGGCTGGTGATGGGCCTCGCGGGCGTGCTCCTGCTCCTCGACCCCGCCTCGTTCCGGGGCGCGGGCGGGCTCTACCTGCCGGCCGTCTTCGCCATCCTGGCGGGAACACTCGCCTGGGCCGCCGGCTCCCTCCTCTCGAAGCGGGTCGACCTGCCCCGCGACCCGTTCCTGGGCACGGCCCTGCAGATGCTCGCCGGGGGCGGATGGCTCGTGCTGGCGGGGCTGCTGGCCGGCGAGGGACGCCACGTGAACGTGGCCGCTTTCACGTGGGCTTCCGTCGGCGCCTGGGCCTACCTGGTCGTGTTCGGCTCCATCGTGGCCTTCAGCGCCTACGTGTGGCTGCTCCGCCACGTCTCTACAGCGGCCGTCTCCACGCACGCCTACGTCAACCCGCTGGTGGCGGTGCTGCTGGGGTGGCTGCTCCTGGGCGAGCCGCTGACGCTGCGCATGGGCGGGGCGGGGCTCCTGCTCATCCTCTCGGTGGGGCTGCTCTCGTGGCCTCGCTCCGCCGGACCGCCGCGCCGGCGTCCACGTCGTGCCCTGGCCTGGCCGCGCCGTCCCCGCCGCCCCGCCCGCCGTCGCGCCCTGGCCGCCACGGCAGCGTGAAGCGTTCAGCGTTTCAGGTTGCTCGTTCCACGTTTCACGTTGGGGCTCTTCAACCTGGAACCCGAAACGTGGAACGTTCGGAGCGTTTCAGGTTTGCAGGTTGTGCGTTTCACGTTGGGGGGTCTTCAATCGGGGACCCGAAACGTGGAACGTTCGGAGCGTTTCAGGTTTGCAGGTTGTGCGTTTCACG
>CAZKFR010000110.1:0-5408 GCA_964552015.1 uncultured Rhodothermaceae bacterium | reverse complement strand
AACGTGGAACGTTCGGAGCGTTTCAGGTTTGCAGGTTGTGCGTTTCACGTTGGGGCTCTTCAATCGGGGACCCGAAACGTGGAACGTGCAACCGCCCCCTACTTCAGCGTCACCACCGTGACGCCGGCGCCGCCCTGGTTCCACGGGGCTTCGTCGAAGGCGGCGACGTCGTCGCGGCGGGCGAGCTCTTCGTGGATGGCCTGGCGGAGGGCGCCGGTGCCTTTGCCGTGGAGGATCTCGACGCGCTCCAACCCGGCGGCCACGGCCTCATCGAGGAAGCGGGTGACCTCGGCCAGCGCCTCGTCGACGCGGCGGCCGCGCAGGTCGATGTGGGTGCGGGCCCGCATCCCCACCAGGTCGGCGGGCGAGGCGGCCACCTGGCGAACGGTCACCTCCTGGCGGCGGGGGCCGCCCACCTTCGTGAGGCGGTCGCGCCGGACCCGCATCCGCAGCGACCCCACGGCGATGACGGCTTCGTCGTCGTCGAGCTCGAGCACCTCGGCGGCGGTGCCGCCCCCGTCGAGCACCACCTGGTCGCCCACCTGCAGCGGCCCGGCCGGGCGCGGGGCCGCCGGGGCTTCCGGGCGGCGACGCCGGCTGCGCTTCGCCTGCCGCCGCTCCACCTTCTGCCGGCGCCGCTCCACCTCCTCCTTGAACCCCTCCAGCTCGGCCCGGGCGGCGCGGGTGGCTTCGCGGGCGGCCTCGGCCTCCTTGATCTCGCGGATGGTGCGCTCGATGCGGGCATTGGCCTCCTGCAGTAGCCGCTCGGCCTCCACGGCCGCCTGCCGGCGGATGTTGTCCGCCTCGGCCCGCAGCCGCTCCCGCATCGCCTCGTACTTTTCCTTCTCTTCCCGTGCCCGGGCCAGCTCCGCCTCCGCCTCGGCCAGCCGTTCGGCCAGCGCCCGGCTACGCGCCTCGAACGTGGCGATGAGCTCTTCCATCGACACTTTCTGCTCGCCCACCAGGGCCCGCGCCCGCGCCAGCACGTCGGCGTCGAGGCCGATGCGCTCGGCGATCTCGAAGGCATAGGACGACCCCGGCACGCCGAGCTGGAAGCGGTAGGTGGGGCTGAGCGTGGCCCGGTCGAACGCCATCGACCCGTTCTCGACGCCTTCGGTGGCGTGGGCGAACGCTTTGAGCGTGCCGTGGTGCGTGGTGGCGATGGTGCGCGCACCGATCTCCGTGAGGCGCTCGAGCACGGCCTGGGCCAGCGCCCCCCCTTCGGCCGGGTCGGTGCCGGTGCCCGCCTCGTCGATCAGGATGAGCGTGCGGTCGTCGGCATGGCGGAGCATGTACTTGAGGTTGGCCACGTGCGAGGTGAACGTGGAGAGGTCCTCCTCGATGGACTGCTCGTCCCCGATGTCGACGATCAGGCGGCCGAAGAGGCCGAAGCGCGAGGCCGGGTCGAGCGGCAGCGGCAGACCGCAGGCCAGCATCAGCGCGAACAGGCCCACGGTCTTCATCGCCACGGACTTACCCCCGGCGTTGGGGCCGGTGATGATGAGCGTGCGGAAATCGTCGCCGAGGCGCAGGTCGAGCGGGACCACCTCACGCGCCGGGCCGCCCTCGGCCCGCTGCCGGGCAAAGTGGAGCTGGAGCACAGGATTGCGCCCGCCCCGGATGTCGATGACGCCCTCGTCGTTGAGTGCGGGCACCACGGCGTCGAGCTCGTTGGCCAGGCGGGCCTTGGCCTGCAGGAGGTCGAAGGTTGCCAGGACCCGCTGCCCCGCGTGGAGGGTGTCTAGGTGGGCGCGGACGGCGTCGGCGGCGGCCCGCAGGATGCGCTCGATCTCGCGGCGCTCCTCGCTCTCGAGCTCACGCACCTCGTTGTTCAGGTCCAGCGTGGCCGCCGGCTCGATGTAGACCGTCTGCCCGGTGGCCGAGGTGTCGTGCACGAAGCCCTGCACCTTGCGCTTGGCCTCGGCGCGGACGGGGATGACCATGCGGCCGTGGCGGATGGTCGGCTGCTCTTCGGTGGCGTAGCCCTGCGCCACGGCGTCGCGGAGGGCTTTCAGGACGGAGGCGCGGAGTTGCTCGCGGCGGCGGGCCAGCTCCCGGCGGATCCGCCGGAGCTCGGGCGAGGCGTCGTCGCGGAGCCGCCCCTCGTCGTCCACCACGGCGGCCAGGCGCTCCTCCAGGCCGGGCAACGGCACGAGCGCCGTCGCCACGCGGGCCAGGTGCGGGTATTTGCCCGTGCGGCGGTCGAAGTACCCTTTTAGCCGCCGCACGGTGGTGAGCACCTGCCGCAGAGCCAGGAGGTCTTCCGGGTCGAGCACCGCCCCTTCGAGGGCTGCCCGCCGCAGCACTTCGCCCAGATCCAGGACGTGGTCGAGCGGCACGGGGTCGTCGAAGCGCAGGGCCTGCTGGAGCTCGGCCACCCGCCCCAGCTCGTCGCGGACCCACGCCGCCTCGGACGAGGGCTGCATCGCCGCCAACCGCCGCTCGCCGAGGGTGCTGCGCACGTAGGCGCCCAGCCGCGCCCGCAGCACGTCGAAGCCGAGCTTCGCTTCCACCGTGTCGGGATAGACCTGCATGGCGCGTTGCGGGGATGAGGGGCGGGATGCCGGTGGCGGAAAAGGGCTCAGCCGCGCGACCCGACCTCCGAGTGATCGCCGATGTTGAGCACGCGGGGCGCCTCGCGCACGACGGCGTGACGGCCCACGAGCGTGTCGGCGAGGACGGCCCCTTCCACGTGGGCCTCTCCGAAGACGATGCTCTCACGGAGGACGCTTTGCTCCACGTGCGCGCCGGCCTCGATGGACACGTTCGGCCCGACGACCGCGTTCCGCACCACCGCCCCCGGTCCCACATAGACCGGGTCGATCACGACGCTGTCTTCGATGGTGCCCTGATGGAGGTCGTCCCGCTCGCGGTCCAGGATGACCTTCGTCGTCTCAAGCAGGGCGGGGATGGTGCCGCAGTCGAGCCAGTCGGTGACGGTGGCGGTCTTGAAGACGCGGCCGGCCTGGAGCATACGGTCGAGGGCGTCGGTGAGCTGGTACTCGCCGTGCCCCTTGATGTCGAGGTTGATCAGTTCGGCGATGGCGTCGCGGAGGACGGCCAGGTCCTTCACGTAATAAATGCCGATGAGGGCCTCGTGCGAGATGGGCTCCTTCGGCTTCTCCACGAGCGCCTTGATGCGGTCGCCCTCCCGCACGGCCACGCCGAAGCGGCGGGGGTCCTCCACCCACTTGACCCACGCCACCACGTCGGCGTCCTCCAGGTGCTCGACGGGCTCCATGTAGAAGAGGGTGTCGGCAAAGACCACAATGCCCTCGCCGTCGAGATGGGGGGCGGCGGCATAGACGGCGTGGGCGGTGCCGAGCGCCTGCTCCTGCACGGCGAAGTGGGCCTCCATGCCGTGCCGCCGGCAGATGTCGGCCAGCTGGGCGCGCACCTCGTCGCCAAAGTCGGGGCCGAGGACGAAGACGCCGGCGTCGAGCGCGCGCGGCAGCACCTGGTTGAACGTGTCGACGATGCGCTCGACCATGCTCTTGCCCTTGACGGGCAGGAGCGGTTTCGGGGTCACGTGCGAGTGCGGGCGCACGCGCGTGCCGCGCCCGGCCATGGGGATGATCAGTTTCATGAATCGTATGGATGAATCGGTTGGTACGTACCCTGTCACCCGGAACAGACAACGGTGACGACGCCAAAGATAGAAAGCCGCGGACAGGAATGGAGGATGCCATGGACCCGAATTGTCCACCATCCAGTACATTTCCGGGGATCTTGGTAATTTTTCAAACGGAACGCTCCCCGGACACCGGAACCCGGTGAATGACGGGATTCCTCGCCCGTTCGTCTCCGGCAGGCCTCCCGATGCCGGGCCGGCTGCTTCGAAATGGCACCAACCTTGTTTGAGACTCGTCCGGTGACCACGGCGGCAACCCGACATCCAGCCGCCGGATCGATCATCCAACCCGAGATGTACGACTATGAAACGACACCTACACATTGCCCTGCTCGCCCCCTCTCTGGCCTTCCTGATGGTGGGTGCCTTCCTTCTTTCCGGCTGCGCCAGCATGAACAACACGGGCAAAGGCGCGGCCATCGGCGCCGGTGCCGGGGCGGTCATCGGCGGGGTCATCGGCAAGACCCAGGACAAGACCGCCGAGGGCGCCATCATCGGCGCCGCCGTGGGCGGTGCGGCCGGTGCCATCATCGGCCGGCAGATGGACAAGCAGGCCGAAGAACTTGAAAAAGAGCTGGAAGGCGCCGAGGTGAAGCGCGTCGGCGAGGGCATCGAGATCACCTTCGACGCGGCCATCCTGTTCGACTTCGACTCGGCGGCCCTGCGTCCCGAGGCCCAGGCCAATCTGCGGGACCTGGCCGAAAGCCTGCTCAAGTACCCGAATACCGAGGTGACCATCATCGGGCACACGGACGCCATCGGGTCGGAGGAGTACAACCAGCGTCTTTCCGAACGGCGGGCCAATGCCGCGGCCACCTACCTGATCCGCCTGGGCGTCCCGCCCGAGCGCATTCATGCCTACGGCATGGGCGAGACGGCCCCGATCGCCTCGAACGACACCGAGGCCGGCCGTCAGCAGAACCGGCGCGTCGAGGTGGCCATCTACGCCTCGGAGGAATACCGCCGGCAGCTGGAAGCGGAACACGGCAACTGACGGCAGCGTCTCGTGTGTTTTCCGGACCCAACCGGCTGTTCTTCACGTCTCGCCATCCCCGTGCCGTATGTCCCCGTTCAAAAAAAAGGTCAACGCCGGCAACCATGCGCCGCTTCCCGAGTCCATGACCAAGGAAGAGATCGACGCCTGGCAGGAGCAGCGGATCAGAGACCTCTGGCGCGTCTTCCGCATCATGGGTGAGTTTACGCGGGGGTTCGAAACCCTCTCCGAGCTGGGCCCCTGTGTCTCCATCTACGGCTCGGCCCGCACGCCGGCGGACCACCCGGACTACCGACTGGCCGAAACCGTGGCCCGCAAGCTGGTCGAACGGGGCTTCGGCGTCATCACCGGCGGGGGTCCCGGCGTCATGGAAGCCGCCAACAAGGGCGCCTATGAGGCCGGCGGCCTCTCGGTCGGGCTCAACATCGTCATCCCGCACGAACAACATCCCAACCCCTACGTCCATCCGGACAAACTGCTGAACTTCGACTTTTTCTTCGTCCGCAAGGTGATGCTACACAAATACGCCCAGGGCTTCATCGTTCTGCCGGGGGGCTACGGCACCATGGACGAGTTGTTCGAAGCGCTGACGCTCATCCAGACGAAAAAGGCGACCCCCTTCCCCATCATTTTGATGGGCCGGGCGTACTGGGGCGGGCTCGTCAACTGGATTCGCGACACCATGCTGGCCCAGGGCAAGGTCTCCCCCGGCGACCTCGACCTGTTCACCGTGACGGACGACCCGGACGAGGCCGTCGAAATCATCGACGATTTCTACCGGCG
>CAZKFR010000109.1:0-7979 GCA_964552015.1 uncultured Rhodothermaceae bacterium | reverse complement strand
AATCGGTGCGTCATACGGTCGGGATGCGGGTGGCGGAAGGAGCGCCCGCCGCCGCGATAGCGGAGCACGGCACGAGGGCGATTTCGTCGTAAAGCTCTTGCCCGGCTCGCAAAGGCACAACGCCTTTTTTCGGGAAAGCGCCTGGCTCGTCTTCCGGTTCGGACAAAAAAGCCGATCGCAGGCACGGAGAGAGGGGGATTTTAATGCCCGTTTAATGCACCGAGGACGTTCCTGGCGGAAGTTATGGGCAGGCCGATCTCTCCCACCAGGACCCTGCGACACCGACATGGTTGCGCCCGATCTACCTCCCGGCCGCCTGCGTATTTCCGAGGCGGTGCTCGACAAACTGGTCATAGCCGAGGTGCATCAGGTACCCGGCGTCATCGACGTGCACGGCTGGATGATCGCAGCGGCGCTGGGCGGTGTGGCGGGCGGTGTGGTGGGATTCGCCGAAGGCGGGCCCGTGGGCGCTGTCGTCGGAGGTACGGTGGGGTCGGCGGTAGGAGCGACCGCCGCCCGGATCGTGGAACACCGGCGGCAACAGCGCCGGTACTTCGAGGCGGGAGCCGACCGGCCCGCCGTCCGCCTTCGCCTGACGGGGGCCTTTGGCGAAGACCTGCATGCGCTGGCCGAAACCGTCCGGCACCGGGTTCGCCAGGCCGTCGAAGAAGCCACCGGCCTGACGCCGTCGCGCATCGACGTCGAGTTCGTGGAAGTGGCGCCGGCTCCGCCCCCCCGGCGGCACCAACCGGACGGGTCATGATGCCGCCCGATCCCTGGCTTGCTGCGGCGGAGGCGCTGGCCCGGGAGGCGCTGGCTCATCCCGGCGTGGCGGCCCTGGACCCCGGCCCGTCGTTCGAGACGCGGGGGCGCGGCCATCCGGTGCGGGGTGTGGCCCTGCGGCGCGAAGCGGGGCAGGCCGTCGCCACGGTGGGCGTCATCCTGACGGTCGGGGCCGCCCGGTCGAGCGGCATCCCGGCGTGCGCGGACGCCCTGCGGACCCGGCTCCGGCGCCGGTGGGCCGCGCTCGAAACCGGCCTGCCGCTCGATGTCTGCATCTATGTATCCGACCTGGTCCTCGACGAATCACCTGCCCGTTCGCACGACGATGATCGATCCCCTGCCTGACGTAATCCGGCGCCTGCTCGTCGCCTTTTTCGGCCTGCTGCTCGTGGCCGGAGGGCTGGTGGTAGGTATCCACGTGGTGGGCCTGATGGCCCCGATCGTGCTGACGCTGCCCGGCCTCACGCTCGTCCTGAACCTGGCTGACCTCACGTTCATGCAGATGCTGGGCTGGGCCACCGTCTCGGTGTGGATGGTCGTGGTGGGCCTGTTGCTGGTCGGTCTCGGCGTGATGAGCGCCACCCGGCAGGGACGCCGGATCGTGCTCAGCCGCACGGCCCTCAACGGGCAGTACGGGGGCGGGCGCGTGACCCTGGCCGAGCGTAGTCTCGTCGACCTGGCCGCCTATGTGGCCGAGCGCGTGGACGGGGTGCGTGAAGCCCGCCCCGTGGTGCGGCTCCGGCGTAAGGGGTGGCATGTCGTCTGCCCGATCACCGTGGCCCCGGAGGCGGCCCTGCCGGACGTGGCCGCCCGGCTCAAGACGGCGCTGCACGATGCCATCGAGCGTCATACCGGCCTACCCGTAACCCGCGTCGACATCGAGGCCCAACTGCCGGCGCAGGATGCCCGCAAACGGCTCGCCTGAGTGCCCACGTCGCGTCTGCTTCCGCTGAACCCAACCTGCGTACCCCATGGGACCCCGTGATCCGTTCATGACCTCCGCGTTCCAGCCGGCCTCTGCCGACGAGCCGGAACCCACGGCTACCGTCTCGGCCCGGACGGCGCTGCTGCTCGGGTTCGTGGCGGGCCTCGCGTTCGGGGTGCTCCTGCTGCTCGGCTGGCTGCTCGAAGGGCTCTTCGTCCTGTTCTGCGGGCTCGTCGGGGCGGCCACGGGCTGGGTGATCCACGGGGCACGTACCGGCACCCTCGACGTCCGGGCGGCCTGGCGTGCCCTCCGGCGCTCCTGAGCCTTTAATGGCTTTTTAACCCGCCCTTGATGTTAGGAACCCGCCCTTCTGGACAACTTTCCATCCCATCCGACGCGTAGCCTCCTGCGGCGTCGCGAGGGGACCCTTTTTCTGATCCGCCAACCCAACGAGGACGTACCATGGCAACCACCACGAAGAACAAAGAGGCCAACACGACGCCTCAGAAGGACGCCCCCCGGACCCAGATCGAAGGGGCCTCCGTCACGCAGGGAGAGTCCGGGCAGACGATCATCCGCAACCAGGTCGTGGCCAAGATCGCCAGCCTGGCCGCTCGAGAGGTCGAGGGGGTTCACCGGCTGGTGCCGTTTGGCCCCTCGCAATCCGTCGTCTCGCTGGCCAAGACCGTCACCGGCGGCACCATGCGCGATCTGGGCGTCCAGGTCGAGGTCGGCACCCGGGAAGCCGCGGTGGACATCCGGCTCGTCGTCGATTACGGAGCCAGCATTCCGGCCGTGGCCGAGGCCATCCGGCGCAACATTGCCGAGCGCGTCGAGGCTATGACGGGCCTGAAGGTGGTCGAGGTGAACATCGATGTCGTGGACCTGTACTTCGGCGACGAGGAAGAAGCGGAGGAGGAGGAAGCCGAAGCCCGCGTTCACTGAGGCGAGGATGAGCCGGGGTGCGGGGCTGGTGTAGGCTGTCCATCGAGGCGGTAGCCCCGGCCCCGGATCGTCTTGATCATGCCCTTGAGCCCGTGGGCCGCGAGCTTGCGCCGGAGGAAGTGCATGTACACATCGACCATGTTCGTGCCCGTGTCGAAGTCGAGCCCCCAGACCTCGTCGAGGATCTGATCGCGCGGGCAAACCGTGCCCGCGTGCTGCATCAGGTAGCGAATCAGGTCGAATTCTTTGGGCGTCAGTTCGACTTCTTCGCCGTGGACGAAGAAGCGGAACGCCTGGAGGTCCAGCCGAAGCGGCCCCACGACCAGGCCTTCGTCCTGCTCCGGGCGAGGCGGGGAAGGAGGGGGCGGCGAGGCGTCGGGCTCCTCGCGCACCTCGCTGCTTCGTGCTTCGGGGAGAGGCGCATCGTTCCGGCCGGAGCCCCCGTTCAGGCTCAGCGGGGCCCGGGCCCGTTTCCTCCCGTCGTTCACCCGCGTCTCGTCCTTCGTTACGACCCGGTTCCGGCGTTGCTTCTCAGGCTCTGGCTCGAGGTCTATCGAGGTCGCCTGCCGGACCGCGTCCATCAGCCGGCGACAGGCGGCGATTTTGGACTGCAACAGCGGGAGGTAGATCGGGAAGGCAAGGACGTCGTCGGCGCCGGCAGCCAGCGCCGCGATCATTTCTTCCTGCCCGCCGCCGGCACAGAGGGCCATCACCGGAACGCGGGCACGCTGACGAACATGGTGGCACAGCGTGTTCAGCAGCGGCGCCTGTGCCGGCACCCATCCCACCAGCACCACGTCGGCGCCGGCGGCGGCCTCCACCACCCGTTCTCCCTGCTCCGAAAAGGCGTGCTGGTCGTCGAGCACGTTCGTCAGGGAAAACACGACGACCTCGTGGGGAGGAGGACAGGCCAGACGAACGGCCGTCCGGACCAGCTCGGCGTCGCTGACCAGGCAGATGTGCAGGGGCGCGTGATGCATCGACAGAGGGGGGCTCGGGGGGCGAAGGATAACGAGCGTCCGACGACTTTAACAACAGTTTAATGCCGGATTAAGGTTCATCGAGGGACGAAAGGGGAATTTGCATCGTTGAACAGGAAAGATTCCGGTCGCCTTCGGCAGGCGACCGCGGCCTGAGGGCCGCACATCGTGCTCGGCCTGTGCTGAATCAACGCTTGGATCCTTCAGGGCAGGCCGGGTTCCTCACCAACGTATACAGGGACGATTCATGATGAAGCACGTTACCAGGACGTCAGTCTCTCTTCTCATACCGGTTGTCCTGCTGCTCGGGCTTTCGGCCTGCGACAGCAACGACACCGTGGATTTCGATGTGGTGGCCGGTGACTATGCGTTCACGCAGTTCGCGTTCACGCCGGCTTCCAGCCTGCTCGAGCCCCTCAATGTGCTCGACACGCTGGTGACGGCCAACACGCGGCTCCAGCTGTTCTCGAGCGGGCGGTTCACGCTCATGTACCAGTTCGTCGGCGGCTCGTCCGAGTTCGTCGGCGGGGACTATACGGTGACGAGTTCGCGCGTTCGCATCAAAGGCGATGCAAAAGAGAAGGCGTTCTACGAGGCGTTGCTGCTCAGCAACGAGTTCACGCTCACCCGGGAGAGCGACACCGTGCTCTCGGCCGAGATCGAGCGGGAGGTCAACCTGGAAGAATTCTCGCGCCGGTATCAGGGGCTGACGGCCGTCAAAGGGACGCTCTCCTTGCGCCTGCAACGCCAGTAAGCCTGCTCCCCACCACGGGTTGCCGGCATCGCTCCGTGGTTCGGGCTACGCACTGCGCATGCAGTGACGGTGGTCCTCGTACGCCCTTGTGTTAACCGAATGAGCTCACGACCATGCTACGAAAATACAATCTTTTGCTCCTGATGGCCACCTGGCTGGGTCTGCTGGCCGTTCGTCCTCTGGGAGTGCAGGCACAGGTCTCGGGCATCAGCTACACGCTGACGCCGACCATCGAGCACGTCGAGTTCGACAACGAGTCGGGCCTCGACAACACGCAGTTTTACGGCGGTCGCGTCGGCTTTTCGTTCGGCGAATACGTCGAACTGAGCGGGCTCTACCTCTACACGCCGGAAGGCCGCACCCGGCTGGGAGGGCTCGCGGTATTGCAGGACCGTGACCCCGGCCTGGACCTGGATCTTCTGGCACGGGATGTGACGATGCACCGGTACGGCGGGCAGTTGAAATTCAACGTGGGGACCGGGATAGTCCACCCGTACCTGGTCGTCGGAACGGGCATTTTCCGCTTCGAGCCGGACAACCTCGACGCCAGCGAGACCATTTACCTGAGCGGCGGAGCCGGCATTCAGTACGCGCTGGATCGCCGCTACACGTTTACCGTCGGGGTCGAGGGTCTGACGTACCGGCACAACGCCGCCACGCTGCTTTCCGAGGCCGACCTCTCCGACCTGGGCCTCACGCGGGACGACTTCACGCTGGAGCGCAGAACCAACCTTGGCGTCCGGGCCGGTTTCCAGGTCTACCTCGGAGGGCGGCGCCCCGGCGAGTTGACGGAACTGGACCGGGCCTTCGAGGAGCAGTTCTCCGGCGGCCTGCGCAACCTGCGCCTGCAGGTCGAACCTTTCTGGGGGCAGGTCGATTTTGACGCCGATCTGGGGTTCCAGAATACGCAGCGCATGGCCGGTGTGTTTGCGGGCCTGGACTTCGGGCCGTACGTCGGCGTGCGCGGGTTCTACTGGCGGGGTGTACAGGACGGTGAAATTGCCAAGTTCGTCGACCTGCAAGCCTACGGCGGTGAGATGAAGCTGGCCTTTTCCACGTCGGGACAGGGCCTGACCCCCTATCTGACACTTGGCGGCGGGGTGATGGATGTCTTTGGTGACTACCAGGGCAACACCACCGTCGTGCCCGAGGACCAGACGTTTGCGATGGGCGGCGTGGGGGCCTCCCTGCCCCTGGGTGAAACGATCCGTCTGCACGGCAGTGTCCGCTCGTTGCTGATGAGCACGGTCGATGCGGAGCAGGTCAGCGATCCCAACCAGATTCAGACCAGCTTCATGTACAGCGCCGGGCTGAGCTTCAGTCTGGGCCGCAAGGCGCCGAGTGCGGGTGCGCTGATTGGCGAGGAGATCAGCCGCACGCGTGCCGAAGCCATGACGGCCCAGGAGCGCCTGGCGGCCGAGCTGGCGGAGCGGGAACGGGCCATCCGGCGCGCCGAAGCCCGCATCGACTCGCTGGCGATGCTGCTGGCCGAAGCCCAGCAGGGCAACGCCGCGGCCATGGAACGGCTGCGGGGCGAGCTGCGCCGCGATTCACTGCGCGTGGCCGGTGTGCCCGATACGGCCGCCGTCGCCATGCGCCCGACCACGGCCACGCCGGCGCCTGCACAGCGCACCGAAGGCAAGGCCGGCGCCGAGCGGCGCGAATACGTCACCCTGCCGGTTCCGGAGGAGGGTGAACTGTACGTACGCTACGGCCGGCCCGGCGGGGTGAGCGTCGAGTCCCTGACGGGCGATGCGCTGCTGATCGACCCGCTCACGGGCGCCATCGTTTCGGGTCTGCCGGCACAGGGCCAGGCCGCTCCGGCACAGGGCCAGGCCGCTCCGGCACAGGGCCAGGCCGCCCCGGCACAGGGCCAGGCCGCTCCGGCACAGGGCCAGGCCGCCCCGGTACAGGGGCAGGCGGCACAGGGCCAGGCCGCGACGCCGGCACCGGCCGGCGGGCTGACGCCGGAACAGCTCCAGGCGCTCGTCCGGCAGGCCGTACAGGCCGAACTGTCTCGCACGCAGACGCCGGCCGGGCAGACCCCGGCTCCCGCCGCCACCCCGCTCGATGCCACGCTGGTCGACCAGCTCGCTCAGCGCTTCGAGAGCCGCCTGGCCGAGATGGAACAGCGCATCCAGCAACGCATGGCGGAACTGGAAGCCCGGCAGGCACAGCCCTCGGTCGTGCAGCCGGCCCCGGTGGTCGTAGAGGCCCCGGAGACGAACGTCACGACGACGACCGGCACGGACCTGCACGCCCTCTTCCCGATGACGGGCTTTAACCTGAGCAACCCGCAGCAGGTGCTGCTCGGCGTGCGCGTCGACTTCCGCCGGGGGGGCACAGGGGCGTTGCGCTTCCTGCCCGAAGCCGTCTTCGGCTTCGGCGAGACCAATACCCAGACGATCAACTTCAACGTGGCCTACCCGCTGCGGCTCTCGCTCTTCGGCGATTACGTGCCCTACGTCGGTACCGGCTTCGGGTTCATCTCCGCCGACCGGTTCGAGACGGTGTTCAACCTGATGCTGGGCGTCGAGCGCTCCTTCAACTTCGGGACGCTCTTCGGAGAGTACATGACCATGGACTTCTTCGACCAGAACCGCCTGCTCTTCGGGTATCGTATCCGTCTCTGACGGTAGCTTCGCGCCGGCACGCGGGAGCGACGCCCCACCGCCTCCTCGGTCGCTCCCGCGGTGCCGGCGCACCATGTTCTCCGGGCAGTCTCATGAAACGAATGCTGCGTTCTCTGCTGATCGGTCTGATGGTGCTGGCCGCCGGCATCGTGCCGGCCCGCGCCCAGGTAGCCGATACCACGGCCGTCCGGCCCGTTCCGGCGCCGTCCGGCGGGACGGCGGGGGTGGACACGACGGCCGTGCCGCCGGCGGATCGGCCCGTGGCGCCTCTCCCCTCGTCGGTACGCACGCCGCAGCCGGTGCGCGTGCAGGTGGGCTCGGCAGGCGGCGTACGCATCCGTTCGCTGAACATATCGCGCCCCCGCCTGCTGCTGGTGCGAGTACCGAGGGCGGCCCTCGCCCGGGCAGCGACCCCGACCACTCCCGCGACCCCCGCCGGAACACCCGGTCTGACCGCGCAGGATCTGCAACAGCTGGAGGACCGCCTCATCCGCTACCTGGACGCACGCCTGGCGCAATGGGCGGCCGTGCAGGGTCGTCCATCGGCCGGCGCGCCCCCGGTCGTCGTCGTGCCCCCGGCCACCACCGTGCCGCCGGCTACCGTCACGCCGCCGCCGGCCCCGGTGACCCCGCCGGCGCAGGAGCCCCCTCCCCGCCCGGACGTGACGCCACCGGCCGTCATCGTACCTCCGGCACCGACGCCCGCGCCGGTCAACCCGGCCGAGCTGCCGCGGGCCGAGATCACGGTGGAGCAGATCACCCGGGCCCTGCTGGAAGAAGGCCTTTTCCGGGCGCTCTCCGTCCATTTCGAAGTGGACCAGAGCACGCTCCTGCCCTCCTCCCGGCAAACCCTGGATGCGCTCGGTACGGTGCTTACCCGGCACCCCGAACTGCGCCTGGAGATCGCCGGGCACACCGACAGCACCGGGCCGGACGACTACAACCTGCGGCTTTCCCAG
>CAZKFR010000108.1:0-7987 GCA_964552015.1 uncultured Rhodothermaceae bacterium | reverse complement strand
AGCGGAGTGAAGGATTGGCCGCCCGTGCCGTTTGCAGGTTTTCCAACTGATCTTGCAGGTATACCTCCACGCTCCCGTATTGCCGCTCTTTGTTGGCGTAGAAGGTAGACATCACCACGTCGGCCACGTCGGGCTCCAGGGTGGGGGGCACATAGCCCGCGTTGATCGCCGTGGGCACCTCGCCCAGCACCTCGCGGGAGAGGGCTGAGGCCGCGCGCAACTGCTCGTAGGTCATCGGCGTGCCGCCCCAGTTGGAGGGGTCGAACGGCTCGTCCATCATCATGTGGGCATAGAGCACGTCCCCGAACCGGTCGAGCCCGCGGTCCCGGTAGGCTTCGAGGGAAGCGGCATAGGCCTCCAGGCTGAAGGGACAGCCGTGCGTCCCCCGTTCGGCGGCACACGCCGGGTCCACCATGGCCGTGGAAGGGAGCAGGTTGAGCACGACCCGGAGCGTACCCACGGCCGCCGCGGCCTCCAGGTAAGCCACCGCATCGTCCGGCCCCCGGGCCGCATAGAAGACGGCGGTGAAGCCGTACGAAGCCACCGTCGCGAGGTCCTGCGCCGGCACGTTCCACACCCCCACCAGCTTCGCCCCGGTGGCCGGCGGGCCGGTCTCTACGGTGGGGGATGTTTCGTCCGTATTGCCTCCGGTATCGCAGGCGGCCAGCAGGAAAAGAGCGAGCAAAAGGAGGGAGGTACGGAAATCCGGACGTATCATGGAGCCGTGATGGTCAACCGTGCAGAGCGGGCCGGAGATGGGTCGGGTCGGCGCCGGGCGTATATGACGCGGTGCGTCCGGATGAAGCTCAGACCGTGATGTCGAGGTGATGGCGGACCGGCAGGGTGGATCGGGTGCGTCCGTCCGGGAGATAGGCTACGGCGTCGGAGACGTCCGGCGGGTCGTCGTCGGGGCGTCGCCGGTCGGGACGGCGTCGGCGGCGCGGCGGGGGTTCCTGCCGCCGTCGGTCGGGGTCAGCGGGCCGCCAGGTGATCCCGGATGTCGGAATGATTTCGCCGGCGCGCAGCATGGGAGATGAAGGGTATCGGTGATGTGGTCCAGGGTAGGTATCGGTGATGTGTGGGGTGACTTAAACACCTGTTGTTTTGAGCCTTGGGGTTTGATCGGGGGTCCGGGTGTCCTCTTCGATCCAGGGCGAGTCCGCCCCGCTGCTGCGCGTGGAAACGGTCAGATCCACCCCTTCGCCTTGGCTTCCGCGTAGCCCTTCGCGCGGAGGATGGAGGCCGGGTTGTCCAGCCGGCCGTAGCCCCATTCGTGGTATGTCGAGCGGTCGCCGTTGTAGTCGGTGTGGGAGAGGTCGCGGACGATGTCGAGCACGCCCAGGTCGGCGGCCATTTTCCACGTCTCGGCCTTGGTCAGGTCCATCAGGGGGGTGTGGATGCGCAGGTCGACGTCGAGGGCGCGGGCGAGGGCGGTCTCCATGGCGTCGATGAAGTCGCGGCGGCAGTCCGGGTAGCCCGAATAGTCGGCCTGGCACATGCCGCCCACGAGGTCGTGGATGCCCCGGTTGTAGGCGTGCGCGGCGGCGACGGAGAGGAAGACGGCGTTGCGGCCGGGGACGAAGGCCGCCGGCAGGTCGGGGTTGCGCTCGTGCCGGGCCGCAACGTCCTTGTCGTGCTCGGTTAGCGCCGAGCCGTGGAGCATCCCCCGCAGGTCGACGACCGTGAACGGCACGTCCGCCCGTTCGGCAATGAGGCGGGCCTGCTCCAGCTCCACGCGGTGCTTCTGCCCGTAGTCGAACCCGAGGGCCTCCACTCGGGCGAAGTGCTTCCTGGCCCAGAACAGGCAGGTGGTCGAGTCCTGGCCGCCGGAGAAGAGGACGAGGGCCGGCCGATGCTGGGTTTCCGACATGAACACGGGAGGGATTCGATGAGAGGGGACGAACTTCAAGGGGGCGGGACGGGTTAGAGCCCCGTTTTTTACCGATCACCGCAGGCAGAAAGATCCATGGGCACGGGGGAACGCGACCTGAACGAACAACTCGAGGCGTTACAGGCACAGGCGCTCGAGCACACGCGCCGCTCACTCGAACACATGGCGCGGTACGGCATCCGTCCCGAGGGGCGGTTCGGGCTGTTTCTGCCGCCGGAGACGCGGCAGCAGGAGATCCACCGGCTGCCCTACGAGCACGCGGCGCGGCAGGTGGTCGTCTACGAAACCGAACCCGGCGAGTTCTCCGCCCTCTGCCCGTTCTCGGGCCTGCCGGACTACGGCATCGTCCGCATCGAGTATGAGCCGGGCAGCTGGATCCTCGAGCTCAAGAGCCTGAAGTATTATCTGCTCTCGTGGCGCAACATCGGGGCGGCGCAGGAAGACATCACGGCGATCATGTACGAGGACCTGATGCGCCACCTCGAGGACCCGCACTACCTGGTGCTCACCACGGATTACAACGTGCGCGGCGGCATCCATACCGTCTGCACCATCGACAGCCGCACCCAGGCGGGCGACCCGACGGGCGGGTGATGCCTTGCACCCGTCGGCGGCGTGGTGTAGCATGGGGCGTCCCGGTCCGTCTCATCCCATCCTGCCCGTCATGCGTACCGTCTGCCTGTGCCTGCTCCTGGTTGTGATTGCCGCCTGCGAACCCCGTCCGGAAGCCCCGCCCGAGGCGCCCGCGCCCGAAGCCATCTCGCTGCTGGGCGAACCGCTCTACGTGCCCGACCGCGCCCCCGAGCAGCAGGCCGCCCTCGAAGCCGCCCTCGCCGAGGCCCGCGCCCGCTACGAGGCCGACCCGGACGACGTGGAGAACCTCATCTGGCTCGGCCGCCGCACCGCCTACCTGTGGCGCTACCGGGAGGCCATCGACATCTTCTCGGAGGGCATCGCGAAGTACCCGGACGACCCGCGCCTCTACCGTCACCGCGGGCACCGCTACCTCTCCATCCGCGACTTCGACCGTGCCGTGGCCGACCTCTCGCATGCCACCCGCCTCATCGAGGGCACCCCGGACGAGGTGGAGCCGGACGGCCAGCCCAACGCCGCCGGCATCCCCACCAGCACCCTCCACACGAACATCTACTACCACCTCGGCCTGGCCCACTACCTGCGCGGCGACTTCGAGCAGGCCCTCGACGCCTACCGGCGTTGCCTGGCCGCCGCCACCAACGATGACATGTACGTGGCCACGGCCGACTGGCTCTACATGACCCTCCGCCGCCTGGGGCGCACCGACGAGGCCGCCGCCGTCCTGGAGCCCATCACCGAAGACATGGCGCTGCTCGAGAACCACGCCTACCACCGGCGGCTGCTCATGTACAAGGGCCTCCTGCCGCCGGAGGCGCTGCTGGAGGTGACCGACGAAGGGGATGCCGACCTCACCTTCGCCACGCAGGGCTACGGCGTGGGCAACTGGTACCTGTACAACGGGCAGCCGGAGCGCGCCCGCGCGATCTTCGAGCGGGTGCTGGCCACCGGCTACTGGCCTGCTTTCGGTTACATGGCCGCCGAGGCTGACCTCCGGCGCATGGCCGGAGTGGGGTCATGAGGCGCCGCCCGGTACCTCGTCTTCGTCCAGGCCGTCCGGCAGGGCCGTGGTGCCGGTCCAGGCCGGCGGGTCGCTGGCCGGAAACGACTCCTCCGACGCTTCTTCCACCGGATCGGTGGATGGGGTGTCTTCCTCCGGAGAGGCTCCGGCGCCTCGGTGCTCGTCGGGATGATGCGGTGTGGTCATGGTCTGAAGGTCAGCAGGGGGGAGGGATCTATCTGACGTTCTGCACGAAGTGCGGGCGGTCGGGTTCCGGCGAGCCGGAAGCACGCCGTCCCCCGGGGCTTGATGTCTCGGGGGGGCAGGTTGCACATGTTGGGTAAAATGCCTATTCTTCCAGCATATGTTCCGGGGCCGGTGCCTACCGACGGGGCAATTCTCAAAGACGACGAAGCACCGCGCGCAAGCCCGGAAGCACACGACGAAACCGAAGACCGCGGTCATGGCCAGCGGGTCATGAGATAGCCTGCAACCACGGACCTGTTCCGGTCCCATTCATCTCTCGTATCAACCAACACAAGGAGATTACCATGGCCAAGTTGACCACCATCGAAGGCATCGGCGAGGTGCTGGCGGAGAAACTCAAACAGGCGGGCGTGACGTCGGTCGAGAACCTGCTGGAGCGCGGCAGCACGCCGCAGGGAAGGAAAGAGCTGGCCGAGGCCACCGGCATCGATAGCAGCCGGATCTTACGCTTCGTCAACCAGGCCGATCTGATGCGCCTGAAGGGTGTGGGCAGCGAGTATGCCGAACTGCTGGAGGCGGCCGGCGTGGATACCGTGGCGGAGCTGGCCCGTCGCAATGCGGCCAACCTGCACGCCAAACTCGTCGAGATCAACGAAGAGAAGAAGCTGACGCGCCAGGTGCCGTCGCTCTCCCAGGTAGAAGCCTGGATTGCCCAGGCCAAGGAACTGCCCCGGGCTGTCGCCTACTGAGCGGGAGCCCCGTGCCTGCATCCCTGCGACGGGAGCCTGCAACCGGGGTGGGCGGCCCAGGGTCGCCGAAGATGCATCGTCATTCCATAAATCCGTGAGGATATCATGTCTATAGCCAAAGTTATCGAGGTCATTGCCGAGGGTGAATCCATGGAGGCGGCCATCCAGGCGGCCGTCACCGAAGCGGCGAAGAGTGTACGCAACATTCGGAGCGTGTACGTGGAGAGCACGCAGGCCCTCGTGGAAAACGACCGTGTGGTGAAGTACCGCGTGAACGCGAAGGTCACGTTCGTGGTCGAGTGAGGGCCGTCGGGCCGAGGGGGACGCGGTGGCGTCGCTCCGGCTCGACCTGCCGGTTTCAGGGGGACGCGTCGCTGCGGTGGCACGTCCCCTTCGCTTTTGAGGGCGTTTACCCGGCCGTTTCCTGCTCGTGCGCGGGCGCATAGTTGAGGCGGGGGGCCAGCCAGCGTTCCACCTCCGCGACGGGCATTCCCTTGCGGCGGGCGTAGTCCTCGATCTGGTCGCGGCCGAGCTGGCCGACGTTGAAGTAGGCCGCCTCGGGGTGGGCCAGGTAGAGGCCGCAGACGGAGGCGGCGGGCATCATCGCCAGGCTTTCGGTGAGGGTGATGCCGGTGTTCGCCTCGGCGTCGAGCAGGTCCCAGAGGATGCGCTTCTCGGTGTGGTCCGGCTGGGCGGGGTAGCCGGGGGCGGGGCGGATGCCCCGGTAGCGCTCGGCGATCAGGTCCTCGTTGGTGAGGGCCTCGTCCGGCGCGTAGCCCCAGTACACCTTGCGAACGCGCTCGTGCAGGTGCTCGGCGAAGGCCTCGGCCAGCCGGTCGGCCAGGGCCTTGACGAGGATGGCGCGGTAGTCGTCGTGCTCGGCCTCATACCGGGCCACCAGGGCGTCGACGCCGTGGCCGGCGGTGACGGCGAAGGCGCCCACGTAATCGGGCACGCCGCTCGCCTTCGGGGCCACGTAGTCGGCCAGAGCGCGGTTGGGACGGCCCGGCGTCTTGGTGGCCTGCTGGCGGAGCGTGTGGAGCACGGCGGCCACCTCGGTGCGATCCTCGCCGGTGTAGACCTCGATGTCGTCCCCGACGACCGAGGCGGGGAAGAGGCCGAAGACGCCGTGCGCCGTCAGGAGGCTGCCGGCGATGAGCTCGTCGAGCAGGGCGTTGGCGTCCTCGAAGAGCTTGCGGGCCACCGGGCCTTTCTCGGGGTCGTCGAGGATCGCCGGGTACTTGCCACGCAGCTCCCAGGCCTGGAAGAAGGGCGTCCAGTCGATGTACCGGCGGAGCTTCTCCAGGGGAAAGTTGCGGAGGACGGTGACGCCCAGGCGGTGGGGCGTGGTGATGGGCACGGCCTCCCAGTCGGAGGTGAAGGCGTTGGCGCGGGCCTCGGCCAGCGACAGGTAGACCGTCCGGTCGGTGCGGCGGGCGTGGGCCTGGCGCACCTTCTCGTAGTCGGCCGCCACCTCGGCCATGAAGGCGTCGCGGGCGTCGTCCGAGGTGAGGCGGCTCACTACCGAGACGGCCCGCGAGGCGTCGAGCACGTGGACGACCGGCCCGGCGTAGTGCGGGGCGATCTTCACGGCCGTGTGCACCTTCGAGGTCGTCGCACCGCCGATGAGGAGCGGCACCGTGAAGCCCTCGCGCGTCATCTCCTTCGCCACGTGCACCATCTCGTCGAGCGACGGGGTGATGAGCCCGCTCAGCCCGATCAGGTCGGCGCCGTGCGCGCGGGCCTCGGCCAGGATGCGGTCCGCCGGCACCATCACGCCCAGGTCGATCACCTCGTAGTTGTTGCACCCGAGCACCACCCCGACGATGTTCTTGCCGATGTCGTGCACGTCGCCCTTGACGGTGGCCAGGAGCATCTTCGCACGCGGGCGCTCGTCGGCCCGGCGGGCCTTCTCGGCCTCGATGTACGGGGTCAGGTACGCCACGGCCTTCTTCATCACGCGGGCGCTCTTGACCACCTGCGGGAGAAACATCTTGCCCGCCCCGAAGAGGTCGCCGACGACGTTCATCCCGTCCATCAGCGGCCCTTCGATGACGTCGAGCGGCGACGGGTACTCCTGCCGTGCCTCCTCCACGTCCGCCTCGATGTAGTCGGTGATGCCCTTGACGAGCGCGTGCCGGAGGCGCTCCTCGACGGGCGCCTGCCGCCAGGCCTCGTCGCGCTCGGCCGTCGCCCCGCCCTTCTCTTTGAGCCCTTCGGCGTAGGCCACCAGGCGCTCGGTGGCGTCGGGCCGCCGGTCGAAGAGCACGTCCTCGATGCGCGCGCGCAGCTCGGGCTCGATCTCCTCGTACACGGCGATCTGCCCGGCGTTGACGATCCCCATGTCCATCCCCGCCTGGATGGCGTGGTAGAGGAAGCACGTGTGCATGGCTTCGCGCACGCGGTCGTTGCCCCGGAACGAGAACGACAGGTTCGAGACGCCGCCGGAGACGCGGGCGTGCGGCAGGTTCGCCTTGATCCACCGGGTGGCTTCGAGGAAGTCGAGCGCGTACCGGTTGTGCTCCGGGATGCCGGTGGCGACGGCGAAGATGTTGGGGTCGAAGATGATGTCTTCGGGCGGGAAGCCGGCCTGTTCGGTGAGGAGGCGGTAGGCGCGTTCGCACACGGCGATGCGGCGCTCCAGGGTGTCCGCCTGCCCCTGTTCGTCGAAGGCCATCACGATGACGGCGGCGCCGTACATCCGCGCCTTCCGGGCGTGTTCGAGGAACACGTCTTCGCCTTCCTTGAGGCTGATGGAGTTGACCACGGCCTTGCCCTGCACACACTTCAGCCCGGCCTCGATGACCTCCCACTTCGACGAGTCGATGACCACGGGCACGCGGGCGACGTCGGGCTCGGCGGCGATCAGGTTGAGGAAGCGGGTCATAGCGGCGGCGCCGTCGAGCATGCCCTCGTCCATGTTCACGTCGATCAGCTGCGCGCCGTTCTCGACCTGCTGGCGGGCCACCGACACGGCTTCCTCGTAGTTCTCCTCGCGGATGAGGCGGGCGAAGCGCCGCGAGCCGGTGACGTTCGTCCGCTCGCCGATGTTGACGAAGTTGAGGCCGGGGCGGAAGACGAGCGGTTCGAGGCCGGCGAGGCGGAGGGTACGGGGGCGCTCGGGCACCTGGCGCGGCGCGTGCCGGGCGGCCACCTCGGCCAGGGCGCGGATGTGCTCGGGCGTGGTGCCGCAGCAGCCGCCGACGAGGTTGAGGAAGCCGTCGCGGGCGTAGGCGTCGATCTGCGCGGCCATGAACTCCGGCGTCTCGTCGTAGCCGCCGAATTCGTTCGGCAGGCCGGCGTTCGGGTAGAGGCTGGTGAAGACCGTCGCCACGCCGGCGAGCTCTTCGAGGAAGGGCCGCATCTGGGCCGAGCCGAGGGCGCAGTTGAGGCCCACCGAGAGCAGGTTCGGCGCGTGCGCGATGGAGATCCAGAAGGCCTCGGGCGTCTGCCCCGAGAGCGTCCGCCCGCTCTGGTCGACGATGGTGCCGGAGACCATCACGGGCAGGACGCGCCCCGTGCGCCGGAAATGCTCCTGGATGGCGA
>CAZKFR010000107.1:1743-8117 GCA_964552015.1 uncultured Rhodothermaceae bacterium | reverse complement strand
GTCGCATCCGCCCTCCGGGGCGGGTGCACACGGGCACAGAAACCGCTCCGTCGCCCGCAGGTACAACCGAGGCGCCGCCAGAAGCACAGGTGACACGGTGATATTCTCCCGGCCGTAGCACGGGCCTTGCCCGGAGCGCCATGCGGGGTTTCGGCCATAGAGCCGGTGGGAGGCCCCGCCCTGTGCCGGCGGCGCACCGCCTCCGCCCGTGAGGGTGGGGTTTGCCGCACCCATTGCGCACCGAGGCTCGCCACCAGCCGGCCAGGAGGCGCAGGGTGGAGGGATGTGGGTGGCGCGCATCCCTCCGTCATCGCGGCATCCGGGCCCCCTTCCCGTTCACGCCTTTCTCGGATGGAGGCGTACGAATGCGAAGGCCGGCGCACAGGATGGAGGCCGCTCACCGCCCCTTCCAGCGGGGCGGGCGTTTTTCGAGGAAGGCGCGGAAGCCCTCGAAGCCGTCCTCGCTGGCGAGCAGGGCCCGCTGGTGCGCGGCCTCGCGGGCCAGGGCGTCGTCGAACGTACCCGTCTGGGCGTCGAGCACGGCGCGGCGGGCGCGGCGCAGGGCCAGCGGCGCCTGCCGGGCGATCGTCGCCGCGAAGGTCTGCACCGCGTCCATGAACCCCTCGACGGGCCACACCCGGTTGACCAGCCCCATCGCCAGCGCCGCCTCGGCCGTCACGGGCTCGCCGGTGAGGATCATCTCCATCGCCCGGCCGGTGCCCACCAGCCGCTGGAGCGTGTACGTGCCTCCGCCGTCGGGGATGAGTCCCACGCGGATGAACAGCTCGGCCAGCGTGGCCCGCGTCGAGGCCAGGCGCAGATCGCACGCCAGCGCCAGGTCCAGCCCGATGCCGGCCGCCGGCCCGTCGATGGCAGCCAGCACGGGCCAGGGGCTGTTGCGAACGGCCCGGAGCGCCGGCGCGTACGCGTCGGTCAGGATGCGGTAGGCGTCGTCGGCCGTGGCGTTCGCTTCGAGGGCTGCGCGCAGGTCGGCTCCGCTGGAGAAGGCCCCGTCCGCCCCCGTGATCACGATCACCCGCGTTCCGTCCTCGGCCCGCGCTTCGATCTCCTCGCGGAGCCGGATCATGGTGGCGGCATCGACGGCGTTGCGCACCGCCGGCCGGTTGAGGGTCAGCGTGCAGACGCCGTCGCGATGGGAAACCAGCAGGGTGTCGGGCATGGCACGTGGGGTCAGGAGGTCGCCCGGGCGGCCTCGGCCTCCGCGTGGGCCTCGGCGGCCAGGAACCGTTCGGCGTCGATGGCGGCCATGCATCCGGTGCCGGCGGCCGTGACGGCCTGGCGGTAGACGTGGTCCTGTGCGTCGCCGCTGGCAAAGATGCCGGGAATGTTCGTGTGGGACGTCCCCGGCTTCGTGCGGATGTAGCCGAGATCATCCATGTCCAGCCAGCCCCGGAAGATCTCCGTGTTCGGCTTGTGCCCGATCGCCACGAACAACCCCTTCACCGGCAGCGTGGACGTCTCGCCCGTCTGCGTATTCATCAGCGCCAGCCCCTCGACCTCGTTCTCGCCGAGCACGTCGGTAACGACGGTGTTCCAGATGAACGTGATCTTGTCGTTCTTGAAGGCCCGCTCCTGCATGATCTTCGAGGCCCGGAGTTCATCCCGGCGATGAATGACGTAGACGCGCGTGGCGAAGCGGGTCAGGAAGAGGGCCTCCTCCATGGCCGTATCGCCGCCGCCGACGACCGCCACCTCCTCACCCCGGAAGAAGGCGCCGTCGCACGTGGCGCAGGCCGAGACGCCGCGACCAAGCAGACGTTTCTCGTTGGGCAGCCCCAGGTATTTGGCCGAGGCGCCGGTGGCGATGATGACGGCATCGGCCAGGAGCGGGGTCGTCTCGTCGGCGATCAGGCGGAAGGGCCGCCGGGAGAAGTCGACGGCCGTGATGAGCCCCCACCGCAGCTCGGCGCCGAAGCGAGCGGCCTGCTGCTCGAAGCGCTGCATCAGCTCCGGCCCCATGATGCCCTCGGGGAAGCCCGGGTAGTTCTCGACCTCGGTGGTCGTGGTGAGCTGTCCGCCCGGTTCCGGCCCCTGGTAGACGACCGGCGCCAGCCCGGCGCGCGCCGTATACAGCGCCGCCGTCAGCCCCGCCGGCCCCGTGCCGATGATGACCACGTGATGGTGTTCGGCCTCCGTAAAATCGAGGTGCTCGAACGCGGACAGCTCGGGTGTCTGTTCGGTAGGATTTCCAGCCATGATGTATCGAAAATGTCCTTCGTTCACGTCAAAAAAGCCCGGAGGGCGAGGCGCGGGCCCCGACCCTCCGGGCACAGACCGTCGGGGCGGGTTTCGCCCCTGGAAGAACCCTCAGGCCGTCGCCTGCGCGGTCAGGGCTTCGAGTTTGGCCGCCAGGGCTTTCTTCATCGACGGCGACCCGCCGATCATCTGATCGACCACCTGCCCGTCCTTGAAGAACAGCAGCGTGGGGATCGAGCGGATGCCGTAGGCCATGGGCGTCTGCGGGTTATGGTCCACGTCCATCTTAGCGACTTTGGCGCGGCCCTCGAACTCCTCGGCGAGTTCGTCGATCACCGGCGCGATGACGCGGCACGGCCCGCACCAGGCAGCCCAGAAGTCGACGAGCACGGGTACGTCGCTCTTCAACACTTCCTGTTCGAAGTTACTATCGGTCAGCGTCACATATTTCGCGTCCTGTGCCATGGTTACTCTCCTGTCTGATTGGGGTAAAACGTCCGTCTTGGTTGCCGAACGCGGCCCGGTGTTACACGTCAGGTTTCGCGGATGAGGGCCTGCATGCGGGCCGGCAGGGCATTTTCGTAAGGATCGGCCATCTGCGCGCGGTCCAGGTCGAGGATGGTCGTGCCGTCGAGCGTGAGTGACAGGCGGCCGGTGGCGGTCACCTCGCCCAGGCGGGTGGCCTGCACGGGACGCCCTTCGAGCAGCGCCTCCACGTCGGCCAGGCAGTCCGGCGCCACCGTGAAGACGATGCGCGACTGGGCCTCGCCGAAGAGGACGGCGTCGCGGCGCAGGCCGGGGGCGGCGATGTCCACCCGCAGGCCGAGGCCGTCCGAGAAGATCACGCTCTCGGCCAGGCAGACGGCCAGCCCGCCGTCCGAGACGTCGTGCGCGCTGCGGACGAGCCCGGCGCGGATGAGCGCCAGCATCGCCTCCTGTACGGCTTTTTCCTCCTGCAGATCCAGATGCGGGGCATCGCCGGCGGTGTGACCGTGGATATAGGCCAGGTACTCCGACCCGCCCAGGTCGTCGCGGTGCGTCCAGGCGGCCGGGGTGAGCAGGAAGGCGACATCGCCCGCGGCCTTCAGGGCGGCGGTGGTGGTGTGCGCCGCCACGTCTTCCACCAGGCCGAGCATCCCGATGGTGGGCGTCGGAAAGACGGCGCCGTTCGGGTTCTCGTTGTAGAAGGACACGTTGCCGCCCGTGACGGGCGTGTCGAAGACCCGGCAGGCATCGCCCATCCCGCCGACGGCCTCCTTGAAGACCCAGTAGACCTCCGGCTTGTACGGGTTGCCGAAGTTGAGGCAGTTGGTGATGGCGAGCGGCTTGCCGCCGGCGCAGACGACGTTGCGGGCCGCCTCGGCCACGGCGATCTGCCCGCCGCGCCGGGGGTTCAGGTAGACGTAGCGCCCGTTGCAGTCGGTCTTGACGGCCAGCCCCTTCCGGGTGCCCTTGAGGCGGATGACGGCGGCGTCGGTGGGCCCCGGCCCGGCGACGGTGTTGGTGCGCACCATGTAATCGTACTGCTCGAACACCCACCGCTTCGAGGCGATGTTGGGCGCGCCGAGCAGGCGCAGGAGCACGTCGCCGGCCGCGTCGGGGACCACATCCGGCACCGTGGCGACGTCGAAGGCGGCGGTCTCGTCGAGGTAGGCGGGGCGGCGCGTCTCGCGGTAGTAGACCGGGGCACCGCCGCCGAGGACCAGGTGCTCGGCAGGCACGTCGGCCACCAGCTCGCCGTGCCAGTACACCTTCACGCGTCCGTCGCCGGTGACCTCGCCGATCTGCACGGCGTGGAGGTCCCACTTCGCGAAGATGGCCTCCAGCTCCGCCTCCTTCCCTTTCTGGCAGACGATGAGCATCCGCTCCTGGCTCTCGGAGAGCATCACCTCGTAGGGCGTCATGCCTTCCTCGCGCATGGGCACACGGTCGGCGTGGAGCACCATGCCGCAGCCGCCTTTGGCGCTCATCTCGCACGAGGAGCACGTCAGCCCGGCGGCGCCCATGTCCTGGATGCCGACGACCACCCCGGCCCGGATGACTTCGAGCGTGGCTTCGAGGAGGAGCTTTTCGGTGAAGGGGTCGCCCACCTGCACGCTGGGACGTTTGGCCTCGCTCGCTTCGGAGATCTCCTCCGAGGCGAAGGTGGCGCCGTGGATGCCGTCGCGCCCGGTGGCCGAGCCGACGATGTAGACCGGGTTGCCGACGCCCGTGGCGATGGCCGAGGCCGTCTGCCCCACCTTCACGACCCCCACGCTCATGGCGTTGACGAGCGGGTTGCCCTCGTAGGCGGGATCGAAGTAGACCTCGCCGGCCACGGTGGGCACGCCGAAGGCATTGCCGTAGTCGCCGATGCCGCGCACGACGCCGTCGACGAGGTAGCGCACGCGGGGGCTGTCCAGCGAGCCGAAGCGGAGCGAGTTGAGCGAGGCGATGGGCCGGGCGCCCATGGTGAAGATGTCGCGCTGGATGCCGCCAACGCCCGTGGCCGCGCCCTGGTACGGCTCGACGGCCGAGGGGTGGTTGTGGCTCTCGATCTTGAACGCGACCGCCAGCCCATCCCCGATGTCGACCAGGCCGGCGTTCTCCTCGCCCGCCCCCACGAGCAGGGCGCCCCCCTCGCGCGGGAGCGTCTTCAGCACCGCGATGGAGTTCTTGTACGAGCAATGCTCGCTCCACATCACGGAATAGATGCCGAGTTCGACGAAGGTGGGCGTACGCCCCAGCCGTTCGAGGATCCAGCCGTACTCTTCCTCGGTGAGGCCGTGTTCGAGGGCCAGTTCGAGCGTCACATCGGGGTCGCGGAGGAGGGTGGTGGCCATGCGAGCAAAACAGAAAAGGTCAGCAGGGTGGGGTGCGCGAGCGGTCCGGCCCGCCTGCCTCTGGCAAACCCCCGCCCGCGCATTACGTTTCCGGTGTCGTGTTAAGATACGAAGACCCCCGACCTTTCCGGAGAAGATCGGGGGTCCGGGCACGAAGCCCGTATCCATTCGATGCGGCTTCGGAGCGGATCACTTCAAAAGCATCATCGTCCGCGTTTGCACCGTCGCCCCGGCGCGCAGGCGGTAGAGGTACATGCCGCTGGCCAGGCGCGAAGCATCGAACTGCGCGGCGTATTGCCCGGCCGTGCGCTCCCCGTCGACGAGCAGCGCCACGCGGCGGCCCGTCAGGTCGAAGACCTCCAGGCGCACGTGCGCCGCTTCGGGCAGCGCATAGCGGATCGTGGTGACGGGGTTGAACGGCTCGGGGTAGTTGCCCTGCAGCCGGGGCGGCTCGGCCACCCGGGTGACGGGCGACGTCAGGCGGGCCTCCGTCGCCGCCCGCGCGTGCGGCCCCACGGCCCCGACGACGGTCCACTTGATCTCCTCATAGGCCACCTCCATGTCGCCGAAGGGGCTGGAGGCATCGAGCCGCAACTCGTTGAGCCGGATGTCGGAGAACGCCGTGCCGCCTTGGGGCACCACCCGGATCTCCGCTTCGGCGCCGTTGCGAAGCACGGCGATAAGGAAACCGTCCCATCCCTGATTGTCCACCGTGGCCATGCCGAAGCCGTCGAGCGTCAGACCGGTGACGCCGAGCTCGAAGCCGTTGGGCACGGTCCGTTCCCGCAGGACGTTGCCGTTCCGTACGATCTGAAGGTTGAAGTCGGTCCAGCCGGTCGCGGGGTCGGCTTCGAACCCGAAGAAGGTCTTCGCGCCGGCCTGCCTCGTGCTGAAACGCCAGAGGGTATCGAGCGACGCCGTGCTGATGGTGCCTCCGAGGCTCCAGTCGAGCGTTTCGCCCTCCCGAAGCGCGAGCGGCCGCAGGTCCGTCCATACGCCGGTGGTGCCTTCCTCCAGGGCCGTCCGGACGTCGTCGAGGCCGCTCGAACCGATTTTGAAGAAATCCAGCGTATCCAGCGACGCATCCTGCACGGCGTCACTCTGCGGGTTCGGAAAATGCTCCAGACCGTACTTTATCAGCGAAGCCGAGATGATCTTCGACTCCATCAGGTTGCGGGGGATGATCGTCATGCCGGTGATGAAGTCCGGCACACCGCTCTGGTTCTGCGGCACCACCGCGATCCGGTCGCCCAGCACGGGCTTGTCGGAGCCCTTGATCCATATCTCCAGCGGGATCGTGAGCTGGTACGTGAAGCCCAGCACGGGCGTCATGGC
>CAZKFR010000107.1:0-1643 GCA_964552015.1 uncultured Rhodothermaceae bacterium | reverse complement strand
GGGGAACGGGAAGGGAGGGTCCGACGGCCCCGGATCGGCGATGGTGGTGTCGGCGACCACCTCTTCTTCGAGCGAGATCACGATGCGGAAGCCGCTGTGATCGAGACCGGGGAAATGGACGCCAATGTTGAGGCCGGCCCCCACATCGTCCACGGGATCATTGCCTTCCACCACATCCACGATGGCCACGTCGAAGGGTTGCGTCCCGGTCACGTTGCGCCCCTTCCACACGTGCGTGAAGCCGCGGCCGGGGATGTAGACTTCCCCGTCATAGGACGGCGTCACCGACAGCCCTTCGCCGTCGCCGATCTCGACGTTGACGCCGCTGCCGTCGTCCAACTCCGTCTCGAGGCACAGGTAGAGGGAGTCGACGAGTTCGCCGATTTTGGCGTCGCCCGTCTTCTCCCACAGCATCATCGCCCATCGGAGCGAGTCCACTTTGGTGACGGGTTGCGCAACGGCCCACCCGGGAGCCGTCAGGAGCACCAGCAGGCAGAGCGTAGCGAGTTTCGATTTCATGGTTTCGTTCCTGGATTCATGATAAACGATAATGGATCGGCAAGACTGCTAACGAAGCCGAAGTGGTCTGATAGAAATGGCGACGCTGTGCGGCTCTTCTGGACATGTTGCCGGAAAATAATGGGGGATCGCTGTAAAATGAGCCTAAATAGGCGTATGTTATTTTGTTCGGAGGAAGTAAGAAGTAAAACATGGGACATGACGAACAAGGCATGAGCAGGGCGGGAGAAGTCACGCAGTGGCTCCGCCGGATGGAAGCAGGAGAGAGCGAGGCCCTGGAGCATCTGATGCCGCTGCTGTACGACGAACTCCGTTCGATGGCGCGCCATCAGCTCCGGAACGAACGCGCCGGACACACGCTCAACCCTACCGCGCTGGTCAATGAGGTATATCTCCGGCTGGCCAGGCAGGAAAATCTGCCGGCCACGCACCGCACGCAGTTTCTCGGGGTGGCCGGCCGGACGATGCGCCGCGTGCTGATCGACTACGCCCGCGCCCGGAAGCGCCTCAAGCGCGGCGGCGGCCAGTCCCCGATCCCGCTCGAAGAGGCCCTTCCGTTCCTCTCCGACACCGAGGCCGATGAAATCCTCGCCCTCGACGACGCGCTCGACCGTCTCGCCGCCGTGAATGAGCGCGGAAGCGAGGTCGTGCAATACCGCTTTTTCAGCGGGCTCACCCTCGAAGAAACCGCCGAGATCATGGGGCTCTCGCTCAAGACCGTCCATCGCGCCTGGATCGCCGCCCGCGCGTGGCTCCGCAAAGAGGTCGCACACGATCTGGGATGGTGATAGCCTGCGGAATGACCAGATTTGCCACCGGGCGCCGCCATAATTAATGTTGAGGGCTGCGAGCCGAGGGGACCGTCTGCTTTAGCTGACGGGGGAATCGGCCCTTGTTAGCGGCGCGTACGCGCCGCATGGTGACACGCTGTTGTCGTAGGCTCATACTACATTGTGTTATGCGCAAGGCCTTTAAATACCGTCTCTACCCCAACCGCGCTCAGGCAGCGGTGCTCTCCGAAATGCTGGAGACGCACCGGAGGCTCTACAACGCAGCCCTCGAAGAGCGTCGCACGGCCTGGGAGAACGAGCGGCGCAGCGTACGCTACGCGGAGCAGAGCGCCC
>CAZKFR010000106.1:0-8170 GCA_964552015.1 uncultured Rhodothermaceae bacterium | reverse complement strand
GCGCTGTGGCGGCCGGTGCTCGTCAACCCGGAGGCCCTGCCGGCGCGCGGGCCGTGCTTTTTCTACGGCAACCACTCGAACATGCTCGATGCGTTCGTGCTGAACGCCTTCACCCGGTTCGGGCAGTGCACGGCCGGGGTGATGACGCGCGAGCGGTTCCGGGGCGGGCTGGCCACCTGGGCGTTTCGGCGCATCGGGCTGCTACCGACGCAGAAGCGGCTGGCCGAGCCGGCCCTCATCCGGGGCGTCTACCGGCTCCTCGAGGCCGGGCGGCAGGTGGTCATCTACCCCGAGGGCGGGCAGCGCTGGACCGGCCGGCCGATGCCGTGGATCGAGGCGACGGCCAAGCTGTTCGTCCGCTGCGGCGTGCCCGTCTACCCCGTCCGCACGCACGGCTCGTACCTGGGCTGGCCCCGCTGGGCCGACTACCCGCGCCCGGCCCGTCTGTTCGTCGAGGTCCTGCCCCCGCTCACCTTCGACCGGGCGACGCCGCTGGACGAGGCGCTGGCGCGGCTCCGGGCGCCCATCGCCGCGCACGACGACGCCGTCTTCCCGCCGGAGAGCCGCCCGCGCCGCGCCTACCGCCCGGCCGCCGGCCTCCACCGCCTGCTCTACCGCGACCCCGAGACGGGCGCGTACGGCGGCCTGTCCTCGCCCGACGGCACCCACGTCGTCAACCGCGCCGGCACCCTCCGCCTCCGCATGCTCCCGGACAGCACCCTCGTCGACGAGCGCACGGGTGCTCGCCACACCACCGGCGATCTGTACGAGCGCATCCGCGCCCTCCCGCTCGAAAAGCACCGCGACGGCGCCCTGCTCCGCGACCGGGTCGCGCTCCACACCGAGCGGACGTTCCCCCACCTCGTACCCCACGGCACCGTGACGGCCACCCTGTACGACGACGCCCTCCGCCTCGAAGGCCCCGGCGTGCGCCGCACCGTCCCGCTCGAAGCGCTCCGCTATGCCGACATCGAGCGGAACTACAAGCTCCAGCTCACCCTCCCCGACGAGATGCTCCAGCTCGGCTTCACGGGTGCGGGGAGCGCCCTGGCCTGGCTCGACGCCCTGGCCCGCCTCCGCCCCGACGTCACCGCCACCGTCACCGAAAGCGCCGCCGCATGACCGCCTGGACGCACGCCCTGACCCTCGGCCAGTTTATGTTCGACGTCGCCGTCGTGGGCGGGCTGCTCCTCGTCGGCGTAGCCCTGCGCCGGTACGTCGCCTTCTTCCAGCGCTACCTCATCCCGGCCAACCTGATCGCCGGGTTCGCGGGCCTCGTCCTCGGCCCGGAGCTGCTGGGCTGGCTCGATTTCTCGCTCGAGCGGATGGGCGTCTACGTCTACCACCTGCTGGCCCTCACCTTCATCGGCGTGGGGCTCCAGGGGGGGATGGAGAAACCTTCGCGGGGGGCGCTCCACCTGGGGTTCATCCAGATCATGACGTTCCTGCTGCAGGCGCTCGTCGGGCTGGCGGTGATTCTGGGGATGGTCTACCTGGTCGACCCCGACCTGGTGCCGGCGGCCGGGATGCTCCTGCCGCTGGGCTTCGGGATGGGGCCCGGCATCGCCTATACCATCGGGCAGTCGTGGGAGGCCTACGGCTTCCCCGAGGGCGGGGCCATCGGGCTGACGGTGGCGGCCATCGGCTTCCTCGTAGCCTACTTCACCGGCATCGCCCTGGTGCGCCGGGGCATCCGGCGCGGGCACGCCGCCCTGGTGCGCGAGGCTGACACGCTCGACGCCGCCACGCGCACGGGCGTGGTGCAAGACCAACCGCCCGTGGCCGCCCGCCTGACGTTCATGCCGGGCGCCGTCGAGCCGCTGACGGTGCACCTGGCGCTGATCGCCGTCCTCTACCTGGGCACCTACGGCCTGACGCGGCTGCTGGCCGCCGGGCTGACGGCCGCCGGGCTGGCCCACGAGGTGCCCACGCTGTGGTCGTTCCACTTCATCCTGGCCAACCTGCTGGCCTTCGGGCTGCGCCGCCTGATGCGCCGCCGCCGCGTAGACCACCTCCTCGACGAGGGCTTCCTCCACCGCATCACCGGGGTGCTGTGCGACTTCCTCATCGCCGCCTCCATCATGGCCATCAGCCTGCGCATCGCGTGGAACTACCTCGGCCCCATCCTGCTGATGTGCGCCGTCGGGACGGTCGTCACGTACGTTTCCATCAAATACGTCGCCCAGCGCGTCTTTGCCGACTACCCGTTCGAGCGGTTCGTGGGCATCTACGGCGAGATGACGGGCACCATCAGCTCGGGGCTGGCGCTGGTGCGCGTGGCCGACCCCGAGCTGGCCACCCCCGTGGCGCAGGACCTGGTCCTGAGCAGCGGCCTGGCCCTGGCCTTCGGCTTCCCCCTCCTCGTCGTCATCAACCTCCCGTTTACCGCCTTCGACGGCGCCCTGGCCGGCTACGGCGTCGTCGCCGGGATCGTGCTGGCCTACCTGGTCTTCCTCCTCCTGCTCTGGCGGCGCTTCGGCCTCCGGCGACAGAAGGTGCGGTCGTTCTGAAGCCGCTTCCCGGACCCCTGTATCCTTGCGGCACGTATCGTTGCTGCCGTGTTCGTCCACGCATCCATCCTCGCCATGCACCGCCTCACCCCGCTCCTTCTCGCCGCGCTCCTGGCCGCCTGTGCCGGCGGCCCGCCCGACCCGCAGGCCATCGTCGACGCCGCCATCGCCACGCACGGGGGCGACGTCCTGCGCCACGCCGTGGTGGAGTTCGACTTCCGCGGCAAGCACTTCCGCATCACCCGCGACGGCGGCCGCTTCCAGTACGAGCGCCTCTACACCGACTCCACCGGCGCTGTCCGCGAGGTGCTCAACAACGACGAACTCTACCGCGAGGTCGACGGCCGGCGCGTGGATCTCACCGAGAAAGAGCGGCTCAAGATGGAGGAAGACGTCAACTCGGTGGTGTACTTCGCCCTGTTGCCCTTCCCGCTGAACGATCCCGCCGTACAGAAACGCTACCTCGGCGCCACCACGATCCGGGGCGAGCCCTACCACGAGGTCGAGATCACCTTCCGCCCCGAAGGCGGCGGGCGGGACTACCAGGACCGCTTCGTGTACTGGTTCCACCGGGACCGCGCCACCATGGATTACCTCGCCTATTTCTACTACACCAACGTCACCGGATCGCGCTTCCGCGAGGCCTACAACGTGCGCACCGTGGGCGGGGTGCGCTTTGCGGACTACCACAACTACAAGGCCGACTCGGTGGGCGTGGGCGACGTGGAGCACTACGAAACCCTCTTCGAGGAAGGGCGGCTCACCCACGTCTCGGACATCGTGCTGGAGAACGTCCGCGTGACGCCTCTTTCCGACTGAGCCCCCTGGCCCTATATTCCTTCCCTACGTTCCCCCTCACCCAACCTTCGAGCGCCCCATGATGAACCGCATCCAGCCGATCCTCAGCTCCACCCTCATCCTGTTGCTGTCCGCCTTCATGGCGTCGTCGGTCCGCGCGCAGGAAGGCGAGGTGGTGCCGCCGCCCGACCCCCGTGCCAGCCCCACCATGATCGCCCACACCAAGCTCGGGGACACCTACCTGAAGGTCACCTATTCGTCGCCCCGCAAGCGCGGCCGCGTCATCTTCGGGGAACTGGTGCCGTACGGCAAGGTCTGGCGCACCGGCGCCAACGAGGCCACCGAACTGACCACCACGGGCGACATCGAGATCGCCGGCCACCGGCTGCCGGCCGGCACCTACGCCCTGTTCACGATCCCCGAGCAGGACACGTGGACCATCATCCTCAACCGGGAGCTCGGCCAGTGGGGCGCCTTTCGGTACAACCCGGAGGCCGACGTGCTCCGCTTCGAGGTGCCCGTCACCACCACCCCGGAGACGTACGAGGCGTTCACCATCGCCTTCGAGGAAGCCGAGGGCGGCACGAACCTCGTCATGCGCTGGGACCGGACGATGGTCTCCATCCCGATCCGTCCGGCGAACTGACTCGCCCCTGACACCCGGGGGGCCCATGCACCGGCACGGGCCCCTCTTCGGACGTTATCGCGATGCGGGCTCACCCTCCCGCCGTGCGATGCTGCTCGATGACCGCGCGGATCGTATGTTTCAGCGCGCCATCCTGCTCGAAGTCCTCCGAGAGCCGGAGGAAGCCAATGGCCCAGTCGCTGTCCATGTGGCCCAGGGTGACGATCGCCATGCGTCGCAGGCCGTCGTTGTCATGATCCCGGTAGAGACGCACTACGTCGAAAACGGCCGCCCGGACGTCGACCCGGTCGCCGTACTGGATGACGTACCGCATGGCCGCCTCGCGAAGGCCGTCGTGGTCGGATTGCAGGGCCACGACGAGGTTCTCGCTGAAGACCTTCCAGGCGGCCTTCGCAACGGCCTCGTTCGCCTGCGCCTCGAGCGCCGCCAGGGCCTCTTGCGGATCGTCGTCCCCCGGCGTCACGAACGCGGACGAACGGGCCGCTCCCGGCACCATCAGCCCCAGTATCAGAACCAGGAACACGCCCCGACTCAAGATGTGCTGTTTCATAGCCAGACCCTCCCTCTTGCTGAGCTATGGTGAATGTCTTGACCTACTCCCCCGGATGAATCCGGGAGATTCTGCCATCAAGCAGCGACAGCCGTCGCCGACCGCCTATCGGCAGCGGTAGACGGTCTTATGTCGCCTACGGCACGGGACAAGGCCCTGTCCCGAATGTTTACCGCCGCGTTTACATCGCGATCATGCAGGCTGCCACACGAAACACATAGCCATTCCCGATCCGAGAGGCTGAGCGTCTGATTCAAGGCTCCGCAGTCCGAGCAGGTCTTGCTACTGGCGAAGAAGCGGTCCACCTGCACCACGGTCTTGCCACGCTTCTGTGCGACATACCGAAGGATCGACACGAACTGCCCATAGCCGAGATCACCAACCTTCCTGCCCCACATGGCCTGCATCCCTTTCAGGCAGAGGTCTTCGAGGCAGATCACATCGGCATCGTCGCAGATCTTGTGGGCCAGCCTGAAATGCCAGTCTCGCCGCTGATCTGCGATGCGGCGATGCAGCTTGGCCACGCGGATACGGGCTTTGCGGCGGTTGTTCGAGCCTCGGAGCTTACGGGAAAGGCTGCGCTGACGCTTTGCCATCTCCTTAAGGCTCTTCTTGAAGGGCTGTGGGGCTTCGTACCTGTCTCCATCGGAAGACGTCAGGAACGTCTTCAGTCCGAAATCGAGTCCCACGGCGTGGCCATTACAACCTACTGCCGAAGGGGCGACATCGAGAATGACGACGGAGAAGCAAACCCACAGATCCCCGCAGCGGTCACGCTTGATCGTAACGGTTTTGATCTCGCCCTCGATCGGGCGAGAGAAGCAGAACTTGTAGTTATGGCGGCCTATACGGAGCCGGTTACCACCAAGGTACTTCCACCCGGTCTGCTTCAGGGTGAACGACGAGTACTTCCGACGCTTCTTGAAGCCGGGGCGTCCACCCTGTCCTTTGAAGAACCGCTGGTATGCTCTATCAAGCCGCTGGATGACGTCCTGCACGGCCTGCGAGCCGAGCTTCTGCCAGTACGGATTGCGGCGGCGAAGTTTGGAGATGTGCTTCATCAGCCGGTTCGCGCCGAGGTGTTTTCCGTAGAGGCGGTAGTACCGCCGAGTCAGCGCCACGGAATGATTCCAGATCGAAGCGGCAACCTCAATCTGCTCGATCAGGTGCTTATCTTTTTTGGATGTGTAGAGGCGGTATTTGAACGTCCTGCGCATACTAAAGACTATTATGAGATGCCATCAGAGTTCCCGTTCGGTCGTATGCAACCGCCCCCTCGTGCTTCCCCGTTTCTGTAAAGGAAACCCTACGGGGAGAGGACGGAGCTTATTACACAGAAATCCAATAATCATTGCAAAAATTTTTAATATTATATTACTCCAATTTACATCACAGCAACGTACATATGGAAGACTACCGAACAGGTTACGGGTATCCTGCCGAACGGTCGATCCGGCGGCTCGGCCCGACGCCTTTGCTCCCTGAACGGCCCTGACGCCGCGCCCTCGCTTCGCCAGCCCTCGTTGCCATGCAACCGCTCGTCGCCCTCGAATCGACCGTCATCGCGCACGGCCTGCCCTACCCCGAAAACGTCGAGACGGCCCTGGCCATGGAGGCAGCCGTACGGTCAGAAGGCGCCACGCCCCGTACCATCGGCATCGTGGGCGGGCGCATCGTCGTCGGCCTGTCGGAGGAGCAGATCCGGCACCTGGCCACGGCCGGCGACGTGGCCAAGGTGAGCCTGCGCGACCTGCCGGTGGTCCTGGCCCGCCGGCGCGACGGCGCCACCACCGTGGCCGCGACGATGTGGCTCGCCGACCGCCACGGCATCCCGGTCTTCGCCACCGGCGGCATCGGGGGGGTGCACCGGGGCAGCGGCCCCCCCGGCCACGGCAGCTTCGACGTCAGCGCCGACCTGGAGGCCCTGGCCCAGACGCCGATGACGGTCGTGTGCGCCGGCCCGAAGGCCATCCTGGACCTGCCCGCCACGCGCGAAGTGCTCGAGACGCGCGGCGTCACGGTCGTCGGCTACGGCACGGACGAGATGCCGGCGTTCTACAGCCGCCGGAGTGGCCTGCCCGTCGACGTGCGGTGTGACACGCCGGAGGAGGTAGCCCGGCTCGTGCACACCCGCCAGACGCTCGGGCTGCCGGGCGCCACGCTCGTGATGGTGCCCATCCCGGAAGAGGCCGAGATCCCGCGCGAGGAGATCGAGCCCGCCATCGAGGAAGCCCACGCCGAGGCCCGGAGGCAGGGGCTGCGCTCGGCCGCCGTCACCCCGTTCCTGCTGGCCCGTCTGGCGGAGCGGACGGCGGGGCGGTCGCTCCAGGCCAACCGCGCCCTGCTGGTCCACAACGCCCGCATCGCCGCCCGTATCGCACGGGCCCTTCTCCTGGCCGTCGCCTGAACCTCAGCCGCCCTTGGCCCCCTTCAACCCCGCCAGGCTCCGCTCGGCCAGCAGGTTGACCTCGTAGGTGTGAATGCGGCTGTTGGCCGCCCGGTGCCGCTTCAGCGCCAGCTCGATGAGGCGATGCGTGAGCGCGTCGAACGGGACACCGCTCGGCTCCCACAGGTAGAAGGAGAAGGAGCCGGGGATGGTGTTGATCTCGTTGAAATAGACCTGTCCGGTGGCCTCGTCCAGCAGGAAATCGATGCGGGCGACGCCGGCACACTCGAACAGGCGGAAGACGCGGACGGCGAGGTCCTGGATCTGCCGGGTCCGTTCATCCGATAGCGGAGCGGGAATGATGCGGTCGAGAGAAGCCATGCCGCCCGGCCCGCCGCCCCGCTTGGCGCCGCGCCGCCGGGGACGGCCCTTGGCGCCTCCGCCCTCACCCCGCATGTATTTCTCCTGGAACGTGAGCAGTTCCTGGCGCGAGACCGGCTCTTCGAGCACGCTCGGCACGGCCTCGTCCGGGTCGCCGAGGACGGAACAGTTGACCTCCCGGAGCCGGGTGACGGCCCGCTCGACGATCACCTTGTCGTCGTACCGGAACGCCTCCTCGATGGCCGCGTCGAGGGCGGCGCGGTCCTTCGCCTTCGTGATGCCGATGGAGGAGCCGAGCCGCGCGGGCTTGACGACGACCGGGTAGCCGAGGGCGGCCTCGCACCGGTCCAGCCACGCCTCCTCCCGGTAGCCCCACTCGGCCTCACGGAAGGCCACGAAGTCGACGACCGGGATGCCCGCCTCACGGCAGAGCCGCTTCGAGAGCACCTTGTCCATGCCGAGCGCCGAGCCCAGGACCCCGCTGCCGGTGTAGGGCACGTTGAACGTCTCGCAGAGGCCCTGCAGGGCGCCGTTCTCACCCGGACCGCCGTGCAGCCCGAGGAACATCACGTCGATGCGATGGCGGCGGGGCGGGCGCAGGCGCCACCGCCGCCCGTCGTCCTCCACCAGTTCGAGTACGCCGAAGCCCCGCGGGTCCAGGCGGACCGGCACCGCCGAGGCCCGCACGCGGTCGAGGTCCCGGTACGCCTCGATGTCCAGCAGATGCGCGCCGGTGTACCAGGTGCCGTCCTTGGCGATGTAGAGCGGCACGGGCCGGTAGCGGCTCCGGTCCAGGGCCGCCGCCGCCTGCAGCGACGAGATCACCGACACTTCGTGCTCGGGCGAAACGCCCCCGAAGACGACTCCGACGTTCAACTGGGACAAGGCGGTTCAGGCTG
>CAZKFR010000105.1:0-8221 GCA_964552015.1 uncultured Rhodothermaceae bacterium | reverse complement strand
ATATTATTTGCCGCCAAACACCGATCCAAACTTTCAGTAGCCAGCGCAAAGCCTGCCGTAGCCGTCAGGGACGGCCCACACCTACCACGTAGCCGCGGGCTTCAGCCCGGGATGGCCGACGGGTCACTCGTAAAGGGGGCGGCTACACCGCCGGGCACGAGGGCACACCGCCTCACCCCACGCGGGCGAAACCGTCACGGAGCGGGGCGTAATGGGCCTCGTAGTGCGCGCGGATGTCCGCGTGCGCGGGGTCGCGCAGGTGGGGGTCGCGGCGGACGAGCTCGAAGGCGGCCTCACGGGCCTGCATCAGGAGCTCCTGGTCCTGCGTGATGTCGGCGATCTTGAGGTCGGGCAGGCCGCTCTGGCGCGTGCCGAAGAAGTCGCCCGCGCCGCGCAGCTTCAGGTCCATCTCGCTGATGGCGAAGCCGTCGTCGGTCTGCACCATGGCGTTGAGGCGGGCTTCGGCCTCGGCGGAGCGCTTGTAGTCGGCCATGAGGATGCAGTAGCTCTGCTCGCCGCCACGCCCGACGCGGCCACGCAGCTGGTGGAGCTGGCTCAGCCCGAAGCGCTCGGCGTGCTCGATGACCATCACCGTGGCGTTGGGTACGTCCACGCCTACCTCGATGACCGTCGTCGCCACCAGAATGTCCGTCTCGCCGCGCTTGAACCGCTCCATGGCCTCGTCCTTCTCGTAGGGCAACATGCGCCCGTGGATGAGGTCCACCTTGTAGGGCCGGAACTCGGCCTTCAGCTTCTCATAGCCCGACTCGGCGTCCTTCAGATCCAGCTTCTCGCTTTCCTCCACCAGCGGGTAGACGACGTAGCACTGCCGCCCCTCGCGGAGCTGCCGGCGGATGAAGTCATACACCTCGCCCCGGCGTTTCTCCGAGCGGAGCCAGGTCTGGATGGGCTTGCGGCCGGCAGGGCGCTCCTTGATGAGCGTCACGTCGAGGTCGCCGTAGAGGGTCATGGCGAGCGAGCGCGGGATGGGGGTGGCGGTCATGAGCAGCATGTGGGGCCGCTCGCCCTTACGGAACAGCTCGGCCCGCTGCATCACCCCGAAGCGGTGCTGCTCGTCCACGATGGCCATGCCCAGGTTGTGGAAGGCGACGCCCTCCTGGATGACGGCGTGCGTGCCCACGGCGATGTGGGCGCGGCCCTCGGCCAGGTCCGCCAGGATCTCCTCGCGCAGGGCCTTGCGCTGCCCGCCGATGAGCAGCCGCACCTCCACACCCAGCGGGTCGAGGTACTTGCGGAGGTTGGCATAGTGCTGTTCGGCCAGGATCTCCGTCGGCGCCATGAAAGCGCTCTGGTAGCCGTTGTCGAGCGCGTGCAGCATCGCGGCAATGGCCACCACGGTCTTGCCGCTGCCCACGTCCCCCTGAACGAGGCGGTTCATCTGGAGCCCGCTCTGCGTGTCAGCCACGATCTGGCGTACGGCCTCTTTCTGCGCGTTGGTCAACTCGAACGGCAGCACCTCGTGAAGGAACCGGTGCACGAACGCACCCGGCGGGCCAAAGCGCAGTCCGGCCACCTCCTCGCGCGACTGCCGTGTCAGCGCCAGCATGAGCTGGATGTAGAAGAGTTCTTCGAACTTGAGCCGGGTGCGGGCGCGGGCCAGCTCCCCCTGGCTCTTCGGGAAATGGATGGCCCGCAGCGCCACGCGCCCGTCGAGCAGGTCGTAGGCCTCGCGCAGCCAGGCGGGGAACGGGTCGCGCAGCTTCAGCCCGTGCTCCTTGAACAGGCCGTAGATGACGCGGCGGAAGGTGCGGCTCGTCAGGCCGGCCTTCTGGAAGGCGGCCCCGCCCGGGTAGAGGGCGATGATACGACCCGTGGCGAGCGCCGGCCCCTCCTCGTCGAGCTTGTCGAAGTCGGGATGCGTCATCGAGAAGCGGCTACCGAAGCGTTGCGGCTTGCCATGGAAGGCCACCCGGTCGCCGGGCTTGAACACCTTGCCGATCCACCCGACGCCCTGGAACCAGACGCACGTGAGGCGCCCGCCGCTCTCGTCCTCCACGATCAGTTCGTACCGCTTGCGGTTCTTGCCCGGCACCAGGCCGGCAGCCCGCACCGTGCCCACGACCGTCACCGGCGCCCCGCTGTCGTCGAGGCGACGGATGGGGACGACGGTGGAGCGGTCGAGGTAGCGGCGGGGGTAGAAATGCAGCAGGTCGTGGAAGGTATGCAGACCGGCCTTCTCGAGCACGGCGGCGCGGCGCGGCCCCACCCCCTTGAGGAACTGCAGCGAAGTCTGAAAAACGTCGTCACCCATGCACGGTCCCTCGGTCGATCGATCGCACGGAGCCAATATACGAATGCCATCGACCGGGGTGCCGCCGTACAGAAAACGTACCGCCGGGCTTAACTGCACCCGCTCCCCGCCGATACCCACGCCGGATGCCCTACCCCTGGCCGAAATAGACCTACCGACATCCAGCTTCCCTTTCAAGACCTTCCCCCCATCCAGCACCGATTGACCAGAACTTCACCCATGCCTCGCCAACCACGAAAAAAGAAAAAACCCATGATCCTGATCGTGGAGGACAACCCCTTCACGCATCGCCTTTTCCAGTACATGCTGGACAAGGACTACCATCTCCGGATGGTTTCCGACGAGGAGACGGCGCTCATCATGGCCCGACGCGCCCGGTACGACCTGGTGCTAATGGACATCCACCTGGGCACGGACCGCACGGGGCTCGACGCCATGCTTTCCATCCGGGATATCGAGGGGTATGAGGACATACCCGTGATCGCCGTGACGGCCTATGCCGAACACCTGGGCCGGGAGAAGTTGCTCGAACTGGGCTTCGACGAGTACGTCCCCAAGCCGTTCACTCGCCGGACGCTCGTCAACGCCATCGAGCGCATGCTCGAAGCCCGAAAGAACCGGGATGGAACCCCCTCGCGCCACGTGCGACCGAGCGATACCATCATCGAATACTACCGCAACTACTGGAACTCATGGCCGGAAGAGGCCTGATCCTGACGGCCATCTGCTCGCCCGGGCCGCGCGACGTCGTTCGTGCGGCCCGTTTCGTTCGGGTCAGGCCGCCCGGCGCGGGTACGCCTCACGGTCCTGCAGAGTGGCCCGCAGCAACTTGGGCGTGTCGCCCAGACGCCAGGCCAGCCAGCGTAGCCGGCGCTCGGCCCGGGCCCATGCATGGGCCGTCCGCCGGGATTTCATTCGGATGGGTTGGCACTTCTCCATGGCGCAGCCTCCAACACGTCGCTTCACACAACACCGGCACATCGCGCCGCCGCCCGTCGCGGTCCGTCGCGGAGCCATCGGCTCTCTGTTTTCGGACAAGTTTCATGCCGGAATGCACGGGCCGCTGGCACACAACCGGAGACCTCCTCCGAAACGCCTGCCGCCCTTGTGCCGGCGGAAAAAAACACCTACCATCTCTACAGTACCCCCCATCTACAGCACCCCTCCCATCCAGCCCGATCCTACCATGCGTACCGCTGCTCTCCGCCTCCTTCCCCTCGCGATCCTGCTCGGCTTTGCTCCCCCGGCCGCCCTCGCCCAGCCGAACTTCGACGAGGTGCAGATTCAGACCATCCCTGTGGCCGAAGGCGTGTTCATGCTCGCCGGTCGGGGCGGCAACATCGGCCTGTCGGTCGGCGAGGACGGCGCCTTCCTGATCGACGACCAGTACGCCCCGCTGACGGACAAGATCAAGGCGGCCGTGGCGGCACAGACGGAGCAGCCCATCCGGTTCGTGGTCAACACCCACTGGCATGGCGACCACACCGGCGGCAACGAGAACATGGGGCAGGCCGGCGCGGTGATCGTGGCCCACGAGAACGTACGGCGCCGCATGAGCACCGAGCAGTTCATCGAAGCCTTCAATTCGCGGACGCCTCCGGCCCCGCCGGCCGCCCTGCCCGTGGTCACCTTCACCGACGCCGTCACCTTCCACTGGAACGGCGACGAGATCCACGTCTTCCACGTCGACCCGGCCCACACCGATGGCGACGCCATCATCCTCTTCCGCCACGCCAACGTGATCCATATGGGGGACACCTACTTCAACGGCATGTACCCGTTCATCGACGTCTCCAGCGGGGGGACCCTCGCCGGCATGATCGCCGCCGTGGATCGGGTGCTGCCGATGACCAATGAGGACACGAAGATCATCCCCGGCCATGGCCCGCTCTCGAACCGCGCCGAACTCATGGCCTACCGGGAGATGCTCGCGACCGTGCACGCGCGGATGAAGGCCCTCATCGCCGACGGCAAAAGCCGGGACGAGGCCATCGCCGCCCGGCCTACTGCCGACCTGGATGCCACCTGGGGCCGCGGTTTCCTCCAGCCCGACGTGTGGGTCGGCATCGTCTACGACGCCGTGGCCGCCGAACAGTAAGCCCCAAGCGCAGCGTCCCGGCTCGGATGAACCGGGACGCTCCCCGCGCGGGCACGTGACGCCCGGACCTCTCCCCCAGGACCTTGCGGTACGCCCGAACCCGCCGCAGGATGGGTTACCGGTCGCCCCCGACCTTCGCGAGCACCTGCGAGACGGTGCAGCCGGCCGTGAACTCGTTCGCTTCAAACCGCGTGGCCAGCAGCCCTACCGCCGTCCCATCGGTAACGCGCACCGTGAGTTCATGCTCGCCGCTGCGCTTGGGCGAGCAGTACTCGAGCAGGTAATAACTGTTGGCCTCGTCCCGGATGAAGCCGGCGATCTCCTGGAAACGGGGCAGCAGGTCGTCGATACGGGAGGCGGCCACGAAGCCGTCCCGGCCGATCTCCGTCAGGGTGGCCTCATCGATCTCCCCCCCGAGGCCGATGGCATAGATCGACACTTCCGGCCCGGCACGCCGCACGGCCGTCATCGCCTCGGAGCGCGGTACCCGGCTGGCCTGGTCGGTACCGTCGGTGAAGAGCACGACCGTCCCGGCCGCGATGATCTGCTCCCGCACGAGGACCTCCAGCCGTTGATCGATCTGATCGATGCCCTGCACGACGGCGCCGTAGAGGTTGGTCGAGTTGTCTTTCGGCAGGTCAGCTGTGATGTCTTCGATCCCGGCCAGGAGCAGATCCGGGTCGCTCGTCACTCCCACGAGCGGCACCAGCTCGGCCTGCCCATCGAACCACCAGATGCCCATCTCGATCTCGCCATAGCGGGGATCGTCGCGGGCAAACAGGGTCGCTTCGACGAAGCTCCGGGCCGCCGCCTTGAGCGGCTCCAGACTCTCGCTGGCGACGATGCTCCCGCTCAGGTCCAGCAGGAGGGCCACGGTGAACCGGAACTGCCCCGCCTTCGGCACGATGCTCTGGCGGGACTCGAAGCGCGAGACGAGCTGCTCGTTCTCGAAGATGTCGAAGTTCGCCGGTTGCAGGCCCGGCACGGGCGCCCCGTCTGCCGTATCCACCTTGAACAGCAGGGACACGTTGGCGGGCGGCCGCGTCTGGTGCTCGATGAGGGCGACGTTGAGGGTCGCCGTCACGTCGCAGGTCTGAAAGATTTCGCAGCGGGCGGCCTCGTCGTTCGCGTCGCAGCCGGCCAGCGCGACGAGGAGGAGCAGCACCCAGGCTGCGGGTCGGTAGCAACGGGTTCCGGGATGTCGCATGGGAGGATCAAGCCTGAGGGATACGGGCGGTTCACCCCTGCCCCGGCACAGACCCTGCCATACCCGGCACCCGGCTACCGGATCGTCCTGAAAAGGCCGTTTTCAGCGCAGCAACGCCTGTCTTTTTCGGAACGCGCACCGGCATCGCCGCTCCGGACGCCGCGCTTCCGGAACCGGCGCTCGCCCGGATGCGAACGTGCCTTCGTCCGCGATCAAACCTTTGCCCCGATGGCGGGTATGGAGCGCCACACCTTTTCGCCTGGACCCATGCCCCACGATTACGACGTCCTGGTCGTCGGCGCCGGCCACAACGCGCTCATCACGGCCGCCTACGCGGCGCAGGCCGGCTACCGCGTGGCCGTCTTCGAACGCCGCGACATGGTCGGCGGGGCGGTCTCCACGCGCGAGATCGTTCCCGGCTACCGGTTCGACCTCGGCGGAAGCGCCCACATCCTCATCCGTCTCACCCCGGTCGTCGACGAGCTCGGCCTCGGCGCCTTCGGCCTCGAGTACCTCGAACTCGACCCGCTCTTCTTCGCCCCCTTCCCCGACGGCGACGCGGTGTTCCTCTACCGCGACGTGGACCGGACCGTGGCCCACCTGGAGGAAAAGTTTCCGGGGGAAGGGATCGCCTACCGCCGTTTCATCGACGCCTGGAAGCCGTTTGCCGAGGCGGTCAGGGACGCCTTCCTGTGCGTGCCCGGTCCCTTCGAGCTGGGCCGCACGATGGTTTTCCGCCGCACGACGCCGGACTGGAAACAGGCGCTTCCGATGATCCTGAAGCCCTACGGGGAGGTGGTCGATGCGTACTTCCGGGAGGAGAAGCTGAAGGCGATGCTCGTATGGATGGCGGCGCAGTCCGGCCCGCCGCCGACGGAGCCGCTGACGGCCCCGTTCCTCCTCTGGCACCCGCTCTATCACGAGGGCGGCATCGCGCGGCCCCGGGGCGGCTCGGGGGAGCTGACGCAGGCGCTCCGCCGCCACATCGAGGCGCACGGCGGGGCGGTCTTCACCTCGGCGCCGGTCGAGCAGATCCTCGTCGAGGGCCGCCGGGCCGTGGGCGTGCGCGTAGCGGGCGCGGCGTACACGGCACGGGCCGTGGTGGCGGGCACCCACGCCCTGGAAACGTTCGGGCGGCTGCTGCCCAAAGCCCACCGCCCGCCGGGCGCCCGGCACCTGCGCACCGGCAACGGCTTCGGCGCGATCCTCCGCCTGGCCCTCCGCGAGCCGGTCGCCTACACGGCCGCCCCGGGGGCCGAGGCCCGCACCGGCCTTCAGCTCCTCTGCCGCGACCGCGCCCAGCTCCACGCCGCCTACGGTGACTACCTGCGCGGCGAGCCGGCCCACGACCCACCCCTCGTGGCGATGACCTTCTCCGCCGTCGATGCCTCGCTGGCCCCGCCCGGCGGCGAGGTGCTCTGGCTCTGGGCCCAGTACTTCCCGTACGCCCTCCGCTCCGGGCACTGGGACGAGATCGGCGAGGCCGTCGCCGACCGCATCCTGTCGGCCTTCGAAGCCTATGCCCCGGGCACCCGGGACAAGGTCGTCGGCCAGCTCTTTCAGCACCCGCTCTACCTCGAGCGCGAGCTGGGCCTCTACCGGGGCAACGTGATGCACCTGGAGATGAGCCTCGACCAGATGTTCATGCTCCGCCCGTTCCTCGGCATGGCCCGCTACCGGACCCACCTGAAGGGGCTGTACCTGACCGGCGCGAGCACCCACCCCGGCGGCGGCATCATGGGCGCCTCGGGCCGCAATGCCGCCCGCGTTCTGTTGAAAGATCTGAGCCGAAGGCGCGTCTGACCATGACCTACCTCCAGTTCCACCTCGTCTTCATCCTGCCGCCGCTGCTGGCGCTGGCCCTCATCCCGCCCCGCCCGGCGGCCGCCCCGGGCGAGCGCCGTCCCTGGCCGTGGCTGCTCCTGCTGGCCCTCCTGGCCGTACTCTACACCACCCCGTGGGACAATTACCTCGTGGCGCGGGGCATCTGGTCGTACGGCGCAGCGCGTGTGCTGGGGACGATCGGCTACGTGCCCGTCGAGGAATACCTGTTTTTCATCCTCCAGCCGCTGCTCACCGGGCTGTGGTTCGTGCGCCTGCGGGCGCGCCCCGCCCTCCGCCGGCCCGACGCGGCCCCCGGCCCCCACGCCCGCCGCCTCGGCGCCACCTTCTGGCTGCTCATAGCCGTCGTCGGCGCGGTGCTGCTGACCACCGAGCCGGGCACCTACCTGGGGCTGATCCTGGCCTGGGCCGCCCCGGTCCTGGCAGGCCAGTGGTTCCTCGCCGGCGACGCCTTCCTCCGGCACCGGCGCCTCTTCTTCCTGGCGGTGGCCGTCCCCACGCTCTACCTGTGGGTCGCCGACGCCATCGCCATCCGCCTGGGCATCTGGCACATCGCCGAGGCCACCACGCTCGGCTGGCGTCCCGTTGGCCTGCCCGTCGAAGAAGCCACCTTTTTCCTCGTAACGAACCTGCTCGTGGTGCAGGGCCTCTGGCTGTTCCTCCCCCTGTCGCAACCGCACGCCGCCCGCCATGCCTGACGCCCCCGTCCATCCCGCCGTCGCCGTGATCGGTGCCGGCCTCAGCGGCCTGACTGCCGCCTCCACGCTGCACCGCGCCGGCCTGCTCGTCCGCATCTTCGACA
>CAZKFR010000104.1:0-8595 GCA_964552015.1 uncultured Rhodothermaceae bacterium | reverse complement strand
GTGCAGCATCGCCTCATCGCCCGGCACGCGAACGCTCGGCACCGGCAGGTCCAGCTTCATCCGGTGCCCCCGCCGCCGCGCCTCCGTTTGCATCTCCATGTCGATGCGCTCGAGCAAGGTGTTCAGGCACACCGGATGGAGCGAGGCCTCCAGCCCGCCCGTTCGGATACGCTCCAGGTAACCCATCACGTCGATGACTTCTCGCATGCGCCGGGCAGCGGCTACGGCATCTTCGACGAACGACGCCAGCGGCCCCTCGACCTCGGCGTGGAGCAGATCCAGCACCCCGGTGATCGCCGCCAGCGGGGTGCGCAGCTCGTGGGAGGCCAGCGCCAGGAAATCCGACTTCAGGCGGTCGAACGAGGCCAGCTGGTCGTAGGCCCGTTGCAGAGCCTGACGCTGCCGGGCGTTCCGCAACGCGATGGCCGCGTGCGCGGCGAGGATGGTAAGCACCTCGGTGTCAGCGTCCGTGAAAGAGCCCGTGCGCTTGTTGAGCGCCTCCAGCACGCCCGTGGGCCGGCCTTCGACGCGCATCGGCACACCGAGCAGGGACCGCGTCCGGAAACCCACCTGCCGGTCCACCTCGTCGAAGTGCTCCCCCACGCTGCTGACGTCATCGACACGAACGAACCGGTTCTCTCTGAAAATCGTACCGGCGATGCTGCCCTCCAGAGGAACCAGGATGCGCCGGATGGCCACCGGGTCGGACCCCGTGGCGGCGGCGAAGCGAAGGCACCCCCCTTCCTCTTCGAAGAGCAGGAGCGAGGCCGCCTCGCAGTCCAGCACCCCCGCCGCCGTCTCGATGATGTACTGCAGGAGGTCGTCCAGGTCCTCCATAGTGTTGAGCCGGACGCTGATCTCCAGCAGGCGCTCATAGCGATGCGCCTGTAACCGACCACCCGGCCTCGAAACCCTGTCCGTTCGCATGGATGCGCCTTCGCCCGTGAACGATACGTCTGTCCCGGGTATCGACCTGCCCCGGGGCGTCTTAAACAGCCGGCTGCACGGATCCGTACCGATCCGGATACCGGGCCTGCTCCGGCGCATAGCGCTCCTGGAGCGCCGCCATGTCGACGGCCAGGTCGGCGGTGGGATGAAAAACCGGCGTGATGACGACGGCCTTCCGGCTATAATCCAGAATCACCGGTACGATGGGCACCCCGGCCCCCGAGGCGATGCGGTAAAAACCCGTCTTCCACCGCTCCACCCTGCGGCGCGTCCCCTCGGGCGAGAGGCCCAGGACGAACCGCTCGCGCGTGCGAAACGCCGCCACGGCCGCCTCGACGACGCCCTGCCCCCGCGAGCGATCGACCGGGATACCGCCCATCCAGCGAAAGAGCCGGTCGAACGGCCCCCGGAAGAGCGTATGCTTGCCCAGCCAGTGCACGTCCAGGTCCAGCGCAAACGCGGCGGCCATCGCCACGACGAAATCCCAGTTGGTCGTGTGCGGCCCGCCGATCACGACGAACCGCGGCAGGTTCGGCGGCGTGCCTTCGATCCGCCATCCCATCAGGCGGAGCACCGTCCGTCCGAGCCCTCGCGTGAAGGCGTTGCCCCGCTGCGGAACCTCGGGGCCTAGCCGGGGAAGGTCCATGGTACCTCTCCTGGTATGCTACACAGAGGCCGAGTATACGCAAGCGGCCCGATATGTTCACCCGGCGTGTACGCGGGCGACTTTCAGGATCAGGCGCCAGCGGACGCGCTGTATGGCCCCGGGCTCACCCCAGGCCTCGGCCAGGTCACGCCGGATCACCCCGCGGGGGTCCTCGCCCCGGTCCTCCACATAACGACGCGCGGCGCTCCACGTCCCGAGATACCCCAGGAACGTCGCCAGGTCCCAGTCCACTTCGTAGACGAACGAGGGGGTCTCCAGCAGGGCGAACGGGAACGGCACGTCGTAACCTCGCAAGTAGTACGCCCGCTCCGGCGGCCAGTAGGCGTCCAGCACCTCGCGGTAGTACCGATCGACGACGGCATCGACCGCCGGCGTGACGCGACACATCGCATAAGCCAGCACGGCGAGCACCGCGTGGGGCCGCGTCACCCGGCGCACCTCCGCGTAGAAGCGGTCGAGGTCGAACCAGTGGAGGGCCTGCGCTACGGTCACCAGGTCGACCGACGCCCCGGGGAGCGTGGTCCGTTCGGCCGGCTCGACGCGGTAGGTGATGCGCGGGTGCGGCACCGCCTGCTCGATCTGCCGGGCGCTGGCATCCGTGGCGACGACCTCGTCGAAGTGCCGGGCCAGCCCGAGCGCCGCCTGCCCGTTCCCCGTCCCGGCATCCCAGGCCCGTTCCTGCACCGGCACCCGTCCCGCCAGAAAAGTGAAGACAGCGGGCGGATAGCCGGGGCGATACCGGGCGTACGCCTCCGACACCGCGGAAAAATGATCACGAAACGACATGGGGATCGGTAGGATGGGAGATTAACTCGTGAAGGCTGGAAGGATGAAAGCACCACGGCCTTCCCTTTGAGCCTTCGTGTCTTCGTAGCCGAACATCGTTCCTTTCGCTGCCCTTGCTCTACACGCCTCCTTGTGCCAGGTCCACCTGAAAAGTGCAGCGGCCGGATTGAGATCACGGCATGGCGTGCGTAACATGGATGCCTCCCACGCGCCCATGATCGGAACCTCTCATGAAACGCCTGTTGCCCCTCCTCGTGTTCTCGCTCCTCGCTTTTCCCACCGCCGGACAGAAACTGCCCCCGGGACCGCAGGTGCTCACCTTCTTCTCCGATGTGGACGACACGGAGCAGCCGTACGCGATTTACCTCCCCCCGGACTTCGATGCGACGCGGCGGTACCCGCTGGTCGTGAGCCTGCACGGCGCCGGCTCGAACCACCGGCTCAACCTCCGGCGCGTCTTCGGCAAAAGCAACACGGGCGACGAGACGGACGTGGAGGCCAGCCGCTACTTCCCCGCCTGGGAAGACGTAGACTTCATCGTCGTCTCGCCCTATGCCCGGGGCACGATGGGCTACCGGAGCATTGCCGAAAAAGACGTGCTCGACGTGGTGGCAGACGTGCGGCGGCGCTTCCCCATCGACGAGAACCGGATGTACCTGACGGGCCTGTCGATGGGCGGGGGCGGGACGTTGTGGATCGGGCTCTCCCGGCCCGACCTGTGGGCGGCCCTCGCGCCGGTATGTCCGGCCCCTCCGCCCGGTGTCGAGATGCTCGCCCCGAATGCGCTCAACCTCCCCGTGCATTTCTTCCAGGGCGCCGCCGACCCGGTCGTACGCCCCGAGGGCATCCGGGCCTGGGTGGACCGCCTGGACGCGCTGGGCACGCAGGTCGCCTACGAGGAGTACGAGGGCGTCGGGCACGACAGCTGGGTGCAGGCCTATGAAGGCGGCCGCATCTTCGACTGGTTCGCCCGCTTTGAGCGCAACCCCTACCCCGAGCGGGTGCGGTTCGTCACGGCGCGCTACGCCGCCCGCCGGGCCTACTGGGTCCGCCTCGACGCCTTCACGCCCGGCACCCCCGCCCGCATCGACGCCCGGTTCACCGCAACGAACCGGCTCCGGATCGACACCGAAGCCCTCGCGGGCTTCACGCTGCACCTGGCCGGCCACCCGCACTTCGACGCCTCGCAACGCCTCACGGTCGAGCTCGATGGCGTACGCCTCGACGTGCCGGCGGCGGACTCCGTCTCCTTCCACCGGGACGGCGAGCGCTGGCGGATCGGCATGGCCCCCGCCCGGGGCAAACGGCCGGGTGCCGAGGGTCCTCTGACGGCGGCCGTGGCCGGGCGGCACGTCTACGTCTATGGCACGGCCGGCGAGCCCTCCGAAGACGTGCTGGCCGCCCGGCGGGCGGTGGCCGAGCGGGCCGGCAACTGGTCCGTCTACCGGGGACCATTCTTGAACCGCGTCATGGTCTTTCCCCGCATCATTCCGGACCAGGCCGTGCGCCCGAGCGACGTCGTGAGCGGCAGCCTGGTCCTCTTCGGCACACCGGCCACCAACCACATCCTCGCCCGGCTCGCCGACCGCCTGCCCCTCCACCTCGACGAGGAGGCCACGGACCGCTATGGGCTGGTCTACGTGTACCCCCACGAGGGACATTATGTGCTCGTGAATGCCGGCCGGCCGTGGTGGGAAGCCCCAGACGAGGGTACTTTCCGCTTCGGGATGGGGGTAGCGGCCCTCCGGCTTCCCGACGATGCCGACTTCCTCCTCTTCGATGCCGGGACGGGCCGGATCCTTGCCCACGGGCGCTTCGACGACGCCTGGCGTCTTCCCCCGGATGCCGCCGAAGCCCTCCGGGCTACCGGCATCGTCCGGGTCGCTCCGCACGCTGAACCCCAACGGTAAACCTCAGGCCGTCATCGCCCGGAACACCTGGCGGACCTGCCGTTCGAGGGCTGCCAGGTCGCCGGTGTTCTCGATGATGAAATCCGCGCGGCGACGCAGTTCGTCGGGCGGCAGCTGATGCGCCATGCGGGCCCGCACCTGCTCCGGCGTCACCCCGTCGCGGGCCACCACCCGGCGCACACGCTCCTCCTCGGGCGCATCCACCACCGCCACCGCGTCGAGATGGCGGTCTCCGCCCGTCTCAAAGATCAGGGCGGCTTCCTTGACGAACAGCGGGACGCCGTCGGCTTCCGCCTGCCGCCGGGCCACCTCGAAGGCCGCATACACGCGTGGATGGACGATCGCGTTGATCCGGGCCAGCTTCTCGTCATCCCCGAACACCTGCTGCGCCAGGTAGGCCCGGTTCAGACGCCCTTCCCTGTCGTAGCTCGCCGGCCCGAAGGCCCGCAGGATTTCCTCCCGTGCACCGGGATCCTCCTGCAGGATCCGTTTGCCCTCCGCATCTGCATAGAAGACACGGGCGCCGAGCGCCTCGAACATCCGGCACACGGTCGTCTTGCCACTACCGATGCCTCCGGTTACACCCAGCGTTTTCATAAAAGTACCTCGGGGATCATGGGCTGGAACAGGGCTCAGAACCGCCACAGCGCCGTGACGGCCAGGTTCGGGATGAGGGTTCGTGTGCCCCGTCGGCCGGCGGCCCGGATGCGCGCGGCATCGTCTTCCGGCAGGGTCCCGTAGAGGAAGCGGCGCACGTGCTGGATCGTGAGCCAGCCGTCGAGGCGGAGCGCCGAACCGCCCCGCATGGACCAGACGATGGCCGTCGTGGGGCCTACCTGCTCGATGCGCATGCGGCCCGGCCGCGTGATGGTCGTGGTGAGGATCACCCCCTCCTCGTCGCGGACCACGTTGCCGGTCCCGTCGAGGCGCTCGTAGCGCACCGTCGTGGCGCGGTCGTAGTCGCTCCGGATGAAGAAGCGCAGGCCCACCTCGGCGGCGATGCGCCGTCCCGTCCGCAGGCGCACCCAGCCGCGGTACGTCCGCAGCGTGTCGAACGGGATCTCGGCAAACACGTCGTCGAGGAACCGGCCCAGTTGCAGGTCGCTCGCGCCCCCCTCGACCTCCACAGCCACGTCCGGGGCCAGCGTATGCTCCAGGTGGAGGTCGTACCGCAGTTCGCGGGCCGCCTGGTCCGTCGGGCGACGTCCGGTGAGCACGAAGTCATCCACCGTATAGGTGGCCCGCACTTCGGACGTGAAGCGCAGCCTCGTACCCGGTGCCGGCGTCCACTGCAGGGCCGGGCGCAGCCGTAGCGAGCGTTGCACGTTGTTCTCGGCAGAGCGGAGCGCCTTCAGGTAGACGGTGTGAAAATACGAACCGTAGAGTTGCACATCGGCCTGCAGGTAGCGGCTCAGGCGAACGAGTACCCCGGCCGAGCCGCTGTAGAGGATCTCATCCCGGTCGTCCGGATTGATGTCCGGCGTGTCGTGCCGGAGGGTGCTGGCCGACCCCTCGAGCTGGAGCGCCAGGAAACGGTTCAGGGTGGCCCGGAGTTGTCCCTGCAGCGTCAGGTGCCCCCGGTCGAAGTCCGCCTGCAGGAGCAGGTCCCGGTTCTGGCGGGCCAGGATGTCCGGAAGGTCGGGTGCGTTGGCCAGGTCGCGGCGCTCGACTTCGGCGCCGGCCCGCAGCGCCAGCCGGGCCAGCAGGTCCGGCGTATCGTAGAGCAGGCCCACGTCCATGTCGAACGTGCGGCGATTGAAGTCCGTGTCGAAGAAGAGTACCCCTTCGGGTGCACGCAGGGTACGGCTGAAACGATCGTTGAGGGCCATGTCGATCCGGCCGAGCAGGCGCACCCCCCTCACGAGGGGCGTCGAGACCTCCACGAAGCCGGCCAGGGTGTCGCTCGTGGTCGCTTCCACCGTCTCGGAGCGGCGCTCCGTCGGGACGTTGCGGTTGAGGAACGACACCGCCTGGTACGCATCTCGGCGGAACGAAGCGAGGACCACTTCGGAGGTCAGGCGCGTCTGCTCGAACGTCTGTTCGTACCGCCCCCGCAGGCGAACGACCCGCCCCCGGCGCGGTGTGATGAATTGCCAGAGCGTCTCACCCTCGAGCCCGAACCGGCCGCTCCCATCCCGTTCCCGGAGGTAGCCTGCACGGAGCCCTACAGCCGGCCCGGCATCGGTGCGCAGCGGCGGGGAAGCGCCAGCCTCGATCACAGCGCCAGGCCGCTGATCCACCGCAAGACCGGCCATCGGCTCCACCCACGCCTGCGGGCCCGCCCGGAACCGCACCCCCGCATACATCGACGGACTGAAGACACGGCTCAGGCTGTACCAGTCCGCCCGTCCGTGCAGATGCAGATCGAGCCCCGGGCGCAACGGACGCTCCGCCTCCCAGGCCATGCGATTCTCGTCGCGAAAGCTGAGACGGTCGGCGAAGAGAATGAAAGCATCTGAGGAGAACTGGTTCGAGAGGCGCAACGTCCAGGCTCCGAGGGGCCGGTGGACCTCCAGGCCGGCCGTCCACCGGTAGCGGTTGATGTCCCGCTCGAAGCCGGCTGAGAACTGGCTCGGCTGGGCCGCCGCCGCCACGGCCATGCACAGCACAGCCATCCACGGCAATACCGGCCGTACTCCCCGGACACGACGACCTTCAGCGCTCATGGGCCCGCTCCCCCGGCCCCGAGCAGGGCACCACGGCCCTGCCGGAACCTGTGCCTGCGTTCCTCATCCCGGTGGCCATCCGAAGCGTCGCCCGCCCAGCAGGTGCAGGTGCAGGTGCGGAACCGTCTGCATCGCGTCCGGACCGTTGTTGAAGACCGTCCGGTAGCCGCGCGTGAGGCCCTCGTTCGCCGCCACCTGCTTCGCCACCAGGAAAAGATGGCCAACGAGCGGTTCGTCTTCCGCCTCGAGGGCGTCCAGGTCCGGAATGGGCTTGCGCGGCACGATCAGGATGTGCACCGGCGCCTGCGGGTTGATGTCCCGAAACGCCACACACCGATCATCCTCGTAAACGATGTCCGCCGGAATCTCCTTGTCGGCGATACGCTGAAAAAGTGTCTTGTTCTCACCCATGACGAAGCTGGCTGGTGAACGGATGCTACCGCGCAATATACCGCACGGGACGCCAAGCCGTAAGACCGGAGGGACGCCCCCCGGAACGCAACCGCTTCGCCGGTCGTGAGTATGCACGCCTCAACAGCCCCGCTCCCCCTTTGGCCTTACGGCATCACGCTGCATCACGATCATGCCCACGGTCTACGTAACGCGCAAAGTTCACTTCAATGCCGCGCACCGTTTGCACAATCCGGATCGTTCCGATGCCTGGAACCAGACCACATTCGGCAAATGCAACAACCCCAACTGGCACGGGCATAACTATACCCTCGAAGTGACCGTGGCCGGTGAACCCGACCCTGAAACCGGCTACGTGATCGACCTCGGCGTGCTGAAAACCATCCTTCACGAGAAAATCCTCTCGAAAGTCGATCACGCCAACCTGAACCTGGATGTCGACTTCATGCGCGGCATCATCCCCTCGACCGAAAACTTCGTCGTGGCGATCTGGAACGAACTCGTCGATGCCCTCCCGGCAGGTCGTCTGGTGTCCGTCCGCCTCTACGAAACGGACCGCAACCTGGCCGAATACCGGGGCGAATGATGTCCTGACCCATGCTCCATCACACCGATGAACACACCGTCTTTCGATTCCCCCTCCGCACACGACAACCATGATCGTACGGCCACCTCGCATGACGGGGTCGTGACCGAACGATTGAGCGATCTCGTCCGTGCGCAACTGTCGCTGCTCGGCGAGGACCCCGAGCGGGAGGGCCTTCTGAAAACCCCCGAGCGCGTGGCGAAAGCCCTCCAGTTCCTCACCCAGGGCTACACGCAGGACCCCCGCGCCATCCTCACCAGCGCCCTGTTCGAGGAAGACTACAGCGAGATGATCCTCGTCCGCGACATCGAGGTCTTCTCCCTCTGCGAGCACCACATGCTCCCGTTCTTCGGTCGGGCGCACGTGGCCTACATCCCGAACGGCAAGATCGTGGGGCTGAGCAAGATCCCGCGCGTGGTGGACGTGTTCGCACGGCGGTTGCAGGTGCAGGAGCGGCTGACGATCCAGATCCGCGACGCCATCGAGGAGGTGCTGCGACCGCAGGGGGTGGCGGTGGTGATCGAGGCGACGCACCTGTGCATGGTGATGCGCGGCGTACAGAAACAGCACTCGATCACGACGACGAGCGCCATGAGTGGCGAATTCCTGCAGAACACGAGC
>CAZKFR010000103.1:0-8837 GCA_964552015.1 uncultured Rhodothermaceae bacterium | reverse complement strand
CGCCGCCCCCTTGACCACCTCGATGCTCTCGATGTCGAGCGCGCCCAGGTCCACCTGGTCGGCCCCCAGGATCACGCCGTCGACGATGAAGAGGGGCTCCGAGCTGCCGGTGATGCTGGTCGAGCCGCGCAGGCGCACGGAGTATCCCGAACCGGGCTGCCCCGAGTTTTTCAGCACGGCCGCCCCGGCGATCTTACCCTGCATGGAGCCGACCGGGCTGGTGGCCGGCGCCAGTTCCACGGCCGAGGCGTCGAGCTTGCTCACCGTGAAGGCGAGCTTCTTCTGCGGGGTGGCCCCCGTCACCCCCGTCACGACGACCTCGTCGAGTTTGAGGAGGTCGGGCGAGAGTACGAAGTCTTCGGTGTGCGTGCCGGGCGAGAGCGTGATCCGGCGCTCCTGCGGCGTGTAGCCGACGAAGCCGGCCCGGAGCGTCACCGTTTGTCCCCGTACCAGTTCGGCCGGGACCTCGAAGCTGTAGCGCCCGTCGATGTCGGTGGCCGAGCCGATCGTCATTTCGACGACCAGCACGTTGGCCCCGGGCAGAGGATCCCCGTTGGGATCGGTGACGGTACCTGAAATGGTGGCTTTCTGCGCCACGGACAAACCAGGCACAAACAGGGCTAGCACGAAGCTAACCCGCAGTAGCTTTGCGAGCATGGCGTCTTCCGATGAGTGGTTGGTAGATGCTGCTAGGGGGTGGGTGAGCACCGGATGGTTCGCGCAAAAACATCCGGTCCGGCATGGCTATGACCTGGCAGGCTCGCGCTTCCTGCCGGGCTCCGCGGCGTGCCGGTCTCGCGGAACGGCCCCGGAGGTACTGTGGGCCAGCAGCGAAGGGCAATATAAAGGTTTGACCAACTTTTGCACAAGGTTCCGTGCACAGCGACCGTATTTTTACCCTGTGCCTCCGTCCGTTCCTTTTCTCCGTATCCGTTCAGAACGCCTCTCCGGGCCCCGAAGCCAAGAGGTCCCACCGAACACCGGCAGGACCTCTCGAAAACGTGTGAGCACGTGAAGCAGCGAGCGATGGCTCACTGCCCGCCCAGAATGACCGGCAGGCCGTCGTCGCCGGCGCCGATGATGATGGTCTTGGTGTTGGGCGAACTGGCCAGCGCCTGCGTGGCCTCGATGCCCTTGAAGCGGAGGAACTGGGGCGTGAGGCTCCGGGTGATGATGCGCTGGTATTCGGCCTCGCCTTCGGCTTCGATGCGCTTGCGCTCGGCCTCCAGGCGCTCCTTCTCCAGCGTGTACTGGTACCGCTCCGCCTCCTGTTCCTCCTTCAGCTTGTTCTCGATGGCCACCCGGATCTGGTCGGGCAGACGCACGTCGCGGATGAGAATCGCCTCTACGGTGATGAAGCGCGACTCGACGCCGGCCTTGACGCGCTCGAAGATCTGCCCCTGCAACTCGGTGCGTTTGCTCGAATAGAGTTCTTCCGGCGTATAGCGGCCCACCACCTCGCGCACGGCGCTCCGCAACTCCGGCTGGATGAGCTTGCGGTAATAGTCCGTCCCATAGGTCGTGTGTAGCTGCGGCAGCTTATCCAGCTCGGGCCGCCACCGGATCGAGACGTCCATGCCGATCGTGAGGCCGTTCGAGGAGAGCACCTCCATCGCCTCGAGCTTTTCCTCGACGCGCACGTCGTATTTGATGATGTCTACCCACGGGGCGTGTACGTGCAGCCCTTCGCCAAAGGTCTGCTCGAGGTCGGTCCCGCCGAAGATGCTGTATTTGACACCGGCCTGCCCGGAGCTGATCGTGGTGGTCATGCATCCGCCGGCCATGGCGGCGACGATGATGAAGAGCAGGACCATCACGGCGCCCCGTGCCAGGGCGCGCGTCAGGTTGGGGTAATTGTTCGTGGCCATGTCGTGTCGGAGTTGGTTGGGTGTGGGTATCGTCAGGCAACGGGCAAGGTAGGGGGAAAGTTGCGTGGCAACAAGGAGGCCCCGCCTTTCGTTAACGGGGCCGTACGTTGTAACCCGGCCTGCCGATGAACCTTTCCACACGCCCGTTCGCCGTCGAAGATGTCCTGGCCGACCTGGCCCGCGTCCTGGGGTCGGAACGCCTCCAGCGCACCGTGCCTCTGGCGCCGTACACCACGTTCAAGATCGGGGGGCCGGCCGACCTGTTCTTCGAGGCCCGCACGTCCGAGGAACTCGCCCGCGCCATCACGGCGGCGCGGCAACGCGGCCTCCCGTACTTCCTGCTCGGCCTCGGCGCCAACATCCTCGTGGGCGACGGCGGCTTCCGCGGGCTGGTCATCCGCAACGCCGCCCGGGCCTTCCAGATCGACCCCGCCTCGCACCGCCTCCGGGCCGAGAGCGGCGCCATCGTCTACCCGGACGTGATCGAGGGGGCCGTGGCGGCGGGCCTCTCCGGGCTCGAACACTACGTCGGCATCCCTTCCACCGTGGGCGGGGCGCTCTGGCAGAACCTCCACTTCCTCTCGCCGGACCGCTCCCGCACAATGTTCATCGAGGAGGTCTTCGTGGAGGCCGAGCTCCTCACGGCCGAGGGCGAGCGCCGCACCGCCGGCCGGGACTACTTCCGCTTCGGGTACGACTATTCGGTCCTGCACGAGCGGGACGACGTCGTCCTCTCGGCCACGTTTCAGCTCACCCCGGCGGACCCGGCCCGGATGCGCGCGGTCATGGCGGCCAACCTGGCCTGGCGGCGCGAGCGCCACCCCCCGCTGGAGACCGAGCCGAGCGCCGGCTCCATCTTCAAGAAGATCGAGGGCATCGGCGCCGGCCGCCTCATCGACGGATGCGGGCTGAAGGGCACCCGCATCGGGGGGGCCGAGGTCTCGCCGCGCCACGCCAACATCATCGTGAACCGGGGTGGAGCCACCGCCGCCGACGTGCGGGCGCTGATCGCGCACGTGCAGGAGGTCGTCGAGCGGGAGACGGGCTACCGGCTCGAGCCCGAGATCGCTTTCGTGGGCGACTTCGGCCCGCCGCCCGCGTGAATTGCCTGCGGAAACCGCCGGCACGGCTCGCCCCGCGCCACCGGCCACGATATCTTTGGCTGCGAACGGCTTACGGGCCTGCCGGACGCACCGGTCTTCCCCCGAAGCCGGCCAACGCCACCCTCCGATGAACTGGCTCTACGGCACCTGGGCGGTTTTCGAGAAGGACGTACGGCTGGAACTGCGCAGCCGGTACGCGGTGAGCATGCTGCTGCTGTTCGTGCTCTCGTCGCTCTTGCTGATGGCTTTCGGCATCGGGCAGACGGCCGTCAGCACGCGGGTACAGTCCGCCCTGCTGTGGGTGGTGATCCTGTTCTCGGCGGCCGTCGGGCTGGGACGGGCGTTCATCAGCGAAGAGGAACGGGGGACGGTGCTGCTGCTGCGTCTCCATACGCGGGGCAGCATGGTCTACGCGGGCAAGCTCCTGTTCAACTTCCTGCTGATGCTGGTGGTGAACCTGGTAGCGCTGGGCGCGTTTCTGCTGCTCCTGCGCGTGAGGGTGCAGGCGCCCGGCCTGTTGCTGGCGACGCTGGTGCTGGGTGCGCTCGGCCTGGCCGGCGCCACCACGCTGCTGGCCGCCATCATCGCGCGGGCCGCCAACCGGGGGCCGCTGCTGCCGGTGCTGCTCTTCCCGTTGCTCGTGCCGCTGCTGCTCTCGGTCGTGAGCGCCACCCGCGCCGCCCTCCCCGATGGCAACGGCTGGGCCGCCGCCGGCGACGAGCTGCTGACCCTCTTCGGCTTCGCCGGCGTGGTCATCACCGTCTCGGTCCTCCTGTTCGATCATGTATGGAACGAGTGAGCGTTGCACGTTGCACCGTTGAACGTGCACCCCATCCACGACAACGAATCATGAAGGAAACGAAGGCAGGCGTCAACGTGAAGCGGTACCGGCTGGTGCGCAACGGGGTCGCCCTCTGGCTGACGGGGGTGATCGTGGCCGGGTTCGTCCGTGACATTCCGCGCCTGGAGATCCTCGAACACACGGCCCGCAACCTGTATTTCCACGTGCCGATGTGGTTCACGATGATGGCCGGCATGTTCGTCTCGGCCTACCACTCGCTGCAGGTGCTGCGCACGGGCGACCCGCTGCGCGACATCCGGGCCCTGCAGGCGGCCCGCGTCGGCTTTGCCTTCGGGCTGCTGGGACTCATCACGGGCATCGTGTGGGCCCGCTTCACCTGGTACGTGGGCACCAACATCTGGTGGAACTTCGACCCGCGCCAGACGATGGCGGCCGTGCAACTGCTGATCTACGGGGCCTACTTCGTCCTCCGCACGGCCATCGACGAGCCCGGGCGGCGCGCCCGCGTGGCTGCCGTCTACAACCTGTTCGCGGCCTCCACCGTCCCGTTCCTGCTCTACATCGTGCCCCGCCAGATGCACAGCCTCCACCCCGGCGCCGAGGGCAGCCCGGCCTTCAGCGAGACGGACCTGGCCCCCGCCATGCGCCCCGTCTTCTACGCCGCCGTGATCGGCTTCCTGGGCCTCTACTGGGTCCTCTACACCCAGCGCGTACGCCTGGCCGCCCTCAAGCACCGCCTCCAGGGCGACCCCGAGTACTGAACCGCCCACCACGACGTACCGACGACCATGCCGTTTTCCACCCTCTTGCTCACGTTCTTCCTCCCGGTGCAGGACGCCGGACAGACCGCCCCGCCCGCGCAGGCCGCCCCGTACGACAGCGTCTGGGCCCACACGGACCTGCCCACCCAGCCCCCCACCGCCCTCGAACAGGTGATGCTCGCCCACGACAAGCTCTACGTCGTCCTGGCCGTGGTGCTCATCATCTGGTTCGGCCTCCTCTTCTTCCTCTACCGCACCGACCGCAAGCTCGACGCCCTGGAACGAACCGTCGAAGAACGCATTCCGGAAGAACACGACGACTTCTAGTACTGCGTAGTGCGTAGTGCGTGTGGTGTAGGGCCCCATCCTTACGCACCATGCATTACGCACTACGAACCACGCAGCCTAAGCCTCCACGCCTGTCATGAACAAGAAGACGATCATCGGCCTGGTTCTCCTCATTGGATTCACCTCCATACTGTTCCTCAACTTCGGCCAGCAGGTCGGCGGCTACATGGACTTCGCACAGGCGGCCGAAGCCGGCGCCAAGGCTCACGTGGTGGGCACCTGGGTGAAGGACCGGCCCGCCACGTACGACCCCGCCACGAACGTCTTCACCTTCTACATGCAGGATGAACACGGCAACGTGCGGCAGGTCCGCTACGCCAACCCGAAACCCGCCAACTTCGAGGATGCCGAGCGGCTGGTGATCGACGGCTACGCGCAGGGCGACGTGTTCGTGGCGGAGAACATCCTGGTGAAGTGCCCCTCGAAGTACAACGACGCCCGGGGCCTGCAGACCGTCGCCGAGTGACGCCATGCGCCGGCTCGCTCGCGCCGTCCTCCTGCTGGCCCTCCTGGGGGTGGGCACGCTCGTCCTCTCCCGCACGCTCACCACGGACCCCGACGCCTTCCCCTCGGACGACGGGCCGGCCAACCCGCTGCCGCCCTGTCCCGCCTCGCCCAACTGCGTCCGCCTGACCCGCCTCTACCCGGTCGACGCCGACACGCTCTTTGCGCGGGCTCGTGACGCCCTGGCCGCCCTGGGCCCCGCCACGCTCGACGCCGACCCTCGCACCCGCCGCGCCGACGCCGTCTTCCGCGTGGTCGTGTTCAACGACGACGTGGCGCTCCGTGTGGAGCCCTTCGGCACGGGCAGCGCCCTGCACCTGCGCAGCGCCAGCCGCGTCGGCTACAGCGACTTCGGGGTGAACGAGCGCCGCGTGCGCCGCTTCCTCGACGCCCTGGGAGTATAGTGCGTATTTCGTAATCCGTGAGGTGTAGGGTCACATTCTTCTGCACCACGCACTACCGCACCACGCACCACGCACGACAAACGCCCCGGTCCTCTCCACCACGAAGGGTATGAAGCCCCGCAAGTCCCTCGGCCAGAACTTCCTCACCGACCCCAACGTGGCCCGCAAGATCGTGGGGGCGTTGCGGGCGCCGGACGGGGCGGCCGTCGTCGAGATCGGGCCGGGCACCGGGGCGCTGACGGGGCTGCTGCACGAGCGCTTCCCCGACCTGACCGCCCTGGAGGTGGACGACCGCGCCGTGGCCCTCCTGCGCGAGCGCTTCCCCGGCCTCGACGTGCGCCACGCCGACGTGCTGGCGACGGACTGGGCCGCCCTCGCCCGCGAGAAGGGACGCCCCCTCTACGTCATCGGCAACCTGCCCTACTACATCACCAGCGAGATCCTCTTCGGCCTGCTCGACGCCCGGCCCCACCTGGCCGAGGCCGTCGTCATGATGCAGCTGGAGGTGGCGCAGCGCCTGGTGGCCGTGCCCCGCACCAAGGCCTACGGTATCCTGAGCGTGGCCGTGCAGCTCGCTGCCGCCCCCGAACTCCTCTTCCGCGTCTCCAAAAATGTCTTCTACCCGAAACCGGACGTCACGAGCGCGGTTGTACGGCTGGACTTTTCGCGGGGGAGCGCGGCAGCCGCCGAGGTGGACCCGGCCCTGCTCCGCCAGGTGATCCGGACGGCCTTCAACCAGCGCCGCAAGACGCTGCGCAACAGCCTCGCCCCCTGGACCCGCGACCGCGGCCTGACGCTCCCCCACGGATGGGATGCCTGCCGCGCCGAAGAACTCGCCCCCGAGGCGTTCGTCGCCCTGGCCCGTTACCTTCAGGAGCACGCCTGAGCGGGACGCCGGCCCAACCGCAAACCGCCATGACGCAGGACGGGATCATAGAAAAACAGGGAGCACGTCCGGCGGAGATCGAGGTGGATCAGGAGCTGGTCGACAACATCCGCAGCCTCCTGGAAGCCGGGCAGCGCGGCATGGTGCTCAACATCGTGGCCGACCTGCACCCGGCCGACCTGGCCTCGCTCATGGAGCACCTCTCCTTCGACGAGGCCCGGCAGCTGTTCCAGTGGCTGCCCGTGGAGCAGGCCGGCGAGGTGCTGGCCGAACTCGACGACGACTACCGCGCCGAGCTCCTCGAGGCCGAGTCTCCGCAGCGCCTGACGGCCATGCTCGGCGAGCTCGACACGGACGACGCCGCCGACGTGCTGGCCGACCTGCCCGAGGAGGTGGCCCGGACCGTCCTGCCCCACCTCGAGGACGCCGCCGACCTGCAGGAGCTGCTCACCTACGAGGAGGACAGCGCCGGCGGCCTCATGGCCCGCGAGTTCGTGGCCGTGCCCGTCTCGTGGACCGTCGCCGAGGCCATCGAAGAGCTGCGCCGCCACGCCGACGTCGTCGAGGACGTCTACAGCGTCTTCGCCGTCGACGAACAGGGACACCTGCAGGGCACCGTCTCGCTCAAACAGCTCCTCCTCGCCGACCCCGACGCCCGTATCGGCGACATCATGGATACGGACGTGGACTACGTCACGGCGGATGTGGACCAGGAGGAGGTGGCCCGTCTGATGGAGCGTTACGACCTGGTCTCCCTCCCCGTCGTCGACGAGCAGGGGCGGCTCATCGGGCGCATCACCATCGACGACGTGGTGGACGTCATCCGCGAGGAGGCCGAGGAGGACATCCAGCGCATGAGCGGTGTGGCCGGCGGCGAAGAACCCACCGACTCGGTCCTGCGCATCGTGCAGGGTCGCCTGCCGTGGATCCTCGCCGGCATGGTCGGCTCGGGCGTGGCCGCCTTCGTCATCGGCTACTTCTCCGGCGCGCTGGCCGTCGTGCCCGTACTGGCCAGCTTCATCCCCATCGTGATGGCCACCGCCGGCAACGCGGGCATCCAGAGTTCGGCCATCGCCGTGCAGGGCCTGGCCTCGGGCGACGTCTGGGCCAGCGACATCCTCCGCCGCATGCTCAAGGAACTGCTCGTGGGCCTGCTCAACGGCTTCACCGCCGCCCTCATCATGGGCGTCTTCATCCTGATCGCCGGCCACCTCTACCCCGACAAAATCACCGATCCCGTGCGGCTGGCCCTCACCTCCGGCGCGGCGCTCATGATCGTGATCGTGCTCGCCACCGTCATCGGCGCCACCATCCCGCTGCTGCTCAACCGCATCGGCATCGACCCGGCCATCGCCACCGGCCCCTTCATCACCGGCAGCAACGACATCCTCGGCACACTCATCTTCTTCTGGCTCGCCACCCACTTCTACCTGTCCTGAGCCGCCGACGCCGGGAAGCGCGGTGGATAGGTGGGGCGAGCACATAACGTTAAAGCTCAGCCGCCGCGTAAGCGGTCGGCTGAAGCGCGTTGTTAGGCCATATTCATTTATGAATTCTGCAACGCTTTGCATTGCTTGCGGCACTCGGAATCCAGCTTATTAGCGACTTGCTCTACGAATTTCCTCCAATCACGCACATGTGACTTGCGTAGTGTGTCCGGAACAGAACCTGTGTGGACGATCTCTCCGCGGAGTTCCACAAGTTTATTCACTGCATCAGTTACATCCGACACCGAGGACGCTAAATGCGAAGGCAACATAACTGAAGACAAATTCTCAAGCGCTCCATTAACACCAACCATTTCTAACAAGTCCTGAACTTGGCCTGCCTTCGCTGTATTCATACCAAACTTTTCGGCATTGTTACCTATGGCCTTTTCCTTAACCTTTTGAATCCATAAACTTCTCCACCCTGGGGATATTGTGAGTTCCCAGGCACTATTCTTCTCTAAAGATTTTCGGACTCTTTCTGGAACTTTTTCTGGGTCAAGTTTTGGCGCAAGCTTGGTGACGAGTTCGATAGCGAGTTGCTCGACATAGTTTTCCCAGACGCCATAGGCAAAAACAATCGCTGCCGCAAAGAGGGCCCGCTCTTTCTTTGAGGGCTTTCCTGCTGTGTCCTTGGTATAGCTCAAAGTATCGTCCACGACTTTTAATGCCGT
>CAZKFR010000102.1:2314-9766 GCA_964552015.1 uncultured Rhodothermaceae bacterium | reverse complement strand
ACTTCAAGAGCGGCGTGATCGTGGTCACGAGCGGGCAGGAAGGCGTCTTCTTCGTGAAGAAGAAGGACGTCGACATCTAGGCCCTGCCCGGCCGGTTGCGATCCGGAGTGAGCCGAAGGCGCGGGGGATATCCTCCGCGCCTTCGTGCTTTCGGGGGAGGCCGGTCGGGGGCGGCGTCAGGTGTCGGCGGCGAGCACGCCCCGGTCGATCAGCGTGGCAACGACGGCCATGACCGAAGCGTTGCCGAAGAACGGCCCGAGGGTCTCGGCATCGAGCGGTTCGGTGCCGGTCAGGAGCCAGGCAGCGTCGGTCGGGACGGTGTGGGCCGCGCCGGCGGCGAACAGGGTGGCCGAGCCGTCGGGGTGGGGGATGAAGGCCAGCTCCGAGAGGGCCCGCCGGCGCAGCCGCCCCCCGGCCCGCAGCACCTCGATGACCTCTTCGGGCTGGATCGGGGCCTCTTCGGACGCATCGGCGGCCTCCTCGTCGTCCAGATAGGCGTCGTAGGCCGGCCCGCGCTTCGGCGTGGTGATGAAGCGCCCGAACCAGGCATCGAGGGCGTCGTCGTCCCGGACGAGAGCGCGGAGCACGTTGCGCACGTAGGCCCGGGCCTCGGGCCCGATCATGCCGGGGTGGATCGGCGGCGTGAGGTCGGGGTCGCCGTAGCGCAGGTTCGGGTCGAGCGAGGCGAGGCGGTCTTCGAGGAAGCCGGCGACGAGTTCGGCGTGGCTCGGCGCCCGGAAGCCGACGGAGAAGGTCATGCACGGTTCCAGCGCCACCCCCTCGTGCGCGATGCGGGGCGGCAGGTAGAGCAGGTCGCCCGGCTCCAGCACCCACTCGGCGTCCGGCGCGAAGTCGGCCAGGATGCGCACGTCCAGGTCGGGCACCAGGTGTTCCTCGAGGACGGGCTCGTGGCCGATCCGCCAGCGCCGCCGGCCCAGCCCCTGGATGAGGAAGACGTCGTAGTTGTCGATGTGGGGCCCGACGCCGCCGCCCTCCGTGGCGAAGCTGACCATGACGTCGTCGATGCGCCAGTTCGGGAGGAAGCGGAAGCGGTCGCGTAGCTCGGCCACGGCGGGCACGTGGCGGTCGACCTCCTGCACGAGGAGCGTCCAGTGCGAGGGCGGCAGGCTCCGGAAGTCGTCCGGCGTGAACGGGCCGAGCCGCAGTTCCCAGGGATAGGCACCGCCCTGTTCGAGGACGAGCCGGGCCTCCACGTCGTCGTCGCACGCCAGGGCGGCCAGGTCGTTCGGGCGGATCGGCGACGTGAAGCCGGGCAGGGCGCCCCGGATCAACAGGGGCTTTTTCTGCCAGTACTCGCGAAGGAAGGCGGCCGGCGTGAGGCCACCGAGGGGTGCATCGGGCATGTCGGCTCGTTCGGTTGGGAAGGGGGGGGCGCTCAGCATCCGATGGCGATCCAGCCGAGGGCCAGCAGGATCATGGCCACGGCAGCCCACGTCACCCCTCGTTTCTGGACGGGGAACTCATAGCCGCAGTACGGGCACACCTCCGCCGCGGCATCGACGTCGAGGGCACACGACGGGCATTCACGCTGTTTCTCGGCCATGGATACGGGATTGCCGGCAGAAGGAAGCACGTCGTTAACGCCGGGGACGGCGTTGCGTTCTGCCCCGGTATCGGCCCGCTCCCGCACGATCTTTACCGCCCCTGCACGGCTTGTACATAGGCGGTGCCGTGTCCACCGAAAAGACCTGTGTAACCTCGGGCCGGTGCCGGTCGTAGAGCCCTCCGGTTCCGTTTTTCGCTCACACGCTTCGAAAGAGCCATGTACCCTCGTCTTTCGCTATTTCTGGCTGTGCTGACGCTGGTCGCCCCGGCCGTGGTGGCCCAGCATCGGGTGGCGCCCGGGGATCTGTACGGCACCTGGAAACTCGTCATCGACCTGGATGAACGCGCCGCCGACTTGGCCCTGGAGCGTATCGCCCTGAAGGCCGCCAACGGCTTCCTCGACGAGATCGACATCCAGTTCGTGTTTATGGACGATGGACGGGTGAAGATCATCGCGCGGGCCTTCGACGATGACGAGCCCGACGTGGAGTACTCGGAATGGCGCATCAACGACCGCGGCGAGTTGATGATCGGTGAGGCCGACGCGGTGGACGTCGAGGATACCGTGTGGTTGCGGGAGGGGGATCGCCTCGTAGCCTATGAATACGAGGACGGGCGCCGGAAGCGGAAGCGCATCGTCTATCTCATGCGCCTTGCGTGAGGCACGGGCTGTTCCGGGTTCATCCGCCGTCCCAACGCTGGCGGCCCGTGCGTATCTTGTGGCTCCTTCTCTCATGAACCCGGATCCGTCTTGCTGAATATGGCCAACCTTGTCGTTCTCGGGGCGGGGATGGTGGGACGGGCCATCGCCCGCGACCTGGCCCGCACCCATACCGTCACCGCCGTCGACGTGAGTGCGGAGGCGCTCGCACGCCTCGCCGACGACCGGCGCATCCACACCCGCCGCGCCGACCTGGCCGACCCCGCCGCCGTGCGGGCCGTGCTCGACGATGCCGACCTCGTTGTGTGCGCCGTGCCCGGCTTCATGGGCTTCGACACCCTCCGCACCGTCATCGAGGCCGGGCACCACGTCGTCGACATCTCCTTCTTCCCCGAAAACGCCCTCGACCTCGATGCCCTGGCCCGGGAGCGCGGCGTCACGGCCCTGGTCGACATGGGCGTGGCGCCGGGGATGGACCACCTCATCCTGGGCCACCACGACGCCCGCATGACGGTCCACGCCTTCGAGTGCCTGGTGGGCGGCCTCCCGAAGCGGCGCGTGTGGCCCTTCGAATACAAGGCCCCCTTCTCCCCGGTCGACGTCATCGAGGAGTACACGCGCCCGGCCCGGTACGTGGAGCACGGCCAGGTCGTTGTCCGCCCGGCCCTCTCGGACCCCGAACTCGTCACGTTCGACGAGGTGGGGACGCTCGAAGCGTTCAACACCGACGGGCTGCGGTCGCTGCTCTTCACCATGCGCCACATCCCCCACATGAAGGAGAAGACGCTCCGCTACCCCGGCCACATCCGCCTCATCGAGGCGCTGCGCACGGCGGGCTTCTTCGACGAGACGCCCCTGCGTGTGGGCGAGGCCACGGTCACGCCCCGCGACGTCACCTCCCGCATCCTGTTCGACGCCTGGCGCCTGGGCGACGACGAGGACGAGTTCACCGTCATGCGCGTGACGGTCCGGGGCGAGGAGGACGGCCGCCCGGTGACGCACGTCTACCACCTCTACGACGAGCGCGACCCCGTCACCGGCCTCTCGTCGATGGCGCGGACGACCGGCTTCACGGCGACGGCCGCCGCCCACCTCCTGCTCGAAGGACGCTTCACCGAGCGCGGCGTCTTCCCCCCCGAACTCGTGGGCCGCGTCGACGGCTGCTTCGACTTCGTCCGCGCCTACCTGGCCGAGCGCGACGTGCACTACCGCCACGAGGTGCATCGCCTCGAAGACTAAGGGGTTACTCATCGATGTGAGGCCTGGTTTTCTTTCGAGTTGCCCGCTTCGTATCATGAGGTCGATGAAATACACGTTGGTGTGGTTTGTCGACGAATAACATGAAGATCAATCCGGGGAACGAAGATGGAAGCGCTAAAGAATCAGATCATGTCCGCGCTGGGCGGGCAGGTGACCGAGATGCTGGGCCGCCAGTTCGGCCTGCCGCAGGAGAAGGCCGCCGAGGTGTTGCCGGAGGTGGCGCCGCCGGTGCTGTCCTCCTTGCAGGCGGCCTTGCAGAACCCGCAGGAACACCTCGGGGTGTTGCAGACGCTGGCGACGCAGTTTCTCAATGACCGCGAAGACGTGCCGGCGACCCCGGATGCGTCCGGGCTGGTGAGCCAGCTGCTTGGCGACCGCTTCGGCGGTGTGGTGTCGACGCTGAGCCAGCGTTTGGGGCTCGACACCGGTAAGGCTCAGGGTATCCTCGCGACCGTTGTCCCGATGGTGCTCAACTTCATCGGGACGCGCGCGCATCAGGCGGAGGGCAACGATCTGGAAGCCCTCGCCAGGATGCTGGGCGTCTCCGGCGGCGGCCTCGGCGGGCTGCTGGGCTCGCTGATGAAAGGCTCCGACGCCGGTTCGCTGCTCGGCAGTGCCGGCTCGATGCTCGGCGGGCTCTTCGGAAAAAAATGATCGTTTCCCCCCGTTTACCCCTTTCACCCTCATCCCCGACAGAGAAGCACCATGGGCATTTTCGAGTTCATCAAAAACATTGGTAAGGCCGTCGGCATCGGCAACGAGGCCGAAGAGATTCAGGCCGAGATCCAGCAGAAACTGGCCGATCAGGTCGAAGAGCTGACGGTCACGTACGCGGAGGGCACGGTGATCCTGACCGGCACCGTGGCCGATCAGGCCGCGCGCGAGAAGGCCGTGCTGCTGGCCGGCAACGTGAAGGGGGTCGAGAAGGTGGACGACCGCCTGACGATCCGGGCTCCGGAGCCGGTCTTTTACACGATTCAGAAGGGGGACACCCTCTCGAAGATCGCGCGGGAGCACTACGGCGATGCCTCGAAGTGGAAGGCCCTCTTCGAGGCCAACCGCGAGGTGATCGAGGACCCCGACCTCATCTATCCGGGCCAGCGCATCCGCATCCCGCAGGATCTCTGAGCCTCAGTGGAGCACGGTCAGTGTCCGGTAGGCCTGCACCGTGCCGGCCGTCAGGCGCACGATGTACACGCCGGCGGGCAGGCCGGCGGCGTCGAGGGGAGCCCGGTAGCGGCCCGGCGCCTGTTCCCGGTCGACGAGCGTCAGGCGGCGGCGTCCCAGCAGGTCGAAGACCTCCAGGCGCACGCGGGCCGGCGCGGCCACGTCGTAGGGGATCGTCGTCTGCCGGGCGAACGGGTTGGGGTAGTTCGGATACAGGCGTGAGGCCGCCGGCACCACCGCCTCCGGCTCGACGGGCGTGGCCGTACCCACCGTCACGGCGTAGTCCTCCACCTCGCCGCCGAAGACCAGGCCGGCCGGGCCGAGGCCGCCCTGCGGGTCGAGGCGGAAGCGGGCGTACGTCTTCCCGGTCCGCGCCGTGTCCGGCACCGCGAAGGTGAGCGCATGCGTGCCCGGGGCGAGCAACTCGTCCGTGACGATCTGCTCGCCGGCGTCGTCCCAGTCGTCGTCCTGGTTCAGGTCGAGCCAGGCGTTGAGGTAGCCGTTCCCGCCGGCCGCGTTCGTGACGGTGACCTCGACGGTGGCGCTCTGGCCGGGGAGCAGCGGCGAGGTGAACGTCACGCCGTCGTCATCGTCCCCGTCGCCCGTGGCGTCGTCGTCGGGCTGCCCGTCCGCTTCGCCGTCGACCTTCTCGCCGAGGCGGAGCGTGCTCAGGATGTGTGCGGCGGGCGGGGTGAGCGTGGCGCCGAGGAGCGTGGGGTAGCGGGGGGCGGTGCGGTCGTCCGGGGCATCGCCGTAGTCGATGGCGGTGCCGCCGGGCAGGAGCTGCACCAGGTAGTCCTCCACCTCGCCGTCGGGGGCAAGGCCCGTGACGGTGTTGGCGGCGTCGGCCACGGTGGTGAAGCGCACGCGCAGGACCGAGAGGCCGTCGGCCACGCCGTCGGGCACGGTGAAGGGCACCTCGGGCCGCACCGGGCCGGTGTCGACGAAGACCTCGTCGATGATGTGCTCGTCGGGGTCGTCCCAGTCGCCGTCGCGGTTGAAGTCGGCCCAGGCGTTGAGGTAGCCCGAGACGGTGTTGAGCGCGATGAGGGTGTGCAGGCCGGGCGAGAGCACGGGGATGGGCTGTGTGCCGGGCCCGAGCACGGGATGCGGGAAGAGGTGGGGCGTCCCGAACAGGATGCCGTCGTCGTCGTCGCCCGCGTCGAGGTCGTCGCCGTCGACGAGGAGGGCAGGCTTGCCGTCGGCCTCGGGGTCGAGGCGGTCGCCGAGGCGGATGGAGAAGACGGCCTCGTGCCGGGCGCCGTCGGAGGCCAGCGTCGTCGGATAGCCGTGGGGGACGGGGTCCTGGTCCGTGCCCGTCTCCGGCGCATCGCCGTATTCGAGGCCCGCGACGGAGGACGTGTCCACGAGCGCAAACGTCACTTCGGAGGTGTTCCCCTTCGCATCCGTCGCCGTCAGGGAGAGGAGATCCCCCGCCCGGACGCCCAGTGCGGCGGCGGCTCCGAGGGTGAACTTCCGCTCTTTGCGGGCATCGGCGGCCTGATACAGGTCGTCGATGAAGAAGCCCCCCGCTCCGGAAACGTTATTGGAAACCTCGATCGTCAGCGGATAGGCCGCGTTGGCGGGGTCGGAATCGACGGTGTAGTATACCTGCACGTTGCCCGCCGCATCGATGAAGGCCACCACCGGCTCCGGGTAGTTCTGAAGCCGGTTGGGGCCTTCATCCGGGTCGCCGGGATCGTTCAGGCCAAACCCGAGGCCGTCATCGTCCAGGTCGATGTACAGATCACCCAAGCCCTGGAAAACGGTCTCGGAAATGGTATTTTCCCTGGCCTTTCCCCCGTCTTTTTCGACGATGGTGACGCCGTCATTGCCGAAATCCTTGATCAAGAGGCCCGAGATCGTTGCCCCGGAGGCATTTTCGATGTAGACCCCGGAGGCCGCGACGTTGCCGTTGGCCGCGATGGTGCCTCCGGTGATCGAGACGCCCGTCGACTTGGCACCGGTGATGCTCACGCCGTGGCCCCCCTTGACCAGGATGTCGATCGTCTCCAGCGTCACATCGGGGCTGTCCTTCACCTCGACCCCTCCGCCGGAGAAGTTTTCGATGCGCGCGCCAAGGATCGCTGCCCCGGGGGCATCTTCGATGTAAACCCCGGAAGCGTCAACGTTGCCGTCGGCCGCGATCGTGCCCCCGATGATCGAGACGCCCGTCGACTTGGCACCGGTGATGGCGATGCCGTAGCCTTTGTTGACCACCACGACGTTCATAGCCAGCGTTATGCCGGGACTGTCCTGCACTTTGATGCCTCCGTCACCGTTGGGCAGATCACCGGCGACGGCATCCGACCCCACCGTATTGTTGATCACATCCGAAGAATCCGCGCCCGAGATCGAGATCCCGTAGTTGTCGTTCGCAAAGAACGCGTTGCCGGTCACGCTGGCCAGGTCGGCGGCGTGCATGGCGCTGGCGGTCAGGAGCAGGCCATGCCCCGTGTTATAGCCGACCACGTTGTTTTTCACTACGGCGTGCCGGATGCCTTCGATCTGGATGCCGTGTCCTTTGTTGGGAAGGGCGATGCGTTGCCGCGGATTGAAGCCGATACCGATGAGATTGCCGGAAAGCCGGGTGGCGTCGCCGACCGCACCCGTGGCATCGGTCTGGTTCTGGACCCACACCCCCTTCGATTCATTGCCTGAGATCACGTTGCCTTCGAGCACATTGGAGGCGCCGGGCTCGAGGAGACAGAACCCGGCCTTGTTGCCCAGCGCGGCGTTGCCGCTCCCGTCCACGCCGACGAAGTTGTCCGTGAAGGTGTTTTCCCAGGCGCCGTCAT
>CAZKFR010000102.1:0-2214 GCA_964552015.1 uncultured Rhodothermaceae bacterium | reverse complement strand
TCCGCCGATCACGTTGGCCACCCCCCCTTCGATGCGGACTCCGTCCAGCTGGTTCGCAGCCGCCGTGGTGCCGGTCACGTCGGTCCCGATGAAATTCCCCTCGATGCGGACGCCAGAGGCGGGATCGGGGCCCAAAATATCGCCGAGAATATGGATGCCGTGCAGTTTGAAATGCCCGATGGCCAGCCCCCGGATCACGACGCCGTCGGCCTTCACGACCAGCCCGCTCGCGTTGCCGGCGTTCGAGCCGTCGAGGACGATCTGGAGTTCGGTGTCGAGCCCCGGCTTCTCGCTCTCGGTCACGGCCACCGTGTTGGCGCGGGCGCCGGGCTGCGTGTAGCCGTCGATGGTCATAGGGGTCTCGAGTTCGGGCAGGGCCGCCTGCGGGGCGATGGTGCACACACCGGTGAGCGTATCACACCCGGAGTCGAAGAGGGACGGGATGTCGAAGTGGATGGCGAAGGCTTCTTTCAGGGCGTTGATTTCCTCGATGGCGGCCCGTAGCGTGCACTCGGGCTCGGTCGTGCCCAGGGCGCGCGTGATGGTGTTGCCCGTATCGCACGCCCGGTCGCCCGGAAACTGGTCCGACGCATCCCCGGTCGCATTCACCACGAAGCGTTCCTGTCCGGAGAACTCGGAGGTGCTCCCGGTGGCCAGGTTCGTGGCCGTGGCGGTGAGGTTCACGGCCGTGGCGGTGAGCGTGTGCGAGAACGTGGCATGTCCCTGGGCGTCGGTGGTCACCTCCACCGACCCGGCGAACGTCTGTCCTTCGCCGAAGCCCGTCGGGTCGAACGCATCATTGTTGAAGAACTCGATGCGATAGGTCTGGTTGGGCTCACTGTCCAGCACACCCTCGACCATGGTCCCCGAGGCGGACGTGATCACGGGGAAGTTCTGCAACCCGTTGGGGCCCTCGTCCACGTCGAGCGAATCGTTGGGGGTGACGCCGTCATTGTCGCCCAGTTCGATGCCCAGTCCGCCGCTGTCATAGATGCTGTTCTCCGTGATCTCGACGCCCTGCGGGGACGAGGCCCCGAAATCCCGCAGCAGGACGCCGTTGCCGTCGTTGTGGGCGATGGTGTTCGCGCGGATCGTGATCCTGGCGGCGTCCTGAATCCAGATCCCGTCACCGGCATTGCCCAGGTCGTCCCCGCCCGCGTTGGTGCCGATGTAGTTGCCCTCGATGACGATGTCGACCGGTTCCGGTGCTTCGAAGAAGCCCTGCGTAATCTGGATCCCGTAGCCGTCTCCCGTCGCGGCGGCGATGACGTTGGCCTCACCGGGGTTCAGGCCGCCGATCCGGTGCCCCGTGCCGCTGAGGCCAAGCCCGTACCGACCGTTGCCCAGCGCCACCGTCCCTGTGACGTCGGTGCCGATGAAATTGCCCTGCACCACGTCATTATCCGCCGTGAAGGTGATATCCAGTCCGCCAAAGTCATTGGCCGAGATGACGTTGGCCTCGCCGAAGCCGGGGCCGCCGACCACCACGTTGTCCGCATCGATAGAGAGGCCTCCTCCTCCGTTGCCCAGCGGCTGCGTTCCCGTGATGTCGGTCCCGATGAGGTTGCCCTGCACCACAGTGCCCGGCGCTTCCTCTGCGATGAGCAGGCCCGTTCCGGTATTGCCCGAGATCAGGTTGCGATCTTCCGGGTCCGGCCCCCCGATCACCGCGTTGGCCCCGGAGATCTGAAGCCCCTGGCCGTTGGGCACGGCGACGACGCCGGCGGCATCGGTGCCGAAGAAGCACCCCTCGATGCGCACGCCTTCGGCAAACGAGAGGAGGGCCGTCCCTAAGTTCTGCACGCCGAAGTTCTGAAAGACCAGCCCCCGGATGACGGTGCCCGGAGCATTTGAACTGATGATGATGGATGGACCAAACCCCGTGTTGCTCAGCACGATCATCGGCTGTGCATTCAATCCCTGCGGGGCCGGATTCGTATTGGGTACGGCCCCCGGTTGCGTGTACCCGTCGATCTCCACCGTCTCAGAGATGGTGAAATCGCTGAACGAGGCGCTCTGGATCACGTGCGGACCCGCCCCTGGAATGTTGAAATGGATGACGTCGGTTCCGGACCTGGCATTGGCCTCATCGAGGGCCGCCTGAAAGGTGCACTCGCCCGTCAGGTTCTGCCCGAACCCCGTGTCGCAGATGCCATCCCCCAGGTTTCCGTCACCGTCCTGGCCCGTGGAGTTGACTACGAACTGGGCGTGGGC
>CAZKFR010000101.1:1949-9875 GCA_964552015.1 uncultured Rhodothermaceae bacterium | reverse complement strand
ACGCTCCTCGAAACGGCTGCCCGGCTGGCACACCGGAACGACCTTCGCTTCGTCTTCATCGGACGCGGTTACCACGCTCCGGACGTCACCCGGGCCGCCGAACGCCAATCCAACCTGCTCGTGCTTCCCCCCCAGCCACGTCACCGGATGCTCGGCTGGTTTCGCCTGGCGGACGTGTCGATCGTCTCCTTCCTCGGCCTGCCCGTGCTGGCAGCCAATGCACCGGCCAAGTTCTGCGATAGCCTCGGCGCCGGCACGCCCGTGATCGTCACTAATCCCGGGTGGACGAAGACGTTCGTGGAGACGCACCGCTGTGGCTGGTACACACCCGCGTCGGACCCCGAGGCGCTGGCCCACACCCTGACGTCCGTTCTGGCCGACCCGGTGGCGCTGAAGGAAGCCGGTGCGCGCGGTCAGGCCATTGCCAGGGAACGGTTCGACCGCCAGCGCCTTGCCCGGCGGTTCGAGGACCTCCTCTACCACATCGTCCACCCGACCTGACGACGATGCGCGGCGGCACGTGCGTGCCCACGGGAAACCCGGCGCCGGCTCATCGCCCGGGCTCGTTCCGGCCCAACGATGCTTGCTTTTTTTTCATCGTTTTTCAGTATCATGAAGCGTTTCTGCTAGCTACCACCCGAACGGTGCATAGGAACAGGCCGGTGGGATCCATCCCAGGCTCGTCGGGGTTTTCCTGATCGCCATCACGTCCCTGTCGTCCGGCACGATCGTTTCACCGGGGCCATCCCGGTCCGGCCTTCCCCGGCGCCTCCTTGTTTCCTGTTTCATCGACCTGGTTCGCCCATGTTGTGCGTCACCGGCCTGGTTCCCTCCCCTCGACGCCGCCTGGTTCATGCCCTGTTTTTCATGCTGGCCGATACGGTGATCCTGTATCTGGCCTTCGTCGGGGCACTCAAGATCCGGCTCAGCACCTGGACCTTCCCTGTGCTCGAGGCCCCCTGGGGCATGGTGCTGCTTCTGACCATCCCGGTGTACCTGATGGCGCTCACCCTGAGCGGCCTCTACCAGATGCACCCGCGGACGATGCATCTGGATGCGTTCCTGAAGGTGGCCGGCAGCCTGCTCGGCGGCTGGGCGGCTTCGCTGACCCTCGTCTACCTGGTCACGCCCGAATCCATGCCGCCACGGAGCATCACCGCGGCGCACTGTATGTTTTCCATGATCGGGATTCTGGGTTTCCGGGCCCTGGTACGTTACCTGCTCGAACGCAAGACCTCCCCGGCGCTCCCCGTGTCTCCGGCATCGGCTCCGCCCATCCCGTACGACGTGCTCCTCGGGCGGGAACCCATCGAGATCGACCGGGTCGCGCTGCGCAACTACCTTTCCGGGCGTACCGTGCTCGTCACCGGCGCGGGTGGCTCCGTCGGTTCGGAACTCGTGCGCCAGTTGATCCAGTTGCGGCCGTTTCGGCTCGTCATGGTCGACGTGAGCGAGTACAACCTGTTTCAACTCGAAAACACGTTACGGGGTCTCTCCTACGAAGGCGACCTCCAGTTCCGCATCGCCGACGTGCGGGACGAACCCATGATGCGCTCCCTCTTCTCATCGCTTCGCCCCGATATCGTCTTCCACGCGGCCGCCTACAAGCACGTCCCCCTGATGGAGCGCCATCCGATCGAGGCGTTCCGCAACAACACGATGACGACGGTCGCGCTGATGCGCCTCTGCGAGACGTACCAGACGGAGCAGTTCGTCTTCATCTCGACCGACAAAGCCGTCGAACCCACCAGCGTGCTCGGCGCCACGAAGCGGCTGGCCGAGTGGTACGTGCGCACCGTACATGCGCCCATGGTCTGCAAGACGGTCCGGTTCGGCAACGTGCTTGGCAGCCAGGGCAGCGTCGTCCCCCTGTTTGCCGAGCAGATCGCCCGCGGCGGCCCGGTGACGGTCACCCACCCGGACATGGACCGCTACTTCATGACAGCCCAGGAAGCGGCCTGTCTGATCCTCCAGGTCCTCCTGATCGACGAAGCCCCCGTCTATGCCCTGCAGATGGGTAAACCCATTCGCATCGTCGAACTGGCCGAGCGGATGATCGCGCACTTCAACCCGGACCCACGACGACCCATCGACATCGTCTTTACGGGCATCCGTCCGGGAGAAAAGATGCACGAACGCCTGGTCGCCGACGACGAGACGCCGGTAGCGACGCCCCATCCCCGCATCATTGGCCTGCAGGTCGCGCCCCCTTTCAGCCGGGCGGAACTCGACGCGGTCTTCGTCTACCTGCAGAAACTCTGCGAGGACAACCGTTCGGAGGAACTCCGCAAGGCCCTGTTTCAGGAATCCATCCACCGGCTCAGCCGCGAGGTGTTCGTCTCCTGACGTGTCTGTGCCTGCACGCGCCTCCGCGGCTCCTACGGCCGCACCCTCGCCGATCGCCATGGCCGGGATCCGGTCCCCGTGTATCGCGTTCGCCCTTGCCCGATCGTGATCGATCGCGTATCCTTCCAGGGATCTCTCACCGATCGTTACCCCCATGACGCGCTGCCCGAGCCGCCTCTGCCCCGCGAACCCGTCTGCGCCCGGCAGCCCCGCTACGCCCCCCCCGGCGCGGGTAACGCTGCGCTTGCTTGCCCTGGTTCTTGCCCTCTTTCCCCTTCGGAGTGCGGCACAGACCGAGCCGTTCGACGCCTCCTGGTACCACCCCGACCAGCCCTACCTGAAGATTGCCGTCGTGGAGGACGGGCTGTACCGCCTCACAGGAGCCAGTCTGAGCGCCGCTGGCGTTCCGGTAGAGGGCATCGACCCTACCACGTTCCAGTTGTTCGAAAACGGTCGGGAGATCCCCCTCTACCGCGAAGGCTCGGGGACAACCCTGCAACCGGAGGAGGCCCTGGTGTTCGTCGGGAAGCGCAACCGGGGCGACGACGAAGCCTGGGCCTACAACGAAGACCCGTCGCTGCAGAGCAGCACTTTCTACAGCCTCTACACGGATACCACGACCTACTGGCTGACCTGGAACGCCGCCCCCGGCCTGCGCTATGCCGGGCGCACCGTCACGAGTGCCCTGCCCCCGGCCACCACGGCCCGCGACACCGTGCACGTCGAGAAGGACAACGAATACTTCTTCGGCGACCTGTTCTTCACGGGCAATCCGCTCTACACGCGTGGCGAGGGCTACTACTGGAGCCGGTTCAGCCACAGCGCCGGTGGTGCGATCACCCGGACGTTTGACGTCGTGCTTCCCCGGCCGGTCTTCGATCCTGCCCTGCAGGCCCATGTTCAGGTCCACTTCAACGCCGAGACCAACACCCGGCATCGGGTCATCCTGAGCCTCCGCCTCCGGGAAGGGACGGGCACCACGTTCGTCCCGGTGGACACCGTCGAATGGAACGGGACGGCCTTCGCCACACTCACGGCCTCGATCACGCAGGACCGCCTTCCGGCCGACGGCAACGTGACCGTCCAGATCACCTCGACGAACGACTTTGACGGCACGCCGGTCAACCGCGTGCTGCTGGACTGGATCGAGGTGAGCTACGTGCGCACCCTCACGGCCGACGACGACCGTCTCTCGTTCCCCGTCTCTACGGCCGGCACGTTCCGGGCCTCCCTCACCGGCTTCACCGACGGGCCGGTGCTGATCCTGAACCCCGGCGAAGGCGTGGCCCACCCCCTGACGGCCACCGGGGGGAGCGTGACGCTGACGGACACGCCGTCCGGCCCCACCCGCTACTGGGCCGCCGGCCCGAATGGTTTCCGCACCCCCCTCCGCCTGGCCCTCGACACCCCGAGCGACTGGGCGGCCTCCGGCCTGACGGCCGACTACCTGATCCTGACCACGGCGGCCCTGCGCCCCTCGGCCGAGGCCATGGCCGCCTACCGCCAGAGCCTCGACGGAGGCGGTCACGAGGTCCGCATCGTGGACGTACAGGACGTCTTCGACCAGTTCGACTACGGCCGCCCCACGCCCGTAGCCATCCGGCGCTTCCTCCGCGCCACCCGCGCCTGGGCTACCCCACCCGCGTTTCTGCTGATCTGGGGCGATGCCCTCTACCCGCTCCGCACGCGGCCCCGCCATGCCTGGGAGGTCCCCTCCTTCGGCCACACGGCCTCCGATGGCTGGTATGCCATGCAGCTGGGCGGCCTCAACGACTACACCGAGTTCATGGCCATCGGCCGCCTGCCCGTCCGCACGAACGAAAGCGGCCTCCTGTTCGTCGACAAGATCACGAACTACGAGAGCCGGCCCTTCGAAGCCTGGCAGAAAAAGGGCATGTTCCTCGTCGGCGGCATCAGCACAGCCGAGAAGACGACGTTGCAGAGCTTTGCGCTAAACTGGAGCGACCTGGCCGCCACCTCGCCCGCCGCGCTCGACACCCTCCATTTCTTCAAGAACAGCGACGCCCCGCTCGACCCGACCTTTCTCGATTCGCTCCAGGCAGCTTTCGCTCACGGGGCTTCCTGGGTGACGTACTTCGGCCATGCGGCCGCCCAGACGTGGGAAATCGTCACGGCGCCCCCCCGTGAATTCAACAACGCCGGCCGCCTGCCAGTCGTCCTCTCGCTCGGCTGCTTCACCGGCGACTTTGCCACCGGCACCGGTAGCGACAGCGACGTGCTCACTTTCAGCGAACAGCTCGTCCTCGAAACCCTCAACGGCAGCATTGCACACTGGGGCGCCTCGGCCAGCGGCACCATCCTGGCCTCGGCACAGCTCAGCGACGAGATCCACCGGAGCGTCTTCACCGATACGCTCCGCACGCTCGGCACCATCTTCCGCGAGGCCAAGGCCCGCTACGCCACCACCCGCTTCGACCCCCTGGCCGTCAAGCACCTCCTCCAGTACGGCCTCATCGGCGACCCGGCCACCCGGCTCTCTCTCCCTACACACCCCGACCTGGTGCTGACGGCCTCACGCCTGCGCGTCACGCCCGAGGCGCCAATCCCCGCCGACTCGGCGCTGACCGTCACCGTAACGGCCCGCAACTACGGCCTCATCCCGCCCGACAGCGTCGACCTCGAACTCGTCCATACCGCGCCGGACGGCACCGTGACCCCCTATGCCCGCCGCCTGCCACCCTTCGGCCTCGAGCAGACGACCACCTTTACCATCCCGCTCGACGACGACAGCCCCGGCGAGCACCACCTACGGGCCACGCTCGACCCGCTCGACGCGCTGGCCGAGGAGTCGGAGACGAACAACACCGCCGAACGCACCCAGGTCGTCTTCGCGACGGGCCTGGCGCTCGTAACCCCACCCACGGCCGGTCTGGTGGACACCGTAACGCCCACCCTCCGCGTCAGCCTGGCCGACCCGGACCCCGTCTCCGTCATCTTCCAGGTCGACACGCTGGCCACGTTCGCCACCCCCCTGCAGGAGCACCGCACGGACCCGTCGCTCCTCGCCGCCTCCTGGCAGCCGGCCCCGCTCCAGGACGGCACCACCTATTACTGGCGCGCCCGGATCGACGTGCCGGGGCAGGAGGACAACTGGAAGACCGGCCTGTTTACCGTGGACACGGCCCTGAGCCAGCGCGGATGGTTGCAGCAGGATGACCTCTTCCTCCAGAACGAACGGAGTCCCCGCCTCGCCTACGCCGGGGGCCGCTGGGCCTTCAAGACGTACACGCTCGAAGTGAGTGCTTCCAGTTCACGCAGCGGCGGTACGGAGTTGAACAACGGCCAGATCGTCGTCAACAGCGAGATCTTCGAACGAACCACCCTGGGTTTCGGCGTGCTCCTCCTCGACGGCGGTACGGGTGTGGTCAAGGGACACGGAGCCATGCCCACCTATGGCAACAACTTCGAGGACCCGGGGGCTGCCTTCGAGGAACTCAAAGCCGTGGCAGCCCTGGCCGTGCCGGGGGACTACGTGGTCGTCCGTACCCGCCACAAGGGGAACCGGGATGGCGAGACGGTCATCCCGGACAGCGTGAAGGCCATCTTCCGGGACCTGGGCAGCATCGCCATCGACACGCTCACGTATCAGGACCTCTGGATCATGTTCGCACGGGTGGGCGATCCCGACTTTACCATCGAGTGGGTGGAACCGAAAGGGTCCGGCGTGTTCGAGATGACCCAGTCGATCGAGCTGCCGTTCCATTTCACCGAGGGGACGGTACTCACCCCCCCGATCGGCCCGGCGAAAACCTGGAAGGTCCTCGGCTGGAGCGCCGACCTGCCCACGGCCACGAGCGAAGTCCGGGTGGACGTGCTCGACGGAGACGGCAGCACGGTGCTCATCGCAGACCTGGTGACACCCGGCGAAGCGGACCTCAGCAGGCTCGACACCCGGCAGCACCCCTTCCTGCGCCTGCGTGCCACGCTGCGCGACACGACCGGCCGCAGCACCCCGCAACTCACCCGCTGGTACGTCGGCTTCGACGCCGTGCCCGAGCTGGCCCTCGACCCTGCTTCCCTCACGCTCTCCGCCGACACCCTCCGCGAGGGCGCCCCGCTGACGATCCGCGTCACCGCACGCAACCTGGCCGACATCCCCGCCGAGACAGCCCTGCTCGACTACTACCTCACCGACGCGGCCAACGAAACCGTCCTCGTCCGTACCGACACGCTGCGCGACCTCCGCGACGCGGCCACGGCCTCGCTCACGCTCGAGACGCTCGGTCGAACCGGCACCAACCGCCTGAACCTGACGCTCCGGCAGCCCGACCTGCACGAGGCTGTCGTCTTCAACAACCTGCTCATCGCCCCGTTCGTCGTCGAGCGGGACGGGGTTCCTCCCACGTTCGAGGTCCGCATCGACGGGGAACCGTACCCGAACGACCCCGACCCGGTGGTCAACCTCCAGGATCCGGCGCTCCCGTTCGTGCCGGCCCGTCCCACCATCGAGATCCTCATCCGGGACGACAACGACTTCCTTCCCCTGCAGGGCGACACGACCATCGTCACCGTGACGCTCGACGACCGCCGGATCCCGTTCGAAGCCCTCGCCGGCAAACGCCAGGACAACGAGGTGCTCCTCCGCTTCCAGCCCGACTTTTCCGGCAGCGACTCGACGCACACGCTCGTCGTCAGCGTGCAGGATGCCTCGGGCAACAAGGCCGAGGGCAGTCCCTACCAGGTGCACTTCCGCACCTCCTCTGCCCTGCGTGTCGAGAAGGTCTTCCCGTACCCGAACCCGATGAACACGTTCACCGTGTTCGCTTTCCGCCTGATCGGCCCGGAAGCATCGCTCATCGAGGACTTCCGCATCCGCCTCTACACGCTCAACGGCCGGCTCATCCGCGAGTTCGACCTGATCGAGGAACCGGGTCTGACGGAAGCCGGGGGCCTGCGGATCGGGTGGAACAAGGTGCGCTGGGACGGCATGGACGCCGACGGCGACCGCGTGGCCACGGGCGTGTACCTGTACAAGGTGTTCGTCCGCGCCCGCGACGGCGACGCCGGCTTCAACGAGGCCACCGACGTGGAGAAGCTCGTCGTCATCCGCTAACGAGACGTCCGGCCGAGCAGGTCCTCATAGAGCGCCAGGAGCCGGGGGACCACCTGCTCCCAGGTATACCGGGGCGCCGCCCGGCGCGCCGCCACCGCATACGCCCGCAACGTGGCCGGCTCGGCCCACCACCGCCGAAGCACGGCGACGGTCGCGGCCACATCCCCGTACGGCACGACCGCCCCACACCCGTGCGCCTCGACAAAAGCCCGCCATCGCGGCATGTCCGTCGCCAGGATGGGCAGGCCAAAGTGCAAGTATTCGTAAAACTTCGTCAGAATCGTGGAGGCGTGGTTCGGGAGGGGCCGAAACAGGGCCAGCCCCACGTGCGCCCGGCGAAACAGTGGGATCATCCGTTCCCAGGGCAGGTAATCACGCCAGCCGATACACTCGACGCTCGTCGCCAGCCCTTCCCGTTCGATCCGCATCTCCGCTGCCTGCCGGTCGGCCGTGCGGAAGCAGATGCCGGCCAGCGTGAGGCGCACCGGCACCCCCTCGGCCCGGAG
>CAZKFR010000101.1:0-1849 GCA_964552015.1 uncultured Rhodothermaceae bacterium | reverse complement strand
ATAATCCTCGTGCATGTCGTACACGATGCGGGCGCCGGTGGCCCTCTTGAGGGCATACGCCACCGGAATCAGTTCGGGATCGTGGAAGTGGACGAGCGCGGGACGCAGACGCCGAACGGCCCGGAACGCCGGATGAAAGAGACGTAGACGATGCCTCCGGCCTTCGCCCACCGGAAGGGCGGTCACCGGCACGCCCTCGACCCTTTCGGTCCGAACGTGCTGGGCCACGAGGTGCACATCGAAGCCTGCATCGCGGAGCGTACCGACTTCTTTCAGAAAGATGCGCGGATCCCGAAGACGGTGCACGGTCGTGAGGTGCACGACCCGAGAGGCCCTATGGTGCCCTTTCGTCCTCATACGCGCCGCGCCCTCCCGCCCAGGCGCAGGCGTACGCCCTCAGCGGCCCGCACCCATCCGAGCAGCGTGGAGATCCACGCGAACCCGGCCAGGGCATCCAGCCCACGGACACGGCGCTCACGATACAGCTTTCGGTACAGACGTATGCGGGGTCGCAGGTCACACACCACGTCGGCCAGCCAGGACCGCAAGGGATACCCGTCGGCACGCTGCCGCAAGAGATACGAACCTCCGGCATACCGGGCTTCGCGCCGGATCAGATCCAGCACGGAGCGTCGAGGTGGATGCACGACGACGGCCGCCGGCGCATAGCACAACGCATACCCGGCTTTCCAGACCCGGTGCCCCCATTCCTGGTCGCCCCCGGAAAACAACGTGGCGTCGAACCGGCCAACCTGCTCGAAGACCGCTTTCCACGTGAACAGGTTCGCCGTACACCCGTAGCGATGCACCTGCAAATGTCTTTCCTGGTTGAACGCCGTCAGCGCCTCGAACCGGGCCACTAGGTCTCGCCGCCCCACCGGATCGCGCACCTCGATACACCCACCGACAAGCCCGCTTTCGGGATGGGCACACAGCGCGTCCACCCCGGCCGCCAGCCACCCCGGCGCCGGTAGACAGTCCGCATCGGTGAAGGCCAGGACGCTTCCTTCCGCCAGCGCGATCCCGCGATTGCGGGCCGCATAGGCACCGGGCCGTGACTCATAAGCATACCGCATACCTTCCCACCGGGCTACCACCGACCGGATGTCCTCGGTGGAGCCATTATCCACGACCACCACCTCGTACCGGTCGCGTGGATAGGTCTGCGCCGCGAGCGCCGCCAGGCACCGGGCCAGTCGATCGGCCTGGTTGTATACCGGCACGATCACCGACACGAACGGGATATCCACACGTTCCGGTGTGTTCCTGAACACCTCTGACGGCATGGCACCTGCGGTTGGCCTGAACGGGTTCCGGCCCCTAAATTAGGGTATCGCTCGCTTCCAATCTACCATCGATGCCCGTACGCTCCTTCGCCGTCGTCGTCTGCACGCGCAACCGTCCGGACGATGTGGCTCGTCTGCTGGAGAACCTGACCGGGGAAGCCGAACCCGGCATGCAGGTGTGGATCGTCGATGCGAGCGATGAGGAAGCACGGCATCGCAACGCCGCCGCCGTGGAAGCCTTCACGGCCGCACCCATCCATTATCTTCTCTTTCCCGGGACGCCGTCGCTGGCGCGCCAGCGCAACGTCGCCATCGACGCGCTGCCCGCCTCCATTGAGATCGTCCATTTTCTCGACGATGACGTGACGGTTCACCCGGGGTATTTCAGCGCCCTGCATGCCGTGTTCGAAGACGATCCGTCCGTAGGCGGCGTGGGAGGCCGGATCCTTCAGGCCGGAACGGACCCGGAGCGCCGGGGCCTGTGGTGGCGGCGGCTGTTCCTGCTCGACCACCCGGCACCCGGACGTGTGCTCTGCTCCGGCGCCACGACGCCGGCCCAGGCC
>CAZKFR010000100.1:0-10013 GCA_964552015.1 uncultured Rhodothermaceae bacterium | reverse complement strand
GGACCTGCGGCGTGGGCGAACTCACCGGCAGCGGCTTCGGCGCCCTGCAATGATTGAAGGTCAGAAACCACATGATGGATAAGCATCCAGATCGCGATACCCTTTACCAGGCGGCCCTGCTCCACGACCTCGGCAAGTTTATCGAGCGGGCAAAGTCGGCAGAATGGCGGGAGCACGCCGAAGCCTACGTTCGCCGGGGCGAGGCGTCCCGGAATTATGCCCATCGCCGCTATTCGGCGGCCTTCATCCATCATTACGCCGAACGCAAAGCTTTCCTGAAGCGAGGGGCCGAAACGCTGACGCTGTGGCACCACCAGGGTGATGACTCATCCAAACAGGACTACGAGCCCATCGATCGGAAAGGGGTTCTGCTCAAGCTGCTTCGTATCGCCGACGACTGTGCGTCGGCCGAGCGAAATGTGGAAGACACCCTCGATCCGCAGAAGTATTACCTGGCCCGGCTCCGCTCCCCGTTCAACGACATCGAGATGAAGCGTTCTGCCTCCGGGGAGAGCACCATACGAGCGTCGGAGGCCATGTATCTCAACGCAGAGCCCCTCTCGATCCGGCGCTCCGCCCTCTTTCCCGAGGCAGCGCATCCCGCCTTCGACCAGAATCCGTATACCGGCCTTGTCGGGCGCTTCCTGGAGGAGTTCGAACACATCGACACGCTCGATGGGCTCTATGCGCTCATGGAGAAATACCTCCATGCCGTGCCGGCTCAGACACCGGTCAAATTCAACAACGTGGAGCGCCTTGCCGTCCCCGACATCAACCTGTTCGACCATTCCCGAACGGTGGCCGCCATCGCGCTCTGCCTGTATGATGAGTACCGGGAAGGCGCCTGGAGAGGCCAGGACGACCGGATCCTGAGCACGGATCATGAAACCCTGCCGCCCCCCTGCCTGCTCGTGCGAGGCGACGTGTCAGGCATTCAGGATTTTATCTTCAACATCAAGTCGAAGGGCGCCGCCAAACAGCTCAAGGCCCGCTCGTTCTACGTGCAGTTGCTCACCCGTGTCGTGGCCCGCTTCCTGTTGGACCGGCTCGACCTGCGAGCGGCCAACCTGCTCTTCGACGGCGGCGGCAATTTCTACCTGCTCGCGCCGCACTGCCGGGTTGACAAGCTACAGAGCCTGCGCGACGAACTCGAACGCGCCTGTCTCCACGAGGACCTCTACCTCTCGCTGGGATGGACGCCCGTTTCCATCACCGACTTCAAAAAGGGCTTCACGAAAAAGTGGAGAGAGGCCTTCGAAGCGTGTGAGCGCCGCAAACAGCGTCGATTCCAGGGGCTTGGCCTTCAGGTTTTTGATCCGTTCCCGCCCCGCAATGAAGACCGCCTTGCCAACGGATTTAAGAAGCTGACCGTAAAACTCAGCAGGGCGCAGGGCCTGGAGATCACCGATCAGGCACAGGGAACGGACGGACCGAGTTCGCTTTTCGGCAGTCTTGACTACGAGGTACGCCTCCCCGAACGGGAGGACCGGAAGGCCGTGGTTTTCAATGACACCGATTTTGCCGGGAAGTGGGCCGGCTTCGAGTTCCTCGTCAACCGCCTGCCCCGCTGGAGTAGCGAGGCGGCCGCTGCCTGGAACGAGAATCACCCCGACGAAGAGGAACCGGCGCACGCGGGTGGCATCGTCGAGTTTCAGCGGCTGGCTGAGCAGGCAAAGGAGCGCACGGGCACCGACAAACTCGGGGTGCTGAAGCTGGATGTGGACAACCTGGGCAAACTGTTCACCGATGGACTTCCCGAGGGGTCGCGCACCATCGGACGGATCGCCTCGCTCAGCCGCACGCTCAAATGGTTTTTCGAGGGCTACGTCAACCAACTACTCGACGAAGGCACGTTCACGTGGATGGATGCCGACGGAGAGGAAAAGGAGGCGGCCTTCGGCCCGGAACTATACGTCATCTTTTCCGGCGGCGACGACTTCTTCGCTGTGGGAGCGTGGGACGCCGTCTTTGCCTTCGCCCGGCGGCTGCGGTCGGAGTTTGACGCCTTCACCGGGCATCACCCCGGAATCACCTTTTCGGCCGCCCTGCTCGTCGTCGATCCCTCCTACCCCGTCACCCAGTTTGCCCGGCTGGCCGAGGAACGCCTCGACGCCGCCAAGCACGCCGATGACCGCAAAAACCGCATCAACGTGTTCGGGGAGGTGTTGACGTGGAACGAGTTTGAGGCCGCTGCCGGAATCCGCGACCGGCTGTCCGAGCTGGTGAAGCGTCACGGAGCGAGCCGGGCCGTGATCAACAAGGTGCGACGGAGTTCCACAGGGTACGGGCGCCTGCAAGACCTCGTGACCCGGCGCGGCCGCCTGCCCCTCGAGCGGCTCTGGCGTCTCGGCTACTACCTCCGCGATGCGGTGAAAAAGAACTCCCCCAGGGCTGTGGAGGAGAACGTGAAGGCGCTCATCGAGGAGCACGAAAAACGGCTGCTCGATGTCTTCACAGGCAAGACGGATGCCTATAATCCCGCTTTCTTTGCCGTCGGCGCCCGCTGGGCCGAACTGGAGACACGGAAGAAAGAACGGAGCCCTCAACTTGCAGAAACTTGATCTCATTCACCCCAATCCTGCATGACCATGGCTAACCAGCACTATGCGCACGGTGGGCAGCGAAACCCGCACCACGGCGGGGGGAAAAAGGACCCCGAAGCCGAGCGTCGACAACAACTGAAACGTGCGTTCGGTGACGACTACGTCACATTCATCCTCAATCCCGACAAGCCGGACTACAACGCCTACATTGAAAAGCTCAAGGCATTCGTTTCCAGAAACGTGAAGGGGATTACCACCTCCCAGTTGCGCAACGCCTTCAGTCGCATCAAACCGCTAAAGAACCCGAAGGAACTCCCGCCGCTGCGCCCCAACCTGGCTTATGTGGCAGCCCGCTCCAACAGTGACCAGATGAAACTACTCATGCAACTCGTCGACGACCTCATCCCCGGCGTCGACTCAAGCGAGAAGCTGGCGGAGTTCCAGCGCTTCTTCGAAGCTGTCATTGCTTACCACAAATACTTCGGGGGGAAAGACTGATGAACAAGCTCATTGCCAAGCATTTCATTACCGGCTACATCGTCGCCGAGACGGGCCTTCACATCGGGGGCTCGAAGACGGCTCTCGACATCGGCGGAATCGACCTGAACGTCATCAAGGACGCCGCCGGACGCCCCTTCATACCCGGCAGTTCGCTCAAGGGCAAGCTGCGCTCGCTCCTGGCCCGGGAGGAGGGCTCCGTTGATGTCAAGAACGACTCGGCCCTGATCCAGACCCTCTTTGGTTCAGCCAACGACAAAACAAACGAAGGCATGCCGTCACGCCTGATCGTGCGCGATGCCCACCTCGACGTAGAGCATTTCCAGGCACAGGAAGCCTTCCAGAACCTCGAACTCGGCTACACCGAAGGAAAAACGGAAAACGCGATCAACCGGAAGACCGGAACGGCCGAACACCCCCGCCAGCTCGAGCGGGTGCCTTCCGGGGCACGGTTCCGGTTCGAGATCGTCTACAACACGTTCGATGACGGCAAGAAGGATGAGCACCTGACAGCCGTCCGGAAAGCGATGCGCCTGCTCGAGGACGACTACCTCGGCGGCCAGGGCTCGCGTGGCTACGGGAAGATCCGGTTTGTCGACGTCACGCTGACGGTCAAGGAAATCGCCGATTACGAAGGTGACAACCAGCGCCGGGAAGTGGAAGCAGCCTTTCTGGGATAATCGATCCGCCTCATGCAAGCCATCGTTCTCCGCTGTGCCGACGGCGCCCGCTTTCGACTGGGTGAGACATCCCTCGAAAGCGTGAGCCCGTACCTCCATGCCGACACCCTGTTCTCGGCGCTGTGCAACGTCTACGCACAGGTGCACCACGACGCCGAGGGGTTCATCGACCTGGTACGAAGCGGACGGCTCCGTTTCTCCTCTGGCTTCTTCGCTGTGGAATGCTCGTGGCTCCCGGGCCGGTACCTGTATTTCGTCCCCCGCCCTCCGCTCCTGTACGGGAAGGGCGAGGTGGACCCGAAGAAGCTCCGTCGAATCAAGTTCGTCTCTCTCGGTGTGCTCGACCGTGTCGCTCGGACGTTACGCCTGGGTGACATCCCCGCCACCGATGTGGACCTGACGGCCCTGCCCACACTCGGCGCCACCTTCGCCTGCACACCCGAGGAACTCGGCCCGGATGCACCGGCAGACCTCCTCGAGGCCCGATTCCATAGCGTCGAGGCAGAAACCCATGTCCTGGTCCACCAGCCCAGTCGCACCGATGCTTTGTACCAGGAAGCCAACCTGACCTTTCGCACGGCACACCTGTACACAGGAGCGTCAGCGTTCTACATACGAGGACATTTCTATGTGCTATGCCGGCACACCCTCGATTCCAACGAATGGCGGCGCTTTCTCGGTTGTCTCCGTATTCTGGCCGATGAAGGCGTGGGTGGCTCCCGGTCGGGGGGGTGCGGGCAATTCGAAGACGTGGAGGTACGGAACGACGTTGCCGTCCAGACCTCGACGCAGGCTGGCCTTTACCTGTCGCTCGCTCCCACGGTACCCGAAGATGACAGCGCCTTCGCGGCCGCCCGGGTCTATGACCTCATGCCCCGGGCGGGTGGCCATGCCGGACCGGCCCGGCACCGCCGCGTCCGCATGATCCGCGAGGGGGCGCTCTTCGACCGCCCGATCGACGGGCGCCTGGTCGAGGTGACGCCCGAAACTTCCTCCCTTCCTCATCCCATTTATCGCAGTGGTCTCTCCTTCACCCTTCCCCTCGGTACGGCCGATGCCTGATCACGTGAAAAACTACAGGATCACACTCGAGACGCTCACGCCGGTGTTCATCGGTGCCGGGGAACACCACGTCCTCTCTCCCTACTCGGATTATGTCGAAGAGGACCGTCACGTCCTCATCCTCGACCCCAAAAAGATGGAGGACGCCCTCGCCGAGCAGCCCGATCTCATCGACGAGTACGTGATCGGTATCCGAAAGAACATGGATAACACCCGTTCCACGTTTGAACTCAGTTCTTTCATACGAAACCGGTTGAAACAAGCGCCGGTCGAACTGGCTTCGGCACGGCTGCCCATTCGCGGTGGATCACTCGGCAAGAACCAGATCCGCCGTCACATAGCCGACGCCGGAAGACCCTACATCCCGGGCAGCTCGATTAAAGGCGCCGTGCGCACGGCGGTCCTGTTCAAGTGGCTCGATAGCAAAGCCGGTGCTTCTACGCGAAATGATCTCCTGCAACTCGTCAGGCAGAAAAGATGGCAGGAGCTTAAACGCTTTTCCGTGCAGGAGCGCTGTTTCGGCAAGATCAGTCATGACCTGTTCCGTTTCGTGCGGATCAGCGATACCCACCCCGGACAGCCCGACAACCTGGAGATAGCCGAGATCAAGCGTGTCTTTGTGCGCCCTCCGAAGGGACGCGGATGCAAAGGTGGCAAAACCTCGATCCCACAGTGGAGCGAAGTCATACCTGCAGGAATACGTTTTACTTTCCACTTAAGCCTCGTGTCCACCACCCCACCCAATGAGACGTTCTCGTTCCTCGAGACCGGCGATGCACAGACTCTCTTCAACGCTATCAACGATTTCAGCTTCGCCTCGGTAGCCCGGGAAGCCGAAATCATGGAGCAGTTTCAGCACAATCGGCTCCAGTCTATCTACGATTTCTACGACACGTTGTACGAGCGACTAGAAAAGCCAGGGGGGAAACAGGCCTTCCTGCGCCTCGGCGGTGGCAAAACCTATTTCGACCAATCCATTGGCCTGGTCTTCGATACGGAAAAACACGAATCTGATCTCCTAGAACTGCTCAAGCTTCTCCGTGTGGGTCGAAATATCCAGAAGCTGAACACACTTTCTGAATTTCCTAAAACGCGCTCATTCGTCTTTGAGAATGGGACCCCGCGTTATCCGCTGGGGTGGGTCAAATTAACATTCTCCTCATGACCCGCACGACACGCCATACCCTGCTCTGTACCGTCGGCACGAGCCTGCTCGACGCCAACCTGCGGCGCCTGACCGAGACGACACCCGAACGCCCCGCTAACTGGGAGGCCCTGCGCCGCGCGGCGGACGAGCGAGACTGGCCGCGCGTGGCCGCCGAGCTCCTGCGCGTGCCGCCGGACGCTCGCCCCTGCGGCGCCGAGATCAACACCGTCGAGCACATCCGCCGCCACAAGGACGTCGACCTGCAGCGCATCGTCTTTCTCGTCTCCGACACGGAGGCCGGGCGCGACACCGGTGAGGTGCTACGCCGGTATTTTGAGGCCCGTACGGACCTGTCCCTGCACGAGGTGAGGGTCGAGGTCATCGAGGCGCTGCAGGATGAGCGCCCCTGGGACTTCAAGCAGCACGGCCTGCGTAACCTGGTGCGGACGATGGGGCGGTACATCCGGGCGTACGGCGCCGGGCAGGTGGCCATCGACGCCACGGGCGGCTACAAGGCCCAGATCGCTATTGCGGCGCTCGTGGGGCAGGCCCTCGGCGTCCCCGTCTTCTACAAGCACGAGCGCTTCGGCAGCCTGATCGACTTCCCCCCCATGCCGGTGGCGTTCGACTATGCCCTGCTCGGCGAACACGCCGGGCTGCTGGCCGCCCTCGAAACCCACGGAACCCTCTCGGACGAAGACACCGGGGACATCCCCGACAAGCTACGGGTGCTCCTGACCGAAGTGCGGGTGGACTCGCACACCCTGTACGAACTGAGCCCTATCGGGCAGCTCTTCCTCGAAACTTACCGCACCCGGCATCCAAAGCCGGTTTCCTTGCCTCCTGCCGACAATCGCCGCCCGCCCCGCTTTCGGGACGACCACTACCCCACCGGCTTCCGGGATTTCGTGGAGAAGGTCTGGCGCGAGAACGAGTGGATCTCCTCCGCCCATTCGCTGCCCTACGACAAGCAAAAAGGTATCCCGGGCATCGGTTTTTTCGTCCGAGAGACACCCGAGGGTTTCGAGCTCATCGGTACGTACCGCCGTGACTTCGGGGCGCGTTTCCGCCTGCTCATCCCGGACGCTTCCCCCGAAACCCTCACGCATGCGGCCGTGCTGCTCAACGAACGCTACCTGCCATAAACCCCAGCCTTGCATCGACTCATGCCACGAGCCCTCGTCATCACCGTCGGAACCGGTCGAAACCGGGTAGATGTCGCCACCTCCATCGCTCGTAATAGCATCAAGGTTCTCAACCCTGACCACATCCTGTTACTCTGCACGACGCTGTCCGCAAAAGAAACCGTACCGCACCTGAAAGAAGCCTTGCCTGCAACGTGGCATGAACGGTTCGAGGAGCCCGTCTGTGTCGATGCGGCAGACGATCTAGACCGCCTGTTCGAGCATTATCGGGAGGCGGTCCTCTCGTTCATGAAACGCCGCCGTCTAGCCCCCGAGGATACGTATGCGGATTTTACGAGCGGGACCAAACCGATGTCGTCGGCCCTCGTGCTAGTGGCCGTAGCGCTCGGCCTCGGCAGGCTCAATTACATTGCCGGCGAACGGGATCGGGAAGGCCGTACCATGACAGGCACGGAACGAACGATGCCCATCTTCCCCCGTCGTATCCTCTATGATCAGCGCCTGCGTGAATTCCAGCAGACCTTCGACCTCCATCAGTACGGAGCCGCTCGAGAAATTCTGCTTCCCCTGAGGGGCGAAGGTACCCATGAACACCAGCGCACCGTCGAAGTCTTGCTGCACCTCAACGATTTCTATGCAGCCTGGGACCGGTATGACTTCGACGGTGCGGTTAAAGCCAAAAAGGCTCTTGACGATTTGGAAGCCCCGCATGAGGTCTTGCCCCCGAACATCTGGAGCGTATACAAAAAACAGCGGGACCTGCCAGGAAGGATGCAAAGTGCCCCGTTCGATTGGATGCGCCTGGTTGATCTGCTGGAAAATGCACGGCGGCGTATGGGGCTTCACCTGTACGACGATGCCACGGCGCGTCTCTACCGGGCCATCGAGTTTCTGGCCCAGGCCCGCCTGTACCATGCGCATGACATTAAAACAGGCGATGTGGATCTGGATCGTGTGCCCGAGAACTGCCGGGAAGCCCTGCTATCGCACCGAAACGAGCGTTCGGGAAAAATTCAGATTCCCATGCTTCGTGCTTACGAGCTCCTCGCGGCGCTCCAGGACGACCTCGGCCTGACCTTCATGGAACGGTACAGAGATAAAAAAGGAACCCTGCAGAAATACCTGAACAGGCGCAACGAAAGTATTCTGGCACACGGGTTCGTCTCGGTCGACCGAGAAACCGCCGGCGCCCTCATTGAACACCTGGTAGAACTCACCCGTGTGGTTTACCCGAAACTGGAGGAAACGGCACAGAGCGTCCGCTTTCCCCGCTTCTCCACGGCCCCCTGACCCTTCCCTGCCGCGTCGTGGAGTTCACCGTCGGCGCGGGATTGTCGCCACCGGCCCGTCGAACCGCCCCTCGTTCCGCTGAAAAGGCCTTTTCAGCGCCGGGTGGTGCCGCGTGCGTATCCTGTCGGTCCTCGTTCCACCCGAACCGGACCGGCATGAAACAGGACTTCTATCTCACCGTGGGCGGCCGGCTGCGCCGCCACCGCCACTCGCTCGTCCTCGAGCACTCCGACCCCGACGCCCCGGACGGCCCGCCGTTGCGTCGCCCCGTACCCATCGAGCAGGTCGAGGCCCTCTATGCCCTCAGCGAGGTGGACCTCAACTCGAAGCTCGTCGGCCTGCTGGCCCGGCACGGGGTGCTGCTGCACTTCTTCGACTACTACGGCAACTACACCGCCACGCTCTACCCGCGGGCCGGGCACCTGAGCGGGCGGCTGCACGTCCTGCAGGCCGCGCACTACCTCAACCCGAAGCGGCGCTTGCGCCTGGCCCGGGCCTTCGTGCGAGGGGCCCTGCAGAACATGTACCGGGTGCTCAACTACTACGCCCACCGCCTGCTGCCCGACACCTCCCCCCGGCTCGACGAGGGCCTGACCCGGCTCATGGACGCCCGCCGGGCCCTCCGCACGGCGCTGGACGTGCCCTCGCTGATGGGCATCGAAGGCTCGGCCCGCCAGGCGTATTACCGGGCCTGGAACGGCCTTCCGGGCATCGGCGACACCGACTTCGCCTTCACCCGGCGCAGCCGCCGGCCCCCGGCCGACCCCATCAACGCCCTCATCAGCTTCGGCAACAGTCTCTGCTACGCCCTCGTCCTGCAGGCCCTCTACCGCACCGCCCTCGACCCCACCCTCTCCTTCCTGCACGAACCCGGCGACCGACGCTTCAGCCTCGCCCTCGACCTGGCCGAACTCTTCAAACCCGTCCTCGTCGACCGGACCCTCCTCAGCCTCATCCGCCGCGGGCAACTGACCTCCTACCACTTCGCCCCACGCCACGGCGGCGTCTACCTCAACGAGGCCGGACGACGCCGCTTCCTCGAACACTGGGAGTGCCGCCTCAAACAGACCTTCCACCACCGCGAGCTCGGCCGGAGCGTCCGCTATGACGAACTGCCCCTGCTGGCCTGCCACGATCTCATCCGCCACCTGAACGAACCGCGCAAGCATCCCTTCCGCGGCTTCCGCCTCCGGTGGTGATCCCCCGGCTCCGGCCTCGACGCCCCCTCCTCCACCCGACCCGCTGGCCTGCCCATGCCCTACTGCATTGCCGTCTACGACGTCCGGCCCCGGCGTGCCGCCCGTGTCCTGAAGCTCTTTCGCCGCTACCTCTTCCACGTGCAGCGCTCGGTCTTCGAGGGGACGCTGACCGAGCGGCAGCGGACGGAGCTCATGGCCGAGGCACGCCGCCTGATCGACCCGGACGAGGACTGCCTGATCCTCTACGAGATCGCGCACCCGCACCTGGTGCAGCGCGAACTCATCGGGTCGGAACTCTATCCGATGAGCACAATCATTTGACTTTTTGCAAGTACATGATTTTATGCATCATAGCATCGGAACCGTGTCGTCGACCTCCCCGTTTCGGGGCGTTCGGAGGGCCGGATCGGGGTCATTTCTGCATAACGGAAATCATGCAAGGTGTTGAT
>CAZKFR010000099.1:0-10093 GCA_964552015.1 uncultured Rhodothermaceae bacterium | reverse complement strand
ACCCCGTCACACCTCCCGAGCCGTCAGGTCCCAACGACCTGGCGGCTTTTCTTTTCAGGTGCCCCCGCCCCGGTGCGCTGCAGCCGACGTGTTCGATAGTTTCTGGCCCGATACCGCATGACATGGCATGAAGCCCCCGTTTGCAATGACATGACGGCCCCGGCTAGCCCCTTCGACCCATCCCCACGCCCGTGGGGGTGAACCGTTGGCAACGCACACCGGCCGATCCGCGAACCGGAGCGCCGGCCTCTCATATAAGCACGGGTCCTGTAGGTCGGAGAAGTACCCCAACCGGAGGATGCAGCCATGCGCGCACAGCCACCCCCCCCCAAGCCCGACGCACCCGCGGGCGGACCGACGCCCACGTCGGAACGAGCCGAGACGTTCACCCTCCGCATCACGGGGATGACGTGTGCGGCCTGTGCGCGCCGCGTCGAGAAGGCCCTCGCCCGGCTCGACGGCGTCCTCGAGGCCCACGTCAACCTGGCCACGGAGCGCGCCACGGTCCGCTTCGACCCGGCGCGGGTGGACCGGTCGGCGCTGGTGGAGGCCGTCGCGCAAAGCGGGTACGGCGTGCCGGTGGAGGAGATGACGCTGGGCATCACGGGGATGACGTGTGCGGCCTGCGTGCGCCGTGTCGAGAAGGCCCTCGCGAAGCTCGACGGCGTCCTCGAGGCCCACGTCAACCTGGCCACGGAGCAGGCGCGGATCCGCTACGTGCCCGGCGTGGCCGCGCCGTCCGACATGAAGGCGGCCGTGCGGGCGGCGGGGTACGACGTGGTGGAGGCCGAGCCCGGCAAGGACCGCCTCGATGCCGAGCGCGAGGCGCGGGAAGCCGAGCGGCGCGCCCTGCGACGGCGGCTGCTGGTGGCGGCGGTCTTCACCGTGCCGCTGCTCCTGCTGGACATGGTGCCGATGCTCATCCCCCCGCTGCATGCCTGGCGGGAAGCCCACCTGCCCACGCCCGTCCTGCACCTGCTCCTCTTCGCCCTGGCGACGGTCGTGCAGTTCGGCCCCGGCCGCCGCTTCTACCGGGCCGGCTGGGCGGCCCTGCGTCACGGCAGCCCGGACATGAACACGCTCGTCATGCTGGGTACGAGCGCCGCCTACGGCTACTCCGTCGTGGCGACGTTCTTCCCCTTCGTCCTGCCCGAAGGCACCGTGCACGTCTATTACGAAGCCTCCGCCACGATCATCACCCTGATCCTGGCCGGCAAGTACATGGAGGCCGTAGCGAAGGGACGCACGAGCGAGGCCATCCGCAAGCTGATGGGGCTCCAGCCGAAGACGGCGCGCGTGGTGCGTGGCGACGCGGAGGTGGAGGTGCCCGTCGAGGAGGTGGTGCCGGGCGACCTGGTGCGCGTGCGTCCCGGCGAGCAGATCCCGGTGGACGGCGTCGTCGTCCACGGCGCCTCGTACGTGGACGAATCCATGATCACCGGCGAGCCGATCCCGGTCGAGAAGAGCGAGGGGGCCGAGGTCGTCGGCGGGACGGTCAACGGGACGGGGACGTTCGTCTTTCGCGCCACGCGGGTGGGGGCGGATACCGTGCTGGCGCAGATCATCCGGATGGTGGAGGCTGCGCAGGGCAGCCGCCCGCCCATCCAGGCGCTGGCGGACCGGGTGGTAGCGGTCTTCGTGCCGGTGGTGCTGGGCGTGGCCACGCTGACGTTCGTCGTCTGGCTCCTCGTCGGCCCCGAACCGGCGCTGACGCTCGCCCTGGTCAACGCCGTGGCGGTGCTCATCATTGCGTGTCCGTGCGCCATGGGGCTGGCCACGCCCACCTCGATCATGGTCGGCACCGGCCGTGCGGCCGAGATGGGCATCCTGTTCCGCAAGGGGGAAGCCCTGCAGACGCTGCAGGAGGCCCGCGTGATCGCCCTCGACAAGACGGGCACGCTGACGGAGGGCCGCCCGGAACTGACCGACTTCGTGGCGTTGCCGGGCTTCGACGAGGCGGCGCTGCTCCGCCTGGCGGCCTCCCTCGAACAGCGCTCCGAGCACCCCGTGGCCCGGGCCCTGGTGGAGGCGGCCACGGCACGCGGCCTGACGCTCGCCGAGCCGGACGGGTTCGAGGCCGTGCCCGGCTTCGGCGTCAGCGGGCGCGTCGAGGGGCAACGCCTCGACGTGGGGGCGGACCGCTACCTGGAGCGCCTCGGCGTCGCGATCGCGGCGCTGGCCGAGACGGCGGCCCGGCTGGCGGAGGCGGGCAAGACCCCGCTCTACGTGGCCGTGGACGGGCAGCCGGCGGCCATCCTGGCCGTCTCCGACCCGGTCAAGCCGTCGGCGGAGGAGGCCGTGGCGGCGCTGCACCGCCTGGGGCTGCGCGTGGTCCTGATCACGGGCGACAACCGGCGCACCGCCGGGGCCATCGCCCGACGGCTCGCGATCGACGAGGTGCTGGCCGAGGTGCTGCCGGACGGCAAGGCCGAGGCGGTGGCACGGCTGCAGGCCCAGGGGCACCGCGTCGCCTTCGTGGGCGACGGCATCAACGACGCCCCGGCCCTGGCCCGCGCCGACGTGGGCCTGGCCATCGGCACCGGCACGGACATCGCCATCGAGGCCGCCGACGTCGTGCTCATGTCCGGCGACCTGCGGGGGCTCCCCAACGCCATCGCCCTCTCGAAGGCGGTCCTGCGCAACATCCGGCAGAACCTGTTCTGGGCGTTCTTCTACAACACGGCCCTCATCCCGGTGGCGGCGGGCGTGCTCTACCCGGTCTTCGGCCTGCTCCTCTCGCCCGTCTTCGCGGCCGCGGCGATGGGCATGAGCAGCGTCTTCGTGCTCACCAACGCGCTGCGCCTGCGCCGCTTCCGTCCCCCGCTGCCCGTGGCGCCGGGCAGCGTCGCCCCCCGCCCCCGTGCGCCCCGCCCCGAGGCCACCCCGGCCCCGGCCTGCCCGCTCGACACACCCGCCGGTGCATCGTGACCCCGTCCACATTGCCCCGCCTCCGGCACGCGACGGGGCGGAACCCGGGCCCCGTTCCGGCTTCAATAGGGCCGGCCGCCCGGCGCGGCCCGCTCCGTTCCATTCCTTCCGTTTCCAACCCGCTTCGACATGACACGCCCGAGGACCTGGGCCTTCCTCCGCCCGGAGCCATGGTTGCTCCTGAGCCTGGCCCTGTGGGCCGGCTGCGGGGCTTCCGACCCGCCCACGACGCCCCCCGCACCACCTGCCCGCCTCGCCTTCACCGACGTCACGGCCGACGCCGGCCTCGGCGACTTCCGCCACGTCAACGGCGCCCGCGGCGACACCTGGTTCCCCGAGACGATGGGCAGCGGCGGCGGCTTCCTCGATGCCAACGGCGACGGCCACCCGGACATCGTCCTCGTCGGCGGTGGCGCCTGGGACCGGGAGGCCGACCGCGCCGTACGTAAGCTCTGGCTCTACCTGAACCGGGGCGACGGCACCTTCGACCTCGCCCCCGACGGCACCTTCCCCAGCGACCTGGAGGGCTATGGCATGGGCGTGGCCGTGGCCGACTACGACAACGACGGCGACGACGACCTCTTCTTCACCACCCTCGGCCCGGATCACCTCCTCCGCAACGACGGCGGCACCTTCACCGACGTCACCCGCGCCGCCGGCATCGACCCGGGCCGGGCCTGGAGCACCGCCGCCCTCTTCTTCGACGCCGACCGCGACGGGCACCTCGACCTCTACGTCGCCGGCTACGTGCACTGGACCCCGGAGACGGACCTCTTCTGCTCGCAGGACGGCGAGAACAAGGGGTACTGCACACCCGAACTCTACGAGGGCACGCCCGGCCGCTTCTACCACAACCGGGGCGACGGCACCTTCGAGGACCGCACCGTCGAGGCCGGCCTCGACACCGCCCACGGCAAGACGCTCGGCGTGATCGACTTCGACTTCAACCGGGACGGCCACCCCGACCTGGTGCTGGCCAACGACACCGACCCCGACCAGCTCTACCAGAACAACGGCGACGGCACCTTCACCGAGATCGGCGTCGCCAGCGGCATCGCCTTCGACGAGCAGGGCCGCGCCCGCGCCGGCATGGGCCTCGACGCCGGCGTCGTCGACGAGACGGGCGAGGAAACCCTCTTCGTGGGCAACTTCTCCAACGAGATGATCGGCGTCTACCGCCACCTCGGGCACGGCGTCTTCCTGGACCGCGCCGCCGCCTCCCGCATCGGCCGGCCGAGCCTGCTCACGCTCACCTTCAGCGTCTTCCTCTTCGACGTGGACCTCGACGGCGACCTCGACCTCTTCGCCGCCAACGGGCACGTACAGCCCCACGTCGAGCGGGTCACCGACAACATCACGTTCCGGCAGCCCCCCCACCTGTTCGTCAACGACGGGACGGGCCACTTCCGCGACGTGGCGCCCGAGGTAGGGGGTGTGCTGGCCCGCCCGCTCGTGGCCCGCGCCGCCGCCACGGCCGACATCGACGGGGACGGCGACCCGGACGTACTCGTGACCGAGAACGACGGCCCCGCCCACCTGTGGCGCAACGACCTCGCCGGCGCCCCCCACTGGCTCCGCGTCACGCTCGAAGGGCGGCAGAGCAACCGCAGCGGCCTCGGCGCCCGGGTCGAACTGCTGGCCGGCGGCGCCCGGCAGGTCCGCTACGTGCGGCGCAACGGCGGCTTCCTGTCCACCTTCGACCCGGCCCTCACCTTCGGCCTCGGCACGGCCGCGCAGGTCGACTCGCTCCTGGTCCGCTGGCCGAGCGGCCACGTCGACCGCCTGGGCCCGCTCCCCCCCGACCGGGCCGTGCACGTGGTCGAAGGCCTGGGCCTCGCCGCCCCCGGCACCTGACGTTCACCGAGTCCTGCCCTGCGATGTCCTCCACGCCGGAAAACAGCCTGACCCTCCCCTCGACCCCCACCCCGGCCGACCTGGACGCCCTGGCGGCCTCCACGCGCCCGCTCGACCCGGACGCCCGCGAGCGCGCCCGCCTGATGGAGGCCGTCTTTGCGTACGCCGACGGCTACCTGTCCACCCTTCCCGACCAGCCCGCCTACTTCGACCGCCCCGACCTCGGCCGGGCGCTCCGCGATCTGCCCATCCCGGAGGAAGGCATCGGCCTCGAGGCGGCGCTGAACCTGCTGCGGGAGCACGTCGACACGGTGGGCCTCAACCCCACCTCCGGCCGCTTCCTCGGCTACATCCCCGGCGGCGGGCTGTTCTACGCGGCCCTGGGCGACTTCCTGGCGGCCGTCACCAACCGCTATGCCGGGGTGTTCTTCGCCGGCCCCGGCGCCGTGCGGATCGAGAACCGGCTCATCCGGTGGATGGCCGACCTCGCGGGCTATCCGGAGACCGCCGCGGGCTACCTGGCCGCCGGCGGGAGCCTGGCCAACCTGACGGCCCTCATCACCGCCCGCGACGACCGCCAGATCGAGGGTGCGGCGGTGGAGCACGCCGTCGTGTACCTGACCGAGCACGCGCATCATTGCATCGAGAAGGCGCTGCGCCTGGCGGGGCTGCGGCGCGTCGTCCGCCGCCCCATCCCCGTCGACGACGGCTTCCGCATGGACGTCGCCGCTCTGGAACGCGCCATCGCGGCCGACCGGGCCGCCGGGCTGCGCCCCTGGCTCGTCGTCGCCTCGGCCGGGACGACGAACACCGGCTCGGTGGACCCGCTCGACGCCATCGGAGCGGTGGCCGCGGCGCACGACCTGTGGTACCACGTGGACGCGGCCTACGGCGGCTTCTTCGCCCTGACGCCCGAAGGCGCCGCCCGCCTGCGCGGCATGGAACGGTCCGACTCGCTCGTGATGGATCCGCACAAGACGCTGTTCCTGCCCTATGGCACCGGCGCCCTGATCGTACGCGACGGCCGAAAGCTCCGGGCCGCCCACGCAGCCGACGCGGACTACCTGCAGGACACGCGCCTCGCCGACGAGGAGTCCTCGCCCGCCGACCTCTCCCCTGAACTCACCAAGCACTTCCGGGGGCTGCGGCTGTGGCTGCCGTTGCAGGTCGTGGGACTGGCTCCGTTCCGCGCCGCGCTCGCGGAGAAGCTGCACCTGGCCCGGTACTTCCACGCCCGCCTGCAGGAGGTGCCGGGGTTCGAGGTGGGGCCCCCGCCCGACCTCTCCGTCGTCATCTACAGGTACGTCCCCCGCCACGGCGACGCCGACGCCTTCAACGCCCGGCTGGCTGACGCCCTCCGACGCGACGGTCGCATCTTCGTCAGCTCGACGCGCCTGAACGGGCAGTTCTGGCTTCGGCTGGCTGCCGTCGGCTTCCGCACCCACCGCGAGGACATCGACACGGCCCTGGAGGTGCTGGAAGCCACCGCGCGGCGGCTGGCCGAGCGGGCCTGACGACGGCGACCTCAGCGGTGCCCGGAGGCCATCGTGCGGGCTTCGGGCAGGCGGCGCAACCGGGCCATGCCGGCCATCCCCGCCAGGGGCCCCGGCACGAGCACCACGAACGCCCACGTCCACCCGACCATCTCGACGAGCGGGGGGATCAGGCGGATCGACGCCAGTGTGAGGAGGAAGCCAATGCAGGTCTGTACGGTGAGGGCCGTGCCCACATAGCGCCGGTCGGCCAGCTCGCTGACGGCCGCGCTGAACTGGGCGCTGTCGGCCACGACGGCAAAGCCCCAGAGCAGGCAGAGCGCCGTCAGCAGGGCGGGACTGGTGAAAAAAAGGCCGGCGGTGAGCGCACACGTCCCGGAAACGGCCAGGCTGGCGAGGGTGATGGTGGTACGGCCGAAGCGGTCGGCGAGCCATCCGGCGAGCACGCACCCGGGGCCACCGATGGCGATGGCCCCGAAGCCGGCCAGGCGGGCGGCCTGCTCGCTCCACCCGGCACGCTCGTAGGCGGCCAGTAACATCAGCGGCACCCAGGCCCACATGGCGTACAGCTCCCACATGTGGCCGAAGTACCCGATGTTGGCCAGGCGGGGCGGCCGTTCGCGCAGGCCGGCGAGCGCGTGGCGCCAGTCGAACCGCACGGCACGTCCCAGCCACGGCCCCGGCCGCACGAGCGCGCCCACCAGCACCGCCCCGACCACCGCCAGCCCCGAGCTCACGAGCAGCACCGTGCGCCAGGGCGGCAGCCCGCCCTCGAACACCGTCAGCGCCCCGACCAGATGCGGCAGCGCCGAACCGACCGTGAGCGCCCCCACCAGCACACCGATCCACAGGCCACGATCCGAGCGGCACCAGGAAGCGACCAGCTTCATCCCCGGCGGGTAGACGCCCGCCAGCGCCACCCCGGTGAGGAAACGAAGGACGAACGCCGGCCCGGGCGTCTCCACGAACAGGGCGATGGCGGCATTGGCCAGCGCCCCGACCAGCGCACTCGCCGCGATCAGCCGCGGCGTCGGGACACGGTCGGCCAGGTTCAGCACCGCGCTGACCAGCGCCCCGACGACGAACCCCAGCTGTACGCTCATCGTCAGCCAGGCTCCGGCAGCCCCGGAAAGGTCCCAGGCCTCCGTCAGTTGCGGCACCACGGCCGAGGCCGAAAACCAGAGTGCCATCGCCAGCAACTCGGCCACGGCCAGCACCCCCAGATGCCGGTATTTGCCGGGTCGTCGATCTTCGCTTCGTGGTGCCATGCGTTGGCGTGCGGCAGGGCGGGCAGCCCGTGGACGAACGGTGCAGCATACAAACGCTGGCACCTTTCGCGCAAAAGCGTTATCGTGAGGAGAGTCGGCCCATCACGCCGCCTCGCCTCCGGCCACGCCGTTCCCTTCTGGCCGGCCCCGTGCCTTCCTTCCCCGACGAGGCCATGCTCATCTCCAAGATCCGGTGCCAGAAGCGGCTGGCGATCCTGTGGTTCACCGGCGGTGGCCTGCTGTTCTTCCTGCTGCTGTTGCAGACGTTCTTCGGTCGTTACGGCGATCAGGTGAAAGAGGCCTGGAGCTGGTTTCTGCCTACGATCATGCCCACCCTGCTGCTCATCGCCGGCGTGGTGGCCTCCGACCTCTTCGGCCGCAGCGACCGCACCGCCCGGGTCGAGGCCTTCTCCTTTCGCCTGGCCTACATCGTTTCGCTGGCCTACCTGCTCATCGTCAGCCTGACCCTGTTCCTGAGCCCCTTCTCCCCCCTGTCTCAACTCGAACTCATGCACCTGTCGAACCTGTGGCTCGGCCCCCTGCAGGGCCTGACGGGGGCCGTCCTCGGCTTTTTCTTCGTGAGCCAGGACAAGAAATCCGGGAAAGAGTCCCAGGCGAGCCCTCCCGAGGAGACATGACGTCCCGGCATCATCTCCCGGGCGACTTGCCCCATCCCTCAAAAAACACTATACTTAAGACCAATCCCTTTCAGACACGGCCCGTAGTGTCGTCGCTTATCCCCGGTCGGTACGGATATCCGTCCGGGTCGTGCCTGCCGGTTCGTATCACCACCGGCTTCGTCGTTCGCACCTCCGTTCCGCACGACCCGTACATTTGCTCCTGATCTCGTGAGGTTGACCATGCGGCGTTTCCTTCTTTCCAGCGTCCTGTGCTGCTTCGGCCTCCTTTCCCCGGCTATCGCGCAGGAGTTGCTCGTCATCGGGGAAGCGTGCAGCTATTACGGCGAGCCTATCGAGGATCAGGTCTACGGATTCACGTCCGATCAGGAAGCCGAGCAGGCCGTTGCCCGGATCATGCGCTTTACCGGGCTGCCCCAGAACTTCACCATCATGGCCGCCAACGTCCCGAATGCGGCTGCCGTCATCCGGGAAGGCAAGCGGCTGATCCTCTACAACCAGGCGTTCATGGAGCGGGTCAAACGCACCACGAACACCGACTGGGCCGCCATCAGCATCCTGGCCCACGAGATCGGCCACCATCTCTCGGGGCATACCCTGGAAGCCGGCGGCAGCCGCCCGGAGACGGAACTCCAGGCCGACAAGTTTTCGGGCTTCACCCTGTTCAAGATGGAGGCCTCGCTCGAAGACGCGCAGGCCGCCATGGAGTCGATGGTGAGTGAAGGGGGAAGCGCCACACATCCGCCCAGGTCGGCCCGCCTGGCGGCCATCGCCAACGGATGGATGGAGGCCCGCGACCAGACGAAGCGGACCACGCCGAACGAGTCCCTCCCTGAAAACGACACGCCCCCCGAACGCCAGCCGATCGTGGATGAACCCGAAGAAGACATCCCGCCCCCGGACCCGGCTCCCGGCCTCACGATCGTGGCCCGATGCACGTTTCATGACGGGAGCGCCTCGTTCCTGACCAGCACCGGGGAGATCTATACGAACTACATGGGCACGACCATCAGCATCGGCCGGCGCGTCCCGTCCCAGCAACCCGGCATCGCCTGGTTCTACGTCGTCCAGTCGAGCGACCCGACGGTTCAGTACTACCTCAACATCATGGGCCTCAGCGGCACGACCTATGCCGTCGATGACGACGGCGTCATCTGGGGTCAGAACGCCTGGGGCCAACCCGTGCAGATGGGCTATGTGACCTACCAACGCTGACCTCCGAACCGATGCGCCACCTTGCTCTTACCGGCCTGCTTGTCTGTCTGATGGCCGTGCCCTCGGCCCGAGCCCAGGAGCTCGTCACCCCCGAGGCGGCCTGCACGTACGTCGGCGCCGCCTTCGATGAGGCCATCTATGCCTTCGCCGCCAACCAGCAGGCCGAGGCGTTCGTGACCGAGGTGATGAGCGTGGTGCGCCTCCCGCGTAACTTCACCGTGCAGGCTGCCAATGTACCGCGTATCGCAGCCATCCGCGATGGGGACCGCCGGCTGATCCTCTACAACACGTATGTCCTGCAACAGGCCCGGCAGCCCGGCCCGGCACGGTGGGCGGCCCTCCGTGAACTCGCCCATGCCGCCGGCCACCACCTCCTCCATCATGACCTCGGCACCGGACCTCAACGCCCGCTCGAAGAACTCGAAGCCGACGACTTCTCCGGCTATGTCCTGGCCCGGTTGCGGGCCAATCCCGCCCAGGCCGTCACCGGGCTGGACTCCACACGGGCGATCACCTCGGACCTCTATCCTGCCTGGCCGCTTCGCCTGGAAGCCCTTCGCGCGGGGTTGCAGAAAGGAGACACCTCGGAGGCGCACTACTTTGGCTTCGCCGGGAGCGCCCCACCACCAAAGGACAAACCGCCTCCCCCCCCCCCCCCCCCCTCCCCCCCCCCCCCCCCCACCCCCCCCCCCGCGGC
>CAZKFR010000098.1:0-10366 GCA_964552015.1 uncultured Rhodothermaceae bacterium | reverse complement strand
TAAAATATTTTCAGGATGGAGGTGGGTGACGACCCGGCAAGGGGAGCGTATGCGTTCGCTGGAGGCCTGGGTCTTCGAGGGGCGTGAAAGGGAGCAGAATTATACAAAGGTAAGCCGAAACTTGGGTGCCGGGGAGGAGGGGGGAGCGTACGTTGGCCCAGGCGCGGTCGTCATGCTGCCGGCCATAGCGTGTATTGATGATTCGTTTGCGGAGGTGCACGTGAACAGGGATCAGGGAAACCGCCCGCAGCGAGGGCATCGCCCGGTGGTGCTGGGACTGCGGGAGAACCGGCGGCAGTTTGCCCTGCTGGTGCTCGTCAACGCCTTCGTGGGGGCTATGGTGGGACTGGAACGGGCCGTCCTTCCGCTGCTCGCCGAAGAGACCTTCGGGTTGGCGTCGCACACCGCCATCCTTTCGTTCATCGCGTCCTTCGGGCTGGCCAAGGCGCTGGCCAACGTGCTGGCCGGGCGCTGGGTGGACCGCTACGGCCGGAAGCGGGTGCTGGTGGCGGGGTGGCTCTTTGGCCTGCCCGTGCCTTTCCTGGTGATGTGGGCCCCCTCCTGGGGATGGATTACCTTTGCGAACGTCTTGCTCGGGATCAACCAGGGGCTGGCCTGGTCCAGCACGGTGATCATGAAGATCGACCTGGTGGGGCCCCGGCAGCGGGGGCTGGCGATGGGGCTGAACGAGGCGGCGGGGTATGTGGCCGTCTCGCTGGCCGCCCTGGCCTCCGGCTATGTGGCGGGAGCCTATGCTCTGCGCCCCCAGCCGTTCTATCTGGGGGTGGCCTTCGCCCTGGCGGGCCTGCTGCTGTCGGTCGGGTGGGTGCGCGAGACGCGGGCGCACGCCCGGCTGGAGGCGCGGGAGCGGGCCGGCGACGACGGCGGGGCCGCTCCCTCTTTCGCCCGGGTGCTGCTCCTGACCAGCTGGAAGGACCGCACCCTCTTTGCCGTCAGCCAGACCGGGATGGTCAACAACCTGAACGATGGGATGGCCTGGGGGCTGTTCCCGCTGTACTTCGCCGCCCTGGGGCTCCGCATCGAAGAGATCGGCCTGCTGGCGGCCCTCTATCCGGCCGTCTGGGGGCTGGGGCAGCTCGGCACCGGGGCCCTCTCCGACCGGCTCGGGCGCAAGCCCCTCATCGTGGCGGGGATGTGGGTACAGGCCGTGGGCATCGCCCTGTTGCTGGCGGGCACGGCGCTCTGGACGCTGGCCTTGGCCATGGCGCTGCTGGGGCTGGGCACGGCGCTGGTGTATCCCACCCTGCTGGCGGCCATCAGCGACGTGGCCCACCCGTCCTGGCGGGCCTCCGCCGTGGGGGTCTACCGGCTCTGGCGCGACGGGGGCTATGTGGTGGGGGCGTTGCTGGCGGGCCTGCTGGCCGATACGGTGGGGCTGCGCGGCGCCATCGGGGCCATCGGGCTACTGACGGCCCTCTCGGGGGGGCTCGCGGCCCTGGTGATGCGCGAGACCCTGCACGCACCCCCGAACCCCGGCACGGCGGAAGGGGGGACGCGGCGCACCGGCTGAACGGATAAAGCAAAAGCCCGCTTCCGCACGAGGAGGCAGAAGCGGGCGCGGTACCGCGTACGGGATTTGAACCCGTGTTACCGGCGTGAGAGGCCGGCGTCCTAGACCCCTAGACGAACGCGGCACATAACGTTTGGGGTGCACGAAAACGTCGCTTCGGGCATCCGGGTTCCCCGGACGTGCGCCGAGGGGGGATGCGACTCCCCGGCCTTTGCAGAATTTTTACGCCGGCTTCGTCGTTAAAAGATAGACTTGATCTAAATAAGCATCTATCTTGGGTCCCGAAACGCAGATCAGCACACGAAAACACGCGAGGAGCGTTATGGATTCATTCCCTGGCAGGAGCGCTCGCCGTCTGACCGGGCTGTTCGTCCTGTGCCTGGTGGCGGCGACGGCGTGGGGGCAGACGGGGCAGGTGCGGGGCCGTGTCCTCGACGAGGCGGCCATGCCCCTGGCCGGCGTCAACGTGTTCATCGAGGGAGGGAGCCTCGGGGCGGCCACGGCGGCCGACGGGTCGTTCGTCATCGAGGCGGTGCCGGCCGGCGAGCAGGTGCTGGTGGCCCGGATGCTCGGCTTCGCCCCGGCCCGCCAGACGGTGAACGTACCGAACGGGGCGAGCGTCGAGGTGGTCTTCGTCCTTAAAGAACAACCCATCGACCTGGACGAGATCGTCGTCCGCCGTACCACGCTCACGGGCGGCCGGCGCGGGATCGCCGGAATCCCGGGGTCGGCGCATTACCTCTCGCCGCGCGAACTCGAGACATTCTCCTACAACGATCCCATGCGGGTGTTGCAGACGATTCCCGGCGTGAACGTACAGGAGGAGGACGGCTACGGCCTGCGGCCCAACATCGGGCTACGGGGGACCGGCTCGGAGCGGAGTTCGAAGATCACGGTGATGGAGGACGGGGTGCTGATGGCCCCGGCCCCGTACGCCGCTCCCGCCGCATACTACTTCCCGACGGTCGGGCGCATGCAGGGCATCGAGGTACGCAAAGGCTCCAGCCAGGTCAAGTACGGTCCGTACACCACCGGCGGGGCGCTCAACCTGATCTCGACGGCCATCCCCGAGACGTTCTCCGGCAAGGTCGATGTGCTGGCCGGGGAGGACGATGAGCGCACCGTGCACGCCTACATCGGCGACTCGTACCAGAACTTCGGCTTCCTCGCCGAGACCTACCAGGGCCGCAGCGACGGCTTCAAGGAGCTCGACGGCGGCGGGCCCACGGGCTTCGACAAGAAAGACTACCTGGCCAAGCTCCGGATCAACACCAACCCTGACGCGGCGGTGTACCAGGCGCTCACCTTCAAGATCGGGCAGACCACCGAGACCTCGGACGAGACGTACCTGGGGCTCACCGACGCCGACTTTGCCCGCACCCCGTTCCGGCGCTATGCCGCCTCGCAGCAGGACGAGATGAACACCGAGCACGAGCAGTACATGCTCCGCCACGTCATCCGTCCGGCGAAAGGCGTGGACGTCACCACGACGCTCTACCGCACCGACTTCCACCGGAACTGGTACAAGCTGGACCGGGTGCGGGCCTCGGCCGACGGCGAGCGCATCCGGATCAGCGATCTGCTGGCCGATCCGGAGACCTATGCCGCCGAGTATGCCATCGTCACCGGGGCCACCAGCCCGAACGACAACGCGCTGGAGGTGAAGGCGAACAACCGCACCTATTATGCCCGCGGCGTCGAGACCATCGTCGGGCTGCAGTTCGGCGACGAGAAGCGGTCGCATGAGCTGGAGCTGGGCCTCCGGCTGCACGAGGACCAGATCGACCGCTTCCAGTGGGTGGACCTCTACCGGATGGTCGACGGGGTGATGGAGCTGACACAGGCGGGCACCCCCGGCACCGAGAGCAACCGCGTGGAGACGGCCACCGCCACGGCGGCCTACGCGCAGTATCGCCTGGAGGCCGGTCGCCTGACGGTCATCCCTGGTCTGCGCTTCGAGCACATCCGCATCCGCCGCGAGGACTATGGCAAGAACGACCCCGGGCGGACGGGGGCCGAGCTGAAGACGCGCGAGAACACGGTGGACGTGCTGATTCCCGGCATCGGGGTGGATTATGCGCTCACGCCGACGGTCAATGCCTTCGTGGGGGTGCACCGGGGGTTCGCCCCGCCGGGTTCGACGCCGGGCGCCGAGCCTGAGAAAAGCATCAACTACGAGGCGGGGGCCCGCTTCCGGACCGTGGGTCTCAAGGCCGAAGGCGTGGTGTTCTTCAACGACTACAGCAACCTGCTGGGGGCCGACCTGGCGGCCAGCGGGGGCGCCGGCACGACGGATCAGTTCAACGGCGGCGCCGTGCATGCCTACGGGCTGGAACTGGCCGCCGGCTACGACCTGGGGCTGGCCCTGAAGACCCGCCTGAGCCTGCCGCTGACGGTCTCCTACACCTACACGAGAGCCACCTTCCAGAACGCCTTCGAGAGCGACTTCGAGCCGTGGGGGACGGTGGAGAAGGGCGATGAGCTGCCCTACCTGCCGCACCATCAGCTGGCCGTGGGCCTGGGCCTCGAACACGGGCGCCTGGGGGTGCACCTCAACGGTCGCTATGTGAGCCGTATGCGCACCGAGGCCGGCCAGGGCGACTACCTCGAGCGCGAGAGCGTCGACCCCCACTTCGTCGTCGATGCCTCGGCGGACTACCGCCTCTCGCTCAACGTGAAGCTCTTCGCCAGCGTCCGCAACCTGACGGATACGGCTTACATCGTCGCCCGGCGTCCGGCGGGGGTGCGGCCCGGCCTGCCGCAGACGTTCCTCTTCGGCGTCAAGACGATCTTCTGAGAAGGGTACACAGACACCCTGTCGTACCGCGTGGGAAACGGCGCCCCCTTCGCTTCGGCGGAGGCGGGCGCCGTTTGTTTGAGAGGCCGGGTGAGACGGACGGGTAGGATATGGCCCGGCGGACGTAAGATTATACCGGCGGATGTATCAGAGGGATGGCGTCCCGACGATGCAGGCGGTAGATGGAGAAGTCCTGTACGTCCAGCGTGAATACGGGCAGCGCGAGCAACTCGGCCAGGCGAACGACACAGGCATCGGCGAAATCCATCGACTGATCGGCATACTGCTCCAGCAGGCGCATCACCTCAAGCGCCTGTTCGTCGAAGTGGAGGGGCGTTGTCACCCGGCCCAGGCTGATCCACCGGCGCAGGGCAGTACGGGCCCGGGGCACCCTGCCGAGCAGGTGATAGGCCTCCGTCAATACGGCTTCGCACGTTATCAGGGGCGATGCCAGGTCGCGGGTTTGCTCCAGGGCCCAGGTGTGATACCGGTCCCGCGGGTTGAAGAACGCCACGAGGGGGCCGGTATCCAGGATCGCCTGCCTCATGTCCCCAGATCGTCGAGATAGGCCCGGTTGGTAGACAGGTCCTCCGGCCCTTCTCCCAGGTCGTTCAGCATCGCATCGAGGCCGTGGAAGGGGGTGTCCACAGGAAAAGCCGAGGCGCCGGCGTCGCCGGCCAGGATCTGCTCGACGGCCCGCAGGAGGGCTTCTTCCACGGTAAGGTGGGCACGCCGGGCCAGCCGCTCGAGGGCCTGGCGCTGCTCGGGAGTCAGCCGCAGGCGGATGTCGGAGGATTCAGGAGAGGACATGGGGTGCAGCAGGTGTCTTGATTATCAGCGTTAGAACGATATATCCGATAGGAGGTTGCTGGATATAGCGTTGGTCCATGCTATTGAGGGTGTCATGGTGAAGAGCGATGTAGCCGCACCCTTCACGGGTGCGCCTCCTGGTCCACAGGAGCGCCCGGGCTAAAGCCCGCGGCTACAGGTGGGTCGTTCGCTCAGGGCAGCCACGCTCTCAATTACTATGACCTCTGCTATAAGGTAACAAGGGGCAGATACCGTAACGAACGCTGGCATCGTACCGCGTGGGAAACGGCGCCCCCTTCGCTTCGGCGGAGGCGGGCGCCGTTTGTCTGAAAGGTCGGGAAAGCGTATTCTGACTCCTCCTCTGCTCTTGATCTGAATACCCCCTGTGCCTCCGTGAAAGTGCTCCTCTATGTTCTTGCCGGCCTGGTGATCGTCGCCACGGCGATGCCTATCGTGCGCGGGGGAGAGTGGTGGATCCGCATCTTCGACTTCCCACGCCTGCAGGTCACCCTCCTCGGGCTGCTGGTGCTGGGGGGGCTCATCTGGCTCGGGCCCGGCCTCGAAACCACCGGCCGGGTGTTGACCGCGCTGCTCGTGCTGGCGCTGGGGCTGCAGGTCTACCGCATCTTCCCCTATACCGTGCTCGCGCCCCGGGAAGTGCTCGACGCGGGCCCTTCTGGCGAGCGATTCCGGCTGATGGAGGCCAACGTGCTGATGACCAACCGCAACGCGGAGGCCCTGCTCGAACGGGTCCGCGAGGCCGACCCCGACCTCCTGCTGCTGGTGGAGACGGACGCGTGGTGGCAGGAGGCCCTGCGCCCGCTGGAGGACGCCTACCCGTACCGGCTGGCCCGGCCGCAGGACAACACCTACGGCATGCTGCTGTATTCGCGCCTCCCCCTCGAGAACGCGGAGGTGCGTTTCCTGATCGAAGACGACGTGCCCTCGATGTGGGCCGACGTGGGGCTGCCCTCCGGGGCGCGCTTCGAACTGATCGGCGTACACCCGCGCCCGCCCCGCCCGGACATCGGGCAGGATGCCACCAAACGCGACGCCGAACTGCTGGTGGTGGCCCGCCACGTGGCGGAGCGCGCCCGCCCCACCATCGTCGCCGGCGACCTGAACGACGTGGCCTGGTCGCACACCACCCGCCTCTTTCAGCGCCTCAGCGGCCTGCTCGACCCGCGCAAGGGGCGGGGGATGTACAACACGTTCCACGCCGGCCATGTCTTCCTCCGCTGGCCGCTCGATCACGTCTTCTTCTCGGACCATTTCCGGGTGGTCTCGCTACGACGCCTGCCGGCCTTCGGCTCCGACCACTTCGCCATGCTCGTCGAGCTGAGCTACGAGCCACAGGGGCGCCACGTGCAGGAGACGCCGACGCCGGAGCACGACGATGCGGAGGAGGCCAGGGAGAAGATCGAGGAGGGGCAGGAGGCCGCCCGCGACACGACCGAGGAGGAGAAACGAAGGGACCGCTGAGGCATACGAAGACACGACGTTTCGTCTGATGCTCAACCATCGTGCCTGCCATGACCGCTTCCGACCTGTTTGTCCGATGTCTCGAAGAAGAGGGCGTGCGCTACGTGTTCGGTGTGCCCGGGGAGGAGAATGAGGACCTGCTCTTCTCGCTGGCCGGCTCCCCCGTCACGTTTGTCCCGACGCGGCACGAGCAGGGGGCGGCGTTCATCGCCAACGTGTGGGGGCGGCTCACCGGCGAGGCGGGGGTCTGCCTGTCTACGCTCGGTCCCGGCGCCACGAACCTGCTCACGGGCGTGGCCGACGCCAACCTGGACAAGGCGCCCCTCGTGGCCCTCACGGGGCAGGGGAGCACCACCCGCCTCCACCACGAGAGCCACCAGTGCATCGACGTGGTGGACATGTTTCGCCCGGTGACGAAGTGGAACACGTCGGTGGCGGATGCCCGCGTGGTGGCCGAGGTGGTGCGCAAGGCCTTCAAGCTGGCCGAGATGGAGAAGCCCGGCGCCACGCACATCGAACTGCCCGAGGACGTGGCGAAGGAGACGGTCCCGGCGGGCGCCGCCCCGCTGCCACCGCGCACCGTCCGCCGCCCCGCGCCCGACTACAAGGCCCTCGACCGGGCCGTGGCCCTGCTGAAGAAAGCCCGCCGCCCGCTCGTGCTGGCCGGTAACGGCGCCATCCGCAAGCTCGCCAGCGCCCACCTGACCCGCTTCTGCACCACACACGGCATCCCGGTGGTGAGCACCTTCATGGGCAAGGGGGCCGTCTCCGACCGGCTCGACGTGTCGCTGCTGAGCATTGGCCTGGGCTTCAAAGACTACGTGATGGAGGCCGTCGAGCAGGCAGACCTGGTCCTCACCGTGGGGTACGACATCGCCGAGTACGCCCCGGAGGCGTGGAACCCGGACGGTGACAAGACGATCGTCCACATCGACTTCGTGCCGGCCGAGGTGTACACCCACTACACGCCCGCGGTGGAGGTGGTCAGCGATGTGGCGGCGGCGCTCTGGGCGCTCAACGAACACCTCGACGGCGGCGACCTGCCGGCCGAGCGCGGCTGGCACCGGGCGGTCCGCCGCCGCATTCTCGACGACCTGGCCACGTACGACCTGCCCGGCGACGCCACCACCTTCCATGTGCCCGGCGTGCTCAACGTCGTCCGCTCGGTCCTCCCCGAGGACGGGTTGCTGCTGAGCGACGTGGGGGCGCACAAGATGTGGATCGCCCGTAACTTCCCCACCTACTGCCCGAACGGGTGCATCATCAGCAACGGGCTGGCGAGCATGGGCATCGCCCTGCCCGGCGGCATCGCGGCGGCGCTGGTCGACCCCGGCCGGCCCATCGTGGCGGCCATGGGCGACGGCGGCTTCCTGATGAACGCCCAGGAACTGGAGACGGCCCGCCGCCTGAACGTGGGCTTCTCGTGCCTGGTCTTCAACGACAACGACTATGGCCTCATCTCCTGGAAGCAGGAGATGGCCCGCGGCACCTCCGTCGGCACCCGCATCGGCAACCCGGACTTCAAGGCGTTTGCCGAGAGCTTCGGCATCCCGGGCTACCGCCCCGCGACGGTGGCCGAGCTGCGGGCGACGCTCCAGGATACCCTGGCCCGCCGCGAGCTGTGCCTCATCGAGGTGCCCGTCGATCCCTCGGTCAACCGCGAACTCGTCCAGAAGTTAAACCAGTATTGGAGTTGAACCATGGCCATCGAATCCGTCAACCCCGCCACCGGAGTCACGATCCGCACGTATGAGGAGCACACCGACGCCGAGGTCGAACAGATCCTGTCGCAGGCCGACGCCGCGCAGCGGGCCTGGCGCCGGGTGCCGTTCGAGGAACGCGCGGCGCGGATGCGCGAGGCCGCCCGGCTGCTGCGTGCGCGTGCCGACCGCTACGCCCGCCTGATGGCCGAGGAGATGGGCAAGCCCCTGGCGCAGGGGCGCTCCGAGGCCGAAAAGTGCGCCTGGGTGTGCGACTACTACGCCGAGAACGCCGCCCGCTTCCTGGCCGAGGAGCCCATCGCCACGGACGCCTCCGAGAGCTTCGTGACGTACCAGCCGCTGGGGGTGGTGCTGGCCGTGATGCCGTGGAACTTCCCGTTCTGGCAGGTCTTCCGCTTCGCCGCGCCCAACCTGATGGCGGGCAACGCCGGGGTGCTCAAGCACGCCTCGAACGTCTTCGGGTGCGCGCTCGCCATCGAAGAGGTCTTCCGCGACGCGGGCTTCCCCGAGCACCTCTTCCGCACGCTGCTCCTCTCCAGCCGCCGCGTCGAAGCGGTCATCGAACACCCGCTGGTGAAGGCCGTCACGCTGACGGGTAGCACCCCGGCGGGCAGGGCCGTGGCGGGCAAGGCGGGCTCGGTGCTCAAGAAGACCGTCCTCGAGCTCGGCGGCAGCGACCCGTACGTGGTCCTCGAGGACGCCGACCTGGAGGCGACCGTCGAGACGTGCGTCACCAGCCGGCTGATCAACTCCGGGCAGAGCTGCATCGCGGCCAAGCGGTTCGTGGTCGTCGAGGCGGTGCGGGAGGCGTTCGAGGAGCGGTTCGTGGCGCTGATGGCGGCGAAGAAGATGGGCGACCCGATGGCGGAGGACACCGACGTGGGCCCGCAGGCCCGGGCCGACCTGCGCGACGACCTGCACCGGCAGGTGCGCGAGAGTGTGGAGCAGGGCGCGCGCCTGCTGCTCGGCGGCGAGATCCCCGAGGGGCCGGGCGCCTACTACCCGCCCACGGTGCTGACCGACGTGGGGCCGGGGATGCCGGCCTACGAGGAGGAGCTGTTCGGGCCGGTGGCCGCCATCATCCCCGTGCGCGACGAGGCGGAGGCCCTCCGCGTGGCGAATGACTCGGTCTTCGGCCTCGGCGCGGCCGTCTTCACGCGCGACGTGGCGAAGGGGCGACGGATCGCGGCCGAGGAGCTGGAGGCGGGCTGCTGCTTCGTCAACGCGTTCGTCCGCTCCGACCCCCGCCTGCCGTTCGGCGGCATCAAGGAGAGCGGCTACGGGCGCGAGCTCTCGGAGGTGGGGATCAAGGAGTTCGTCAACATCAAGACGGTGTACGTCGCCTGAGGCGGCGTCAGCGGTTGCCGAGGGCCTCCCAGAGACGGGCCCGTTCGAGGTGGATCCGCCCCGGAATCGTGCTCGGGTCCTGAAAGCGCAGCGAGGCGCCGGTGTCGGGCTTCTCGAACGTGTAGATCAGGGCGGTGCAGCGGTGCCGTGCGGTGAACGGCCGCTCGGCGATGGCCGTCGGTAGCGTGTTCAGCCCGCCACTCAGCCAGGCCTGCCCTTCCCGGGCGCTCACGCCTTCTTCCTGCTGGTTGAAGGGCTGGGACGAGACCACGAAGACGACGATGCGGTAGAAGCCGGGGGTGGCGGTGAACAGGGCCCGGAAGTAGTCGACGAGGGAGAACCGCTTCATCGGGCGGACGCGGGTGGACCAGCGGTCGGGGACCGGCTGGGGGGTCCCGTCGGGAAGGATCTGTTCGAGGCGGGCCACCAGGGCAAAGCCGTCGGGGACGGCATAGTAGCTGCGTTCGCCATAGCCGGCGGCCTCCAGGGCGGCTTCCAGACGGGCCGCGGCGGCCTGGAGCGACAGGGGAGGCGAGGGGCCGAGCCGGTCCGGGGGGATGGTCACGAAGGCGGAGGCCCGTGGGGGCGGCCAGGGAAACGTGGGGACGGTGTCGTCGTCCGTCACCGCACCCGGAGGCCTCACGGGAGAGGGATTGGGAGGGGGGCCGGAAGTAGGAG
>CAZKFR010000097.1:1872-10689 GCA_964552015.1 uncultured Rhodothermaceae bacterium | reverse complement strand
CCGGCGGGCTGTCGGGTGATGCGGACCAGGTCGATGCGGTTGGCTGTGGCCTGCACGATGGTGAAGCGGTAGCCGTCGAACTCGTATTCCTCGTTCGGCTTGGGGATAGCGCCGATGTGTTCGAGCAGGTAGCCGGCCACGGTCTCGTAGTCGCCCTCGGAGAGTTCGATGCCGAAGCGCTCGGCCAGTTCGTCGATGTCCACGCGGCCGCTGACCAGGTAGACGCCCTCCCCGAGTTGCCGCATCACCTCGTCGTCGGTGTCGAACTCGTCCTGGATGTCGCCGAAGAGCTCTTCGAGCAGGTCCTCGATGGTGACCAGCCCCGCCGTACCGCCGTACTCGTCGATGACGATGGCGATGGAGGTGTTCGTGGCCAGGAACTCGCGGAGCAGGTCCTTCGAGAGCTTCGTCTCCGGGACGAAGTACGCCGGGCGCATCATCTCGGCCAGCGACTTCGGCTCGTGGAACAGGTCGTAGGCGAAGGCGATGCCCACGATGTTGTCGATGTTCTCGCGGTAGACGGGCAGCTTCGAGTGGCCGGACTCGATGAACTTCTGCCGGAGCGCCTCCAGCGTGGTGTGCTCCTCCACGGCCACGATCTCGGTGCGCGGCACCATCGACTCCTTGACGCGGATGGTGCTCAGCGCGAAGACGTTCGCCAGCAGGGTGCTCTCCTCCTCGTCCAGGTCCAGCTCGCCGCTCTTTTTGCTTTCCTCGATCATCAGCTCGAAGTCACGCCGCATGAACTGGGAGAAGGTGTCGGCGTCGGCGCCGAAGAGGCGGATGAGGCCCGCGGCGGCCCACCCGGCCAGCTTGATGAGCGGGTAGAGGAGCACGTACGTCAGCCGTAGCGGTACGGCCAGCACGAAGACGGCCCGGTTGGCGATCTCACGCAGGATGGTCTTCGGCAGGATCTCGCCGAAGAGGAGGACGATGACCGAGGCGATGAGGGTCTGGGAAGCCAGGACGGCCACTTCGACGGAGCCCGCCCCCAGCCCGACCACCTCGGCGTAGAAATGGTGGAGGGGGGACTCCAGGTAGAAGGCCATCAGGGTGGAATAGACGACCAGCGCCAGGTTGTTGCCCACGAGGGTCGTCGTGAGCAGGGTGGCGGGGTCCTGAATGAAGCGCTGCACGAGCGCGCCGACGCGCCCGCCCCGCCGTGCCGAGACCTCCACGCGCAGCCGGTTGGCCGTCACGAAGGCGATCTCCGAGCCGGAGAAAAAGGCACTCAGGCCCAGCATCAGCAGGATCAGCAGAAGGTCCATGGGCTGGCGTGGTTCGTATTCCGTGGTGCGTGGTTCGTGTTTCGTGTTTCGTAGTGCGTAGTGTGTGGGTCGGCGTCTTTACGCACTATGCACTATGCACTATGCACCACGTCATCGTCCCTTGAAGGTGGCCTGGCGTCGTGCCAGGAAAGCGGCCACGCCTTCCTGGAAGTCCTCGGTGGCGCAGGCCTGGCCGAAGAGGGTGGCTTCGAAGGCGAGCCCCTGCGGCAGGTCGAGGTCGCTGGCCCGGACGGCTTCGAGGGCCAGGGCCACGGCCACCGGGGCCTTCGCGGCGATGGTGCGGACGAGGTCCTTCGCCGTCGTGAGCAACTCGGCGGCCGGGACGACGCGGTTGACGAGGCCGATCTCGTAGGCGCGCCGGGCGTCGATGGCCTCGCCCGTGAGGATCAGCTCCGTGGCGCGGCCGCGTCCGACAAGCCGGGGCAGGCGCTGCGTGCCGCCGTAGCCGGGGATCAGGCCCAGGTTCACCTCCGGCTGCCCGAAACGGGCGTGCTCGGCGGCCACGCGCAGGTGGCACGCCATCGCCAGCTCGCACCCGCCGCCGAGGGCGAAGCCGTTGACGGCCGCCACGACGGGCTTCGGCAGGGCCTCGATCCGGTTGAAGACGGCCTGCCCGCGCAGGGCGAAGCGCCGCCCCTGCACGGCGTCGAGCTCGGGGAAGCGCGAGATGTCCGCCCCGGCGACGAAGCTCTTCGGCCCCGCGCCCGTGAGCACCACCCCGCGCACCGCCGTGTCCGCCTCCACGGCCGCGAAGCATCGGTCCAGCTCGTCGATGACCGTCTCGTTCAGGGCGTTCAGCTTGTCCGGACGGTTGATCGTCACCAGGGCGATCCCGTCGGCATCGACGTCATACAGCAGGGTTTCGAAAGTCATGGGAAAACGGGTATGGGTTCCAGGGGACGGAGGGGTGTCGCGTGGAGTCATGGCGTTGTGCCTCCCCGCGGCGCCTCACGAACGGTTCAGCTCCGCAGACGGGAGCGCTCCGAGCGGGCCGGATCTTCGGCGGTCGGGTCCTCGAACGTGTCGAGGTCGTCGAGCAGGTTGACCGGGCGGGCGAAGACCTCTTCGAGCTCCTCGACGGACGCCTCGGTCTCCTCGACTTCGGAGAGGAGCGTGTCGAGCTGGAAGGTGATCTCCTCGGGGTTGCGGAGCGTCACCGATTGCTCGTGGATGTACTTGATCACGTCCTCGATCGTCTCGAGCTGGGCCTCGATGATCTCCAGGTTCTCCTGCCCTTTCTTGAAGCGTTCGAGGCGCTGTTCGAGGATGCGCATGCGCCGCTGCTTGATGGCCCGCACGCGGGGCGGGTCGTCGGCCATGTCGCGACGCAGGTCCTCGATGGCCTGCACCACCTCGCTCTCGGTGTTACTCCGGATCGAGTACTCGTAACGCTCTTTCTGGTAGAGGAGCTTCAGGTACGAGTCGAGCAACCCGTCGATCTTTTTGAGGTGGCTGTCGAGCATGCCCTGCGAGGCATAGCTGAGCTTGCGGTAGTTGGCCGCAATGTCTTTCTGGAGTTTGCGCAGGCGGGCGTAGCGGCGCTGGCTGTGCTTCGAGAGGAGCTGAAAGATTTCCTTCTGGGAGGGCGGCTTGGCGTGCTCGGCGGCCTGCCGGGCGCGGATGGCCCGGCGGAAGCGCTCCTGGCGCGGCATGGTGCCCAGGTAGAGCAGTTCGCCGGCCGTTGTGAAGAGCAGGATCGTCTCGAAGAGCCAGGACGGTGCCGCGCTGACGAGGCTGACGGAGAAGGCAATCAGCATCGCGGCGATGAGGAACGTGAGGTTCCAGGGGTGGAGGAAAGCCTCCTTGGTGTAATTGATGTCGGCGTCGTTCATGCGCTCCTGGGCAGCGGCTGGGGACCGGCGGGCGAATACGAGGGGGCGGCCCCTCAGGGTTTCATGCGTCCGATGGTTTTCTCGGGCAGCGTCGCCGGGCCGGACGGGGGCGGCGGATCGGCGGCCGGTTTCGGCCCGGCGCCGATCGTCTTGTCCGCCGGCGGGCGGGCCGGGACCTCTCCCGGCGAGGACACCTCTAACTTCATCTGGCGGATCAGTTCCTGCGCGCGGGCTTTCTGCAACGCTTCTTCGCGCTCCGCCCGGGCGAGGGGGTCCTCGGCGCCGGCCTCGGCTTCGAGCGCCAGCTCCAGGCGGGCCTCGCTCCAGGCCGTCTCCAGGGCCAGCTTCTCGATCATCTCGCGGTGCGTCTCCAGCGTGTCGGCCGCGCCGCCGCTCACGTCCGAAAGGGCCTGGTTCACGCGCTTGAGCCGCTCGAGCTCTCGGACCTTCTGCTTCAGCGCGCGGAGCTTGCGCAGGTGCTCCTTCTCGGCCTCCTTGATCCGCTGGTATTCTTCGGGGGTCATGGCCTTTCGGGTTGAGGGTGCAGGGAGAAGGGCGGGCAGGCCGACCTGCGGCGCCGTCGGGGCCGGCCTACTCCGTCTGGGAGCGTTGCTTGCCGATGGTTTTACCGCTCGGCTCGGCCTCCTGTTCGGGCACGTCGAGGCGGGCTTCCTCGGCAGGGGCCGCCGGCTCGCCGACGCCCATCTCCAGCTTGAACTGCTTCACGAGCTCCTGCGCCCGGATCTTCTGGGCGTCCTCCTCGATGCGCATGGCGTCGGTGTCGATCGAGTCGAGGGCCAGTTCCATGCGGGCTTCCTGCCGCGCCGTCTGTTCGTTGATCCGGGTGATCATCTCGTCGTGCGTGGCGTCGACGCCGGCCACCTCGAACTGCTCGAGCGTGTCGGCGATCTTGGCCTGCCACTTGGCCCGCTCGTGGGCGCGCAGGGCGTCCTTGGCCTCCTGGATCTTGCGTTCCTTCTCCCGCATGAAGGCCTTCTTCACCTGCAGGGCCTTGTCGTAGGCCGCCGAGGCGTACTTGAGTTGCTCCTTGGTGCGCGTGAGCGCCTCACGGACGCTCTCCAGCCGGAGCGCATACTGCTCGGCGATGTCGTCGCGCCCGGCCTGGATGCCCGCCTTGATCTTGGCCGTCAGGTCGGCCATCTCGGCTTCGTACCGGCGCACCTCCTTCTGCAGGAGCATCACGTTGGCCTTCACCGTGGCGATGTTTTCGTTCATCTTCGGGACCTGATCGTTCAGCTCCCGGATGTTCTGTTCGAGGATGAGGCGCGGGTCCTCGAGCGCCGAGATGGCGCCGCCGAAGATGGACTTGACCCAGCGTTTGAAACGTGCCCAGACAGACATGGTGCTCAGGGGTTGGTTGGGGGAGAACAGGGAGAGGACGTCACATCAATATAGCGATCCCCTACGTGTTTCGAGGGGCGAAGTTGTGTTTTTCAACGAGGTCCGGACGTGCAGGCGCCATCGCCGTTCCCGGAGTCTTACGACGCGGGGGAGGGTGGGTTCGCCCAGCGTCCGTCGGCATAGCGGTCGAGGAGGCGTGAGGCCGGCGGGGGGGGCGCGTCGGCGAAGGTGAAGGCGGCGGCGACGGCGGCCTCGAAGGCCGGGAGGGCATCGTGCCGGCGGGTGTGGAGGTAGGCCAGCACGTCGCCGGGGCGCACGGGGTCGCCGGGTTTCTTCGCCAGGGTGATGCCGGCCGTGGGGTCGACGGGGTCTTCCTTGCGCCGCCGGCCCGCGCCCAGGGCCACGGCCGTCCATCCCAGGCGCAGGGCGTCGAGGTCGGCCACGAAGCCGCGGGCGTCGTCGCCGGCGCGGACCTCGGCCACGGGGGCGGCGTCGGCGCGGCGGTCGGGGTCGCGCACGACGGAGGCGTCGCCGCCCTGCGCCTCGACGAGGGCGATGAACACGTCGAGTGCCCGGCCGGCGGCCAGGGCCCGGCGGGCCTGCTCCACGCCGTCCTCGGGGGTGGGGGCCGCCCCGCCCAGGCATAGCATCTCGCCCGCCAGCGCGTAGGTGACCTCCATCACGTCGGGCACGTCCTCACCGTGGAGGCAGCGGATGGCCTCGGCCGTCTCGGGCCAGTTGCCGATGGCGCGCCCGAGCGGCGTGTTCATGTCGGTCAGCCGGGCCACGGTGCGCTTGCCGAAGCGCTCGCCCAGGCCGACGAGCGTCTCGGCCAGGCGGCGGGCGTCGGCCTCGGTCTTCATGAACGCCCCCTGCCCGCACTTGACGTCGAGCACCAGCGCGTCGATGCCCTCGGCCAGCTTCTTGCTCATGATGGAGGCGGCGATGAACGGGATGAACTCGACGGTGCCGGTGACGTCGCGCAGGGCGTAGAGCTTGCGGTCGGCCGGGGCGATCTCGTCGGTCTGCCCGATCATGACGACGCCCAGCCGGGCCAGTTGCCGGCGGTAAGCATCGATGGAGAGGTCGGTGCGGAAGCCCGGGATGGCCTCCAGCTTGTCGAGCGTGCCGCCGCTGTGGCCCAGGCCGCGCCCGGAGATCATGGGGACGGGCACGCCGCAGGCGGCCACCAGGGGCGCCAGGATGAGGGAAATCTTGTCGCCCACGCCGCCGGTCGAGTGCTTGTCCACCTTCGTGCCGGGGAGGTCCGAGAGGTCGAGCACGACGCCCGAGTGGAGCATGGCGTCGGTCAGGGCGAAGGCCTCTTCGTCGTTCATCCCGCGCAGAAAAGCGGCCATGAGGAAGGCGCTCATCTGGTAGTCCGGCACGTCGCCCCGCGTGTAGGCTGCGACGAGCCAGGCGATCTGGTCGGGCGTCAGGGCGCCGCCGTTCCGTTTGGTGATGATCAGGTCGACGGGGTTGAAATCGGGCATAGAGTACTACAGAGGGTTACGAAGGACGAAAGCGCCCAATATGCGTTCTTTCCGGAGGAATGACAAGGCGGAGCACGGAACGCCTTACGGGTCGATGCGCCCGGGGATGCATGGGATCGCCGGGGTGCCGTGTGTTGCCAACGACGTACGCTCCGTTTCGGACCGACGGTTCGTTTCCGGGCGCGCAGGTGCGCTCCGGTGTCTTTGGACCGGTCGGTGGCGGTGTCGTCAGGAGGTGGGGGCGCCGGGCGGTGCCGCCTCGGCGAGCCGTTCGAGCAGGCGCGCGGTGGTGTCGAGGCGCTCCGTCCAGCGCTGGCAGGCCGCTGTGAGGGCCGGCAGGTCGGGTTCGTGGAGGGTCGTGAAGTGGGTTTTCCAGGCCGCGAGATGCTCGGTCAGGAGGCCGGTCAGGTCGGTCAGCCGGTCGTACGCGGCGGCGGTCTGAAGCAGGTTCGCCAGCATCCGCCGCCGGTCGCCGAAGCCGCGGGGGAGGTCGAGCGCACGGGCCAGCGTGCCGATGGCGTCGCGGCTGAGGAAGAGGCCGGACCACGGCGGGGTGGCCAGGTAACCGGCGATGTCGTGCAGGCCGGTGGCGGGGTCGTCCAGGAGCGGGGGCGGCTCGGGCAGGTGGAGCGATCCGGCCACGGCGCCGGCCAGGGCCCGGCGGTGTTCCAGGACGAGGTGCAGCGTCTGCCGGGCCAGGTGCTGGAAAAACGGGAACGGGTGCTCCTCGACGGCCCGGACGAACGCGGGCAGCCATCCCAGCAGGTGCTCGTCCAGAAAGCGTCGCTGGATCCGGCGTACGCGCCGGACCTCGGCGGGGATGCCGTCCTGCAGAGCTTCGGCCTCGGCCTGCATCATGTGGGCCAGCCACGCCAGTTCGTGCCCCAGGTGATCAAGGCTCTCGCCGGACATCGGGAGCGGGCAGCCCGCACGCAGGAAATACTGGCGCACCCGGTCGGCCACGGGCCCGTTGAGCAGGCCGGCCGGGTCGAGGAAGACGCCCGCATACGGGAAGACGTTGAAGCCGAAGAGGTGCTGGTAGTCGGCGGCCCGTTCGTCTTCGTCGAAGGGAGCCGGGAGCGCCTCGGCCAGGGCCGGCTCCTTCTGCAGGGCGTGTACGAGGGGTGGCGTCAGGCCGTCCCGGTACAGGTGGCCGAGGAGGCGGCACGTGTGGCTCCGGCGCCGCAACGCGTCATGATCGGACATAGGGGAGCAGACTGAGCGCGGAAGATCCGCGCCCGCTCAATCAAAACAACCTGTTGGAAGGCGTCGGGGGGCGGGGAGGGCAGGATACGGAAAAAGAGGAAAAGGTGCGAACGACCCGGACCCTGAAGCCATCGTCGCACCAGGGCCCGGGCCGTCGGAACAGGCGGCTACGGGTCAGGCGCGTCCCCGCAGCATGCCGTGCCAGTACAGGTTCGGCAGGGCGTACAGCTTCAGCGCATACATGCTGTAGCGCTCCTGGCTCGTGTCGAAGGGGAAGGAGGGCGTCGGATTGTTGTCGTAATCGAACTCGGCCAGCACCAGCTTGCCGTAGCCGGTCACGAGCGGGCAGGAGGCGTAGCCGTTGTAGGTTTTGGGGTGATCGAGAGCGCCGGTGGCGCGGAGCTGCAACAGGTTGTGCACCACCGTGGGGGCCTGCTTCCGGACGGCCGCGCCCGTCTTGGCGTTGGGCGTGCCGGCGGCGTCCCCCAGGCCGAAGACGTTCGGGTAGCGGTTGTGCTGGAGGGTGTACTTGTCCACGTCCACCCAGCCGTCGGCGTTGGCCAGCGGGCTCTGTTTGATGAAGTCGGGCGCGCTCTGCGGCGGGGTCACGTGGATCATGTCGAAGCCGACGACCTTCTCCGACGTGTTGCCTGCCTCGTCGGTGACGCGGAAGACGGCCTCCTGCTGCGGCCCGCGCACCTCGACCAGCTCGTGCTTGAAGTTGAACGTGATGCCGTACCGGGCGATGACCTTCTTCAGCGTTCGGGCGAAGGCCTCGACGCCGAAGACGACCGCGCCGGGCGTCATGAACTGGATGTCGGTCTGGTCGAGCAGGCCCTTGCGGCGCAGGTGGTCGGCCGCCAGGTACATGATCTTCTGCGGGGCGCCGCCGCACTTGATGGGGGTGGCCGGCTGGGTGAACAGCGCCCGCCCGCCCTTCAGGTTGCGGAGCGTCTCCCAGGTGTACGAGACGGTGTCGTAGCTGTAGTTGCTGCACACGCCGTGGGAGCCCAGCGCTTCTTTCAGCCCGGGGATCTTGTGCCAGTCGAGCTGGATGCCGGGGGCCACCACCAGGTAGTCGTACCCGATGGTCCGCCCGTCGCGCGTGGTGACGGTGTTGTTCTCCGGGTCGAAGGCCGTCACGGCGTCCTGGATCCAGGTGGCACCGTCGGGGATGTAGTCGGCCTCGTCGCGCTCGGAGACCTCGCGGGGCACCACCCCGCCGCCGACGAGCGTCCAGATGGGCTGGTAGTAGTGCTTCTCGGAGGGTTCGATGAGGCCGACCTCCACGGGGTCGGGCTGGTTGCGGAGCTGGGCGGCCACGGTGAGGCCGGCCGTGCCGCCGCCGACGATGAGGACGTGATAGTGGTCTTTCATGGCGATCCCGGGAAAGGGTTGGTTGTCAGGGAGGATGGGCTGCCCTTCGGGTCAGCCCTTGCGGCGCAGCGCCCGGCCGAAGGCGCGGGCAAACTGGAGGCCGAAGGCCAGGGCCCGCTGGATGTCGGCGTCGCGGAGGGCGCGGAGCAGGCCGAAGGGGCCCAGGTGGGGCGGGTCGGCCGGGGTGGTGGCCGAGGCTTCGGCCAGGGCCAGCGTGGCCGACCCGGCCAGCGTGCCCGCCCGCTTCAGGGTCTCGTC
>CAZKFR010000097.1:0-1772 GCA_964552015.1 uncultured Rhodothermaceae bacterium | reverse complement strand
GCCTCGTCGGCGATGTCGACGAACATGGCGGCCATGCCCGGGGCCTGCGTGGCGGCGGTCTCGGCGGCCGTAAGGGCCCGGTCGAGCACGTCGAGGCGGTCGAGGAGCCGGTTCAGGGCCGCCGCCGTCTCGGGTTCGTGGAGGCGGGCCTGCAACGTGGCCGCGCCGTTGGGTTGCATCGGTTCCATGGTCTGTCGAGGGCGTCGGTTAGAGGGACTCACAGGCTAAACGCAGGGGTCATGATGTTCTGTGACAGGATCACACAGGAGCCGGGGCTCACCGCCCGAACGGCTTGTCCGGGAGGCGGTAGGCTTCCTTCACGGGCTTGAGCGGGCGCTTGAGCCAGTAGGGGCGGCGCGTGCCGTCGGGGCTGTGGTCGAGGGCCGAGCGCGTCAGGGCCAGCCACTGGCGGTAGACGGCCATCGAGCGGTTGGTGTCCACGAAGACGTCGCCGTGGCGGTCGTCCGGCCCGGCCTTGCGGACGCTGACGGCCTTCTGGAGCCAGCAGTGCGCCCCGCTGACGGGGTCGGGGTGGACGCCGTGGGTCAGGTTCTGGTGCACGCCCACGTCCTTCCACCAGATGCGCTCGGTGTCGGCGTCCCACGACCGGAAGGCGGTGGCGCCGTGGAGCACGTGCAGCCTGTGGCGGCCGCCGCCTTCGTCGTGCAGGCGCACCAGGTTCGAGGCGCCCCGGTTGACGCCCATCCCCTCCTGCAACCGCCAGCGGCCCAGGTGGTGGCTCATGGCGATGACGCCGGGCTTGATGCCCTCGGTCACCCACACCCGGTCGACGAAGTAGCCGATCTCGGTCTCGACACGGATGAGGTCGCCGCTCTCGACGCCGAGCCGTTCGGCGTCCGAGGGGTGCATCCACACGGGGTTCTTGTGGCTGATCTCGTAGAGCCACTTGGCGTTGGCCGAGCGCGTGTGGATGAGCGTGGGCAGGCGGAAGTTGGGCAGCAGCAGCATCTCCCCCTTCGTCCGGTCGATGCGGTCGGGGTGGACGTGGCTCTGGAGGGGCCACGGGATGGTGTAGTCGCGCTCCTTCCAGCCCCAGTCGTGCAGCGTCTCGGAGAAGAACTCGAGGCGGCGGCTCGGGGTGGTGAAGCCCGCCTTCGGGACGCCGTCGACGACCACGCCGACGACCTCCTCGCCCCGCCGGAGCCGCCCCAGGGCATCGGCCGTGGCATCGGCGGCCTCGACGGGCCGGTCGTAGGGCGCGTAGTTCTCCCGCTTGACTTCGAAGGCGCCGTACTTCCGCATGTATTCGAGCGGCGTCAGGCCCTCGGCGGCGGCGGCCTCGGGCAGCCCCGGGACGCTGTTCTCGAAGATCCACCGGTAGTACTCCTCCACGGTGATGATCTCGCCGGGCCGGTACGGGCTCTCGAAGTGTTTCCGGATGCCCAGGCTGCCGTCGGGGTCCATGCGGGCGGAGAGTTCGATCCAGAACTCGTTCTCCTCCCACACCTCGCCGGGGTTGGCCTCGTAGGTGAAGCGTACCTTCTTGCCCAGCCGCTCCAGGGCCACGCGGCGCACGGGCTGCCGGAAGGCGATCCACTGGCCGGCGTGCGTCTCCTGGCTCATCAGGTCGTGCCGCTCGCCGGCGTGGCCCATGGGCAGCACGTAGTCGGCAAACCAGGCGCTCTCGTTCCAGGTGGGCGTCAGCGCCACGTGGCATCGGATCTTCTCCTCGTCGCGGAGGGCCTTCAGCCACATGAACCCGTCGGGGTTGATCCACATCGGGTTGTAGACGCGGGTGAAGTAGACGTCGA
>CAZKFR010000096.1:3401-10836 GCA_964552015.1 uncultured Rhodothermaceae bacterium | reverse complement strand
CGGAGACCACGTCCCCCGCCCAGACGGCACAGGCCCCGCTCTCCGCCGAGACGCACGCAGCGCCCGGACACGCAGCCCGGCCACCGGATGCCGCCCCTGTACAACCGGACCAGTCCCGGATCGACACGATGGCGCTCGACAGGGATACGGGGGCTTCGGAGGAACAGGATGCCTCCGGCGAAGGCAAGGAGCACGCGTCCCCTGGCCCGGCCCCTTCCCATCCGCCGGGGAGGGCGAAGGGAGCCCGTCCATCCGAGCCTACCCGGCCCCGGGACCATCAGGAGGGATCAGCCGACGCGTCGGGCCAGGAGGACGTGACGGCCGAACCACGCCGTGCGACGCCGTCGCCCGAGAGCGGCAAAACGGAACACCGCAACCCGCGACCCGCCGCGGACGTCACCGACGCCGAGCCTCCGATGCCGGCGCTGGATCCGTCCATGGAGGCGGCTCAGGCCGAGGTAGGTGCCCCCGCCAGCGGGGCCGAACGAAACGTTCATGGTGTTTCCCGGCCCGTTCATGCGCACGGTCCCCTGCCCTCCTTCACACGAGGCCCCGTCGCCGCCTGGATTCGCACGGCCCTCCAACAGGCCGCCCCCTCCCTGGCAGACGGATGGCATGCGATGGAGCTGCCCCTGAACGAAGGGGAAGGAACCCTGACGATCCGCGCACGCCGGGAGGCTGAGCGCATGAGCATCCAGGTCGGCTTCAGCGACCCCACCCTGCGGGCCCTGGCGCACGAAAACCTGCACCGCCTGGAAGCCGCCCTCCGCCAGCAGTACGACACCGCCGTCGACCTCCAGCTCGACCAGGGCCCCGCCGGCGACACACATGGAGGCGACCATGGCTCCCCGCATCCCGGCTACGGCGGTGGCGCCGCCGACACCCCCCCCGAAACGGCAACGACATCCGCCCCTCGCCGAGCCGGCGCACGCCACGTCTGGGTAGGATGATCCCGCATGAACCCTAGCCGATCCATTGACCATGGACATCACGACCAACCCCATACCGGGAACCTCGACGTCCCCGACACCGGCCCCGACCGGATCACAGATCCTGGGCAAAGATGAGTTTCTTCGCTTGCTAGTGACACAGTTGAACAACCAGGACCCGCTCAACCCACTGGAAGGCCAGGAGTTTGCCGCTCAGCTAGCCCAGTTTTCCTCGGTCGAGCAGCTCATCAACATCCAGGAGACACTTGCCGCCAACGGCGCCTCGCTCGACGTCCTCGCCCAGACAACCAACGCCGGCATCGCCTCCGGCCTGATCGGCAAGACGGTCGAGGCGCTGGGCGACCAGGTCTCCTGGGATGGCAAGGGTGAGCGGACACTGGGCTTTGACCTGGCCGGATCGGCCGACAAGGTAACCCTCACCATCCGCGATGCGGCCGGCAATGTGGTCCGCACAGTCGACCTCGGGCAGCAGGACGCCGGACAACACACCTTCACCTGGGACGGCAAAGACAAATACGGCGCTACCGTTGCGGCCGGCACCTACACCTTTGAGGTGACAGCCACCGAGGCCGACGGCGATGCCGTCGAAGCCACCGAACACGTTACCGGCACGGTGGACCGTATCACGTTTGGCCCCGAGGGCATCCTCCTGTGGTTGGGCGGGATGGCCGTCTCGATGGCCAACGTGTCGGCTGTGAAAGACTGACTCCTTCTTCCCCTTCGTATCCCTTTTCACAATCAACGCTTCTCGAGCCATGATTCGATCCCTGCGTACGGCCGTTACCGGCCTCAAGAGCCACCAGACCCGTATGGACGTGGTGGGTAATAACATCGCCAACGTGAACACCATCGGGTTCAAACGGGGGCGTGCAGCCTTCAACGAAGTGCTGGGCCAGAAGCTCTTCAGTGCCAGCCGCGCCGCCGGCGGACAGGGCGTCAACTCCTCCTTCATCGGCTTCGGGGTCGGCGTCAGCGCCATCGACCAGAACTGGAACCAGGGAGCCCTCGAAAGCACCAGCATTGCCACGGACCTGGCCCTCAACGGCGACGGTTTCTTCGTCGTTCGGGGCAACGATGATCGCCTCATGCTCACCCGGGCCGGCAACTTCTCTTTCGACGACGAAGGCTTCCTCGTCACCAACGCCGGCATCAACGTACAGGGCTACGCCATCGACGCCGATGGCAACGTTGACACCAGCCAGATGCAGGACATCACCATCGACTTCTCCCTGCAGGCCCCACCCCACACCACACGCAATGTGACGGTGGCCGGTAATCTATCAGCCGATGCCCAGACCGGGGATGAAGTCAACTTCTCCACGGTCATCTACGATGAGCAGGGACGCGCCCACACGGTCCTGGTGACCTTTACCAAAACGGCCAACGCGAACGAATGGGATTACAGCGTTGACTACAGCGGCGACCTATCGCCGGCACCGTTTGCCTCCGTCAACGGCACCATCTCCTTCAACGTGGACGGATCCCTGACGGACGACACCCCCATCTCACTGGCCTTTGATGCCGCCTACGCCACCGGAGGGCCCACGTTCGACCTCGACATCTCCGGCATCACCCAGTACAGCGGCTCGAACACCGTCGCTGTCCAGAATCAGGACGGCTACGGGCGTGGCCAGCTGATCGGCTACCTGATCGACGCCAACGGGCTCGTCACGCTCAACTTCTCGAACGGAGTCCAGCGAGCACTCTACCAGGTCGCCGTCGCTTCGGTCAAGAACCCGAACGGCCTGGAAAACCTGGGCAACAGCCTCTACGGCATCACAACCGAATCCGGAGACCCCGTCTTCGGCCGTGCCGGGCAGGAGATCCAGACGGCCGTCGTACAGGGCTTCCTCGAGATGAGCAACGTGGACCTGGCCACCGAATTCACGGACATGATCGTTGCCCAGCGCGGTTACCAGGCCTCGGCCCGGGTCATCACGACGTCGGACGAGTTGCTCCAGGAAACGGTCAACCTGAAACGATAACCGGGTCCGCCCCATCTCCGTCATCGTTACAGGATAGGGGCCTGCACGATGACTCCTTCAAACAACGCGCCCCGGGCCGCCTCAGCCCGGGGCGCGTTTCCATACTACCCCCCTCCAACATTTTCTTTTTAAGAGATCCTTCCCGGAGCCGATTATGATAGCCGTGAACCGTACGCTGTGCCAGCCCGATGGGAACAGGAGGCTGGCCCTGATGCCCTCCATAGCTCCATAAGAAGGCCATCGACCATGAGCGAATACGCAACCCACAGCAACGACCTGCTGCAACTGGTCAGTTTCGTCATTGAGAACGAAGAGTTCGGGATCGACATCCTGAACGTACAGGAAATCATTCGGCCCGTGGCCATCACCCGGGTGCCGAATGCCCCCCCGTTCGTCGAGGGGGTGATCAACCTGCGGGGCCGGATCGTGCCCGTGGTGGATCTGCGCAAGCGCTTCAACCTGCCGCCTCGTCCGATGGACAAGAACACCAGGATCGTGGTGGTGGAGATGGATGGCAAGGTGATCGGGTTCATGATGGACGCCGTCCGCGAGGTGATCCGGGTCAGCCGCGATGTGATCGAACCGCCGCCGGAACTGACGCTGGGCATCGACACGCACTACATCAGCGGCGTGGCCAAGCTCGACGACCGCCTGCTCATCCTGCTCGAACTGGAAGAAGTTCTTTCGGCCGAGGAGCTGCAGGCCACACAGCAGACGCGCTCCGTGGCCGCCTGACGCCCACGTCACCGAACGAAAAGCATTCATTAGAGGATCATGCACCTTTCCGCCCTTCACCCCGACCTGACGCATCCGGATCCGGGCTTCCGTTCGGCCGGCCTGGAGGCGCTCCGCACGGAAGCCTCGCCGCGTACGCTCGCGCAAGCCGCCGCCGCCCTGCTGGCGGACCCCGACCCCGGCGTCCGTGAGACGGCCGCCCAGGTCCTGCTCGACCTCGCCAACGAAGAGGCGGCCCGGCTCACGGTCCCGTACATCGCCAGCGACAACATCACGGTCCGCAACCGGGCTGGCGAGTTGCTGGCCCAGATGGGCGAAGCCGCCATCGACGCGCTGCTTCCCTACGTGGACGACGAGGACTACGACGTACGCAAGTTCGCTATCGACGTGCTGGCCCTGCTGCCTGCCCGCCGGGTTGCTCACCGGATCGCGGTCCACCTCGACGATCCCGACGCCAACGTGCGGATCGCGGCCGTCGATGCCCTGGGCGCCCTGGGCGCCTGTGAATACGCGGAAGCCCTGCGGAGCCTGTACGAGCGCGAACCGGTCGCCCGGGCCAGCGTCGTGGCCGCTTTCGGAGCCTTCGGCCCGGGCTACGGCGATGACCTCATCGTCGAAGCCCTTTCGGATGAAGACCCGGTCGTCCAGTTTGCCGCCGCCGAAGCCCTGGCCGCCCGTGGGCGTCCCGACGTCTTCCCCGTCCTGCTGGCGAAGGTGGAGCAGATCGACCCGATGGCTCGGCCGCTCCTGCTCAAGGCGCTGGTCGATCTATGGGAACGGCATCCCGAACTGACGGACGAACTGCCCGACTCGCTGAAACCGCTGTTGATCGAGATGCTGGAAGACCCCGACCTGCCCTACGCCTGCGCGGCGGCCCGTGGGCTCCAGGTCTTCCTCGACGATGAGAGCGTGGACGCCCTGCTGCGCCACACCGGCCGGGATGACCAGCTCGACCTCGAGGTGTTCAAGGCCCTCATGAACTACCCCGCCTCGTTCATGTGCATCGTACGGGCGGTGGAGGCAGGCCACGTGGCGGTCCTGCCGGCCACGCATCTGGTTCTCGGGTTGCTGGCCCAGGATGCCCTCCCCGCAACGGTCTTCCCGCACGTGGGCCGTTTCCTCCAGCATCACTTCCACACCCTCGACGCAGAGACAAAGCTGGCGACGCTCTCCATCTACCAGCGGCTGCGGGCGCCGGGCTTGCATCCGGTGCTTTACGCCGCCCTGGCCGACGACGATCCGGAGGTGGTCACCTTCGCCGCCGACCTGGCCCGGGAAGCCGGATTACCCGGTCCTGACGCAGGATCCGCCCCTTCCTTCTGACCTCGAGCCACGCCTACCGATGAGCCTTCTTGCACAACTCAACCTGCCGACGCGCCAGCCGACCGCTTCGGGACGCTCCGAGCTGTCGGAGCCGCTCTTCGAGCAGTTTCGCCGGTTCATCTACGAACAGACCGGCATCTATTTCCAGGATAACAAAAAATACCTGCTCGAGAGCCGGGTCAGCCGGCGACTGGCCGCCACCGGCAAGAAAGACTACCAGGAGTACTACCAGCTGCTCCTCAACGGCGGCGCCGCCCGCGAGCTCCCGGAGCTCATCAACGCCGTAACGATCAACGAAACGTTTTTCTTCCGGACGCCGCCCCAGTTCGAGATCCTCGAACATCACATCTTGCCGGAACTGGCCGAGCAACGCGCCGGGGGCACCGTTCGCCTCTGGAGCGCCGCCTGCTCCACCGGCGACGAACCCTATTCGCTGGCCCTGCTCATCCGAGACCGCCTCCAGGCGCGCTACCCCGCGGTCCGGTTCGAGATTATCGGCACCGACATCAACACCGAGGTGCTGGAGACGGCCCGGGCCGGTTCCTACGGCCCCCGCGCCGTGCGCAACGTGCCGCCTCCCATGCTCAGCCGCTATTTCGAGGCCGGGCAGGATCGGTACACGCTCCGGCCCGAAATCCGCAACATGGTCACTTTCCGGCACCTGAACCTGGCCGACCGGGCGGCCATGGCCACCATGCGCAACGTGGACCTGATCCTCTGTGCCAACGTGCTGATCTACTTCGACAACCGGTCCAAGCAACAGGTGGTGGCCTCCCTCTACAACAGCCTCAATCCCGGGGGCTATCTGCTGGTAGGGTTCTCCGAGACCCTCTACGGGGTCACCCAGGCCTTCCAGCCCGTTCGATTCGACAAAACGATTGCGTACAAAAAGGGGTGATACGATGTCCAAGACGGTCATGGTCGTAGACGACTCCAGCGCCATCCGCAAGTTTGTGATGTTCGCCCTGCGGGCCCGGGGCCTGAACGTCGTGACGGCGCAGGACGGTATGGAGGCCCTCGAGAAACTGGCCCGGTCCCATGTGGACCTGGTCATCACCGACCTCAACATGCCCAAACTGGACGGCTTCGGCCTGGTCAGAGCGCTCCGTGAGGATACCGAGTACGCCGAACTGCCCATCATCATCCTCTCCTCGCTCTCGAGCCAGGAAGAACAGCGGCAGGGCTTCGAACTCGGGGCCAACGCCTACCTCGTCAAGCCGTTCGACCAGAAACGCATCCAGTACGAAGTCGCCAAATACATCTGAAGGAGGTACCCCATGAAGTTCCTCGTGGTAGATGATTCGCTGACCATGCGGCGCATCGTTTGCAACGCGCTCAAAGAGATCGGCTATTCCGACTATGTCGAAGCCGCCGACGGCGCACAGGCCCTGGAAAAACTCCAGGCAGATAGCTTCGACTTCGTCATCACCGACTGGAATATGCCCAACATGAACGGGCTGGAGTTGACGAAGGCCATCCGGAGCCATCCCCAGCTCGGGCATCTGCCCATCCTGATGGTAACGACCCGTGGGATGAAGGAAGACGTCGTGGCGGCCATGCACGCGCGCGTCAACAATTACATCGTCAAACCCTTCACCCCGGAAGTCCTGCGTGATAAGATCGAACTGATTCTGAAAACCGCCTAACCCTTTGAGACCATGGGTTCGCTCCCCCTCCATGATATCCTCCAGCGCCTCGACGAACTGCGGGCCGTCTTCGTACTCGGCCAGCGGGCCATGCCTTTCGTCGAAGAGGTCCTGAGCTTCCTGCGCGAGGTCGTCCCCGTGCTGGACGAAGTCGACAGCTCCATCCGGGTCAGCACCAACAAGGTCATGCCCACGGCTACGTCGCGCCTGGCCAGCGTGAACCAGGCCACCGAGATGGCCACCACGGAGATCATGGACCTCGTCGACGAGACCGATGCCAAGGTCGAACAGATCAAACGACACATCGAGGCCGTCCGGGACAAACTGGCCCACCTCGATGCCATCGACGACGGGCTCCTGGCCAAGCTCCGTGAAAACCTGCATGAATCTCCTTTGCTTCACGAGGTCACGGCCTGGGTGGAGGAAAAGAAAATCCTTCGGCGCACCCTGGAGGAGCTCCAGGCCGAAAAGCTGGAAACGCTCGCGGAGATCCACAAGAACATGAGCCGGATCATGATGGCCCTGCAGGTGCAGGACATCACCTCGCAACAGATCGCTTCGGTCAGCCACCTGATCGAACAGGTTCGCGGCCAGCTGGCCAAGTTCGAGGGTCGCCTGGGCTCGGGTACGCTCGAAGACTTCCTGGACCTTTCCATGCCCGAGCGCACCACCTTCGATGGGAATGCGTCCTACGACCGTTCCGGCAAAAAACAGGAGCTGGCCGACGAGGTCATTGCTACCCTGACCAGCCAAGACGCACCGGACCAGAGTCCGGCCTCCCAGGACGAAATCGACA
>CAZKFR010000096.1:0-3301 GCA_964552015.1 uncultured Rhodothermaceae bacterium | reverse complement strand
GTAGAGGTCCGACGCCTCGACAACTTGATGGACCTCGTCGGCGAACTCGTGCTCGGCCGAAACCGGCTCCTGCAGCTGGTCTCGGACCTGAACGACAGCGAGGACCGGCAGGAACTGCTGCGTGAACTGCTCGAAACGAGCACCCAGGTCGATTTCATCACGACGGAACTGCAGGCGGCCGTCATGCACACCCGCATGGTGCAGATCGGGCGCGTGTTCAACAAATTCCCCCGCGTGGTGCGCGACCTGGCCCGTGAGTTCAACAAAGAGATCGACCTGGTCATCGAAGGACAGGAGACCGAGGTGGACAAGTCGCTCATCGAAGAAATCAGCGACCCGCTCGTCCACCTGATCCGCAACGCCTCCGACCACGGCATCGAGATGCCCGAGGAGCGGAAAGCCAAAGGCAAGCCGGCCCGCGGCACGATCCGCCTGACCGCCGCCCACGAAGGCAACCACATCGTCATCCGCGTCGAGGACGACGGCGCCGGGATCGACCCCGAGAAGATCAAGCAACACGCCATCGAGAAGGGGATCATCTCGGAAAAGGAGGCGGCGGACATGAAGGACCAGAACGCCTACGAACTCATCTTCGCCCCGGGCTTCAGCACGGCGCAGAAGGTGAGCCAGGTCTCCGGCCGGGGCGTCGGCATGGATGTCGTCAAGACCAACATCACCCGCCTCAACGGGACCATCCAGATCGACTCGAAGCTGGGTCAGGGGACACGTTTCACGCTCAAGCTGCCGCTCACGCTGGCCATCATCCAGAGCCTGCTGGTGCGCCTGCACGAGGAGACGTTCGCCATCCCGCTGCACTCCGTCATCGAGGTCGTCGGCCTCAAACGCGGCGACATTCAGACGATCCGCGGGCGTGAGGTCATCCGCCTCCGCGAGCAGGTCCTGCCGCTGGTCCGCATCGGCGAGACGCTCGGTGTGGAAGGGGCGCACAGCGACCCCGATCACGGCTACGCCGTCATCGTGGGCATCGCCCACCACAGGCTCGGCTTCATCGTCGACGGCCTGCTCGGGCAGAAAGAGATCGTGATCAAACCCCTGGGCAACTTCCTCAAAAAGACCCGGGGCATCGCCGGCTCGACGATTCTCGGGGACGGCCGGGTGATCATGATTCTCGACGTGGCCGAGATCATCCGGATGGAGAACGAACGCCGGCGCGACCTGCCGGAACAGAAGGAAGCCGCCTGAACCCGAACCCCCGGAGCATGCCATGATCCGCGTCCTCGTCGTTGACGACTCGGCCTTCATGCGGAAGGCACTCTCGATGATGCTCGAGGAAGACGACCAGATCCAGGTCGTCGACACCGCCCGGGACGGTCTCGAGGCCATCGAGAAGGTGCGTGCATTGCGGCCCGACGTGGTCACCCTCGACGTCGAGATGCCACGCATGGACGGGCTCACGGCGCTGAAGCAGATCATGAAGGAAGCCCCGTGTCCGGTCATCATGATCAGTTCGCTGACGCGCGAGGGGGCACAGGCCACCCTCGAGGCGCTCGATGCCGGGGCGGTGGACTTCATCCCCAAGCAGCTGTCGTTCGTCTCGCTGGAGATCGCCCAGATCAAGGCCGACCTGATTGCCAAGGTGAAGGCCGTCGCGGGCACACGGCGACGGCGACCGGTGCCTGCCCCCCCCCGCGCCCCGCAGCCGTCGGATGCCGTCCCCGCGCTGCTTTTCCGGCGTGCCCGCCTGCTGGCCATCGGCATCTCGACGGGCGGCCCGGCCGCGCTGCAACGTGTGATTCCGCTGCTTCCAGCCGACCTGCCCGTCCCGGTCGTCGTGGTACAGCACATGCCGCCCCACTTCACCCGCTCGCTGGCGCAGCGACTCGACCAGATGAGCCCGCTCGAGGTCGTCGAGGCGGAAGAAGGGATGGACGTACACCCCGGCCGGGTCATCATTGCGGCCGGCGGGCGACACCTCACCTTCCGCGAGCAGGGTAGCCGCCTCGTGGCCGCCACCCCCGAGACGCCGGCCACGCTCCACCGCCCTTCGGTCGACGTGATGTTCACGTCGGCGGCCGAGGTCTGCCGGGGCCGTGTGCTGGCCGTCGTGATGACCGGCATGGGGCACGATGGCCTCGAAGGCGCCCGACGCATCCGGGCCCTGGGCGGCCAGGTGGTGGCCCAGGACGAGGCGTCGTGCGTCGTCTACGGCATGCCTCGCGCCATCGTCGAGGCCGGACTGGCCCATGCCGTGGTCCCGCTCGACGGCCTGGCGCCTCTCCTGACCCGCGCCCTCACAGGCGCGGACCCCTCGCCCCGCCCGCCCCTTGCCCCCTCGTCCGCGGCCACCTCCTGAGGCGGCAGGCCCCACCGCCCACCCCACCGTCGGCACCCTGACGCTCCGGCAACCCGAAAAAACGGTTGGGCCTCTGCGTGGCCTCTTAAGGTTTTCTGAAAACGGACGATGCCTCCCGTGCCCTTTCCCCTTACCTGCTCTACAGGGCCTACAACCATCCACGAACCTGTCCCCAATCAGACCGGAGAAAGACATGCGGATGCCTTTCCGATTCGCAACCACGTTGCTGATCCTGTTCGTTGCGGGCGCGGCTGTGCCCGAACCCCTCGAAGAAGGGCCCACACCCATCCAGCAGCTGTTCGTCATCAAGGAACTCAAGCCGGGCCTCGAGCGCATCGGGTTGATCTGGGATAAGAACGTCACCGACACGGGAGCGCTGATGCCCCAGGTGCAGCGTGCCTCGGCCTCGACCGGCATCAAGGTCTTCCTGGCCGAAGTCGCCGACCTGAAGGATGTCGCCCCGCAGTTCCGCACGCTGGCGCGCGAACACCAGGTACAGGCCATCTGGATTCTGGAAAGCACGGGCGTGATGGACAACGGAGTCACGCGCAGCTTCATCATCAAGAATGCGACCTCGGCCGGGTTGCCCGTCTTTGCGCCTTCCGAGGCCTGGGTGAATGAAGGGGCCAGCGTGGCCGTTATCAAAGACGACGGCGGCATCTCCCTGCTGGTCAACAAAGCCGCCGCCGAGGCCATGTCCCTGACCATCCCCGAAAAGTACCTGGAACGCACCCAGTACCTGGCCCTGAACTGAGCCTTCGTTCCCCTGCCAAACCCCTGGAGCCATGTCAGCTAACAACAAGGACCACAACGCGCTTGCCCGCTGGTTCGCCCTGACGAACATGAATCTCGGCCAGCGCTTTCTGATCCAGCTCGGCGGCCTTGCCGTGATTTCCTTCCTGGTCTTTTTCTTCTTCGCCCGGTACAGCTACCGCCAGGTGGAGCAGGCCTTCGAGGAGCGCAGCACCCTGCTGGCCGAAACGCTGG
>CAZKFR010000095.1:6188-10999 GCA_964552015.1 uncultured Rhodothermaceae bacterium | reverse complement strand
GCCGCGCTTGAGCGCCGCGCGCGCGTCCGCATCAAATACAATCTGCTTTGCCATGGCGTTTTCAAAAAAAGGTTGGGTTCTCGAATCCAGCGTTTTCCGGATGACTCAGGGCCGGCGGGTCATGCCGCCGGCGTAGCCGCTCAGGCCGGCACCGCCTCCTCCTGCAGGATGCCGAGGATGTCCGACTCGCGCATGATGAGGTACTCTTCGTCGCCGAGGCGGATCTCCGTGCCGGCATACTTGCCGTAGAGGACCGTGTCGCCCTCTTTGACGCTCATCTCGATCTTGGTGCCGTTTTCGACGCGGCCCGGACCGACGGCGACGACGGTGCCGCGCTGCGGCTTCTCCTTGGCCGTGTCCGGAATGAACAGACCGCTGGCCGTTTTCTCTTCGGCCGGCAGCGGTTTGACGACCACGCGGTCGCCCAGCGGTTTGATGTTCACCATGATGCTTCCTCCTATGGGTTTGAACCGACAAGAAACAGGTGGAATGGATGCGGCTCAGAGGCCGATCCCCAGCGAGAAGGTCCAGCCTTCGAGCCGCATCTCGGGGTAGTTTTCACTGCGGAACAGATCGGTCAGCCCCAGCACGTAGCGCGTATCGAACTGGAGGGGCCGACCCAGCACCGGACGCTCGAGGCCGAGGCCAAAGGTCAGCCCGAACATGCCGCGTTTGTACTGGTTGTCCTCGTCTAAGGGCGGGAGCATGTCCTCGACCGGTTCGACGTCGCGGTAGATCTGGTAGCTGACCATGGGGCCGGCGAAGAGGCTGGGCTGCGTACGCCCCACCGCGAACGGATAGAGCCGAAGCAGCACCGGCACGTCGAGCATCCCGAACGTGTAGTCGGCCTGATCCAGCGCCACCGGCAGCCCCTGATGCCGGGCTTCGAGCTTCCGGTAGGCGAAGTTCACCTCGGGCTGGATCGCCAGGTACGGGCGGATGCGATAGGACAGATACAGCCCGGCGTCGAAGCCGATGCGGCTGTCATCCTCTTGCACGGCGTCCCCCTTGAACGTGCCGGCGCCCATGCCGAGCCGCACCCCGTAGGTGAGCGACGACGGAGTCGTCATCGCGGGCTGTGCCGTCGGCACCTGCGCCTGGGTGGACACCACGCCGGCGACCATCAGAAAGAGCAGCATCGCCGGCACCATCACCTTACGTAGCAGTGCGAGCGATTTCATGGCCGATCACCTCCGTGAAGGTCCATCGTCTCCTCTTTCGTTCAGGTCAGGACACACGGATGCGCCGCGCCCGCGCCTCGGCGGCCTTCGGCACCATCACGCGCAAGACGCCGTGCTCGTAGTGGGCCACCACATGGTCCGGGTCGATGGGACGGGGAAACGTAAACGAGCGCTCGAAGGGCCCGACGGGGCGCTCGAGGTGATGCGCGCGCTCATCCTCACCCTCCAGCGGGCGCACCCCACGGACGCGCAGGGTCTGGCGCGTGATCCGCAGGTCGAACGCCTCGCGGGGGACGCCGGGCACATCCAGCGCAATGAAGTAGCTCTCGCCCGTCTCGACCACGTCGGCCGCCGGTTGCCAGCATGGCAGGGCACGTTCGCGCGCTCCGGGCCGGTTGGCCCCGCCCGGATGGCGCATCGCATGAACCAGACGTACCAGTTCCCTCATCCGTGTCCTCCGGTGCGTTGATACCGACAGGAGCCCCTTTCTCCCGGGGCATGCGGCCTCTCATCAAGGGGTATGCCAATCCGAAAACTGTGTCAGAGTGTCAAAACACCCCGGACGCACCACCGAAAAAACGACAGCGTGCCGCCTCCGGACGACGTTCACTCTGTCAGAACGCGCCCCGTCGATTTCGCCCGAACCTTCATTTGCACACCGGCCCGGTGGTACGTATGCTCCCGGACAAAGCGCTTCCAGCAACCCACGACGTTTCGCGTCACCAACTCGACGAACGACATGGCACACAAAGGGCAGACGATTCGACTGATCGGCGTCCCGATGGACCTGGGGCAGCAGCTGCGCGGGGTGGACATGGGGCCGAGTGCCCTGCGCTATGCCGGGCTGGCTCCCCGCCTGCAACGGATGGGCTACACCGTGCAGGATGCCGGCAACATCGAGGTGGCCGTGCGCGGCACGCTCGACGACCAGCGCCACGGCATTGCCTACCTGCCCGAGATCAGCCGCACCTGCGAGCGCGTCTACGAGGCCGGCCGGCAGGCCATCGCCGACGGGTGCTTCCCTCTCTTCATCGGCGGCGACCACTCCATCTCGGCCGGCACCGTCGGCGGCGTCACCCACGAAGGGGCCGTGGGCCTGCTCTGGATCGACGCCCACGGCGACTACAACACCCCGGAGACCTCGCCCAGCGGCAACGTGCACGGGATGCCGCTGGCCGCCCTGATGGGGCTGGGCGCCCCCGAGCTGGTCGACCTGGGCCGACCCGGGCCCAAGCTCCGCCCCGAAGACGTCATCCTCATCGCCATCCGCGACCTCGACCCCCCCGAGCGGGCCCTGCTCCGTGAGAGCCGCATCGGCGTCTACACGATGAGCGAGATCGACGAGCGCGGCATCGCCGAGGTCACGCGCGAGGCCCTGCGCCGCCTCGGTCACTGCGAGCGCCTGCACGTGAGCCTGGACATGGACAGCCTCGACCCGATGTACGCCCCGGGCGTGGGCACCCCCGTCCCCGGCGGCCTCACCTTCCGCGAGGCGCACCTGCTCATGGAGATCCTCGCCCAGGACGGCCGTGTCGGCTCGGCCGACGTCGTCGAGATCAACCCCATGCTCGACGAGCACAACCGCACCGCCGAGGTCGCCGCCCAGCTTCTCATGTCGCTCCTGGGCAAATCGATCCTCTGAAGCATCCAGAGCAACGGCGGGCTACCTTCTCTCCCCCTCTGGCCTTACCTTTCGGGCGTACGGCACGGCCAGGCCGCCCGGCCCGTCATTTTGAGGGCACGGCGGCTTTAGTTCAGCCGGCCACCCCCCGAACCCATGTAGCGAGGGCCTGTGTGATGCATTCCGCACCAACCACCCAGGAAGCCCCCGTGTCCACGCCAACCTCCGCCCGCCGGGTCCTCGTCATCGACGACCAGCCGGACATCCTGCACATGGTGCGCTTCATGCTGGAGAATGCCGGCTTTGCCGTGGACTGTGCCCGCAGTGGCCGCGCCGGCCTCGAACAGGCCCGCCGCCAGCCGCCCGACCTCATCCTCTGCGACATCATGATGCGCGGCATGACCGGCTACGACGTTCTCCAGGCCGTCCGCCGCGACCCGGACCTGGCCCTCGTCCCGTTCATCTTCCTGACGGCCAAGGCCACCTTCTCGGACCTGCGGGCCGGCATGGAACTCGGTGCCGACGACTACCTCACCAAGCCGTTCACGCGGGCCGAGTTGCTGGCCGCCATCGAGACCCAGCTCGGCAAGCAGGCCCGACGCCGGCAGCACGTCGAGCAGCGCCTGGCCATGCTGCGCGAAGGCCTCTCGACCGTCCTCCCACACGAACTCCGCACCCCGCTGACGCTCATCCTGGCCAACGCCTCGATGCTGCTCGACCTCTACGACGCCTTCGAGAAAGAGGAGGTGCTGGAGAGCCTCCGGGCCATCCACACCTCGGCCGAGCGCCTGCACCGCCTCGTGGAAAACCTTCTCATCTACGTGCAACTCCAGGACGACGCGACGCTGCCGCTCGAACATCCGCATACGCCCGACGCCGGCGCCCTCATCGCCGAGGCAGCCCGGGAACGGGCCCATGCCTACGGCCGGGAGGAGGACCTCGACCTGACGATCACCACGACGGCGCTGCCCGTCCATCCCTTCCACCTGCGCAAGCTCGTCGCGGAACTGACCGACAACGCGTTCAAATTCTCTCCGCCGGGCCATCCCGTCCGGGTGCAGGCCGCTCCGGGCGACGACGCCTTCATCCTGCAGGTCGAGGATCAGGGCCGGGGCATGACCGCCGAGCAGATCCGTCACACCGAAGCGTACGTCCAGTTCGGGCGCAAGACGACCGAGCAACAGGGCGGCGGGCTGGGCCTGAGCATCGCGCGCCATCTGGCGACGCTCTACGGCGGCACCCTCACCCTCGAGAGCACCCCCGGGCAGGGCACGCGGGTCGTCGTCCGGCTCCCGCTCACGCCGCCGCCCGCCTGACCCCACGGCTCACGGCCATGGCGCCCGCAGGTCCTCGCGCAGCAGCATCCCCCACAGCCGGTCGTACGGATGCACCTGCCGGACCGGCACGCCGTCGCGGTAGACCGGCCGCCCCTCGTTGGCCCACTGGAAGATGGAGCCTTCGAGGTTCATCACGTGCGTGAAGCCCATCTCCCGGAGCCGCCGCGCCATGGCCGACGACCGGTAGCCGACCGAGCAATAGGTCACGATCGGCGTGTCCCGGTCGAGCGTGTCGAGCGCGGCCAGGTCGGGGGTGTCCGGGTCCAGGCGGCGCGCCCCGGCGAGGTGGCTGACGGCGTACTCGGCCTCGGAGCGGGTGTCCAGCAGCAACGGCGGCGTGCGCGTGCTGTCGGCCAGCCAGGCCGCCAGCGCCCCGGTGGAGAGCTGCGGCACCTCGGGGAAGGTCGCCCGCACGAGCGCTCGCACCGCCTCCCAGTTCACCTGCCGGGCCAGCCCCGTCTGCCCGAACACGCCGGCGAACAACATCAGCATCACGGTGACTTTCCTCATGGTTGGTTTCCCGTCGATACGGTGTCGCGCGGCGGCAACGCGGCCTCCCGTCCCGGTCCGTAGGTGGGGTACGCGAACGTGAGCCCGATGGCGAACACCAGGGCACCCACGCCGATACCGGCCCGCTCGAGCGGCGGCGCCGTCAGCGCCACACGCAACAGG
>CAZKFR010000095.1:0-6088 GCA_964552015.1 uncultured Rhodothermaceae bacterium | reverse complement strand
CAGGCGGCGCATCGCCCGAGGGCGGACGTCAGGCGGTGTGCTCATCGGGCTTGCTGAAAACCGGCTCGAATTCACGCAGGGGGAGCCCCTGCCCGGGCGGGGTGCGTTGCCGTGGATCCCGGGCCAGCTCGAGCTCGTAGGCCACGCGGTCGCTGCGGTAGTAGCGTTGCTGGAAATAGATGCGGCGATCGCCTTCGGTGAACGAGGTGCGCGAGATCCGCAGCAGGGCCCGGCCCACCGGCACGTCGAGGTGGTCGGCCAGGTCCTCCGTCGCGTTGACGGCCTCGATCCGGTAACGCCCCCGCAAGACCGGGATGCCGTAATCCCGTTCCAGGATGTGGTAGATCGTCTCAGCCGTGAGGTCGTGCCCTTCGAGGAGCTGCGCGTAGAAAACCGGCAGCCAGGTACGGTCGAAGGCCAGGGGCACGCCGTCGCCGAGACGGAGGCGATCCAGGCGAACGACCGTGGTGCCCGGCTCCACCTCCAGCGCGGCGGCCGCCTCGGGCGGGGCCGGCTCCGGCCCATGGAAGAGCACACGCGACGCCGGCGTAAGACCCGCCTGCATCATGTCCTCGACGAAGTCGGTCAGGCGCACCAGCCCCTGGCGGACCCGGTGGTCACGGACGAACGAGCCCAGGCCCTGCCGCCGGTAGATCAGCCCTTCGTTCTCGAGCGTCTGCAGCGCCCTCCGCACCGTGATGCGGCTGACGCCAAACCGCTCACCCAGCTGGTTCTCGGACGGCAGCCGGGCATCCACCCCGAAGACCCCCTGTTCGATCTGTTCCCGCAGCCAGTCGCTCACCTGCTCGTGACGCGGGCGTCCCGGTTTCAGCATACGCGCTCGGCCCTTCGTATCATGGGTTCGTCGCGACCGGCCCCCCGGCCGGAGCGAATACAGGTTATGACAGGTCAAGATAGGCTTTTTTTCATCCATCTGCACCCACTTTTCGTGTCCCCATGACGCCACCGAGCCCGTTTCAGGAAGAGGTGTACGCGGTGCTGCCGTTCCTGCGCACGGCCCCTGCCGCTCTGCACGAGGCGTTCTTCGCCCGGGCGATCCGGACCGAGGTACCGGCCGGACGGTACCTGTGCATGGAGGGCGATCGCTGCCTGCACCTGCCGATCGTGCTTTCGGGCAGCGCACGCATCTACAAGAGCGGCTGGCAGGGGCGCGAGATCACGCTCTACCGGCTCGAACCGGGCGACAGTTGCATCCTGACGGCTTCGTGCCTGATCGGTAACCACGACTTCCCGGCGTTTGCCGTCACCGAGACCGACGTGGTGGCCGCCCTGATTCCGGCGGCGAGCTTTCACCGGTGGCTGGGCGAGTACGAGGCCTGGCGTACCTACGTCTTCGGCCTGCTCTGGAACCGGCTCATCGAGATCATCAGCCTCGTCGAGGAGGTCACCTTCCGGCGCATGGACGCCCGCCTGGCCGAACATCTGCTCAAACTGACCGAAGGAGGTCCCGGGGCGATCCATGCCACCCACGAAGCCCTCGCCGACGAACTGGGCACGGCCCGCGAGGTCGTCAGTCGCATCCTGAAGGAGTTCGAGCGACAGGGCTGGGTGACCCTCGCGCGCGGCCTCATACGGGTCTGCGACCCGCACGGGCTCCTCGGCAAGGCCCGGCAGGGCTGAGGTGCTCTCGCGAAACAATGGGCAGCTCCTCAGTCATCCCGTGTGACCTTATCACAGAACATCACGCGGCGTTGGATCGATCTTTCTTTTTGTTCGGCTGAAAAGGTTGCCAGAACCATGGACGGCCCGACCTGGCGTAAACTGCTGATCGTGTGCCTGCTCTGTGCGGGTCTGATCGCCGGCCTGGTGCTGCTGGTCGAGGCCGTCCGGGGCGCCCCACCAACCTACCCACCAACCCTCGAGGTACTGCCATGACGAAGAACATGGGCTCCATCGATCGCATCCTCCGCGTGGCCGTCGCGGTAATCCTTGGCGTGCTCATCCTGACCGGCACGCTGCAGGGCACCCTGGCCACCATCCTGGGCATCCTCGCCATCGTTTTCCTGCTGACGAGCGCCATCGGCTTCTGCCCGCTCTATGCACCGTTCAAGCTGTCGACGCGCGGCAAAGAGGGCTGAACGGGGCGGGCTGATCCGGGAAAAAGCGTATCTTGGCGCTTTCATTCACCCGTTCAGCCCGTCATGTCGCCGTCCACACGCCCGGCCTTCACCCCTGAAGACGCCCGCCGCCTGAGCCGCACGCACTTCGGCCTGGCGGTCGAGGCCCGCGAACTGCCTGGCTACCTCGACCAGAACTTCCTCCTCCGGGCGGAAGACGGGCGGCGTTTCGTCCTCAAGATCGCCCACGCAGAGGAAGAGCCTGCCGTGCTGGACTTCCATCAGGCCCTGCTGGCGCACCTGGCCGCCAAGCCGGTACCGTTGCGTCTCCCGCAGGTATATTCGTCCCGTACGGGCGAGCGCCTCGTCCGTCTCCGTGGGACCGACGGCCGCACGCACCTGGCCTGGCTCGTCACCTACCTCCCCGGCACGTTTCTGGCCGACCTGCCGGTTCATACCCCCGCCCTGCTCCGCGCTCTCGGGCGTGCCCTGGCCCACCTCGACACAGCCCTCGACGACTTCACCCACCCGGCCATGCACCGCCCGCTGCCGTGGGACGTGTGCCGGTATGCCGCCCTGTACGACTACCTCGACGACCTGCCGGACGCGGATCAGCGGGGGCTTGTCGAGCGGTGGCTCGGGCACTTCGAGGACCACACCGCTCCGCGACTGGCTACCCTCCCCCGCGGCGTCATCCACAACGACGCCAACGACCACAACGTGCTCGCCACCCCCACCGCCGTCACCGGCCTGATCGACTTCGGCGACGCCCTGCACACGATCACGGTAGCCGAAGTCGCCATCGCCGCCACGTACGCGATGCTGGGCAAGGAGGACCTGCTGGGCACCGCCGCCCACGTCGTCGCCGGCTACCATGCGGTCCGTCCCCTGCCCCCGGATGCGTGGCCGGCGCTCTTTGGCCTGATCGGGGTGCGGCTGTGCACCAGCGTGTGCCTGGCTGCCCGCCAGCAACGACGCGATCCGGGCAACGCCTACCTCGGCGTCAGCCAGGCACCGGCCTGGGAGGCGCTCCGCCGCCTCGACGCCATCCCCTTCGACGCAGCCGAAGAGCGGCTCCGCGCCGCATCCGCCGCGTAGCACCACCGGCTACTTGAGCAGCACCATCTGCCGCACGGCCCGGTAATCCCCCGCCTGCAGCACGTAGACGTACACGCCCGCCCCCAGGTCGCCGGCCTCGAAGGCGACGCGGTGCCGCCCCGCCGGCAGCGAGCCGTCCACCAGACGGGCCACCTCCCGCCCGAGCATGTCGTAGACCCGCAGACGCACCACACGCGGCGCGGGCAGATCGAACGGGATGACCGTCGAGGGGTTGAACGGATTGGGATAGTTCTGCGCGAGCGCATACTCGGCCGGCAACGCTTCTTCTTCCACGCCCACGGCCTTCGACCCTCCATTCTCCACGGCTACTTCGGAGAGCACGTACACCCCGTTCGTCCTGTAGACATCCGTCTGATAGATCGGATTCGACCGGTCGTACGTCACCTCCAGCACCCGTTCCTCGGTGCCGTCGAACAGGCGAAAGACCAGGGTATCGCCGGCTTCATAGCCATCCACCTCGGGCGTGATCATGTCATCCCCCCAGATGGTCAGCGAACGCGGCGCCTCGGTCCAGACGATCACGCCCGCACAGGCCCCCGAAGGGGTCAGGACGGCGATCTCATCGCCCTCGGCAAACGGATAATCCGGTCCCTTCGGGAAAACGATCGTTCCTTTGTTCCCCGTATGACGATAGCAGTTCTGGAAGTGCGATTGCGCCTGCGCCTCCATCACCAACAGTAACCCGAGGGTTACGATCCACAGCACTCTCATACTACGCACGGATTCAACGGTCAGAAGGACGGTTTCGGGCCGAAGCCGGCTCATGTGCTCCGGGTATCGGCCATCCCCGACCGGGCCAAAGGGAAGAGGTGCATTTTTTTGCCCGATGGACCGGGCGCGAACCGTCAGGCCGGTCTGGTCCCGGCCGCTGGAGCGGGGCCCTCCCGGCACCGACCCCGTGCGCAGAAGCGTCGAAGAGCAAGGGCGTATGCGCTCGTACCGACATGACGCGGCCTATCCGGGACCCGGACGGCCCCGGCACAACCTGGCTGCAACATCCTTCTTCATGATGATGGGTGAGTCCGGCCGGCGAAACACCGGGCGCGGGCGACCGCCCTGAGGCAGTCCGGTGGGGAGGACCCGGTAGGCCGGATTAAGAAGCGCGTCGTCGTGCGGCCGGGCTGTCGGGCCCGGGATAGGGCACGACCTCGTTTCGCCGGCGCCAAGAAACGGCGCCCCCCGGGGGCCGGCATCATGAGGCCATCCGAAAACGACGGCGATTTTTTCACGAGCGATGGCCGGCGCATTTCTTCTCCCGGCTTTCAAGGCCGACACCGTATCTTAGCGAGGCGTATCATCCACACCAGCCCTCGCTTCTGCATGCACGTTGCCGTGACTTCCACCGCGTACCGCTCGCTCCGACCCCTCCTGGTGCTGGCCCTGGTGCTGGGCCTCTCCCGTTGCGCAGCCCCGCGTCCGGCCGCCCCCCCCGCACCGGCGACCGAAGCCCCGCCGCCGTCCGGCCCCGCCTATACGACCCTGTTCTTCGATGATGGCGGGCTGCGCCTCCGGGACGAACGCACCGGGACGTCCACGCTCCTGCTGGCCGGGGCCTCGCCGGCCGGGTCGGTCGTACCCGCCCCGACCGGCGACCGGCTGGCCTTCGGTTACGCCACGGCCGACAGCACCTTCCTGGGCCTGTTCGACGTGCCGGGCAACGCGGTACGGGTGCTCCATGCCGCCCCGCAGGGCACCGTCTACACCGCCGCCTGGGCACCGGACGGCCGGGCCCTGGCCTTCGGTTTCTACGCGGCGCGGCGCTCGAGCGAGGGCGTCGAAGAGATGGGGCCGGGTGGCATCCGCATCGCCGCCGGCGACACCGTGCGCGACGTCGGCTGCCGGGCCGCCCGGGCCGTCGAAGCCTGGCTGCCCGACGGCCACCTGGTCGTCCGCGACCAGCGGCAGTGGGACCGCCGGACGCTCTACGTCGTCACGACCGACGGCTGCGCCGACCGCGCCCGCCTCGACGCCCGTACCTGGCACGAGATTACTTTCTCGGCGGACGGCCGCTGGATGGCCTACCTCGAGCGCAGCCTCGCCTTCAACCGGCGGACCCGCTCCTACGAACCGGACACCACGCTCTACGTGGCGGACGCCTACGGGCGAAATCCCCGCAAAGTGACCGACGCCGCGGCCCACCCCCGGCACCTGCGCTGGGCCCCCACCGGGGCCACACTCGCCTTCGACCGCCTCGGCCCCGACGGCACGACCCGGCAGCTGTACTTCTACGAACCCGCCGACGAGCGCCTGGCGATGCTGAGCCAGACGCCGGCCGGCGACGAGACGAACCTGGTCTGGTCGCCCTCGGCGACCAACTTCGTCTTCGACCGGCGCCTGGGTGCGCAGACGTACCAGAAGGTGGCCCGTGTCTTTGGCGGCTACCGGGTCGTGGACGAGGCCGCCTCCGCCGCCGCGCTGGCCCGCACCTGGGGCTGGCTCGACGACGAACGGCTCGTCCTGCTCGAAAAAGGCCGTGCCCGCATCGTTCACCCCGCCAACGAGACGGCCGACACGCTGGCCGTGGGCCGGGACCTCCTCTACCTCATCCCCCGATGAGCACGCACGCCTCGCTCGAAGACGCCATCGTGCTGGCGGCGCGCGCCCACCGGGGGCAGCGCGACCGGGCCGGGGCACCGTACATCCTCCACGTGCTGCGGGTCATGCTGGCCATGCCGGACGAAACGGCGCGGATGGCCGCCGTCCTGCACGACGTCGTCGAAGACACGGCCTGCACGCTCGATGACCTCCGGGCAGCCGGCTTCCCGGAGGAGGTCGTATCCGCCGTGGACGCCCTGACACGACGACCGGGCGAGCCGTACGAGGCCTTCATCCGCCGTGCGGCGGCCCACCCCGTCGCCCGCCGCGTCAAACGCGCCGACCTGGAGGACAAC
>CAZKFR010000094.1:5374-11098 GCA_964552015.1 uncultured Rhodothermaceae bacterium | reverse complement strand
ACCAGCTACGGATCGTCGCCTTGGTGAGCCGTTACCTCACCAACTAGCTAATCCGACGCAGGCCCATCCTCGAGCGCCTGAGCTTTCATCCCGACAGGATGCCCCGTCGGGACTTCATGCGGTATTAGCCACCGTTTCCGATGGTTATCCCCCACTCGAGGGCAGGTTGCCTACGCGTTACGCACCCGTTCGCCACTTTCCACCAGAGCAAGCTCTGGCTTCACGTTCGACTTGCATGTGTTAGGCCCGCCGCCAGCGTTCGTCCTGAGCCAGGATCAAACTCTCCATAGTAGAGTTTGAAATAAGTTTTTAGCTCTTACGTCGCATGTCCTACGTCGCCGAAGCGACATGGAATCGACAAGGACTCGCTATGCATCCAGACTTATCAAAGAACACCTTCGTTGCGGCCTGCCAAAGGCGTAACCACCAAGGGGTTAGCTTCAGCGTTCGCGCGCATCGACTTCAAGGATCAAAGCGCCATTTTCGTTCTGGCGCGGACTGCCAAAATAAGGAGCCCTCAGGACGCGTGTCAAGCCTTACGACTCAACTTTGCCATCTCTTCAAGAAAGCCTCCTGCTTCCGGCAGTCGCTCAGCCGATGGGTTTCGCTGAGCGGGGCGCATGATACGGCGGGTTCGGCGTGCGCGTCAAGCGCCTCGGCGTGCATTCAATGAGGCTTCAAACGGCCTCCACCGAAGCACCACAAAGGCAGCAACCGCCCCATGCATCCCTGCAGTCTTTCGAAGAACACCGCCGACTCTTCGCCGGCGCCACACGCCGCCATTTCGGCGCGCGGAAGCCCTCCAACCCGGCCCCTTGCGACAGGTTTCCAGAAGGCGCTCCTTTTTTTACCTTTCACAGAATCTGCGCACTGCTACACACCCCGCCACCACCTCCCAACATATATACGGTGCGCACGTAACCTGCTCTTACCGCAACCTCTCGCCCGGGATCGCATTAGAGCATGCTACGACAGACGGCGCCACGCATCCGGTGATGCCCGGATGCCTCAGGATCCCAATCGCTACGATCATGATGTCCCGGTTCGCTTCTTTCCTCCGGTTTACCCGCTCGCTGTTCACCAATCCGTACTTCTGGGGTGGGCTCCTGCTTCTCGGGCTGCTGGGAGCTCTGGCCTACCTTGCCATCGATACCTGGCTGATGCCCGCTTACACGCGCCAGGACGTGGCCATTGCCGTACCGGACGTGCGCCACTACCCCATCGATGAAGCCGAACGCCTCCTGACCTCGCTCGACCTGCAGGTACAGCGTGAGGTGCAACGGTTCAATCCGGCCCTCGAACGCGACGTCGTGCTCGACCAGAAACCGGCTCCCAACACCCCGGTCAAACCCGGCCGCCGCATTTACCTGACCGTCAACAGCGGCACGGTTCCCTCGGTCCAGGTGCCCAACGTCGAGGGCCTTTCGCTTCGGGAAGCCCGCAACCGGATGCGGGCCGTCGGGTTGCTGGCCACCGACGTGCGCCCGGACTCCATTCCCTCCCCGGCACCGAACACCGTCACTCGCCAGGACCCTCCCCCCGGTGCCTCGGTGCCCCAGGGCACGTCCGTCACGCTGTGGTACAGCACCGGCCTCGGCGAAACGTACGTCACGGTGCCCGACGTGACGGGGCTTTCGATCGAGGAAGCGCGCCGGCTCCTGCTGACCCATCGCCTGCGCTCGGTGGTCCTGGGCGCCTCGACGGAGGACGCGACCGCGCTCCGCATAGAAAAACAAAGCCCGGACCCCGGCACGCGGGTGCGCGAGGGTTTCGAGGTCCGGTTGTTCGTCCAACAAAACGAGTAGCGCCCCCCGATCCCGGTGGCACACCCCGCACGCGCCTTTTTCGCAGCACGTGCGGGCATAAAAAAACCTCCCCGGCACCGCCCGGGAGGACTTAGCAACACGCCAGGGGCGCGGCACTACTGGAACATGGCCTTGATGCTGCCCCAGGTTCGGCGGATCGCCGTCGGCGTGTAATTCACGGATTTGGAGGCCAGGATCTGGCGCAGACCGTTTTCGAACACCACCTCGAGTTGATAATCGACCTGGTCCGCGGCGGTCTTGTACACCTGGTCGTCCCGGAACGTGTAGGGCTTGTTCGGCCCGTGCGCCGGAAGGGTTTTGAGCGGGATGAAGACCCCGTTGCTGTGAATCGTCCGGCGGAGCACTTCATAATGACGCACCGACGTTTCCTGCTCCGCCTGCCAGGTGAGGACGAAATTCCGTCCGGCCTCGTCTTCGACCTTGAAGAAACTCAGCTTGACCCCGTAGAGCCCGCTACCGGCCCCGAGACAGACGAGGAGCAAACCGCCGATGAACCAGTGCGCCTTCATGTTCCGGTACGCTGAGAATCCGGTCGAGCAGGAAAGATAGGTGGCTCGGCCCATGAATTTCAACCCGTTGCACGTTGTGGAGGGGGAGCTGCCTGGGCTTTTTCCGGGACATCCGAGCGATTCGGGCAGGCCTCACGCCGGCAGTGACCGTACATCTGGAGGGAATGGTGCGTGATATCGAACTGGAAAATTTCGGCCACCATTTCCTGGATACTCTGGATGCGCGGATCGCAGAACTCGAACAGTTCATTGCAGTCCAGGCAGATCAGGTGGTCGTGCTGCCAGTAGCTGTAGGCACGTTCGTATTTGGCCTGCTTGCTGCCGAACTGGTGCCGCACCACCAGGTTGCAGTCGACGAGCAGGTCGAGGGTGTTGTAGACGGTGGCCCGGCTCACACGAACCCCTTGCTGCTTCAGCCGGAGATACAACTCATCGGCATCGAAGTGATCGTCCGTGGCATAAATCTCCTCGAGGATGGCGAAGCGCTCTGACGTCTGGCGCTGGCCGCGCTCCTTGAGATAGTTGCTAAAAAGACGACGTACTTCCTCGATTTTTTGCTGCGGCAGCGGCGGCATACGGTTCGTCGACAGGTGCGTGCCTGACGGGCCCGGGCGGCCCGTCTCGTATCATGGCGGTGAACCGCTTCGGACAGGTGGGGTTCCGGGCGGCACGGGGAGGCGCCCCCTCAGGTCGGCCCAGATTTGCGCGTGCAGTTCGTCGACGGAGCGGGTTCCGTCGAGCCGAAGGAAACGATCCGGTTCGGCTTCGGCCAGCCGGTGGTACGCGGCCACGACCCGCTCGAAGAAGGCCTCATTGGCGGCTTCCATCCGGTCGGCGGTGCGTTCACGCCGGCGGCGGCGGGCCACCCCGGGCGGCACGTCGATCAGGTAGGTGCGGTCGGGACGCAGGCCACCGGTGACGCGGTCGTGGAGTTGCCGGAGCCACGCCTCCGGGGCAACGCCCCGCCCGCCACCCTGGTAGGCCGTGCTCGAATCGTAGAACCGATCGCAGATGACCACCTCACCCCGCTCCAGCGCCGGCCGGATCCGCTCGGCCACCAACTGGGCCCGCGCTGCCGAAAAGAGTAGCAACTCGGCCATGGGCACCACGCTCAGGTCCGGGTCCAGCAGCAGCGACCGGACCCGCTCCGAGAGGGCCGTCCCGCCCGGCTCACGCACCAGCAACACCCCGTACCCGGCCGCCTCCAGGCTCTCGGCCAGCAGCCGCGCCTGCGTGCTCTTTCCGCACCCGTCGATCCCTTCGAACGTGATCAGCATAGGCTCTCTTACGATCGTCACATCTTCCGCCGGAACACCCCGTTCGAGCGCCGGGCCAGCCCGGCCGCATACTACATTTCGTTAAGAAGGATTGCCAGCCGTTGGCGCTTGCAAATAGCACCTTCCCCGAGTATTATTTAATGCGGCAGAAGATGAACCTTTTTGGCGCTTTGGCTTTTAAGCCTTCCGAGTCGCGCGCACCATACCACGGCGTTCCATGAGCATGTTCGACTTCGAATTCGACGACTTCGAAGACTTTTCGGGCGAGTCCCGCATCGAGGACCTGGTGACTTCGTTCGAAGAACAGGGCGAAAGCGCCTATTTCGATTCCGACACCCTCGAAGACATCGCCACGTACTACTTCGAAGAGGGTCGGTTCGAGGATGCCCTGCGGGTCATCGACCGTCTGCTGGAGATGTACCCGTTTTCGTCCGACGGCTGGATGCGGCGCGGGATCCTGCTCAACAACCTGGGCCGCCACGAGGAAGCCCTCGCCGCCTACGACAAGGCGCTGGCGCTCAACCCCGTCGACGCGGAAACCCTCATCAACCGGGGCATCACGCTCGATAGCCTGGACCGGGGCACGGAGGCGCTGGCCGCCTACGACGCCGTCCTGGAACTGGACCCGCTCAACGACGAAGCGCTCTTCAACCGGGGCGTGGCCCTCGAGCGCATGAACCGCCTCGAAGAAGCCGTGGCGGCCTTCGAACGCTGCGCCGAGCGCAACCCCGAGCATCCGGAAGTCTGGTACGAACTCGGCTACTGCTACGACCGCCTCGGGCGCGACGAAGAAAGCATTGCCGCCTACGACCGGCACCTGGACCTGGATCCGTACTCCCACGACGCCTGGTACAACCGGGGCATCGTGCTCAACCGGGTAGGGCGCTACCGCGACGCCGTCGAGTCCTACGACATGGCGCTGCTCATCTGCGAGGACTTCGCCTCGGCCTACTACAACCGCGGCAACGCACTGGCCAACCTGGGTAACCTGCCCGAAGCCATCGAGAGCTACCAGCGCGTGATCGAACTCGAAGGCGGCGACGCGGCGACGTTCTACAACATCGCACTGGCCTACGAAGAGCTGAAAGATTACGAGCGAGCCATCGCTTACTTCCGCCATGCCCTCAACGAGGACGAGTCCTATGCCGAGGCCTGGTACGGACTGGGCTGCTGCCTCGACGCCCTGGAGCGCTACGAGGAAGCCATGACGCATTTCAACCGGGCCATCGTCCTGAACCCGGACACCCCGGAATACTGGTACGCCAAGGCGGACTGTGCCTACAACATGGGCCGCCTGGATGAAGCGCTGATGGCCTACCGCACCGTCGTCCGCGTGGCCCCGGACAACCGGGAAGCCTGGCTCGACTACGCCGAGACGCTCTTCGAAGCCCGCCGGATCGAGGAAGCCCTGGAGGCCTACAACCAGGCCCTGCGCCTCAAACCCGACTGGGCCGGCGCGTACTTCCAGCAGGCCAAGGCGCTCTTTGCCCTCGGCCGCTCCGACGAAAGCATCCGCTCCCTGAAGATGGCCTTCTGCCTCGACCCGCGCAAAAAGGACGAGTTCCGGCAGATCTATCCGGACCTCTACCGCGACGCGCGCATTCGCCAGCTCCTCGACCTGGACTCGTAAGCCCGGCCCTCTTTTCCTCGGAAGCTTCGCACCCCCGGGACAGGCGCTCTGCCTGTCCTTTTTTATGTTCCCCGCTCGTCGCTCCTGACCCCTGCCCTGCGCACCATGACCTGGTTACGCCGCCTCTACGACTGGGTGCTCCACTGGGCCGAGACGCCCTACGGCCCCTGGGCCCTGTTCGTGCTGGCCTTCACCGAATCGATGTTCTTCCCGGTGCCGCCGGATGTCCTCCTGATCGCGCTGGCGCTGGGCAACCGGAAGAAGGCCCTGTGGTTCGCCCTGATCTGCAGCGTGGCCTCGTTGCTGGGCGGTATGGCCGGCTACGCCCTGGGCCACTTCCTCTGGCTGGCCGGCGGCGACTTTACCCCCGTGGCCCACTTCTTCTTCAACCACATCCCGGGCTTCGACCCGGCCCTCTACTACCGCCTGGGCGAGCAGTTCGAGGCCTGGGGGTTCGTCATCATCTTCACCGCCGGCTTCAC
>CAZKFR010000094.1:1959-5274 GCA_964552015.1 uncultured Rhodothermaceae bacterium | reverse complement strand
CGCGTCTCGGTGAAGTGCTCGCCCCGGATCCGGACGTAGTACGTGCCGGCGGCCAGGGTGCGCCCGTCGAACGTGAACCGATGCGGGAGGCCGCCGGCCAGGCGTCCCTCGTGCAGCGTGGCCACGCGCCGCCCGGCGGCGTCGAAGAGCGCCACCTCCACGGCCTGCGTGTCCGCCACCTGCATCGTCACGGTGATCACGCCGTCGAAGGGGTTCGGGTAGACCTCGGCGAGCACGTGCGTGTCCGGCACCTCGGCCAGCGCCTCGCGGCCCGTCGCCACCACCGGCGACCGCAGCACGAACAGCCCTTCCCCGATGCTGCTGACGACGATCGTCCCGCTCGGGAAGTAGGGATAGACGCTCCAGGCTCCCTGGAAGCCCGTCCCATCGCCGGGCGTGTAGGTGTCGAAGAAGGCCACCTCACGGGGCACGTCGAGGTCGGCGATGTCGAGGATGCGCAGGCCCGAGGTGTAGTGGGCCTGGAAGACGTAGTGCCCCTTCACGTACTGGTTGTGGTCGATCGAGGCCCGCGGGGCGAGGTACTCGCTGACCAGCTGGGGGTCGTCCAGATCGGTCACGTCCCAGATGAGCGTGCGTGTGCCGCCCGTACGCCCCTGCAACTCATCCAGTTCGTCATCCACGATCAGGTAGCGGTGGTCTTCGGTGAGCCAGCCCTGGTGCGTGTAGGCCGCGTTCGGATAGGAGGCGTTGGCGATGACACGCGGCAGCGCCTTGTCCGTCATGTCGATGATCGACACCTTGTCCTCGTTCGAGCCGAAGCAGAGTTCTTTGCCCTGATGCTCGGCATCGGGCCCGTGGTAGACGACGCACTGCGCGTCGTGCGTATAGCCGCGGCGGGTGTTGTAGTCGGCAAAACAGCCGGCAAAGGTGGGCTGGAGCGGATCGCGGATGTCGATGGCGTGGAAGCCGCCGCCGCACGTCGTGCCCCCGGAGCTGAGGCCGACGGCATAAGCGAACCCCGTGTCCTCGTTGATGACAATGTTGTGCGCGCTGCCGAAGGCATCGTAATGCGCGTCCTCGGTGAAGATGACCGGCGGGTTCTCGACGTTCAGCAGGCGGGTCAGGTCGAAGACCTGCAGGCCGTGCGCCCCGGCACCGTCGGCGACGATGAAGGCGTGGTTCGCGTACACCTTCATGTCACGCCAGATGCTCGGCTGCGCCCCCGCGTGCAGCGGGAGCGATCCCAGGTACACGGGGTTGACCGGATCGGTCACCTCGACGAACGCCGTCCCATCCGTGCGGCCGACGATGGCGAACTCGCGCCCGCTCGCCGGGTCGGTCCATCCCCAGATGTCGTTCAAGTTGACCCCGCTCTGCCCGCCGATGTCCGCGATGGGCAGAAAGCTGAGCAGGTTCACCTGGTTACAGGCAAAGCCGGCCGCCTGTCCGCCCGTGCATACCACCTCGTTGCCGGTGATGGCCTGCAGACCGGCACTCCAGCCCTTCGCCGCCGCATCGTAGTCGGGGCGGCTCAGGATCTGGGCATCCAGGGGGAGCGGAAGAAGGAGAAGGAGCGTCAGGGTGAGGAAGGGGGTAACGTAGCGGTTCATTGCGGGTATCGAGACGGGTAAGCAGGGACCTCGTAGCGGAGCAGGGATAGGTAAAAAGGATCGACGTAGTATGCAAGTCCGGAATACATCCACCCCTCGATTCAGCATACGCTTTTGTGTACCTTGGTTCCCGTCCTCCCATGCTTCCTGTGCCCCATGAACGATCTACACGACCGCATCGTCCTGATCACCGGCGCCTCGGCCGGCATCGGAGCGGCCTGTGCCGAGGTGATGGCCGAGGCCGGCGCGCGCCTGCTGCTCTGCGCCCGGCGCCGCGACCGCCTCGACGCCCTCGCCGAACGCCTCCGCACCCTGCACGGCACCGACATCCTCCCCCTCGAACTGGACGTGCGCGACGCCGCCGCCGTCAACCGGACGCTCGGCGGCCTCCCCTCCGACTGGCAGGCCATCGACGTGCTCGTCAACAACGCCGGCCTGGCTCGTGGGCTCGAACCGTTCCACGAGAACCGCCTCGACGACATCGACGCCATGGTCGACACGAATATCAAGGGGCTGCTCTACGTGACACGGGCCGTGCTGCCCGGCATGGTCGCACGCGACCGCGGCCACATCGTCAACCTGGGCTCGACGGCCGGCCGGCAGGTGTACCCCGGCGCCACCGTCTACTGTGCCACGAAGTTCGCCGTCCGCGCCATCACGCAGGGCCTCAAAATGGACCTGCACGGCACCAACGTGCGTGTCTCCTCCGTTGACCCCGGCCTCGTCGAGACCGACTTCAGCCTCGTGCGCTTCGACGGCGACGCCGAGCGGGCGGCGGCCGTCTACCGGGGCCTGACGCCACTGACCCCGCGCGACGTCGCCGAAACCATCCTGTTCTGCGTCACCCGCCCCGCTCACGTCAACGTCAGCGAGGTGCTCATGATGTGTGTCGACCAGTCCTCGGCCACCCTGATCCACCGCCGAGACTGAGAGCGGGCCGCCCTGACTTGCTTTGTTGACCCGGGATGACGAAATTGCGGTCATACATAGCTGACCCTCCCTCTCAGCTATACGAAGCGTCCGGTTCCCCCCGAGGGTGCCGGGCGCTTTGTCGTTTCGCTCCGGGTCCCGTCCGTTCCATCCACTCTCCGGTGTTCTGCATGGCTTCGTTCCGTCTCGTGCCGGTGCTTCTGCTCATGGTGGGCCTGGGAGGGCTTGCCGGCTGCGTGACCCCGCAACGGCTGGCGCGGCAACAGGCGACGATCGATTCGCTCGAAGCCGTCCAGGCCGCCTACCGGGAGGCGCTCGTCACGCTCGAAGACTCCCTGGCGTTCTACGAAGGGGTGCGTTCGGGCCAGTATGCCCGCGACCTGGAGGCGCTGCGAACCCGGATCAACCGCCTCGAATACCACCTGGCGGCCTGCCGGGAAGGCGGCCGGCCCGTGGCGACGTTGCTGGCGGACGACCTGTTCGCGCCTGCCACGGCCACCCTCACCGACGCCGGCCGCCGGCGCCTGAAAGCCCTGGCCGACACGCTCACGACACGCTACGAAGATCGTGCGTTCCGGGTGGAAGGGCACGCCGACAGCATCCCGCCGGGCCCTTCCCTGCGCTCCACCTACCCGAGCAACTGGGAGCTCTCCGCCGCCCGGGCGGCCGCCGTCGTACGCTTCCTGATCGAAGCCACCGGCCTGGCACCCGACCGCTTCGAAGTCGTGGCCCTGGGCGACACCCGCCCCGTCGCCACGAACGAGACGGCCTTCGGGCGCCGCCAGAACCGTCGGATTCGCATCCTCGCACGGCC
>CAZKFR010000094.1:0-1859 GCA_964552015.1 uncultured Rhodothermaceae bacterium | reverse complement strand
ACGAGACGGCCTTCGGGCGCCGCCAGAACCGTCGGATTCGCATCCTCGCACGGCCCTGACGGGCCGACGTCACCTCATCTCGTCTCCCCCCGTGATGGCCATGCTCCGGTACGCGCTGATGCTTCCCCTCCTGCTTCTTGCCGCCTGCACTCCCGCGCCCGAGTACGACCTCGTCCTCCGGGGCGGCCTGATCTACGACGGCAGCGGCCATCCTCCCTTCGCCGGGGACGTGGCCCTCCGCGCCGACACCATCGCGGCCGTGGGCGACCTCGGCCGGGCCCGCGGGCACACCGAACTCGACGTGACCGGCCTGGCCGTCGCCCCCGGCTTCATCAACATGCTCAGCTGGGCCACCGAATCGCTCCTGCACGACGGGCGGGCCCAGAGCGACATCCGGCAGGGCGTCACGCTCGAGGTCTTCGGCGAGGGCTGGTCCATGGGCCCGCTCAACGAGGCGATGAAAGCCGACCTGAAGCGGGGCCAGTCCGACATCACGTTCGACGTCGCCTGGACGACGCTCGGCGAGTACCTCGAGCACCTCGAGCGGCGGGGCGTCTCGCCCAACGTCGCCTCGTTCGTCGGGGCCACCACGGTACGCATCCACGAGCTGGGGTACGCCAACCGCCCACCCACCCCGGACGAACTGGACCGCATGCGGGCGCTCGTGCGGCAGGCCATGGAGGAAGGCGCCCTTGGCCTGGGCTCGTCCCTCATCTACGCGCCGGCCTTCTATGCTTCCACCGACGAGCTCGTCGCGCTGAGCCGGGAAGCCGCCGCCTACGGCGGCATGTACATCTCCCACCTCCGGAGCGAGGGCAACCGCCTCCTCGAGGCCGTGGACGAACTCATCACCATCGCGCGCGAGGCCGGGCTCCCGGCCGAGATCTACCACCTGAAGGCCGCCGGCCGGGACAACTGGCCCAGGCTCGATGCCGTCATCGCGCGCGTGGAGGCCGCCCGTGCCGAAGGACTCCGCATCACCGCGGACATGTACACCTACACCGCCGGCGCCACCGGGCTCGACGCCGCCATGCCCCCCTGGGTGCAGGAGGGCGGCTTCGAGGCATGGCGGCAACGCCTACGGGACCCTGCCCTCCGGCAACGCCTCCTCCGCGAGATGCGCACACCGTCCGGCGACTGGGAGAACCTGCTGCAGGCCGCCGGGCCGGAGGGCACCCTCCTCGTCGGCTTCCGGAACGAAGCGCTCCGCCGCTACATCGGCCGGACGCTGGCCGAGGTCGCCGCCGAGCGCGGCGTCTCGCCCGAGGAAGCCGCCATGGACCTGGTCGTCGAGGACAGCAGCCGCGTCGACGTGGTGTACTTCCTCATGTCCGAAGAGAACGTGCGCCGGCAGATCGCCCTGCCGTGGATGAGCTTCGGCTCGGATGCGGCCGCGCTGGCCCCCGAGGGCGTCTTCCTCCGCAGCAACCCGCACCCGCGGGCCTACGGCAACTTCGCCCGGCTGCTGGGCCGGTACGTGCGGGACGAGGGCCTCATCCCGCTCGAAGAGGCCATCCGGCGGCTGACGACCCTTCCCGCCACGAACCTGGGCCTCCGCCGCCGGGGCGCCCTCCGGCCGGGCTACCACGCCGACCTCGTCGTCTTTGACCCGGCGACGATCCGAGACCACGCCACCTATGCCGACCCGCACCGCTACGCCACGGGCGTCGTCCACGTCTTCGTCAACGGCGTGCAGGTCCTTCGCGATGGCGAGCACACCGGCGCCACGCCGGGGCGCGTCGTGCGCGGGCCGGGCTGGACGGGCTGGCACGATACGCCATAACACACCGAACAGCGGGTCCCCCCATAATTAATGTTGAGGGCTGCGAGCCGAGGGGACCGTCTGCTTTAGCTGACGG
>CAZKFR010000093.1:0-11133 GCA_964552015.1 uncultured Rhodothermaceae bacterium | reverse complement strand
ATTCAGGATCTAGTGGCCATTGCGGCCGTGGAGGTTCGAGTCCTCTCCTGGGCACTCTGACGACGCCGGGTTATAACCAACCCGGCGTCGTTTTTTTGTCCCCTGCCCATGCAGGCAGCAGCCAAGAAATCTCGCCCTGTCATCAACAAACGACCCCTGCCGGTGCGTCATGGCACCCGCAGGGGTCGTTCCGTGCCTATCGAGGTGTTCGACGCCTAGCCCGAGCGACCGTCCAGCTCATACAGGGTCAGGCGAAGCTGGTAATCCAGATCTCGCAGGTTGTCCGTAATGTCGGCACGCAGGTCGTCGAAGTCCTCCGTGGTCGCGTGTTCTAGCCGATCCAGGCTGGCATGGATATCGGAACGCGCTTCGCGGAGTTCGGCCAGGCGCTCCCGGTACATCGTCGCTGCGTCCTCGCGAGCTTCCGCAAGACGCTGCTCTACCTGCGCAATCTCACGGTCGAGTTCGCTCAGATAGTTCTCGACGGCCTGCACGAACGCTTCGCGATCCCGTTCCATCTCCAGCCGTGTTGCATCGAGGTCGGCTTCCAGCTCGGCCAGCCGCCGCTGCAGGGCTTCCCGAGCCTCATCGGCGTCTTCGGCCGCCCGCTGTTGCAGGGCCGCCAGGTCGCGCTCCAGGGCTTCCCGCTCCTGCCGCAGTTCGGCCATACGCTCCCGCAGTTCCTCGGAAACGTTCTCGCCGGCTTCGTTCAGGCTCGTTTCCAGTTCCTGCAGTTCGGCATCCAGCTCATGCACCGCCTGATCCACGTGCTGCCGGAACGCAGCCATCTCATCTTCGAGGCCAGGACGCGCATCCTCCACGGCGGCATCTTCCCGCTCCGCACAGCCACTCAGGCCCAGCCACGTAACCGCGCAGAGCAACACGATGCAGGTTTTCCAGACGTGTCTCATGTTCATTGCTCCTGTAGGGTTGGTGTAATCGATCGAATCTCCGTCAGGTCAAACGCTTCCCGAAAACGAGCGAGACCAGAAAGAGAACCAGAAAAACAAAGAATAAAATCTTGGCAATCCCGGCTGCGGCACCGGCTATACCCCCGAACCCCAGGACAGCCGCCACCAGGGCTATTACCAGAAAAATAACGGCGAATCTCAACATGGCGTACACCTTTCGTTTAGGTCAATACGTGCTTCGTACCCGGATTCACACCCGGCTTTTGATCTCGTCGGCGATCTCGTCAATCTTGCGACGAATCTCGGATCGCTCCTCTCCGGTTTTTTCCATCAGATACCCTTCGAGCTGATCTCGTTTACCCTCAAAGCGATCTAGATCGTCGTCGGTGAGATCCCCCCAGGTTTCCTTCATCTTGCCCACGAACTGCTTCCAGTTTCCTTTGAGCTCCTGGATTTTGGGATTTTCCTTCTCCATGACGTTCCTCCTTGTTTTGGTGATGGTGGACACACGTAGGGAACAGCTTTTTTGCGCCCTTCCGTTTGCCGGAAAAAACACCTTGCACCCCGCGATGAACCAGATGGACCCCGAGTTCAACAGGCCTCGAGAGCGGCACAATCGTGGGTTCCTGGCAGGCTTACGTGTTCTACCCGGCCGGGACGACCCGCCAGATGACGCCGAAACCCGGCTATTCTCTGCTGCAATTCCTGCAGTCGCTCGATCGTTGCCTGGCGTCGGCCCCGCATGTCAACCGAACGACCACGCAGCAGGAGTTGGCGCTGAATTCGATGACAGTGATCCTGCAGAATACGTAACTCTCTCTCCAGGCCAGGATCCTTCCACGCAGCCTCCCGATGCTGCTCGATGACCTCCAACAGACGGTACGCGTCGTCTAGATTCCGCTCAAGGCGTTCTTCCAGCGACCCGGTACCGGCCTGTTGCTGGCCCCGGTTGACAACCGCTACGGCCAGCGCCGTCAGCGTACACAGTCCAAGCAGATAAAATCCTGAGCGCATGTCTTTTCCTTTTCAAACAGCCTTTCCTGTCATCATCTAGTACCAGTGTACGACATGATCTATAGCTAAGGCGTAAGTGCCGTGCATCGCCGGGCGTAAGAAGCACGAGGCTTCCGACGACAGAAAATTCCTACAGGCACGACGGGTAGCTTTTCGGCTGGACGATCTCGCCAGCGTAGCCGGTCTACAAAAAAGTCCGCTTGCCGTGTCGAAACGCAGCAAGCGGACTTCTGTGGATAGCGGATTCGGCCCGGGAGGCCTCTTTTCCGAGGCTACTGGAAGAAGAAGCGGAAACCCAGTCCCCCGCCGATGTCACCCTCGGTGGCTGGCGCCAGTGCCAGGCGCGGGGTAATCTGCCCGTAGATCTCGAAGCGATCGATGAGAAACCCGATTCCGATGCGCCCACTGATGCCGGCTACGGTGTCATCGTCTCGATCGCCCGGCCGATCCCGGAAGCCGATGAACGCGCCCGGTCCGTAGAACAGGTGAACCTGACCCTGGCGATCCAGATGCTGCTCATACAACCCGTGAACGTTGAGAAAAACGAAGTCGTCGAGATCCCAGGCCGCCAGAAAGTCATAGGATACGGCCTGCGGACGGTACACCTGAAGCGTGACCCCGCTGGGCTCGCCGATCTGCGCTCCCAGTCCGATGGCGCCGGGCCGCCGCTGGGCCTGCGCATCACCCGGCCACGTTCCCAGCATGACCACCATGCCCAGGACCAGCCATCCACGCATCCAGCGAAACATCGTGTTCGATGCAGTTGAGAAGGTGCTCATGACAAAGTAGCTGTTTTGTTCGACAACATGTATGTCCGGAAGGGCGTCGGCCTCCCCGCTGGGACGCCTGGCCCGAACCCATGATAGCAAGGACAACGGGACGCAGATGTCAGCAAAGTGTGGGACCTTTGATAAGAAAAAGGAGCCGTCGTCCTGGCGGACTGCATGACGTCACGCCGTAGGAATGGGCTGACATCAAGAGCAGGGAGCGATACGACCCGCCCCCCGGATGAAATGCTTCAATGAGGCCCGGAGGCCAGCTGCTGGAGGACGTAGCCAACCCGGTCGAACTCGCTCGACTTATCGAAAAAATAGTGGGCTCCGGCTTTCATACAGGTTTCCCGATACAGGGGATGGGCATGGTTGGTCAGCATGATAACAACGGTATCGGGAAGGGACGTCTTGATGCTCTTGAGCGCACGAATACCGCTCCCATCCGGCATGTTGATGTCCAGAATCACGACATCCGGATGCAGGCTCTGGACCGTCTCGATCGTTGAGGCTACCGTGTCGGTCTCCGCCACGACCTTCACCTGATCCAGCTCCGAGAGCAGTTCCAGCACCCGCATCCGGACGTACGCCGAATCATCACTGACAACGACCTTGAGTGGTTGCTTCTCCACGATATCCACAAGCACATTCATATCCAGTACATTCGGGGTGTCCCATAGCACGATACGTGTTTCGAGCCACCGAAACCATAAGATAAACGGGTTTTCCCTTGCAGGAAATGTCCTACGTGCCCCCGGCATCTCCGGGGGCACGCAGGAGGAAAACGTTCAGCCTCCCGCCCCCGCTGCCTGCTCCCGGTACTCCTCGGAAGCATAGATGGCAATCTCGACCCGGCGGTTCTGCTGTCGGCCGGCTTCCGTGTCATTCGTCGCCACCGGCATGGTTTCGCCATGTCCGACTGTCGTGATCCGGGAGGGGTCGATGCCCCGGCCGATCAGGTAGGCCGCTGCGGAACGAGCACGCCGCTCCGACAAGGCCAGGTTATACTCTTCCGGCCCGGTGCTGTCCGTGTGCCCGGCGATCAGCACGTTGGTCTGCGGATACCGGGCCAGGCTCTCGGCCAGTTCGTCCAGGTTGCGCTGGGCCTGCCCGGACAGCGTGGATTCATCGACGTCGAAGAGGATGGCCGAATCGAAGGTGATGATGATGCCTTCCCCCACGCGTTCGACCTCGGCGCCTTCCAGCTCCTGCTCCAGTTCCTCGGCCTGGCGGTCCATCTGCCGCCCGATCACGGCTCCGGCCACACCCCCGACGGCCGCCCCGATGACGGCCCCTTTGGCGGTTTCGCCCTGGGTATGCCCGATCACGCCGCCGACGACGGCCCCGGCGCCCGCCCCTACGGCGGCCCCCTTCTGGGTACTGGTACAACCGGTCGACGTGGCCGCCAGCAGGACGACGAACAGGGAGAGCAACAGACTTACCAGTGGATGCACAAACGTTCTCATGATGATCACTCCGTGAGGTGTTTCCAGGATTGTTACGTTGCTTTGGGATGCGATGCCTCCCGCCCCCTCACGGCTCCGCGATGATCGGAGCCGGGGAGGTCAAGGCAGAAGCCACCGGGTGTGCGAGGGCTCGCTCCAGGCGTTCCTCCACCAGAGGACGTACGGCCTCCAGGTTGGTGAGTGAGCCGTTGGTTCGTACGTCCACCAGGACCGGAGTCCCGAAGGTCGGGAGGACCAGGATGCATACCCCCCGCAACGGCATTCCGTCCGCCTGACGAGCGGCGTACTGGACACGATAGGCCATCTGATCCGCCATCCGGGTCACCGGAAGCCGTCGAAACACCGGCGCTTCGAGCGTCTGACGCCGCTCCAGATGACGGAGCATGGCACCGTGGATCGCGTCCCGGTCTTCCGTGGAAAGCGGGCGATCCTCCGACACGCCGGAGGGCTTCCATGCGCGGAGCACGACCTCGACGCGCGTCCGGTCATCCGGAGCTCTTAGAACGAGACGTTCTCCCCCTTCGAGGCTCTCCGTACGCACCTGCCATACCGGCTCCGGCGAAGCGTCCGAGGCGGGGGGCGTGGCTCCGGCCATGGACGAGCGAGCCGGCATCCATACGCTCCCGAGGAGCAGAACCAGTGCCAGCACCCCGGCCGTCGCCCAGGACCCCGGGCGACGGGCTGCCCGGACGAAGAAAGCACGAGCTGAATACATGGCGTTCACCGATCGATCGTCAGGAGTTCTTGCGAGCGCCATAGAATACCAGCCCGGCTCCCCCGGCGAGCGCCAGCACGCCCAGCACCGGATAAAACGGGATCGTTTCCTTACGCTCGGCCTCGAGTTCGATGGGACCAGCATCGACGATCGTTTCGTCCTTCACATAGGTGATCCCTTTGAAAATCAGCATGAGGCTCCCGGCCACGATCAGGAGCACGCCGATGAGAACAGTTCCTTTCATGATGCTTACCTGCGGGTTGATGAACAGAAATGGGTACGATGAAGGCGTTCCTGGCGTCTAGACCACCGAGCGACCTCGCAGGAGGTCTACGATCAACACGACCACGGCGACGACCAGCAGCACGTGCAGCAGGGCACCGAGATCAAAAACGAAAAACCCCAGCAACCAGCCAATGATGAGCAGAACCAAAAGGATACGTAGCATCGGGGACCTCCTCATGATGGGTTAGCACGAAAGCATTCGGTACCGAACCACTGAACCGAACCGCGAACACCCGTAAGATCGACAGACGGCTTCAGAAGACCTGTAGGCCGGGCCGGGTCCTGCCTGTGAGAAGAGCCAGCGGGCTGCTGTCGGACCAGACGGAGGCGCGATGCAGGACCTGTCCTACAGCCCGTGTCGGTGCTATCGGCTCAGGAAAACGCCGATGGCCGACAGGGCCCGGACGTTGTCACAGATGATTTTGAACGAGACGAGGAGTGGGACGGCCAGGATGGCCCCGGCCACGCCCCAGATCCATCCCCAGAACACGATGGACACCAGGATAGCCACCGGATTCAGCCGGAGGCGACGCCCCAGCAGCGCCGGTGTGATGGCATAGGCTTCCATCGTATTGAGCATCAGATAGGCCAGGGGCGGCAGCAGAGCCTCCCCCAGCGTGTCAAAGCTTACCAGCGCCACCAGCCCGATGACCAGGATCCCGACGAGCCCCCCCAGGTAGGGCACATAGTTCAGGACACCGGCCAGCACCCCCCAGAGCAGGGGATTGGGCATGTCCAGCAGGTAGAGCACGACCGCGACCGCCCCACCCAGCCCGGCATTGACCAGTGTAACGAGCAGGAAATACCGTGAGAGCTCCTGTTCGATGTGGCGAATGATGGCCACCGCATTGCGCTTGTGACGCAACAGAGGCAGGGTCTCGACCAGCCGGCGGAGAAAGCGATCACCTCCGGCCAGCAGGAAGTACGTCAGGAAGAAGAGCACGACGCTGCCGATGAGGCCCTGCAGCGTCTGGTTCATCAGCGATTGCAACAACGAGCCCCGCGTGACCGACACCTTTTCGGGAGCCCGGCCCTGCTCCGACCCCTGTGCCAGTTGTTCGATCCCTTCCGTAGCCTGCTCCAGGCGGGCCAGCGAGTTGCGGACACCGTGCAGCCGTTCTTCGGCCCGCTGCAACTGCGCCGGCGCCCGGTCGATCCATGTCGTGGCCGGTTCGGCAAGGTAATACCCGCCCAGGGCAAGCAGGCCCAGCAGGAACACCATCGTGAGTGCGGCTCCGACAGGCTCAGGAAGCCCGACGCGCCGGAGCGCCGCCACCGCAGGGCTCAGCAGGAAATTGAGCAGCAACGCAATGACCAGCGGCATCACGACGGCCTGCGCGGCATACAGGACGTAAAACGCCGCCAGCATGAACAACCCCAGGGTACTGACGGCCGTCAGGCCCATCGGCCCGTGCAGGCGGTCGGTGAGGCGCGTCAGATCCGGCGCCGGGGGCTCCGCATCACGAGCGGGGCCGGTCGTGGCGACCGGCCCCGCTTCCAGGCCGTCATGGATGTCGCGCGCGTTCATTCAGCAATCCCGGGTGCTACCTCGGTGATGCGTCCGGTCCGCCTTTTCGCCGCGCCCCCGGGTCCATGCCACTCTGCGTGGCAACGGCACCTTCCTCCCTACGGTCCGCCATGCGGGCCATCCGCCGCATACCACCGCCAGCACCCCCACCACGAGGCCGGCGGCCGGCAGCCAGAACGCCTGGCCGTTCATCACGAAGTTGCGGGTCAGCAGGTAGGCGCTGGCGAGCACGAGGAGCCCACCGGTGAGATGCAGCATCCACGTCAGGGCAGGATCATGTGGGGGACCATCAGAACGCATCATCGATAGGCAGAGGGTTACAGGGCGAGAAGGAGAGCCGGCCACCGCGCTCATGCGGCCTCGGTCTGACGCAGCGCCTCGACCAGCTCGGCCTTGGTCATCTGCGACCGCCCTGCGATGTCCCGCTCCTGCGCCATCGCATAGAGTTCGTCGCGGGTACGCAGCGGATAGGGGCGCGTGTCCGGCTGATCGGTCTCCGAGGCCGGCTCCGCAGCACGATGATGCCGCTGGCGCCGGCCATACCAGGCCCTGCCGGCCACGCCCATGAGCGTCGCCACACCGGTGGCCACCGTGGCGATCAGGGCTGCTCGGTTCGAGCGCCGGGACGCCGCGAACGGAATCAGCGCCATCACACCCTGCGGCACTTCCAGCCCACCGATGCGAACGGGCGCCGGACGCTTGAAAAAAGGCAGGTATTGAGCTAGTTTGCTTATCATGGTCGTCTACGTAGCTGGTGAATGAACCGGAATAGAAATCGCACTGCACGCAATCTAGGGAGCCCCTCGGCCCACGTCTGTAGGCCACGCCGGAGAGGCCCCGTCGGCTTGCCCTCCATCGGCCCGTAGGAAAGCCACCGCCGTCACTGTCGGTCTTGTCCTACGCCTACCCTGTCAGAATTCCTGTATCCTCGACTGACGAACGACGGTATCTTCTTCCGCCTCCCGGCACCTCCCTGTCGACACGCCGCCTGATCGCATGCATCCCCCTCCGTCTGTCCCCCCCACGGTGCTCGTCCTGGCCCGTCCCGAGGCTCGGCTCCGGGTCTGTGAGCGCCTTGCAGAAGCCGCTCCCGACGTGACCCTCGTGGTGGCCGAGCCCGGGGAGAAGCCGGAGCCGGGCGCTGCGCTGCTGGCCCTGGTCGAGGAAGCCCTCCTTCCCGACCCGGCCGTCTCACACGTCCAGCCGTCCCTTGCCGTCCCCTTCGCGGTCCTCCTGGCCGAAGCGGATCCCGACCGGGAACGGGCCTGGCTCCGGGCCGGCGCCCTGGACGTCTTCTCCCCCGACACCCTCACACCGGAACACCTGCAACGCCTCCTCGACCGGGCCGCCGGCCTCCAGGCCGGCCACGACCCGGCCCTACCGGTCGGGCTCTACCGGCACCTGTTCGACCGCCAGCACCATTTCCTGGCCCTCATCGATGACGAGGGACGCATCCTCGACCTCAACCAGTATGCCCGCTCGTGGCTCGGGGCCTCCCCCTCTCCGATCGGGTGTATCTTCTGGGAAAGCGCCGGCTAGACCGATCCCGACCGCGTGGCTTCCCGGATGCGGCGGGCGCTGCGTCGGGCCGCCGCTCGAACCACCACCCACTTCGAAAGCACGCTCACGCTTCCTCGCAGAGGTCGCCTCCCGCTTCGCTTCACCGTGCAGCAGGTCTCCGGCCCGCCGCAGGACGGCCCGTACGTCTTCCTCGTGGAAGGCCAGCCCATCACCGAGCAGAAACGGATCGAAGAGGCCCTCCGGGCCAGCCAGGCCATCATCCGCAGCGCGTTCGACCACGCCCCCATTGGCAAGGCCCTCGTCACGCCGGAGGGCATCATTCAGGAAGCGAATGAGGCCCTGGCACGTTTCTTCGGGCACGACCGCCTCGACCTCATCGGCCGGCCGCTGGACGACTTCACTCCGCCGGACGGCCGGGGCAAAGAGCGCGTTCTGATTGAAGCCGTCCTCGAAGGCGAGCGTGAGTCGTTCCAGATCGAGAAGCCGTTTCTCCACGACGGCGAGGAACTTCGTTGGGGCCTGATGTCGGTGACGGCGATCACGGCACGGAGCTCATCGAAGCTGCTCGTCGTGCAGATCCAGGACGTCACCGAGCGCAAACGGTATGAAGAAGCCCTGCGGGCCAGCCAGCTTCTCAATGCCGGCATCCTCGCGTCGCTGCCCGACCTGATCGCCGTGCTGAACGACCGGGGCGAGATCGTCGCGATCAACCAGGCATGGGAGACAAAAGCCCAGGAGCGGAACGCCCCCCTGACGCGGACCGGCCTCGGGGTCAATTATCTGGAACTGTGCCGGCAGGCGTCGAACGAGGATGACGTGGCCCGCCGGGCGCTGGAAGGCATCGAGGCCGTGCTACAGGGCCAGCAACCCGCCTTCGAAATGGAATACCCCTGCCACACGGAAGATGCCCCGGCCTGGTATGCCATGAAGGTGGTCCCCTTCCGGGAGCGGAGCGGGGTCGTCATCGCCCATACCGACATTACCCGACGCTACCTGACGGAGCAGCAGTTACGCCAGAGCGAGGAGCGTTACCGCATGCTCTTCGAGTCGGTCAAAGATGCCATCGTGGTCGTCGATGCGGAAACGCTGCGCATCGTCGATGCCAACGAGAGTGCGCAGACGATGTACGGCTATTCCCTCGAGGAACTCCGCCGGATGAAAGCCCCGGACCTCTCCGCGGATCCTGAACAGGCCCGGCAGACCATCGAGCACGTGAAACGGCAGGACCGGCCGACCCTCTTTCTCAACCAGGGACGGCACCGGCGCAAGGACGGCAGCACGTTCCACGTCGAGATTTCTTCCGGGATGCTGAACATGGGAGGGCAACGCCTCATCAGCGCGGTCATCCGGGACGTGACCCAGCGGTACGAGGCCGAGCGGATGCTTCGCCAGTCCCGGAAGCAGTTGCGCCTGCTGGCGGCCCGGCTTCAGGCGATCCGCGAGGAAGAGCGGACGCGCCTTTCCCGGCAAGTCCACGACGTGCTGGGCCAGGCGTTGACCGGCCTGCGCATGGACATCAGCATGATCGAGCGCCAGCTGGACACGCCCCCGCCCGCCATCCAGCAGCGCCTCGACCTGATGAAGCAAAGCGTCGACGAGACGGTGCAGGTGGTGCGCCGTATTGCCGCCGACCTGCGTCCCGGCCTCCTCGACGACCTGGGGCTGACGGCCGCCCTCCAATGGGAGTTGCAGAAATTCGAGCAACGTACCGGCATCACCTGTACCTTTGAGGACGAGACCGACGAGGTGTCGCTCGCCCCGGATCAGGCCACGGCCGTCTACCGCGTCGTGCAGGAGCTGCTGACGAACGTCGCCCGACACGCCGGTGCAACGTCCGTCCACCTCCATGTCCGGCAAACCGAAGAGCACCTGGAAATCCGCCTGCAGGACAACGGCAAAGGCATCAGCGAGCAGGCGCTCTCCGAGTCCCGGTCCCTGGGGATCCTGGGCATGCGCGAGCGGCTCCTGCCCTGGAGCGGCCAGCTCTGCTACGAGAGCCGCCCCGGGAAAGGCACCACGGCCATCGTCACCCTCCCCCTGCACGCCACCCCGACACAACTTTTTGAAGAACCGCTCCCATGATCCGCATCCTCGTAGCTGATGACCACACCGTCGTACGGCGCGGGCTGGTCCAGATCATCTCGGAAACCATGGACCTCAAGGTGACGGGCGAAGCCGCCACCGCCGCCGACGTGCTGTCCCTGGTACGCAGCCAGCCCTTCGACGTGGTGGTGCTGGACCTGAACCTGCCCGACCAGAGTGGTCTCGACACCCTCAAGCAACTCAAGGCCGAGTTCCCCTCGCTGCCCGTGCTGGTGCTGAGCATGTACGGCGAGGAGCAGTACGGCGTCCGGGTACTGCGAGCCGGTGCTTCCGGCTATCTGACGAAAGAAAAGACCGCCGACGAACTGGTCAAGGCCATCCGCAAAGTGGCCGGCGGCGGGCGCTACGTGAGTGCGGCCATGGCCGAGAGCCTGCTGGACCTCCTCGACGCCGACCCGGACCTACCGCTGCACGCCACGCTCTCCGACCGCGAGTTCCAGGTGATGCGCATGCTGGCCGAAGGCAAGTCTGTCTCTGAAATTGCGGAGATGCTCGCCCTCAGTGTCAAGACCGTCAGCACCTACCGGGCCCGCGTCCTCGAGAAGATGAACATGAAGAGCAATGCCGAGCTGGCGCGCTATGCCCTCGAACACGATCTCATCCAGTAGCCAAGGCACCAGCCGGAAGCGCGCTCACCTCCGGCTCCCCCTGTCAATGAAAAGGGCCTTCCCCCGCGCGTAGGAGGAAGGCCCCGGTTGAACCGGTTGGTCTGAGGAGTTACCGCTCGGTAGTATCGGCGGGCCGGGGGGCGGGCTTAAGCCCCGGGATCTCGCCCGTGCAACCGGGCGGCAACCGAAAACGTGGGGTCAGGGGGCGGGAC
>CAZKFR010000092.1:0-11458 GCA_964552015.1 uncultured Rhodothermaceae bacterium | reverse complement strand
ACGAAGAAGACGCCTTCCTGCCCGCTCGTGACCACGATCACGCCGCTCTTGAAGTACGGATAGTTGCTCCACGACCCGTTGAACCCCGGCGCATCCTCGCCGTAAGGCACCGTGTCGAAGTACCCCACCGGCACCGGGTTCTCCGGGTTGCTCACGTCGTAGACCCGCAGCCCCGACACGTAGTTCGACTGGTACATCAGGTTCCCCTTGATGTACAGGTTGTGGTCCGAGGCCCGGTTGTCCGAAATGTACTCCCGGATCAGCTGCGGGTCGTCCAGGTCCGAGACGTCCCAGATCAGCGTCCGCGTCCCCTCGACCTTGCCCTGCAACTCGTCCAGCTCGTCGTCGAGGAAGAAGTAACGCTGGTCCTCCGTCAGCCAGCCCTGGTGCGTGTAGCCCACGTTCGGGTACGAGGCCTGCGAGAGCGCCTTCGGGTTGGCCTTGTCCGTCACGTCGGCAATCGAGAGGGCCGTCTCGTTGGCCCCGAAGCAGATCTCCCTGCCCTGGTGCTCCGTATCCGGGCCGCGGTAGATGACGCACTGCGCGTCGTGCGTGTAGCCGGTGCCCTGGCGGCCCGTCCCCTCGTGCCCGAAACAGCCGGCAAACTGCGGGTGCTTCGGATCGCGCAGGTCCACCATGTGCAGGCCGCCGCCGCACGTCTCGCCCCCCATGCTCGCCCCGACGATGTAGCCGAAGCCGGTCTCCTCGTTGATGACCATGTTGTGGGCGCTCGCAATACGGTCGTAGTGGGCGTCCTCAGTGAAGGTCACCGGCGGGTTCTCGACGTTGCGCAGGCGGGTCAGGTCGAAGACCTGCATGCCGTGCGGGCCGGCGCCGTCGGCCACGATGAAGGCGTGGTTCTTATAGACCTTCATGTCGCGCCAGGCGGCGGGGCGGGCGCCCTCGTGCAACGGCAGGTCGCCCAGGAAGACGGGATGGTAGGGGTCGGTGATGTCGACGAAGGCGGTGCCGTCGGTGCGGCCGACGATGGCGTACTCGCGGCCCGTCTCGGGGTCGGTCCAGCCCCAGACGTCGTTCGTCCGCACGCCGCGGCCGCCGCCGATGTCTTTGACCGAGAGGAAGGAGACGAGGTCGACGTTGTCGCACCCGAAGGCGGCGGCCTCACCGTCTGCGCAGGGGACGAGGTCCCCCGTGATGGACTCGAAGCCGACGGGCTCGCTGTAGACGGCGGCAGCCTGTACCCAGCCCTGCTCGCGGCGTTCGAAGATCAGCGCCGTGCCCTCGCCGCCATCGTCTCCGACGACGCCGGCCACGGCTAGGTCGCCGCGCACGTCGAGCGTGGCGGCGAAGAAGTCACCGCTGCTGCCTTCGGGGGCCGTCATCTTATCTACGCGCCCCCACGTGCCGGTTTCGGCATCCTGCACGAAGCGGTAGATGGCGCCGGCGAACCGGTTGGCGCCGGGAGCGCCGATCCAGGCCTCGTCGCCATTCAGGTCGACGGCCGTGCCAAAGCGCGTCTGGGGCGTCGCGTCGAACGGCACGAGCAGGCCCTGCTGCTCCCACGCGCCGCCCTCGGCGTCATAGACGTACTCGACCACGGCACCCACGAAGCGCTGGAAGCGCGGGGCGCCGACGAGCGCACGGCCGCCCTCCAGGCTCAGGCTCGACCCGAGGCGCGCGTCGCCTTCGAGCCCCTCGGCCGGGAGGCGCGTCTCCATCATCCAGGCCCCGGCATCGTAGCGGTAGGCATAGACGGCGCCGAGGTTTTCGTCCTGCCGCGGCGCACCGATGAGGGCCATGCCGCCGTCCAGCGCAATGGCGCTACCGAAGCGAGCGCCGGGGACGGCCTCGCCCGTCAGCGTGTCCTGCACGGCCCAGCCCGTGTCCGTGGCGCGGAAGGCAAAGACGGCGCCGGTGTTGTCCTGGTAGCCTTCGGCCCCGACGAGCGCCATGCCCTCACCGAGCGCCACGGCCCCACCGAAGCCGATCTCGTCCGCGCCCTCGCCGAGCGCCAGACGGCCCACCTCGTTCCAGGTGCCTTCGGCGTCCCGGGCGAACAGGTAGGCGGCGCCGTGGGCCGGCGCGCCGACGAGCAGGTGGTTGCCGGCAACGGCCAGCGCCGCACCGAAGCGGTCGCCGGTGGTGCCGTCCGAGGCCTGCAGACGAGCCACCTCGTTCCAGTGGCCGTCATCGCCTCGCATGTAGACATAGACAAAGCCTGGCGAGGATGCATTGAGTGGCTCGCCGATAAAGAGGGCGTCGTCACCGACGGCGACCGCGCCGCCAAAGCCGCGACGCAGGTCGGCCGGCATCTCCTCGGCATAGAACGTCTGGGCACGGGCCGTCAGACCCGTAACCAGCGTCAGGGTAAGGAGGATAAACAATCGGTTCATGGGTATTCCCTTGATTAAACGAAAAAAGCCTCGATCGGGGGTACGATGAGGTCGAGCGAATGCGTTACGGTAGCGCTTCGACGTACGCGCACCGAAAAAGATGCACTGCCTTTCCGAACGCGAAACGTTCGAAAAGGTGCCCGGGGCGATCACGAATGGCACGAGGCTTCAGGTGTATTGCACGCCGAGGTGGTCGAGTGCGTCCTGCGGGCAGCCGGGCCATTCGCCGCGCGGCACGTTCCCCATGTACTGAAGGTCCTCCATGCCCATCTTGCTCGTCCAGAAGCCGGAGGCCGTCAGGTCGCGGAACAGGTTGAAGAAGCGTACGCCCTGGCTCATCTCGGGCGGGGCGTCTTCCGGGTAAGCGATCAGGTCGAGCAGTTCGGTGCGCTCGGCGTCGGTGCAGTCGAGGAAAGCACGGCCGAAGCGCTTGTGGCACTGGTAGTCGAGCCAGCGCAGCCCCCCGCGCAGGGGCGTCTGCAGGACGGGCCGGTCCCAGGCGGTGAAATCGATAAACGCATGCACGCCCGCGTCGGTGGCGCTGCCAGAGCGCCCGTCGGCCGGGATGATCAGGTCGGCGAGCACCTTCACCGTCTCGTACTCATGCGGCGTGAAGAACTGGGCCGTGTAGTTCGCCAGCCCGCCGTCGGCCATCTGCCGGTCCACCTCGTCCCGGGCCCGCCGGAGGTCCGCCTCCGTACACCCGGCCAGCCCGGCCCCCAGCGAGGCCACGGCCATCAGCTTGAGCGATTCGCGTCGGTTCATGTGTGTTGAGCGTTTAACGTTGAGCGTTTAACGTTGGCCGTTGGCTCGTTGGACAGCCAGGGCCTGGCTGTTTTCCCGGCCCTCACAGGTTGCCCCGGTTGCGCTCCGCGGCGATGTACTCGGCCGTGCGCATGGCCAGCGCCATGATCGTCCACGTCGGGTTTTTGTGGGCCTGCGAGACGAACGGACCGGCGTCGGCGACGAAGAGGTTCTTCACGTCGTGGGCCTGGCAATAGGCGTTGAGGACGGACGTCTTGGGGTCGTTCCCCATGCGGGTGGTGCCGACCTCGTGGATGATGCGGCCGGGCGCGAGGATGCCGTAGCCGTCCTCCTTCCCCGGCATGTCGCCGAGCGGGACGCCGCCCATGGCCTCGATGATCTCGCGGGCCGTCTCCTGGAAGTGCTTGATCTGGGCATACTCCTCGTCGCTCCAGGTGACGTGGAAGCGCAGCACCGGGATGCCGTACTTGTCCACCACGTCCGGGTCGATCGCGCAGTAGTTCTCCTTCCGGGCGATCATCTCGCCGCGCCCCGAGAAGCCGATGACGGCGCCGTAGAGCCGGCGGTAGTCGTCCTTGAGCGTAGCGCCGTAGCCGCCGCCGCCGCGCGGGCGCGGCTGGCCGTTCGGGCCGGGCAGGCGGCCGTTGAGCCGGTGAATGCCGCTGCCGAAGCCGTAGGCGGGCATGCCGCGCCCGCCCCAGACCTCGATGTGGTAGCCGCGCCGGAACGGGAGCCGCGCCTTCTCGAGCCACCAGGGGATGTAGATGTGCATCCCGCCGACGCCGTCCTCGTTGTGCGGCGGCATGTCGACGAGCTGCGGGAAGAAGCCGGCGGCGTCGCTCCCGGTCGAGTCCATCAGGTACCGGCCTACGAGATCGCTCGAGTTGGCCAGGCCGTTCGGGTGGCGGGTCGACTTCGAGTTGAGCAGGAGGCGGGCCGTCTCGCAGGCGCTGGCGGCCAGCACCACGATACGGGCCCGCACCTGGTATTCCTGCAGCGTCTGCGTGTCGACGTATGAGACGCCCGTGGCCAGCCCTTCGGTGTCGGTGAGCACCTCGCGGGCCATCGCGTGCGGGATGATCGTGAGGCGCCCGGTGGCCAGCGCTGGCGGCAACAGCACCGACGTGGAGGAAAAGTTGGCGTGCACCCCGCACCCGCGCCCGCACTGCCCGCAGTAGTGGCAGGCCGGGCGGCCGTGCATCGGGCGCGTCAGGATCGAAAGGCGCGACGGGATCACCGGGATACCCAGCCGCTCACACCCTTTTTTCACCAGCAGCTCGTAGCAGCGCGGCTTCGGCGGCGGCAGGAAGATGCCGTCGGGCTCGTTGTAGATGTTCTCGACCGAGCCAAAGATGCCGACCATACGGTCGAGGCGGTCGTAGTACGGCTTGAGCTCGTCGTACGTGATGGGCCAGTCGTCGCCGGCTCCGTCGAGGGAGCGGCGGCGGAAGTCGTCCGGGCCGAAGCGCAGGGAAATGCGGCCCCAGTGGTTCGTCCGCCCGCCAAGCATCCGGGCACGGAACCAGTCCCACGACGTGCCCTCGGCGCGGGTGTAAGGCTCGCCTTCGATCTCCCAGCCGCCGATGCACCCGTCAAATTCACCGAAGGGCTTCTCGTCGGTAGCGCCGCCTCGCCGCATCGACTCGTAGTTCCACGTGAACATGTGGCCGTCTTTTGCAGAATCCCACATCGGGCCCGCCTCCAGCATGACCACGTTCGCACCGGCCTCGGTGAGGATACGGGCAGCCATCCCGCCCCCGGCCCCCGACCCGACAATGCAGACGTCGTAAACGTTCCGTTCCTGTATGAAGGGCATAAACCTCCACGGACTGAAGAAAAGGGGAAGTCCAACGCCCCTAATTTCCGCCATCGGGAAACGAACCGCAAAACCTCCGACTACCTTTTTTTTGCATACGCCCAGACCGAAACTTTTGATGTTAAGGCTCTTATCCGTAACAAATCCTGACCCGATGCTGATTCTCATGCGTGCTCTGCTCCCGCTGCTTCTCCTGCTGGCAACCGCCGGTTGTGCCGGCGTGCCCCACGGTGATGCGCGCACGGAAACGGCCACGCTGGAGATCGAAAACCGCCATTTTCTGGATGCCACCATCTACGTTTTCCGCGGGGCGTTGCGGGTGCGTCTGGGCACGGTGACGGGCTCGACCCGCCAGGCGTTCACGCTGGGCGCCGACCTGGTCCGGGGGGGCGCCACCCTCCGTTTCGTGGCGGACCCCATCGGCGGGCGTCGCGCGGTGCTCAACGAGCAGGTCCCGGTCTTTCCCGGCGACGTCGTCTATCTGGTCATCCCCCCATGAGCACCCGTTCAAGACGGCCAGAGGAGTCTCGCTTCCAGAAACGCTTCGCGTACACTTCGCCCGGCCCGGCTTGATGCAAGGGGCCTCGCGCCCTAACTTGCCGCAGGTATTCATCGGTTCGGGCGCGTGCCGGGGGGCACGGTACCATGGCACAAGGTCTTTTCCTGGTCGGTACGGACCGGGGCGTGGGCAAGACGCTGGTCGGGGTCGGCATCGTAGCGCTGCTGCGGGAGATGGGCGTCGACGCCACCATGATGACGCCGATCCTGACGGGTGGCTCGGTCGAGAGCGCGACGGCCCTGCTGCGCCAGATCGGCGTGACCGAGCCACGCCGGCTGCTCATGCCGCAGACGTACGAGACGCCGGCCGCCCCCTTCGTGGCGGCCCAGGTCGAGCGCCGTCCGGTCAACCTGCGCCTGGTCCTCGACGCGTACCACGAACTCCGGTCACAGGGCAAGTTCGTCGTCGTCGAAGGCGGCGGGGTGCTGGTGCCCATCGCCCGCCGGTACGACATGATCGACCTGCTCAAGGACTTCGAGTTGCCGGCGCTGATCATCGGCCGCTCGGGGCGAGGCACCCTCAACCACTGTATGCTCACCCAGCGCATGATGCTCGTGATGGGCATCCCACCGCTGGGCTTCGTGCTCAACGGGTACGGGCAGTACGGCGACGGCTTCGCCGAGTCGATCAACCCGGATGCCCTCCGGGAACTGGCGGCCCCTACGCCCGTGCTGGCCACGCTCGAATGGCGTCCCGAATACCAGACCGACGTGCACGCGTTCATCGAGGCGCTCCGGCAACAGGACGGACTGCGGGCCCTGCTACAACGGCTCATCCGCCCCGAGGCCGCCGACCACGACCTCACGTCGGGACCCCCCGTGGCACCCGGTGCTTCGGGCCCCTGAACCAACCCTTGCTCTTCCGAACCCTATGCGTGTGTATGAAGGCGCTGCCTATCCGACCCAGCGCAAACCCCTGCAACAACAACTTGAGGCGCTGCTGCGCGAGTCCACGGCACCGTCCGTCCCGGGCGACATCCAGGCCGTGATCGTGCCGGATGCCAACCTGACGAGCGGCGGGCACATCGCCGCATGCGTCTACAAAACGCTCGAGCATCGCTCGTACGACACCGTCATCGTGGTGGCCCCTAGCCATACCGGGCGGTTCCAGCGCCTGACGATCTGCAGCGTCGACACCTACCAGACCCCCCTGGGGCCCATCCCGGTCAACGACCGGGTTCGTAACGAGCTCTGCGACGAAGACGATGACATCTTCCTCGACGACACCGGGCACTTCCAGGTGGCTGGCATCGACGTGCAGCTCCCGTTCCTGCAACTGGTGCTGAAGTCGTCGTTCGACATCGTCCCGATCGTGATGGGAGATGAGACCCCGGAGTTGTGCCATGAGCTGGGCCAGGCCGTGGGCGAGGTTGCCTACAACCGGCGGACGCTGGTGGTCGCCTGTGCCAACATCCTGTCGGCATCGGACGAGGCCATGGCCCGCTTCGACGAGGCGTTTCGCACCCTGGATGTGTCCCGCCTGATGACGCTGCTCAACAGCGAGCAGGTGCAGGTCGAGGGCCGGGGCCCCATCCTGGTGGCGCTGCTGTCGGCCCTGCACCGGCGCGCCAACCGGGCCGAGATCGTGGGCCTGCAGCCGCCCACCGACGACGCCCCCGGCTACCTCGGCGCCGTGATCGGCCGCGTCTAGTGCGAACGCTCCCCAACCCCACAGCGTTGTGTCTGACGACCCCGACGTTGTCCCTGCCGCTACGCGCCGCTATGCCCTGATCGGTGCCGGTGCCGTGGGCACGGCCCTGGGCCTGCGCCTGGCCGAGGCCGGCCTGACGGTGGAGGTCGTCGTGAGCCGCCGGCCCGAGACGGCCGCGGCCCTGGCCGGGCGCCTGGGGGCCCGCGCGTTGCCGCTCGAGGCCCTGCCCGAGACGGTGGACGCCGTCCTGTGCTGCGTCCCGGACGATGCCCTCGCCGCCCTCGCCGAAGCCCTCTACCTGCTCCCGCGCCCCTGGACCGGCACGGTGGTGGCCCACACCTCCGGCGTGCACGGGGCCGACGTCCTGGCCCCGCTGGCGGCCCGGGGCGCCCTGCCGCTCGGCTTCCACCCCCTGCAGGCCTTCCCGCCCGGCAGCCCCCCCCGCGCCTTCGAGGGCATCTACATCGGGCTGGATGGACCTCCGGAGGCCGTCGCCTTCGGGCGTACCCTGGCCCGTCGCCTGCGGGCTCATCCGGTGGAGATCCCCGCCGGGGGCCGGGCCCGCTACCACCTGGCCGCCGTCCTTGCCTCCAACTACCTCGTGACCCTGATGGCGCTGGCCGAGGAGGTGCTCGGCAGCCTCGGCCTCGACCGGGGCACGAGCGCCGCCATGCTACGCCCGCTCTTCGAAGGCACCTGGCGGAACCTGTCCGGCCACCTGCCCGAGGACGCCCTCACCGGCCCCATCGTCCGGGGCGACCGGGCGACGGTGCGCCGCCACCTCGACACCCTGGCCGGCGACCTGCCCCACCTGCTGCCCGTCTACGCCGCCCTGGCCAGCGAGACGGTGCGCGTGGCCGTCCGCAGCGGACGCCTGCACCCCGACGACGCCCGCGCCCTGCTCGACCTCCTGCAGGAAGCTCTCGACACTCCCGAAAATCCGCTTTTCTAGGGTCGTACGGGCCGTTCTGGAACCTGGCACGCCGATCCCGGTTGATGGCCGACTGAACCGATGTCGAACGAACAAGGGGGTATCTATGAACGACCCTGAACCGTTCAACCTGAAACCCCGACGTCTTTTTCCTAGATGGCGGCGCCCGGAACCGCGCTCCGGCACGTCGCCGGCCTCGTCCACCCTCGTCGATGCGCCGCCGTGCCCGGAGGCCGAACGCCTGTACCGGCTCGCCGAAGCGGGCGGCCTGGCCGACGCAGCCGGCCAGGCCATCGTGGTAGCCGCCCTGCAGGTCGTTCGTTGCCTGGAAGCCCGCGAACGGGCCCTCGCGGCCGCCGCGATGTCGCTGGCGCAGCGGGAAAAGATGGCAGCCCTGCTGGCCGAACTGGATGCCTTTGCCCGGGCTCTGGAGGCCGTGCTGGGCGAGTCCGGGCGGAAGATGCTGGCCATGACGCCCCCGCCGCCCCCGCAGGGGCCGGACGACAACCTGTGGTGGTTTGCCCTGGCCGAGGCGTTGCAGGCCATCGAGACGGGCATGCAGCGCATCGGCGCGCTGGTGGCCGGACGCCCGCGCGGCAGCCTCGCCCGCACGCTCGGCAGCCTGACCCTGCGCCTGCTGCGCCGCCACGAGCACGCCCTCCTGGCCGAAGCCGAACACTGGATGGCATGAGCGACGACCCCCTCCTGGCCCTGCTCGACATCGACGATGCCGACGTGGCGGCCCGCTGGCAACGCCTCGACGCGTGGATGCAGCGCCGCTTCGGCCGTCCCGCCGGCCTGGAGGCCACGCTCTTCCTCATCGGCCTGCAAACTCACGGCACCGGCTTCCAGCCCGATCTGGAAAAAGACCGCAAGCAGAGCCTGATCATGGAAGGCACCTACTGCGCCTTCGAAACGCTCGGCCTCTACGAACGCGTCGGCATGAACGAGGACGGCTTCTGGATCTGGGCCCGCACCCGTCCCCTGCCCGAACTCGACGTCGAGGCCCAGGAGAAGCTCTTGCGCCTGGCCATCCTTCGCTACTTCGAAGTCCAGAACCTCCTGCCCGCCTCGCCCTGACGCCGGGCAACCCCGTGCGCGTTTACGTTCCCACCGCTTCGTGCGACACCCCATGACGGTCCGACTCACCCTCACCCTGATCCTCCTGCTGGCCGGGTGCGGCGCCGGCTCCGACGACACGGCCCGCTCCGACGCCGCTCCCCACGACACGACCGCGACGACCATGGCTTCCGACACGCTCGCCCTCCCCGAAACGAACTACTACGAGATCACGACACGCTACGGGCGTATGGTCGTCCGCCTCTACGACGAGACGCCCGTGCACCGGGACAACTTCAAGAAGCTCGTGGCGCGTGGCTTCTACGATGGCACCACCTTCCACCGGGTCATCGCTGGCTTCATGATCCAGGGCGGCGACCCCAACTCGAAGGATGACGACCCCTACAACGACGGCCAGGGCGGCCCCGGCTATACGCTGCCGGCCGAGTTTCACCCCGGTCTCTACCACAAACGTGGCGCCCTCGCCACCGCCCGCCAGGGCGACCACGTCAACCCCGAGCGTCGCTCGAGTGGCAGCCAGTTCTACATCGTCCACGGCACCAACCCCATCGACGAGACCATGCTCGACCAGATGGAGGAACAGGTGCGCATGGCCACGCACAACCCTGACTTCCACTTCTCGGACGAAGCCCGGGCCGCCTACCTCGCCGACGGCGGGGCACCCTTCCTGGATATGCAGTACACGGTCTTTGGTGAGGTGGTCGAAGGGTTCGACGTGCTCGACCGCATCGCCACCACCCCGACGCCGAAAAGCCAGGGTCGTCCCGCCCATCCGGCGCTGGGCGACCAGCCCCTCGAACGCGTCGAGATGACCATCCGCCCCCTGCCGGACTACCGGCCACCCACCCCCTCCGAATGACCCGATGCCGGCACCCGATGCCGGCCGGGCTTCAGCGTTCGTACGCCTCGGTGATGGCCAGCTGAATCGTGTTCAGGAAGGTGTTGATCCGGCGGAGCAGACGGCGGTTCGTCGTGGTGCGTCCCCGCGTGGTCTCCGGCAGCATGATGGCCGACTCCACGATCTGATCCCGGAAGAACATCGTGGCCTGGATGGCTTCGCTGAGGCCGAGGCCGGCCTGGCGGGCGCTCTCGGCGTAGACGTGCCCCAGCGCGCGCGCCTCCTCGAGCAGGGCGGCGCCGTCGTCGCCTTCGAGGGAGATGTACTGCATCATCAGCCCCATCACGCGCTGGCCCAGGAGGCGTTTCTCCTCCCGCTCGTGCTCGTCGAGGTCGGCCAGCCAGCGCTCGTCGCGGTGCTCGGCGATCTCGGCGCGGGTATGCGTCAGGGCCCGCTCGGTCAGGGCCTTGCCCACCGGCTCGCCCGTGTCGCCCCGCCGCTGGATGCGCAGCTGCTCGACGGCCGAGCGCGGGAAACGCCGGTGACCGCCCGGCGTCAGCACCACCGGGATGGCCCCCTGATCCGCCCAGCGGCGCAGCGTCGTGGGGTGAACGCTCAGCCGCGCGGCCGCCTGCTTCAGCGTCAGGAGCGGATCACCGGGAGAAGAGGAGGCAGGCATGGTTGTGCACAGGATGGACGTTCCACAAAACTATTCAAAGATAGGCAACGCTCCGCTTCGGCGTGTCCCCGCCCCGTTGAATTTCTGCCGGACAATGGCGGCGTCGTGCTGCTCCGGTTTCGGCATCTGAAGACCGGCAACCACCCGGGGGGATCTCTGCCCGTGACGAGGCGTCATTATGACGCCGGTCACTGTACACCAAGTTTCTAAAACAATGGCCCTCGAGCGCATCACCATAGATCCTGCGATCTGCCACGGCAAACCCTGTGTACGGGGTTTGCGCTATCCCGTCGAGACCATTCTCGAATTGCTTAGCTCCGGTATGACGCCCCAGGAAATTCTGGCCGACTACGAAGATCTCGAATATGAAGATATTCTGGCCGTGCTGGCCTATGCGGCGCGGCTCAGCCAGATCAAACGGGTGCAGGCAGTAGCGGCATGAAATTTCTGGTCGATGCCCAGCTTCCTCGCCGACTCAGCCTTCAGCTCCGTGCCCTGGGGCACGACGCGGTGCATACGCTGGACCTGCCGCTCGGTAACCGCACCCCGGATGCAGAACTCAATCGGCTTTCGATGCGTGAGGAACGTGTCCTGATTACGAAAGACACCGACTTCGTCGACTCCCTGATCGTGAAAGGTGTACCCCACAAGCTGTTGCTCGTCGCCACAGGTAACATCCCGAATGCGGAGTTGGAGCGGCTATTTCTCCGGAATCTCGAAACGCTGATTACCGGCTTTGCCGATCATGTGTTCATCGAGATCGACCGCGAAGCCCTTCGTTTCCAC
>CAZKFR010000091.1:8585-11953 GCA_964552015.1 uncultured Rhodothermaceae bacterium | reverse complement strand
GGGTCCATGCCGAGCCGTTCCACTCGAAGACGTAGGCCGCCTCGATGCCACTGAAATCGGGGTGCGGTGCGCCGATGAGGGCGCGGTCGCCGTCGAGGGCGACGGAGAAGCCAAAGCCGTCCTCGCTGGTACCGCTGGAAGACGTGAGCCGGGTGATCTGGACCCAGTTGCCGTTCGTGTCACGTTCGAAGATGTAGGCGGCCCGGGGGTCGCAACAGGTGGACGTGCGGCCCGGTGCGCCGATGAGGGCGCGGTCGCCGTCGAGGGCGACGGAGGTGCCGAATCGCTCGAAGTCTACCCCGGTTGTAGCCATTAACTTGGCCACCTGGATCCATGCCGAACCGTTCCATTCGAAGATGTAGGCGGCACCAGTTCGGTTGCCCTGGGTATTGTCTCCCGGCGCGCCGATGAGGGCCCGGTTTCCGTCAAGAGCGATCGAAGCACCGAACTCGTCGTCCGAGAAGGGAACAGGTGGTAACAATTCGACGGGCCCGGACCAGGACGTACCGGTGCGTTGGAAGGCGAGTACCTTGGAATTGTACTCCGCGGCTTGTCCGATAAGGGCATGGTTTCCTGCGATTGCCACGGACGTGCCCGCTGTTCCATATTCATCCATACCCGGCAGAATGGCTTCTTCGTCCCAGATTTGGGCAGCCGTGGGTGTGAAGCCGATCCAGGCCATCAGGAGCATGATCCAGAGCGTTCGTTGTGCGGTCCTCATTGCTGTGTCTTCTCGGATGTGAAAGGATGCCTGAACGTTGATCGTCGTAGCAGAGAGGCGACGTTATTCAGGAGGAAGCACACGGTTCAGGTGGCACAGGGATCATGATTTTTGTTAAGAAATGATGAAGTTGTCTGGGGTGTGCAACGGGGGATGTGCATACAAAAAAGGGCCGGCTCCTCGGACGGAACCGGCCCCACTCGTCGTGCGGGACATCCTCAGGGGCGCCTCATGGCCCCGGCTTGATCCACAGGTTTATCGACCCCGCGTGGATCGACAGCACACCCTCCGACGTCAACGCCGGCGCTTCGTAGGCCTTCTTCGTCCCCGTCTCCAGCGGCTGCCCCGGCTGCCCGGGGCCCCTCGTCTCCAACCCGTTCGGTGCTTCGTGCTTCTTCATGATTCTATCTCCTGATCGTTGTATTCACCTTCGTTCGTCTACGGACGTTCGTCCGCGGGCGGTGCGCCTCACTTGAGCAGCGTCATCCGCCGCGTCTGCGTGAAGCGGCCCGCCTCGATGCGGTAGAGGTAGACGCCGCTCGGCACGGGCGTACCCGCCGCGTCGCGCCCGTCCCACGTTACCGCGTGCGTGCCGGCCGGGTACGAACCCGACACCAGACGCACCACCTCCCGGCCCAGCACGTCGTAGACGGCCAGGCGCACGTCCGAGGCTTCCGGCAGCGCAAACGTGATCCGCGTCTGCGGGTTGAACGGGTTGGGGTAGTTGGGCCAGAGCGCATAATCGCCGGGCACCTCCTGCGTCTCGGTGCCCACGGCGCCCCCGTACAGATCCAGCGCCGGGTCCACCCGCAGCGTGTGGTCGCAGCAGTCGGTGATGTGCAGGAAGAACGACGAGTTGGCGTTGGCCGGGGCGCGGATGATCAGGTCGACGGCCGTCGGGGCGTCGGCGTCGGAGCCCTTCCAGTCATAGGCCAGGCATCCGTCGCTGTTCGTGCTGGAGCACTCGAACTGCCCGGTGCCCACGAGGGAGGCGCCGCCCTGCTGCACGTCGTCGAGGACGAGGTTGGAGAAGTCCATCAGCGCGATGTTCTTGAGGCCGAGCGGAACGCTGAGCGGGATCGAGCCGGTGCCGTCGCCGTTGTTGACGATGGTGCCGTCCCAGAAGGGCAGGTCGCCCGGATCGGGGCTGGTGCACTTGTCCACTACCGAGGCCGGCTCGAAGTCGAACGTCGTCACTAGCTCGGTGGCGCCGTCCAGGTAGCCCACCGTGAGCGCGTCGGCATAGACGGCCTCGATGTCCCAGCCGCTGCCGGCCTTGAGCAGCAGCCCCGCCAGGGTGCCCGTCTGGATGCCCATGTCCGGGAAATTCGCCAGCAGCGTGGCCACGTCACACGGCGAGGAGATCGGGCAGATCTGCGTGCCGGTCACATCCCCCACGACCGGCGTCCCGCTCATCCACCAGCGCCCGGCCAGGGCATCCCATGTCTGCCAGGTGCCGAGCGCGATGGTGTTGTCGTAGTACGGCTCGAAGACCAGCCGGCCCTGCCACGAGGTGGTGCCGTCGGTCAGGTCGTAGTCCACGTTGAACTGCAGCGACGGCACGGCGAAGACGTTGGTGTTGGCCGGATCGGCCCAGGTGCTGTAGGTCAGCTGCGTCATCGCGTCGAAGCGGATGCCGGCGAAGCGCTGCGTGCCAAGGAGGACGCCGCTCGAGGTGTTATCGAGCAGGAAGCGGGCCGAGCCGGTACCCAGCGGCGGCGTGCCCGGACCCGGAACGAGGTCGCCCGAACCGCTGCCCGTCTCCACGACGAAGCCCCAGCCGGAGGCACCGCCGTTCTCGAATAGATCGGGCGGCTCGATCACCTCCGTCGTCGCCACGACCGTAACGCTCTTCTCGAACACATACGCCGAGCCGGAACCGAAACCGTAGTCGTCGTCCCGATAAGCCCCGACAAGGGCCCGGTTGCCGTCGAGCGACACCGAAAAGCCGAAGTTGGCTATTTCCGCGCCGTCGGAAGCCATCAGCTTCGCCACCTCGTTCCACGTTGTGCCGTCCCAGTCGAACACGTACGCCGAGCCGGATTCAAAGCCGTTTTCATCATTCCCAAAGGCCCCGACGAGCGCACGGTCGCCCGAAAGCGACACCGACCGGCCGAACTCGTCACTCGCCACGCCGTCGGAGGCCGTCAGCTTCGCCACCTGCGTCCAGGCGCTGCCGTTCCACTCGTACACGTACGCCGAGCCGGAATTACTGCCGTTGTCGTCGTCGATGGGAGCTCCCACGAGCGCACGGCTACCGAAAAGCGACACCGAAATGCCGAACCAGTCACGCTCCGCACCATCGGAGGCCGTCAGCTTCGCCACCTGCGTCCAGGTGCTACCATCCCACTCGAAGACGTACGCCGAGCCGGAATCACCGCCCTTGTCGTCGTCTGCCCACGCCCCGATGAGGGCCCGGTTGCCGGAGAGCGACACCGAGTGGCCGAAGTAGTCACCCGCCGCACCATCGGAGGCCGTCAGCTTGGCCATCTGATTCCACGTTGTGCCGTCCCACTCGAAGACGTACGCCGCGCCGGATTCCCGCCCCTTGGGGTCGCTTGCATCCGCCCCGATGAGGGCCCGGTTGCCGGAGAGTGACACCGATTTGCCGAACACGTCATCCGCCGCGCCATCGGAGGCGGTCAGC
>CAZKFR010000091.1:2503-8485 GCA_964552015.1 uncultured Rhodothermaceae bacterium | reverse complement strand
TTGGCCACCTCCACCCAGGTGCTGCCGTCCCACTCATACACATACGCCGCGCCGGAATCACTGCCGTTGTCGTCGTCCCCGACGGCTCCGACGAGGGCCCGGTTGCCGGAGAGCGACACCGAGCGGCCGAACACGTCACCCGCCGCGCCATCGGAGGCGGTCAGCTTGGCCACCTCCACCCAGGTGCTGCCGTCCCACTCATACACATACGCCGCGCCGGCATCGGTTCCTTTTGCGTTATCGTCGCCGTAGGCACCAACGAGGGCCCGGTTGCCGTCGAGCGACACCGAAATGCCGAACAAGTCAGGCGCCGCGCCGTCGGAGGCCGTCAGCTTCGCCACCTCGTTCCAGGGCTGTGCGGCGGCCGGACCCGCCAGAAGCACCACAACCGCCAGCATACATGGCAACCCTATCTGGTATCGTCTCATCCTTCGTTCCTCCTGATTCTGGTTCTGAAAAAAACAAGAATGGGATGTGTCCGAACCCATGGCCGCCGGGCCGTCCCGTAAACGCCCGGCTGTGTCCTGATCTCTCTGACGTGCTGGCCCCGACTGGAACTGCTCTCGGGAGAAAGGCCCGCTACACGTATTTTGAAATGGTCCTGAACACAAACCTCGGCCCTGCGGCTCAGAGGCGAGGGCACGATACAGTACACCTGCAGCAAAGTCAAGAAATGTCGAAAAGTGTTAAGAACGTCTGACAGGGCCTCGTTACGGGGTGGGCGGGGCGAGGCGGTGTGCTCGTGTGCCGGGGAGGGGTTCAGCGCCGGCGGAGGCTGAAGGCCCGCTTCAGGTTTCGGCGCGGCGGCGGGCCTCGTAGTCGGCTTCGAGTTCGAGGGCGGCCTGCACGAGGCGGTCGCGCAGGGGGGTCAGGTCCTCGTGCTGGTCGATGTACCGGCGCATGGCCTCCTCGAGGGACGACTCGCGGGTGACGACGGTGCGCCGCTGCCGCTCGGCGGGGTCCACGGTGCGCTCGATGGCGGCGATGACGTGGGCCTGCCGGAGCGCCTCCCGGATGCGGGGGATGTCCACGAGGGCGGTCTGGTCCTCGTCGATGTGATACCGCACGCGCACGATGGCGTCGGTGAGGTCGTGCCGGGCCAGAGCCGCCAGGATGTGTTCCGTCGGGTCGGTGGCCCCGCGGGCGTCCACGTGCACGTGCACGAACGGCCGGGCGGGCGTCTCGACGAACCGGTAGGTGGTCTTCTTGCCTTCGGGCGTCGTCTCGATGTCGACGAGGACGAACCCCTTCCGGTCCTCCCATTCCTTGAACGAGATGCGCTCGATGCTGCCGCAGTAGACCACGGGCGGGTGGTGGCCCTCGTTGCGGTCCTGCGGCCGATGGATGTGGCCGAGGGCCACGTAGTCGATGCCGGGGCGGGCGAGCTGCCCGGCGGTGAACTTGGGTTCGTGCTCGATGAGGCTGGTGCGCTCCGAGCCGGCCAGTTCGGCACCCTGCACGGTCAGGTGGGCCGCCAGCACGGTGGGCACGGCCGGGTCGAGGTCCGTCGTCATCAGGTCCAGATACTCGAGGTACTTTTCCTCGATGAAGGCGCGGATCTCGGCGGGCGACTTCTTGCGGTGTTCTTCCCGCGAGAGGAGCATGCTGCGGATGGGCCACGGGAGCGCCAGCACCTGTACCGGGCCGCTTTTGGTCTGGATCGTCCGACGGTCGGGTTGGCGGAAGACGTGGACCTCGCCCTGGAGGAAGCCGAAGATGTCGAGGGCGGAGGCCTTGCCGAAGGAGACGGGGTGGTCGTGGTTGCCCACGATCATGACGATGGGGATGCCGCGCTCGGCGACGGGGCGGAGGCACTCGGCGAAGGTGCGCTGCTGGGTGGGGGTGGGGTCGGCGGTGCGGTAGGCGTCGCCGCAGAAGAGGAACAGGTCGATGTCCTCCTCCAGGGCCCGCTCCACCATGAAGTCGAAGGAACGCTTGAAGTCCAGCAGGCGGGTGTTCAGGCCCGTCTCGGGGTCGATGCGGCCGTAGGTGTTGCTGCCGAGGTGGATGTCGGCGGTGTGGAGGATCTTCACGGCGTGGCGGGTGGGTTGGCGGCGTTCGGGGCGAACGGGGTTACCAGCTGATGCGTCCGCGGTCCCGGCCGGGGGTGTCCTCGGCTGCGGGGGTCGGCAGGCCGTAGTCTTCCGGCGTGGGGAAGCGGTTCTTGCTGATGAGGTCGCCGGCGCGGGTGGCCCGGCGGAAAAAGTCGCCCACGAGGAAGAGGGCGTTGTGCGCACCCTGGCCCCAGTAGTCGGTCCGGAAGGCGAGGCGCCGGTCGTTGAAGCCGACCCAGGCGCCGGTGACGAGGTCCGGGTGCATGAGGATGAACCACCCGTCGGCGCTGTTCTGGGTGGTGCCCGTCTTGCCGGCCAGGTCGTACTCACCGAGGCCGAACTGGGTGCGGATGCGGATGCCGGTGCCCTCCTGAATGACGGCCCGCAGCATGTCGACCATGGTGTACGCGGTGGCTTCGGAGAGGGCTTCCGAGGGGGCTGGCTCGTATTCGAAGAGCACGTTGCCGTTGCGGTCCTCGATGCGGGTGACGACCACGGGCTCGTTGTAGAGGCCGCCGTTGGCGAGCGTCGCGTAGGCCGAGGTGATCTCCAGCAGCGTCACGTCGCTGGTGCCCAGGGCCAGGGCGGGCACCTCTTCGAGCGGGCTCTTGATGCCCATGCGCCGGGCAAAGAAGGCGACTTCGGAGGGGCCGATCTCGAGCATCAGCCGCGCCGTGATGGTGTTGAGCGAGCGGGCCAGCCCCTGGCGCAGCGTGACCATCTCGCCGGAACTGCCGCCCGTGTTCTGCGGGCTCCAGACGTTGCCGGCAGCGTCCACGTACTCGAACGTCGAGTCGGGCAGGGTGTAGTAGGGCGACCAGCCGTTATGGATGGCGGCGGTGTAGACGAAGGGCTTGAAGGTGGAGCCGGGCTGCCGCCGCGTCTGCGCGACGTGGTCGTTCCAGTCCTCCTCCATCTTGCGGCCACCGACCCACACCTTCACGTGCCCGGTGCGGGGCTCGATGCTCACGAGCCCGGCCTCCAGGCGCGTCTTGTTCGTCTTGAGCGAATCCATGAAGGCCTCGTTGCGCCGGAGCGAGTCGAGCGCAGCCTCGGGGCTGAGGCCCTGCCGGCGCAGCGAGGCGAAGCGGGCCGTCTCGCGGATGAACTGGTTGACCAGGTCTTTGCGCGCGCTCCAGAGGTAGGCAAAGGGTTTGACGCGGCCGCTCTCCCGGAGCTTCAGGTAGTCGGCCACCTCGGTGGAATAGAGGTTGTCCGAGGGCTGGCTCCACTCGTAGTCGACGACGGCCTGCAGGCCCTCCATCTGCTCGGTGACGGCCCGGGTGGCCAGTTCCTGCAGCCGGCTGTCGAGCGTGGTGTAGATGACGAGGCCGTCCGTGTAGAGGTCGAGGCCCTGTGTCCTGGCCCAGGCGCTGACCTGCTCGCCGACGTACCGGGCGAAATGGGGGGCCATCGTGTTGGTGATAGCATACGAATGGTAGCTGGCACCGACGGGGTCGTCCTTGTGGGCCTCGTAGTAGTCCTCGGAGAGGTGGCCGTGCTTGATCATCTGCCGGAGCACCACGTTCCGGCGCAGCCGGGCATTCTCGGGGCGGGTGACGGGGTTGTAGATCGTCGTCCCCTTGAGCATGCCGATCAGGGTGGCGCTCTCGAGCGGGTCGAGCTCCATCGGGTCTTTGCCGTAGAACGTCCGGGCTGCCGCCTCGATGCCGTAGGCATTGTACCCGAATTCGACCGTGTTCAGGTACATCTCGATGATCTCGCGCTTGGTGTAGCGCCGTTCCAGCTCCACGGCCGTGATCATCTCCTTGAGCTTGCGCGGGACCGTCACCCGCCGGCCGATCTGTTCGTTGTACAGGTTGCGGGCCAGCTGCTGCGTGATCGTCGAGCCGCCCTGCGGATCGCCCCGCAGGAGGTGGTACGGGATGGCCATCGTGCGGAAGAGGTCGATGCCCCAGTGCTCATAGAAGCGGTGGTCCTCGGTGGCGATCAGGGCGTTGATGACGTGGGGCGAGATCTCTTCGAACGTGACCCAGGTGCGGTTCTGCCGGGCATAGCGCGCCAGCTCGCGGCCGTCGGCCGTGTAGGCGATGGAGGCCAGCTGGAAGTTGGGGTTCTCGATCTGCTCGAGCGAGGGCAGTTCATCGGTGAGGGACAGCATATACAGCCCCACGCCGAGGATCCCTGCGAGCAGGAAACCGACGAGGACCGAGAGCACCATCGCCGCCTGGGCCTTGCGAGGGTCGGAAAAACGACGGTGAAAAAAGCCGGCAACACCGCCCCGATGGGAGGGCGGTGGCGTATCCTTGCCAACCCGGCGCCGGACGTCGGGGTTCTTGAAGTACTGTTCCAGTTCTTCTTCCGTGTAGGTCCACCTGGACATGTTGCGGTACGCGGTGTGGAGGCCGGGCCTCGCTACGATCGGTCTGAAAACAATCCTGCCGACGGCCTGCAAAAGAGGGGGTTACGCCGTCGGTGCGGGGTTGAATGCAACAGCGCAACTCCCGTTCCAGCGCAGCAGGCGCGGGCCCTGTTCGTCGAGTACACCGAAGGTACGGTCGGCGTACCAGCAGCCGGGGTTCAGGTAGTGGCCCTCGGGCCAGGCGGTGTGTTCGGCCTGATGGCTGTGCCCGAGCACGACCAGGTCGGCGTCCGTCGTCTGGAGCGTGTGCCGGGCAAAAGCCCGCAGGGCCGCGACGGTTTCCGGACGTATGTCGGTGTTGCCGAAGTGGTGTTTGACCCACCGGGCCAGCCCCATGCCCAGGTCGGCGGGGAGGAGGGTGCGGTAGAGGCCGACGGGTACGGGGTGGCGCAGCACCGGGCGCAGCCACCGGTAGAGGCGGCCCGCCGCCGGGGCATCGCCGTGGGCCAGGTACACGGTGCGGCCGAAGCACGGTTCGCACAGCGCGTCGAAAACGACGCGCACGCCGAGTTCGCTGGCGAAGAGGTCGCGGTGCCAGGGGTCATGGTTGCCGGTCAGGTACGTGACGGGAAGGCCGCGGTCGGTCCATGCGGCCAGCAGCCCGAGGAAGCGCACGAAGCCCTTCGGGGCCAGGTGGCGGTACTCGATGTAGGCGTCGAAGACGTCGCCGAGGAGGTACAGGTGCGTGAGGCGGTCCTCGTGGGCCCGCAGACAGGCCAGGAGGTCGCGCTCGACGGCGCGCTCGGCCTCGGGCGTAGAACGGCCGAAGTGGATATCGGAGACGAAGAGGACCAACGGCAGGATGGGATGAACGACAGGGGCAGCGGCGCGTCCTACGAAGGACGTGGCGGTGAAAAAGTTTCAAGGTCGACCCGGGGGCAGAGCGCGGGGAAACCCGGAGGCGGTCGGCGGGGTTGAGGCCGGCACCGGCACGCCCTGCAACCCGGGCGGCGGCCGGAGCCTATAAGGAAACACCGGCCCCTTCTTCCGGCAGCCCTGACCTGAACGCATGTACGACACGTATCAGCCGCCCACGCGGTTTTCCGTCTTTCCGCCCGTCATCAAGAACCTGCTGATCCTCAACGGCCTGTTCTTCATGGCGAGCTTCGTGCCCACCACGCAGGAACTGCTGATGCGCTGGCTGGCCCTCTGGCCGCTGGGCACGCCGGACGTGGTGCGCACCCCCTACGGGCCCGAGGTCGTGCCCGGCTTCTGGCCCTGGCAGCTCATTACGTACAGCTTCCTGCACGGCGGCTTCGGGCACCTCTTCTTCAATATGTTCGCCCTCTGGATGTTCGGCGTCCAGATCGAGAATACGTGGGGGTCGCGCCGCTTCTTTATCTTCTATTTCGTCTGCGTGATCGGGGCGGCGCTGTGCCAGATGGTGGTTTCCTGGGGCGACCCGGTGCCCATCGTGGGGGCGTCGGGCGGTGTCTTCGGCATCCTGCTGGCCTTCGGTATGATGTTTCCCAACCAGCCCATCTACCTCTACTTTCTCTTCCCGATCAAGGCCAAGTGGTTCGTGATCGGGTACGGGCTGATCGA
>CAZKFR010000091.1:0-2403 GCA_964552015.1 uncultured Rhodothermaceae bacterium | reverse complement strand
ATCCACATCCTGTTCAACATGCTCTGGCTGGTGTGGATCGGGCGGGAGTATGAGGAACTGCATGGAGCACACCGGCTGCTGGCCGTCTACCTGCTCGGCAGCCTGGGCGGTGGGCTGATGACGGTGCTGCTGCATGCCCTCTTTCCCGGCGTGGGCGCGTTCGGGGGCTATGTGCACGGGGCCTCGGCGTCGGTGCTGGCGGTGCTGACGGTGGTGGCGGTGACGTATCCGTTCAAGAGCATCGCCCTGCTGTTCATCGGCACGGTGCGGCTCATCTATGTGGTGATCGGCTTCCTGGCCCTCGACCTTCTGTTCCTGGCCGGTGGCGGCACCTCCGTCTCGGCGCACCTGGGCGGTGCCCTGACCGGCTACCTCTTTGCCCGGGTCGAGGCCAACGGGGGCGACCTCTCGTCCTGGGCGCGCCTGTTCTTCCGGCAGCGCACGCGGCGTACCGCGCGGCGTCGCGAGGGGGACGGCCTGCTCCGGCAGATGGAAGCCTGGCTGGCTTCGCGTCGCTCGGAGCGCGGCGAAGGGGAGGCACGCCCCGGCGAGCGCCCGGGCCCGCCCCTCACGGCCGAAGAGGAGGCGCTCGAAAGCGAGGTGGACCGCATCCTCGACAAGATCAGCGAGCACGGCTACGACGCGCTCTCCGACGAAGAAAAACGGATCCTCTATGAGGCGAGTCGCCGGTAGCTCCCGACGCGCGCGGTCGGGTTTTCGTCTTTTCCTGCCGGGCTATCTGGTGCTGCTGGGGTTGTTTGCGGCGGCCTATGCGGCGCGCTACGTGCATCCGCGGCATCTGTGGTGGTTGCAGCTCCTGGCCGTCGGCCTGCCCGTGCTGGCCGTGCTCGTGACGCTGACGACCCCGCTCCTGGTGTGGAGGCGCCGGTGGGGGCTGCTGGCCGTGCATCTGGTGGCCCTGGTGCTCGTGGCCGTGCGCTTCGTACCCACCGGCTGGATCGTCCCGAAGGCCCAGGCCGCCCCGGAGGGACCCGTCCTCACCCTCATGACCTATAACCTGGGCTGGGGGGCCCACCGGCAGGGCCACCGGGTCATGTCCCGGCAACTCGCCGACCTCGTCGGAGCGGTGGGGCCGGACCTGTTCGTCGCACAGGAGGCCGTCATCACCTATGACCGGAAGGCCGGGCGGAGCAAGCCGGCCGGCTATCTCCGGCTGCTCGTCGACTCGCTCGCCTACGGGGTTCCCGTGCCCGAGGGCTCGACGAGCCACCTTTCCAAACCGGTGCTCAGCCGCTTCCCGCTCGACCGCCTGAACGAACGCACGCTCCGCATGGCCGACGGCGACGTGTCGGAACTGGTGCGTGTGGAGTTCACGTGGCAGGGACGCCGGGCCGTGCTCTACAACCTCCACCTGCAGTCCTTCGGAGCCCGCAAACCCTGGCACGACGGGGCTTTCCAGGCACTCAACCCGGATTCCTGGATCAGCTTTGCCCGGCAGTTTCGCGATGCCATCCGCAAGCGGGCCTGGCAGATCGAGGAGGTCCGCCGCATGATCGATGCCGAGACGCTGCCGGTCCTCGTCTGCGGTGACTTCAACAACACACCGCACAACTGGGGCTACGACGTGATGACCCGCGGCCTCACCGATGCCTTCGTCCAGGCCGGACGGGGGTGGGGGGCGACCTATCACGAGCGCCTGCCGTTCGTGCGGATCGACTACGTGCTGGCCGGGCCGGAATGGGTCGTGGACGAGGCCTACGTGGTGGACGGGCACGTCTCGGACCACCGGGCGCTGGTGGTGCGGCTGCGCTGGCAGGGGCCGGGCAATTCTCGTTGAAGACGACACGCCCACCGGCCGGAACGGGCCACGCCGTCGAACCCCGTTGAACCGCGCGGGTATAGAGGGCACATGAACCGAACGCCAACCCGTTGACGAAGAGCGCCTTATGGAACGACCTCGCCGGAAATCCCGTCCCGTGCAGGTAGGGAATGTGCAGATCGGTGGCGGTGCCCCGATCTCGGTGCAGTCGATGACCACGTCGAAGACGCACGACGTGGCGGCCAGCCTGGCCGAGATCCGTCGCCTGGCCGAGGCCGGCGCCGACATCGTTCGTGTGGCCGTGCCGCGTCCCGAGGACGCCGACGCCCTGCGGGACATCGTGCAGGGCAGCCCCGTGCCCATCGTGGCGGACATCCACTTCAACTACCAGTATGCCCTCCAGGCCATCGAGGCGGGGGTGGCCAAGGTGCGCATCAACCCGGGCAACATCGGCAAGGAGGAGTGGGAGCGCGAGGTGCTGCTGGCCGCCAAAGAGGCCGGCATCCCCATCCGCATCGGCGTCAACTCCGGCTCGCTCGAGCGCGATCTCCTCGACAAGTACGGCTACCCGCAGCCCGAGGCCCTCTTCGAGAGCGCCATGCGGCACGTCGAGATCTGCCAGA
>CAZKFR010000090.1:0-12701 GCA_964552015.1 uncultured Rhodothermaceae bacterium | reverse complement strand
GATTCGAATTTCGTAGTACGTATTTCGTATTTCGTAGTGCGTGTTTCGTAGTTGACCAGCAATACGACCTTTACGCACTACGCACTATGCACAACGGCCTTTACGCACTACACACCACGCACCACGCACTTCATCTCACGCGTCCTCCCCGTCGCCGGCCCGGCGGGCGCCGAGTTCACGGTCGAGCATGAACAGGCCGGGGCCGTCGCCTTCGACCAGCTGCAGGCTGTCCAGGATCTCCTGCGCCACCTCCTCTTCCTCAACCTGTTCGTCGATGAACCAGTGCAGGAGCGTCTGCAGGGCATAGTCGTGCTCCTTCCGGGCCAGTTCGTAGAGCTCGTGGATGCGGCCGGTGATGTAACGTTCGTGTTCGAGCACTTCTTTGAAGGCTTCCTTCGGCGTGTCGAACGTGGCCTCGGGCTTGGCCAGCGCCTGCAGCTCGGGCGTGCCGCCGCGCCGGATCATGAAGTCGAAAAACTTGAGGGCGTGCTGGATCTCCTCCTGCCACTGCATGCGCATCCAGTGGGCGAACCCGCGCAGGTTCAGCGCCTCGAACCGCGCCGACATGGCCAGGTAGAGGTAGGCCGACTCGAACTCGGCTTTGATCTGATCGTTGATGGCGTCCTGTACCTTTTTCTTCATCTTCATGGGTGTTTCGGGAGAAAGGTGGGTGGTCTGGGTCGCCGCTGGAACGCCCGGCCCGCCCGGATGTTTTCGGTGGTGGGCCACGTGGCGGGCCGCGAACCAAACGCCCGCCCGCCGGTTCAACCGGACACTCCTCGCCCCCCCTTCCACCAGCCCTCAGGCGTGCCGCTCGAGCTCCTTGCTACCGCTGTTTTTTTTCTTCCCTCTGCTCCGGCACGAAACCCTGACCTGGTTCTATGACCCAACCCGTTTCCCGTATCCTCTGGGCGGATGACGAGATCGACCTGCTCCGCCCCCACATTCTTTTCCTCGAATCGAAAGGCTACGACGTCACCAGCGTCACCAACGGTCCGGACGCCGTGGAGCAGGTGCGCCGGGGCCGCTACGACGTGGTGCTGCTCGACGAGCAGATGCCCGGCATGGGCGGGCTGGAGACGCTCGCGCGCATCAAGGAGGTGGCGCCCGAGGTGCCCGTGGTGATGGTCACCAAGAGCGAGGAGGAGCACCTGATGGAGGAGGCCCTCGGCGGCCAGATCAGCGACTACCTGACCAAGCCGGTCAACCCCAGCCAGGTGCTGCTGACCTGCAAGCGGCTGCTCGAGCGTGCCCGCCTGCGCAGCGAGAAAGCCTCACAGGCCTACCTGCAGACCTTCAGCGAGATCACCCGCATGCTCATGAACCCGCTCTCGCACGCAGCGTGGGTGGAGCTGTACCTGAAGCTCGTCCGCTACGACCTCGAGCTCGAAGGCGACGAGAACGTCCGGCAGGTGCTCGACGACCAGTTCCGCGAGGCCAACCGGGCCTTCGGCCGCTACATCGAAGAGGTCTACCCGGAGTGGATCGAAGACAGCGACGCGCCGCCGGACGAGCACCGGCCCGTCCTCTCGCACGAGGTCATCCCCCGCTTCGTCTTGCCCCGGCTGGCCGAGAAGCGCCCCGTCCTCTTCTTCGTCATCGACTGCATGCGGTACGACCAGTGGCTCGAGTTCGAGAAGCTGCTCTACCCGCTCTTCGAGATCGAGAAGGACTTCCACTATTCGATCCTGCCCACGGCCACGCCCTACTCGCGCAACGCCATCTTCAGCGGGCTGCTGCCCCGCGACATCGCCCAGCGCTACCCCCGCATCTGGTCGCAGGGGGAGGACGACGAGCACAGCCGCAACCGCAACGAGGCCGAGTTCCTCCGCGACCTGCTCGACCGCGCGCACCGCAAGGACGTGCGCCTGCGCTACGAGAAGCTCATCGGCAGCCAGGACGGGCGCGAGTTCGCCGCCCACGTGAGCGAGTTCCCGCAGAACGACCTGAGCGCCATCGTCGTCAACTTCGTCGACATCCTGGCGCACAGCCGCTCGGATTCGGACGTGCTCAAAGAGATTGCACCGGACGAGCGGGCCTACCGGGCGCTGACCCGCACCTGGTTCGAGCATTCGTGGCTCTACCAGGCGTTCCAGGAGCTGGCCGCCCTCGACTGCACCCTGGTCATCACCACCGACCACGGGGCCATCCGCAGCCTGCACCCCACCAAAGTCATCGGCGACCGCGAGACGTCGACGGCCCTGCGCTACAAGTACGGCCGCAACCTGAAGTGCGACGAGCGCCACGCCATCTTCGTCCGCGACCCGCTCGACTACGGCCTGCCCCGCCCCGGCATCAACACCAACTACATCATCGCCAAAGAGGATTACTACTTCGTCTACCCGACGAACTACCACCACTACGTGAACCTCTACCGCGACACCATGCAGCACGGCGGCGCCTCGTTGCAGGAGATGATCCTGCCGGTGGCCACGCTGCGCCCGAAACGCTGAGTGCCGATGACCCCCACCGACACCCTCGCCGCGCTGCTGCCCGCCGAGACGGCGTCGCCGGAGGAGACGCGGGCGCTCGGCACGCGCCTGGGCGCCGTGCTCGGCCCCGGCGACGTGGTGGCCCTCTACGGTGACCTGGGCGCGGGCAAGACGCACCTGGTCAAGGGCATCGCCGCCGCCCACGGCGTCCCGGGGGAGGCCGTCAGCAGCCCCACCTTCACGCTGGTGAACGTCTATCCGGGGCGGACCTGCCCCCTCTACCACCTCGACGCCTACCGCATCCGCCACCTCGACGAGCTCTTCGAGATGGGCATCGACGAGTACCTCTACGGCGACGGCCTCTGTCTGGTCGAGTGGCCCGAGCGCCTCGGCCCCCTGCTGCCCGAGGCCACGCTCCGGCTCCACCTCACCCACCTCGGCGGCGACCGCCGGCGGATCGCCGTGTACGCCCCGGGCTGACCGCCGCGCTCCCCGACACGTCTCACGCGCCACACTGCCATGACCATCGCCGAGGCCGAGGCTTACCTGCTGTCGTTGCCCCAGTTTGCAGGGCGGGATGATGCGGCGTACCGGCCGGGGCTGGCGCGGGTGGCGGCCCTGCTGGACGCCATGGGACGGCCCCACACCGCCTGCCCGGTGATCCACGTGGCCGGCACCAACGGCAAGGGCTCCACCGCCTCGATGATCGCCGCCGTCGCCACGGCCGCCGGGCGGCGCACCGGCCTGCACACCTCGCCCCACCTGTTCCGCCTCACCGAACGGATGCGCCTCGACGGCGTGCCCGCCCCGGACGACTGGCTGGCCGACGCCGTCCGCCGCTTCCGCGACACGTTCGACGCGGTGGGGCCGAGCTTCTTCGAGGCCACCCTCGCCCTCTCGTTCCTCTACTTCGCCGAGGCCGGGGCGGACCTGGCCGTGGTGGAGGTGGGGCTGGGCGGGCGGCTGGATGCCACCAACATCGTGCAGCCGGTCCTGTGCGTCGTCACCCCCATCGGGCTCGACCACACGGCCCTGCTCGGGCCCACCCACGAGGCCATCGCCCGCGAGAAGGCGGGCATCCTCAAGCCCGGCGTCCCCGTCGTCTCCGGCGTCGACCACGCGGGGGCACGGCGTGTCGTGCGCGAGGTGGCCGGGGCCCTCGGGGCGCCGTTCCACCACGCCCCCGACGAGGTGGCCGTCACCGGCGCCGAGCCGGCGCTCGACGGCGTCACGTTCGACGCCCGCACGCCGGTGCGCCGGTACGCACGGCTGCACGTGGGGCTGGCGGGGGCGCACCAGGTGCACAACGCCGTCGTGGCCCTCCGCGCCGCCGAACTGGCGCTCGACGCGGTGCGTGAGGACCCCGCCCCCGTCTTCGCCGGGCTGCGTGCGGTGCGGCGGCTGGCCGGCCTGCGCGGCCGCCTCGAGGTGCTCGGCGAACACCCGCTGGTGGTGGCCGACGTGGCTCACAACGCCGAGGGGCTGGCCGCCGCCCTGGCCTTCGTGGACGCCCACCGCCCGCCCGGCGGACGCCTCTACGCGCTCTTCGGCGTGATGCGCGACAAGGACCTGCCGTCCATGGCCCGCCTCCTGGCGCGGCACCACGCCCGCGTCCTCTCCGTGCGGCTCCCCGGCGACCGCGCCCTGCCGGCCACCGCCCTCGGCGAGGCCCTCCGCCACCACGGCGTCGACGTGCTTCCGGCCATAGCCGGGACGCCGGCCGAAGGACTGGCGCGGCTCCGCCAGGAAGCCGCCCCCGGCGATGCCCTGCTCCTGGCCGGCTCGCACCAGCTCGTGGCCGGTATCCCGGATCTGCCGCAGGCGGCCGGAAAGCCGGCGTCTGCCGGGCCTCGTTCGGGGGGATGAAAAGCCACCGCGGCACGGCCATCGTGTAAAAATACGTCGAACGGGAGAACGAAGGTGGAATTGCGGGGTATATGCTGTATCTTCGCCAGGAAGCAATTCGTGTCATCAGGTTTTTGCCCTCCGCGGCCCACCTCCTAGCCGCCGCACACGTAACCTGGCGATCCCTCTTCGCCCTCCACCCCGGCCTTTGTCTCCCCGGTCCCACCCTGGTTGTTCTGGCGCCCTTCGCTGGTTCGCTCCGGCCCGTTTACGGGAGAACCCATGGTGTTCCCGCCCCATGTCCCCCATGCTTGTTTCGTCCTAACCCTTCATCTGTATGAAGATCTCCGATCTGCAAGAGAAGAAACTCGCTGAGTTGCGAGAAATCGCCCGATCCATGAATCTGAGTGGCTATTCTCAGATGCGCAAGCAGGATCTGATCTATTCCATCCTCGAAGCCCAGGCCGAAGCGGCGGCGGGCAACGGCAAAGAGCCTCGTCGGGCGGAGCGTGAGTCGGCCCGGAAGGGGACCGCGGCCAGGGCTGCTGCCTCGAAGGCGGCGGAAGACGAGGCCTCCGAGGGCGAGCCGGCACGCAGCGCGGCGCGTCGACCGGAGCGCACCGCGGCCCCGACCCCGCGCCGCGAAGCGCCCCGCCGCCCGGTTGAAGGCGTGCGTGAGGCGACGCCCCGCGCCGAGGCCCGTCCGGCCGAGAACCGCCCGGCCGAGGAGCCGGCTTCGGAGGCTCCGAAGGAAGGGACGGAAGGCGGTGCCGAACGCCGTGAGCCGCCCCGCCGCGAGCCCCCGGCCGACCGAAGCCGTGGACGCGAGGAACGCCGCGGCCGGGAAAATCGCCCCGACAACGGCAACGGGCGCAACAGCCGCGACGAACGCCGCAACCGTCGTAACCGCCGCAACCGCGACAACCGCGACCAGCGCGACCAGCGCGACCAGCGCGACAACCGCCGCAACCGGGAGACCCGCGAGAGCCGCGAAGAACGCCGCCGCCGGATCTACGAGAACCGGCCGGACTACATGGCCAACTACGACCCGAACAAGACCGAACTGGACGGCATGATCCGGAAGGTCGGGGTGCTGGAAGTGTTGCCGGATGGCTACGGCTTCCTCCGCTCGGCCGAGTACAACTACCTGCCCAGCCCGGACGACATTTACGTCTCCCCCTCGCAGATCAAGCGGTTCAGCCTCAAACTCGGCGATACGGTCGACGGGATGGTCCGGCCGCCCAAGGAAGGCGAGCGGTTCTTTGCCCTGATCCAGGTCAACACCGTCAACGGGCGCACGCCGGCCGAACTCGAAGAGCGTGTCAGCTTCGACCACCTGACGCCCCTCTACCCCGAGGAGCACCTGAACCTGGAGACGACGGCGAACGAGTACAGCACCCGCGTGCTCGACATGTTTGCGCCCATCGGGAAGGGGCAGCGCGGGCTCATCGTGGCGCAGCCCAAGACGGGTAAGACGATCCTGCTCCAGAAAATCGCCAACGCCATCACCAAGAACCATCCGGAGGTCTACCTGATCATCCTGCTCGTCGACGAGCGCCCCGAGGAGGTGACCGACATGGAGCGCAACGTGCAGGCCGAGGTCATCGCCTCCACGTTCGACCAGGAGCCGGAGCGCCACGTCGAGGTAGCCAACATCGTGCTGGAGAAGGCCAAGCGCCTCGTCGAGGCCGGGCAGGACGTGGTCATCCTGCTCGACTCGATCACGCGGCTGGCCCGGGCCCACAACGCCGTCACGCCGACGACGGGCAAGACGCTCTCCGGGGGTATGGAAGCTGGCGCCCTGCGCGGGCCCAAGCGCTTCTTCGGCGCGGCCCGCAACGTCGAGGAAGGCGGCTCGCTGACCATCATCGGGACAGCGCTCATCGACACGGGCAGCCGTATGGATGAGGTCATCTTCGAGGAATTCAAGGGCACCGGCAACATGGAACTCGTGCTCGACCGCCAGCTGGCCGACCGCCGTATCTTCCCGGCCATCAACGTCATCAAGAGCGGCACCCGGCGCGAAGAGCTCCTCATCCCCGAAGCCAAGCTGCAGCGCATCTGGATCCTGCGCAAGCTGCTGGCCGACATGGAGCCCGTCGAGGCCATGCAGTTCCTGCTCGACAAGATGCGCGGCACCCGTAACAACGATGAGTTCCTCGTCGTGATGAACTCCTGACGGTGCGTATGCGCTGAGAGGGTACGGGGTGCCTTCCCGGGGGAGGGCACCCCGTGCTGTTTTCAGGGCGCATGTTTTGGGGTTCTTGAGCGAAATTTCGTATCTTGCGAGGCTCATCGACACCGGTTCTATTTTTTTGCGTTCCTTCCTTCCCTCGAACGAACCCCCTGCTTCTGTATGACCCGGACGCTCCGGCTTCGTGCCCTGCTTTTCGACATGGATGGCGTGCTCGTCGACGTCTCGCGCTCGTACCGACGGGCCATCGAAGAAACGGTCTATCATTTCACCGGACGGACGATCAATGATCTGACCATCCAGCGCTACAAGAACGCCGGTGGCTTCAACGACGACTGGAAGCTGACGCACGCCATCATCACGGATGTGGGCATGAAGGTCTCGTTCAGCCGGGTGGTGGAAGAGTTCCAGCGCCGCTATCTGGGCGACAACTGGAACGGCTTCATCACCGAGGAGACACCGCTGATCACGACGGAGACGCTGGAGGCGCTCGCGGCGACGGGGCGCATGCTGGGGATCGTGACGGGGCGCCCGGAGGCCGAGGCCACGTGGACGATCCACCGCTTCGGGTGGCGCCGGTTCTTCCCGCTGGTGGTGCCGATGGAGAAGCAGGAAGGCCGCGGCAAGCCCGATCCCTTCCCGCTGCAGTTCGCCCTGGCCATGCTCGATGCCGCGGGCCAGCGCATCCAGCCCGAGGAGAGCGTCTACATCGGCGACTCGGTCGATGACATGGCGGCGGCCCGGGCGGCGGGGATGTGGGCCGTCGGGATCGTGCCACCGTACCTGGAACGCGAGGCCCACGCGCGGCTCCTCTACGACCGGGGGGCGCACGTCGTGCTCGACGACCCGAACCAGCTGCCGTCGCTGATTGCCACGTTCGAGGAGCGCGTCGCCGCCGGAGCGGCCGCCCGCCGTTCCGCCTGATGACGCCTCACGCGAAGAGCGTGTCGAGGGAAAGGATGAAGCCGATCAGCATGGGGGTGGTGAGGGCGTCGCCGTTCTCGCGGCTCCACTCGGCCGCCCGTACGTAGCCCCGCTCCGTCATCCGGTACGCCTTCACCGTCTCCAGCTCCGGGTCCACCACCCAGTATTCGCTCACCCCGAAGCGCTCGTAGAGCTTGCGCTTGCGCACCTCGTCGTGACGGCGGTTCCCCTCGGAGAGCACCTCGACGATCAGATCCGGCGGTCCCGTGATGCCGCGCTCGCCGACGCGACCCGCATGCGCCTTCGCCACGAAGAGCACGTCCGGCTGCACGACGTCGTAGTCGGAAAGGATCACGTCGATGGGGGCGACGAAGACCTCGCCAAGATCGTGGGCTTCGAGATGGTTGAAAAGGGCGGCCGATAGCCGGACGACGATGCGTTGATGCCGGGTGGAGGGGGCGGGCGCCACGTGTTCTTCTCCGTCGATGAGTTCATGGCGCTTCCCGTCCTCGGGGATGAGGAGGTAGTCTTCGTAGGTGAACCGGACGGGCGGGCGCTCGGTGACCATGGTCTTCGAGGGGCTTTTTCTCCGTACACACTCGAGGCCGACGCAAGGTTTCGCGGGCTTATCCCACCGTCTCGCCCGCCGCTTCCTCCTCGTCCTCGATCACCTCGTCGGTGTCGGGTTCGTCGTCGTCTCCGGCGAGGGCGTCCAGGTCCACGTCGTCCTCGTCCTCGTCGTCGGTGAGGCGGGCGTCGCGGGCCAGCTCGTCGCGGAGGTGGCGGCCGGTGTGCGTGTCGGTGGCGGCCAGGGCCTCGGGCGTGCCGGCGAAGAGGATCCGGCCGCCGGCGTCGCCGCCCTCGGGGCCGAGGTCGATGACGTGGTCGGCCATCTTGATGACGTCGGTGTTGTGCTCGATGACGAGCACCGTGTTGCCCTTCTTGACGAGGGCCTGCAGGACGTGCAGCAGGTGGCGGATGTCTTCGAAGTGGAGACCGGTGGTGGGCTCGTCGAGGATGTAGAGCGTCGCGCCGGTGCCGGGACGGGAGAGCTCGCGGGCCAGTTTGACGCGCTGCGCCTCGCCGCCCGAGAGGGTGGTGGCCTGCTGCCCCAGGCGGATGTAGCCGAGGCCCACCGAGTCGAGCGTGCGCAGCTTCCGGGCGATGCGCGGCACGTTCTCGAAGAACGCCAGCGCCTCCTCCACGGTCATCTCCAGCACGTCGGCGATGCTCTTGCCCTTGTACCGGACGTCGAGCGTCTCGGCGTTGTAGCGGCGGCCCCGGCACGTCTCGCACGCCACGTACACGTCCGGCAGGAAGTTCATCTCCAGCTTGACGATGCCCGCGCCCTGGCACGTCTCGCACCGCCCGCCCTTCACGTTGAACGAGAAGCGGCCGGGCTTGTAGCCCCGGATCTTCGCCTCGGGGAGCTGGGCGAAGAGGTCGCGGATGTGGGTGAAGAGGCCGGTGTAGGTGGCCGGGTTCGAGCGGGGCGTGCGGCCGATGGGGCTCTGGTCGATGTCGATGACCTTGTCGATGTGCTCCAGCCCCTCGATCCGCTCGAAGGGCAGCGGCACGTGGCGGGCGTTGTGGAAGTGGTTGGCCAGGGCGGGGTAGAGTGTCTGGTTGATCAGGCTGGACTTGCCCGAGCCGGAGACGCCGGTGACGCAGATGAAGGTGCCGAGCGGGAGCACGAGCGGGTCGCCCTTGAGGTTGTGGCCGGTGGCGCCGTGGAGCGTGAGCGTCTTCCCGTTGCCCGTGCGCCGCGTCTTCGGGACGGAGATGTGCTTCTCGCCCCGGAGGTAGGCCGTGGTGAGGCTCCGGCGGCCGTCCGTCTCGGCGGGGAGGCGCTCCGGTGGGGCGGCGCCGAGGACGTAGCCGCCGTGCTCCCCGGCGCCGGGGCCCAGGTCCACCACGAAGTCGGCCGCCTCGATCATCTCGCGGTCGTGCTCGACGACGAGGACCGAGTTGCCCAGGTCGCGCAGCTGCATCAGCGCCTCGATGAGGCGGCGGTTGTCGCGCGGGTGCAGGCCGATCGACGGCTCGTCGAGCACGTAGAGGACGCCCGTGAGCTGGGTGCCGATCTGGGTGGCCAGGCGGATGCGCTGGCTCTCGCCGCCGGAGAGGGTCCGCGCCGGGCGGTCCAGGTTGAGGTAGCCCACGCCCACGTTCAGCATGAAGTCGAGCCGCTCGCGGATCTCTTTGACGATGGGCCGGGCGATGAGCGCCTGCCGCTCGGTGAAGGCGACCTCGTCGAAGAAGCGGCGGAGCGAAGCGAGGTCCATCTGCACCAGCTCGGCGATGTTCTTCCCGCCGATGCGGTAGGCCAGCGCCTCGGGTTTGAGGCGGGCGCCGCCGCAGGCGCGACAGGGCAGCAGGCGCATGTACGCCTCGGCCCACTTGCGCTGCCCCGGCCCCGTGCTCTGCTCGTAGGCGTGCCGCAGGTGCCCGTAGACGCCCCCGAACCGGTGCTGGTACTTCACCTCGCGCCCCTTGTACCGGTAGACGATGTCGAACTGCCGGTCGCCCGCGCCCTCGAGGACGACCTCGAGGTGGGCCGGGTCCAGCCGCGCCAGGGGCGTGTCGAAGTCGAAGCCCAGCGTCTCGGCGACGGCGCGGAGCTGGCTGAAGAACCACGTGTCGCGGGGCTTGCCCAGCGGCGCCAGCCCCCCCTCGGCGATGCTTTTCGACGGGTCCGGGAGGACCAGCGCCGGGTCGATCTCGCGGCGCGTGCCCAGCCCGTTGCACTCCGGGCAGGCGCCGTAGGGCGAGTTGAAGGAGAACGTGTTCGGGGAGGGCTCGTCGTAGGAGAGGCCGCTCTCGGGGTCGAACAGGTGGCGGCTGAAGACGTGGTCGGTCATCGTGCCGTCGGCGCCCAGCACGGCGGCGATGAGCGTGCCGCCGCCCATCCCCAGCGCCGTCTCGACGGACTGGCTCACGCGCGGCCGCAGCCCCTCGCGGATCACGAGCCGGTCCACCACCACCTCGATGTCGTGCGTCTTGTAGCGGTCGATCTTCATCCCCGGCGTGATCTCGCGCAGCTCGCCGTCGATGCGGACGCGCTCGAAGCCCTGCCGGGCGATCTGCTCGAAGAGCTCGCGGTAGTGCCCCTTGCGGCCCTTCACCACGGGCGCCAGCAGCACCACGCGCGCCCCCTCTGGCAGGCCCAGGATGCCGTCGATGATCTCGTCGTCCGACTGTTTCCGCATGGGGTTGCCCGTCAGGTACGAGTAGGCCGTGCCGGCGCGGGCGAAGAGCAGGCGCAGGAAGTCGTAGATCTCGGTGACGGTGCCGACGGTGGAGCGCGGGTTGCGGCTGACGGTCTTCTGCTCGATGGCGATGACGGGGCTGAGGCCGTCGATGAAGTCCACATCCGGGCGCTCCATCATGCCCAGGAACTGGCGGGCGTAGGCGGAGAGGCTCTCCATGTAGCGCCGCTGCCCCTCGGCGTAGATGGTGTCGAAGGCCAGGCTGCTCTTGCCCGACCCGCTCAGGCCCGTGATGACGACGAGCCGGTTCCTGGGAATGTCCAGGTCGATGTTCTTGAGGTTGTGCTCGCGCGCGCCGCGGATGATGATGCGTTCGTCCATGCGGGAGGTCGGTCCGTTCGTCGCCACCGGAGAGAGATGCACATGCCTGGCACATGCGAAGAGGATACTACCCCGGAGCCCTGGATTCGTTTCGGCACGACGGCGCGTTTCTGGATGAAGAAAGGGCCGCCCCGGCGGGAGGGCGACCCTGGCGTGCGGGGCGGCTCTCCGGGATTGCGAAGCAGAAAGACGACGCGCTCTACTTCAGCAAAACCATGCGCCGTGTCTGATGCTGACGGGTTCAGGGGCGTATGCTGGTGCCAATAGAAGGAAATGGCCCGCTCCAGGGTTTATCCGGGCGTGGTCGTCGGGAACGACGTGAACACGCAGCGGTCGTCCGGACCGGTACCGAGGGTACAGACGGGCTTCGCCCTGCTGGTTTCGATGCTGCCGAAAAGGATGGACTGAGGAGATCATGTGGAAGGGGCGAGCCGGGAATATTCGGTTTGCGAGAGGGAAGGGCAAGCGCTATCATGCAAGCGGGGCCGTGGATGTTGACCGTCCGATTTCGCTGATTGCTGATTGCATCGTCGCAACCGCCTATGAAGCGCTTGCTGTCCTGGCTGGAACGCCTGGAACATCGGGCCGACGCGATCCGGTACGGCCTCCGGAGCCGGTGGGACCGGCGACAGATATGGATTCACGCGTATCGCGGATACGGGACATCCGTGGAGGTGCATGTGCTTGCCCGGGTGCTGCGGAACCAGCTGCTGCCCCCGCCGCGGGACGACGATGCCGTCTGGCACAACGCCTGGGCCATGTTGCGACGGTTCGAGAGCGACGAGGTGCCTGGGGCCGCCGTGCGGGTGAGCCTCCAGGGCCAGTCCGTCGAGGTCGTAGCGGACGACGAGGGCTACGTCCGGGCCTCCCTCACGCTGCCTGAGCCGCTGCCCGGTGACCGCAGTTGGCACGAGGCGACGCTGGAACCGGTCGGCGGCGGTGCGCCCACGAAGGGTCGGGTGCTTGTGCCGCCCCCCTCGGCCCGCTTCGGCGTCATCAGCGATCTTGACGACACGGTGCTGCAAACCGGGGCGACGCGCTTCCACACCATGGTGCGCCGGACACTCTTCGGCAATGCCCGCACCCGGCGGCCCTTCGACGGTGTGGTAGCCTTCTACCGGGCCCTGCACGGCGGGACGAACGGCGGGGAGGCCAACCCGGTCTTCTACGTTTCCAGCAGCCCGTGGAACCTCTACGACTTCCTCGCTGACTTCCTGCGGCACCAGGGCCTCCCGGACGGGCCGCTGTTCCTAGGAGACCTGGGGCTCAGCCGGACGCAGGTGGGCGTAGGCCGCCACGAAACGCATAAGCTCGCCTGGATTCGCCGGATCCTGCACACCTACCCCCAACTGCCGTTCCTGCTCATTGGCGACAGCGGGCAGAAGGACCCCGAGATTTACCGGGACGTGGTGCACGACTTTCCCGGCCGCATCCGCGCCGTCTACATCCGCGACGTGAGCGGTGCCGAGCGCGACGCGGCCGTGCAGGCGCTGGCCGCGGAGGTCCACCGGCAGGGCGTCGACCTCATCCTGGCGCCGAACACCGCCGTGATGGCCGCGCACGCCGCCGGGGCGGGCTTCATCGCTCCCGGCGCAGTTGATCAGGTGCGGGCAGCGGCCTCGGGGCCGGAGTAAGCGAGCCTTTCGATTACAGGAGGACCCGCTTCTGCGTGGCCAGCGGCGGGAACGGCGGCAGGGAGTCGGGCAGCGCCGGCCA
>CAZKFR010000089.1:0-13041 GCA_964552015.1 uncultured Rhodothermaceae bacterium | reverse complement strand
CCGCAGGCCACCGACTTCGGCACGGTCTTGCGCGGCGCGGAAGGGGCGGCCTACCAGGCCATGGTGGCACGCGTGGCTACGGTCTGTGCGGGAGGCGGCGGCTGAACGCGGCGTCCGGTAATGCAGCCCTAGGCCTCGGCCCGGGTCGAAGTCGCCAGGCCATCACCCCGGTGTGCCGGGCACGTCCCGTTGTACAGCAGCGAGAGCAGGGTGATGTCGTCGGCCTGCGGGGTTCCCTCAGAGAACAATTCCAGCGCCCGGAGCACGTCACGCAGGAGCGGGGCCGGCTTCTCATCGCAGACCTCCCCGAGGAACGCCTCCAGCCGCTCTTCCGAGAACTGTTCCCGTTCCAGATTGACGGCCTCGGTGACCCCGTCGGTGTAGAGCAACAGGGTGTCACCCGGGGCCAGCGACACATGGCGCGCCTGGTAGCTGTAATCCGCTTTCAGGCAGAGGCCGATGCCGCCGGTGCGTTCGAGGACTCGCACCTCGCCGTCGGACGAGAGGTGATAGGGCGGGTGATGGCCGGCCAGGGCATAGGTGAGCTGGCCCGTGCGCACGTCGAGCACCCCGTAGAACAGGGTGACGAACATACGGGAGAGGCTCTCCGGAAAGAGCACCCGGTTGACATGCGTCAGGCACAGGTCCGGAGGAAGACCCTGCAGGGCCGTCGCCCGCAGGATCGTCCGCGTAATGGCCATAAACATGGCCGCACCGATGCCCTTGCCCGAGACGTCACCCAGCACGATGCCCAGGTGGTTCTCATCTACGAAGAAGAAGTCATAGAAATCACCGCCGACCTCCCGGGCCGGGATCATGGTGGCATACAGATCGAATTCGTCCCGCTCGGGGTAGGGCGGAAATGTGCTGGGTAGCACTGAGAGCTGGATCTGCGCGGCAATGTCCAGTTCATTGCGGAGCGTGAGCAACTGAGCCTCGGCCACCGCAGCCTGTTTGAGCGTCTGCAGTTCCCGCAGGGTCTTCTGAATCGTGGCCGCCAGATCCGCAAAGTCGATAGGCTTGGTGATGAAGTCGAACGCCCCCCGGTTCATAGCCGTGCGGATGTTCGAAATGTCCCCGTAGGCCGAGATCATGACCACTTTGATCAGCCGCTCCAGTCCGCCGAGATGACCCAGCAGCGTCAACCCGTCCATCCGGGGCATGTTGATGTCGCTCAGAATCAGGTCGATGTGCTCGTCCTGTGCAATCTGCTCGAGCGCCTCGACGCCGTCGGTGGCGAAGGCGAAATGCAACTCTCCGTCCCGGATCTGCTTCCGAAACTTCTGGCGGATCAAGAGTTCGAGGTCCGGTTCGTCGTCAACGACGAGGATCGTGCTGGGAGCCATGGTAAAGAATGGGATGGGCAGCACCGGGGCTGCGTGGGACAATGTACCGTATTTTGAAACACCTTCAAACCAGGGTGCTAATGCGGGGGGACGGGAACCATGTGTGAGGGAAACCGGACGACGAACGTTGCGCCCTGACCCGGGGCGCTCTCCACCGTCAGCGTCCCCCCGTGCCCCTGCGTCACGATGTCGTGTGAGAGACTCAGCCCCAGACCCGTCCCCGACCCCGTCGGCTTCGTCGTGAAAAACGGCTCGAAGATCTTCGCCTTCACCTCGTCGGGGATGCCCGGCCCGTTGTCCGCCACGCGGATCGCCACCTGCCCGTTCTCGCGCCGTGTCGTCACCGTCACCTTCGGCGCGTATTGCCCGTTCTGCGAGGCGGCGTATTCGCAGACCGCATCGAAGGCATTGCCGAGCAGGTTGATCAGCACCCGGCCCATCTCCTGCGGCACCATCTCCACCGTGCCCACGTCGTCGCCCAGTTCGGTCACCAGCTCCGCGTTGAAGCCCGGCACGCGCGCCCGCTGCCCGTGATAGGCGAGGTTGAGGTATTCCTCGACGAACGCATTCACGTCCACCGGTTCGTGCCGTCCCTCGCCGCTGCGGGCGTGCTGCATCATCGAACGCACGATGCCGTCGGCGCGCTTGCCGTGCTGCTTGATGATGGCCGCGTTCTGCCGGACGTCGTCGAGGATGGCGCGGACTTCGTCGAGGTCGCCCGCGTCGAGCGCCTCGGCCACCTCGTCGGCGAGTTCCTCGTTGAGTTCGGCAAAGTTGTTGATGAAGTTGAGCGGGTTCTTGATCTCGTGCGCGATGCCGGCAGTGAGCGCGCCGAGCGAGGCCAGTTTCTCGGACTGCACGAGGCGGTCCTTGGCCTCGTTGAGTTCGTCGTAGGCCGCTTCGACGGTTCGTTTGGCGGCTTCGAGTTTGCGGAAATCTTCGTACCGGGCATAGGCGACGGCGAAGGCCTCGGCCAGCGACCGGACCACGGCGACGTCGTCGTCGGAGAGCGGCGCGGGGCTGCCGACGTAGAGCATGCCCTGCGCGAACGGCGCAAAGAGCAGCGCGAGCGCCTCGGGCGGATCCTCGGCCCCCGGATACGCCGCGTCGTCGAGGATGCCCTGTTCAGCCATCGAGCGCATCCAGTCGACGAACTGCGCGCGGTCCCATTGCTCGCGGTAGACCTTCGCCGCGCGCCAGTGTTCGGCCAGGGCGCGGGTGGTGGGGGCGCTGTCGAAGGGGAGGTCGAAGGCAGCCAGGGCGGCGCCGTCGGGGCGTCCGAGGTGGGTGCGGAAGTGGCGCGCCGCCTCGTCGGCGATGAAGACGCCACAGCGGATGAAGGGCACGCCGAGCGTGGTCAACTCGCGCCAGAGGAGCGGGGTGATGCGGTCGAGGTCGGCGGTCGTGCGCATCGAGGCGATCTCGGCACGGACGCGGTCGAGCGACGCCTGCCGGACGGCCTCGCGGGCCTGCGCCTCGGCCCGCTGGAGGTCGAGGAAACGGGTGTAGGTCTGCTCGAAAACACGGGCGAAGCGCTTGAAAATGTCGTGGGATTCCGGGACCGGCTCGTACGTGATGAAGATGAGGTATCCGTATTTGAAATAGGCTACGTGATCAATCTGGGAGGTGGGAAAAGGAATTCCGGCATCCTTCATTTTGAGCAATTGCTCGCCGACGCCCGGCAGGGTGCACAGGTACGCGTAATGCGCGGGACACTCGTCCTCCCCGATTTCATGGACCAGCAGGGTTTCTCCCCGTTGCCCGGCTTCATAATACCGGAGAAAGATGCCTTCTCTCGGGGTTCGGTACAGAGGGAAGACCCCCTCGCCGTTGCTGCCCCACTCCAGGGAGCCTTTCCCGTCCTCGTCATAGATGTTGAAGGCGCAAAACCAGGTCGCGACCCCGAGGGCCTGCACCTGCTTTACCAGCTCGAAGGAGAGGTCCGCCAGATCCTCGCTTCGCTGCATGGCCATCGTGCGGGCGCGGACGCGCTCCAGCGCCAGTTCGATCTCGGCTTCGCGGTACTGTTGTTCCTTGAGCTTCAAATCCTCGAAGCGGCGGTAGGCCAGGTCGAAGGCCCCGGCGAAGCGGACCAGCGTGGCCAGGTCGGCTTCCGGCACGTCGGGCACGACGCCGGGCAGGCTGTACCCGATCTCGCCGTGGGTCGTCCGCGCCATGATGAACGTCAGGCCGCCGATGTGCCGGACGTCCTCCAGGGTCGGGGCGCTGGGATCCACCTGCTCAAAGTCGCCCAGGGTGATCATTTTATGCACGTAGTCCACGGCGGCATCGGCATCCATCGCATACACAACCGTGGGTGCATCGCTCTTTTCCCATTCGGCCAGCAGGGGGATGTCTCCGTGGATATGGCGCGGCAGTTCCATCACCATCCCGATGCGGGCGCCGTCGCCGGAGGTCATGGCTTTCTCGTACCGGTCGGGCAGCCACCGCATGTGCCAGAAATAATGCGCCTCATGCCCCAGCGCGACGAACTCGGCCCGCATCCTGACCACGATGTCGAGCAGGTCGGCCGATTCCTGCATCGCCATCGCCCGGCTCCTGACCCGCTCCAAAGCGGCTTCGATTCGCGCCTCGCGGGCCTGCGCCTCGGCTTTCCGGAGGTCATTGAACCGGGTATAGGCGAGCGAAAAGACAGCCGTCGCCCGCTTCAACAGGTCCCAGCTTTCGGCGGATATCTCGCCGGGTGCGGCGGCGCCCATGTACCCGTTGTCGAAGCGGTACAGATGATAGGTGCGTTCCGGAATCTCCGCCCCATAAAATTCTTCGGCCGAAAACAGATCGGATTGTTCCGCGCAGTACGTGATCCACTCCGTGCGGTTGGCGCCCTGCATCACGATGGAGGTTTGCAGGTCTCCGGAACGATAAAAGGCCTGCATCTGCCTTCCGACCCACGTGTCCTGCAGGTCGATCGTCATGTGGTCGGAAATCAGGTTTTGTTCATCGTTACGGTCCTGTATGGAGTACCAGCATTCCGTTTTCCCCGTCGTCTCATCGTGGATGTAAATGGAACTGGTTTCCAGTTCTTCGACGCCCAGGCGCCCCATCTCCTTTCGGAGCAGCAGGGTCACCTCAACCAGTTCGTCCGCTTTGTGCATGGCCATGGCCCGTGAGCGCACCCGTTCCAGCGCCGCCTCGATCTGCGCCTCGCGCGCCTGGGCCTCGGCCTTCTTCAGATCGAGGAAACGGGTGTACGTCTGCTCGAAAGCGTGCGTGAAGCGCCCAAAAATGTCCGCCGCCTCCGGATAGAGCTCGCGCGTGATGAACATCAGGTACCCGTGCGGGAAGAAGCCGCAATGCGTGACCTGAAAGGTCGGCAGCGTGAATCCGGACGCCTCGATATCACCGAGCATCTCCCTGACGCCTAGAAGTGTGTGCATGTACCGGTAGGTTTCTTCCAGCGATGCCCCCGACGATTCGAACACGAGGAAGTCCTTTCCCCGCTCGCGGGCGTCGAGGATTTCCCTGAAGAACGGATCCTCCGTATGAGGCAACCGGAACGGCGCCTGGATGCCTCCCTCGGGCGTGGACATCCAGGCCGTCGTGGAGATGTCGTCCTCGTTCCAGATCTGAAAGCCGCTCGACCAGAGGGGGATGCCGAGTTCCTCCACTTGTTTGAATAATAATGCCGCCGTCTCGGCCAGTTCTTCGCTCGCATGCATGGCCATGGCCCGAGCCCGCACACGTTCCAGGCATAATTGAATCTGCGCTTCTCTTGCCTGTGCTTCGGCCTTCTTCAGATCGAGGAATCGGATGTAGGCCTGCTCGAATACCCTCGAAAACCTTTTTAAGATATCCGCCTGCTCTTCGCCCAATACCTTTCCATTGAACTCATTTACCATGATCGATGAGTTTGGGGTATAAGCGACAGAAAGCGCATACGACGTGCTCTGCCATACTCTTTGCTTCAGATCGTCGGGAAGATTTTTTAATTCCGTGTTTTTGAATGCATATTCGTAATATTCATTTTTTCCCCCTCGGAATAAATCTTGCTGAAATACCCGGAATTGCAACTGTTTTGAGCGGCAATGATGTCATTCGAAAAGGCATTGCTGAAGTAAGGAAGTCTGAACTTCAATACCGTCAAGCCTGCGTCTCCCTCTCCGCAGCCGTATACGTCCCAATCGTTGTTTTCATTTGTTGTGAGCGCAATGGTGACGGAGTCAACGGGTAGGTTCAATGCGCTCAGGTTTTGAAATACCACCCCAACCACATCAATGAATTCGTTAGATCGGTTGACCGCCAGTGACCGGGAACGGACTCTTTCGAGCGCCGCCTCGATCTGTGCCTCCCTAGCCTGCGCCTCGGCCTGCGCCACATCGACGTACCGGCGGTAGGCGAGCCCGAACACGTTCCGGAACCGCTCCAGGGTGTCGCGCTGCTCGTCGGTGATCGGACGGAACGACGACACGCTCAGGGCGCCGAGGCCGATCGAATAGGAGTAATAGTCGATCGAGGTGGCCGCGTCCAGCTTCGGGTCGGGCGGATAGCCGATCTCCTCCCGGTAGCGCCGCCAGGCGTCGAACTCTTCTTCCGGGATGTGAATGGTGGCGAAACCGTCGGGGGCGTGCTTCATGTCGGCGGCCCACTGCCGCAACACCGGATGCGCGGCATAGTTCGCCTCGATGGTCCCGCTAACGCCGGAATCCGAATAGTAATAGCTTCGGATGGTCTCCTTCTCCTCGGTGTTGATGATGATCGCGGTGTTCTGGAGATCGGTGAAGCCGAGGGTCTTCAGTTCGGTGAAAATGACCTCGCCGACGGCCTGCAGGTCGTCGGGCGTCTGCATGCCCATGGCCACGGCGCGGACGCGTTCGAGGGCGGCTTCGATTTCCAGCTCCCGGTTTTTCTGCTCCAGCTCCAGCGTGCGGCGTTTGATGGCATCCTTCAGCCGGTAGTTTTCCTCCTTGATCCTGTCGGTGTTGATCTGCTCGCCCCCGCCCGTGCGGGTATCCGGAAGGGAGCCATGTTGATGGAAGATTATCCATGCCCCTCCTTTTTGGCCCATCAGGGTGGAGATACGGACGGGTCCGTAGAGCGTCCATGAGTCATCGACCAGCACGTAAAAATCGGAGGTCTCAATCACCTGGATCAGATCTCCCATGGCAACCAGACTGATCTTTCGATCCCTCATTTGAGCCTTATCGGCTATCTGATCGGCGGTGGCGCCGCAATAGGCAAGGGCCTCCGCTCTGTTGCCGAACACCTCGCCGTTCCCCGATCCGATGATGGTGCATGTTTCGTCCATCAGGGAGAACATGGTCGGGATATCTCCCTTCAAGTAGGCATCCCAGTACACATGGTACGCTTTCAGAATGTCCGCTTCCATCTGAGGGGTAAGGGTCATGACTTCTGGACTTACGTTTCGGAGTTTCTCGTTTTCTGTGGGGCGTGGTTGGCCGTGCCTGAGGCGGGCCGCATCGGGTTGCGAGGGACGCCGTCACCCGGGCGCGGCCAGGCTTCGGATACGCAGTTTCAGCGCCGCGAAGTCGATCGGCTTGGTCAGGTAGCCCTCGCAGCCGTGGTCCTCGGCGGCGCGCTGGTAGGCTTCGCTGCCGTAGGCCGTCATCATGCACACCGGCAGCGGCGGCGGCTGATTCTTGATCCGCTGAAGCAGTTCGAGCCCGGTCATGCCCGGCATGTTGATGTCGCTCAGCACCAGCACCACGTCGGCCCGGTTGCCGTCGCCGAGGAAGTCGAGCGCCTCTTCGCCTGAATAGGCAAAGACGAGTTCGAGCTCCTTGGCCCGGATCTCCTTGCGAAAGCGCTGAAGGAACAGCATCCGCACGTCCGGCTCATCGTCGACTACGAGTATTTTCATCATGGGTAGGGGGGTTAGGGTGGATTCAGGGGTGGTTCATGGGCTCAGGCCGGCAGTGTGACGACGAACGTCGCACCCGCGCCGGGCGTGCTCTCGACGGTGAGCGTGCCGCCGTGGCCCTGCGTGACGATGTCGTGCGAGAGGCTCAGGCCGAGACCCGTCCCCGAGCCCGTCGGCTTCGTCGTGAAGAACGGCTCGAAGATGTGAGCCCGCACCTCGTCGGGGATGCCGGGTCCGTTGTCCGCCACGTGGATCGCCACGTGCCCGTTCTCGCGCCGCGTGGTGACGGTCAGCTTCGGCGCGTACGTCCCGGGGTGCTTCGAGGTGTGTTCATGGAGGGCGTCGAAAGCGTTGCCGAGGAGGTTGAGCAGCACCCGCCCGATCTCCTGCGGCATGAGTTCGAGGCGCCCGGCGGCTTCGTCGAAGTCGCGGATGATCTCGGCGTTGAAGTCCGGCACGCGGGCGCGCTGGCCGTGGTAGGCGAGGCCGAGGTACTCGTCGACGTAGGCGTTCACGTCCACCGTCTCCCGCCGGCTCTCGCCGCCGCGCGCGTGGGCCATCATGCTCTGTACGATGGCGTCGGCGCGCTTGCCGTGCGTGGCGATGACGGCGGCGTTCTTCCGGAGGTCGTCCAGCAGATCCTCGACGTCGGCGAGGATCTCGGGATGCGGGGCCAGTTCGTCGCGAAGCTCGTCGGCGAGCTCTTCGTTGACCTCGGCGAAGTTGTTGATGAAGTTGAGCGGGTTCTTGATCTCGTGGGCGATGCCGGCGGTGAGTTGCCCGAGCGAGGCGAGCTTTTCCTGTTGCACGAGCTGTGCCTGCATCGTCTTGAGCTCCTCCACGGTGGCATTGAGCGTGCGGTAGGCGGCGGCGTTGTCGAGGGCGATGGCGGCATAGGTGGCGAGCGTGCGGAGGATGCTCACGTGATAATCGGAATAGGCCCCTTTCTCGAAGCTCTGCGCCGTAATGACGCCGACGACCTTCCCCTGATGGATGAGCGGCAGGTAGAGCACCGACTTCGGCGAGCCGCCCTCCACCGGCGGCAGGTCCCGGCTCACGTACTGCCGGTACTCGGTCTCGTAGTCGTTGATGATGATCTCCTGACGCTGGTTGAAACACCGCGCGGCCAGGCGGTCCGGGTCGTCGAGGCGGTAGAAGAAGGGCCGCAGCGTCTCGCCCTGTTCCTTGCTGGCCGGGAAGTCGATGCGGCCGCGCTTTTCGTTGTAGATGCCGATGCCGAAGACGGAGGCGTCCATGAGGGCGTTGACGTGCTCGTAGACGGTGTCGATGATCTCGCGGATGGAGAGCGTGGAGGTGATGGCCCGCCCGATCTCACTCAGGCGTTCGGCGTCCTCGCGGCGTTTCTGCTGGGCTTCGGCGCGGATTTTGGCCTCGCGGATCTGCGCGCGCTCGGCCTCTTTCTTCCGGAGCCGCCGCCGCTGGATGCGGTCCACGCCAAAGACGCCGCCCGCGAAGACGATCCCGTACAGGAGATACGCCCACCACGTGCGCCACCACGGCGGGGTGACGACGAGCCCGACCGAGACGCCCGCCTCGTTCCACACGCCGTCGGCGTTGGCGGCCTTCACGCGGAAGGTGTAGTCGCCCGGCGGCAGGTTGGTGTACGTGGCCGAGCGATGCGTGCCGGCCTCCACCCAGTCCGGGTCGTAGCCTTCCAGACGGTAGGCATAGGTGTTCTTCTTCGGGTTGGCGAAGTGGAGCGCCACGTAGTCGAACGTGACCTCGTTCTGGTCGTGGCGGAGCGTGATGGTTTTCGTCTCGGAAAGGGGCGCATGAAGCGGGGAATCCGGCCCGACGGGCACCGATTCGTTGAAGAGCTTGAAGTCTTCGAGGGCCACCTGCGGGGGGATGGCGTTGGTGCGGAGCCGCTCGGGCGAGAAGGCCGTCACGCCGCTGCCGCTGCCGAAGTAGAGCGTGCCGTCCCGGCCCTTCGCATAGGCGTTCTGGTTGTATTCGAGCGCCATCAGGCCGTCATCGAGGCCGTAGTTGCGGAACGTCCCGGTGTCCGGGTCGAAGTTGCTGATGCCGCCGTTGGTGCTGATCCAGAGCGTGCCTTCGTCGTCGACGAGGATGCCGTAAATGACGTTGTCGGCGAGGCCGTCTTCTTTCAGGTAATGCGTCGCCTTTCCCGTTCGGGTGTCGAAGCGGTTGAGGCCGCCGTTGAAGGTGCCCAGCCACAGGATGCCGGGCTCTTCGGGGCGCATGACGATGTTCTGAACGCGCGGATCGCTGATGGACGTGGTGTCGCGCGGGTCGTAGTCGGCGGCCCACGTCACCGTTTCGTTCCCCGGCCCCGCCGATGGATCGACGCGCACGAGGCCCTTGACCGTCCCGCCCCACACGATGCCGTCCGGCCCCTCGTACACACTCAACACCGTCGGGTCGCCGGAGTCGTCGCCCGGGTGGAACGAGACCGGGGTGAAGCGGCCCGTGGCGATGTCGAAGCGGTCCAGCCCGCCGCCGTGGCCCACCCAGAGCACGCCGGGATGGGTGCGGGAACCCACCAGTCTTACCCCGCCGATGCGCCGTCCTTCGGGCCGGAAGCGCGTCACGCGCCCGGTGGTGCGGTCGAGGCGGTTCAGCCCGCCGGCGCCGTTCCCGGCAACCCACAGATGCCCGGCCGCGTCTTCGGCGAAGGCCCAGGAATTTCCTCGCAGCAGGGTGCCCGGGTCACTCGGGTCGTTCGTGTATCGGGTGACCTCACCCGTGGCGACGTCGAAGCGGGTGAGCCAGGAACGCACGCCATTGGCCGTGTTCACCCAGAGCGTGCCCGTGCGGTCCTCATAGATGCCCCACACGGTGCCGGGCGAGAGGCTCGCCGGATCGTCGGGGTCGTGCCGGAGGTGGGCGAAGTTGACGGCGCCGGGGTTGAACGCGCTCAGGCCCGCGCCGTTGTAGCCTACCCACATCGTGCCGGAGCGGTCGAGCAGCAGGGACTGCACGTTGTTGTCGGCGAGGCTGTGGGGGTCGCGGGGATCGCGGCGGTAGGAGGTGAACGCCTCGGCCTGTACGTCGAACCGGGCCAGGCCGGGGCCGGGCCCGGCCACCCACAGGATGCCGGGCGCCGACGGATCGGGCACGACCTGATGGATCAGGTTCTCGGGGGCTCCGTCGGGCGCGAGGAGAAAGCGTTCGTGTGCGCCGGTGTCGGTGTGGAGCCGCACGAGGCCGTTGCCCGTGGCCAGCCAGACCACGCCCGGCGTGTCGGGCGGAAACCAGGTGCTGATGACGTTCTGCGGGGCCCGGTAGCCGGGGTCCACCGAGGGATCGTACAGGTAGCGGGTGATGGTCTCCGTCTCCGGGTCGATCCGGTTGAGGCCGTTGGCCGAGCTGACCCAGAGGTCGCCGTCCGGGCCCTCTTCGAGCCAGAAGAGCACGTCGCTCGACAGGCTCGCCGGGTCGCCGGGGTCATGGCGGAAGTGGCTGAAGCGCCCGTCTTCGCCCGCTCGCATCCGGTCGAGGCCGGCATCGAGGGTGGCCACCCAGAGGTCGCCGCGCCGGTCCTCCAGCGCGTAGAACGCGCGGTCGCTGGAAAGGCTCGTGGCGTCCGCCGGGTCGTGGCGGTAGTGGGTGAAGCGGCCGGTGGCGCGGTCCATGCGGTTGAGCCCGCCGCCTTCGGTGCCCACCCACAGGTCGCCGTTGGCGGCCTCGGTGACGCCCCACACCCAACTCGCCGAGAGCGAGGTGGTGTCGAACGGGGTGTTGGCGTAGACCTTGAACGAGTGGCCGTCGTAGCGGTGGAGACCGCCCTGCGTGGCGATCCACAGAAAGCCCTCGCGGTCCTGCATGATCGTGTTGCCCGAGCCCTGCGCCATGCCGTCTTCCAGCGAGAGGTGCTCGAAGCGGAGCGCCGGCGCCTCGCGGAGGGCCGGGTTGGGGAGCCTCGTCTCCTGGGCACGGGCCGGCACGGCGGCCAGGCAGCACGCGATCAACAGGACGGGCAGGAAGCGGGAGAGGGAGGGACGGAAGGGAGGCATCGTCGTACCGGGATAAGAGGCAGGAAAGGAGGGCCCTCAGGAGGCCTGGCCGTTGGCGAAGCTTCGGATACGCTGTTTCAGCGCGGGAAAGTCGATGGGCTTGGTCAGATAGCCATCGCAGTTGCACTCGTGGGCGCGCCGGAGATATGTGTCGTTGCCATAGGCGGTCATCATGCAGACGGGCACCGGCGGCGGCTCGGACTTGATGCGGCAGAGCAGTTCGAGCCCGGTCATGCCCGGCATGTTGATGTCGCTCAGCACGAGCACCACGTCCGTCTTGCCCTGCCGGTCGAGCACCTGCAGCGCCTCTTCGCCGGAGAAGGCGAAGAGCAACTCGATCTCGCCCTTGCGGATCTCGCGGCGGAAACGCTGTCGGAAGAGCAGTTCCACGTCGTGCTCGTCATCGACGACGAGGATCTTAATGTTGCTTTTCATGGGTTCAGGGGTTGTTGGGGATAGGGGAGGAGGGCACGTTTCGGAGCGGGAGCGTGACGACGAACGCCGCGCCCGCGCCGGGCGTGCTCTCGACGGTGAGCGTGCCGCCGTGGCCCTGCGTGACGATGTCGTGCGAGAGGCTCAGGCCGAGACCCGTCCCCGAGCCGGTCGGCTTCGTCGTGAAAAACGGCTCGAAGATCTTCGCCCGCACGTCCGGCGGGATGCCCGGGCCGTTGTCGGTCATGGAATAGGCATTGCGGCCCAGCAGGCTGTTCGGATCGTCGGAGTCATGGACGAAGTGCTCGAACGTCTCCGAGGCTCGGTCGAAGCGGCTCAGGCCATCGTTCCCCATCACCCACAGGTTGTGCCGGCTGTACTCGAAGAGTCCGGTGTTCAGGCTGCCGGCCACGGACAGGTTGTCCCCGTCCACCGGCTTGATGGTTTTGTAGCTGCACCCGTCGTAGCGCTGGAGGCCGTTGATCGTGACGATCCACAGGAACCCTTCGTGATCCTGCACCATGGCTCGCGGGGTGTTTTCCACCAGCCCGTCTTCGACGGTGAGGTGTTTGAAGGCAGGCGTGGCTTTCGGGGTCGTGACGTCGATCTCAGGCCGGGCAACCTGTTGCCGGGCGTGCACGGGTAGCAGCCAGAGGACCACAAGGAGGAGGAAGCAGGCCGTTTTCATAGAGCGGTGATGATTGAGAGGCAGAAACAGGGAAAGGAACGGCCTGTGGAACCTCCTGACGCATCGTACCCTGACGGGGTGCACGAAAGCCGAAACCCGGGAGGAGACAATGAGACGTAGTAAAGCGCCCGAAGCACCGCACAAACCCAGCGAACCCTATATGGCTCAGGCCCATGTAGTACGCCGCACTCGTGTTGCCTGAAGAGAAGAGAAAATCACGAATCATGACGTCAGGGGAAGGCACAGAATGTGAGCAAAACGGCAAGGATGTGTTTCTGATTGCCCCCTCCACCTATCCTGACCACATGATCCCGTGAGCACAGACTGCCCTGCCGGCAATGTCCTACCCATAGACTACGTAAAATCAAGCAATAAGTTTAATTTCATCAACAATAAAAACCATTTACCGGCTTTACCGGACAGGGTTCGGAAAGGACACCGGGGCAAACCGGACACCACCCGCTGATGTCTTGCCACCTCGCAGCCGGGTGGTTTCACTTCCTGGAGAGTATGACCACCCATTCAGATACTGCGCGCTCTTGCGCCCCCCCGAACAGTCCTCGAGACGCCAGGGGCAGCGTAGCAGATGATGGGCTACGGATACCGCCTTGCCCGGAAGTATTCTCGACAGCCCCCTGTGGCACGCTCATCACGATGCCAGCCGCCATGAAAATGGTACCGGAGGCACGGAAGGGGCGGCCTACCGGGCCATGGTGGCACGCGTGGCTACGGTCTGCA
>CAZKFR010000088.1:0-13129 GCA_964552015.1 uncultured Rhodothermaceae bacterium | reverse complement strand
GCGAAGCGCACCCATGAAGGGTGCGGCTACATTGCTTGTGGCATCGCTACCTTCAGTAAGATTGATCAATGAAAGACCTGGCAATTCTGTGCCAGTAGATTATTCTCATCAGGATCGAGAAGTATAAGATTAAGGTCAGTCGGCGGCGTGGATTTTTTGCCAGTATTGGGGGGTTATGAACACATGCCGGGGGTGTTCAAGGGGAACGACCGGACACGGATGTCCGAAACAATCGTTGCACGCGCGTACCTTGCCACGTGCCTAGCCCCGAAAGCCGCATGCCTGGTCCCGATACACGTTCCGATCTGCTTGCCCTGCTGGGTACCGGTGCCGAACTGACCCAGAACGAACTGGCCCGGCGCCTCGGTGTCACGGACCGCACCGTGCGGCGCCACCTGACGGCGCTGGCTGCTGACGGCCTCGTCACGTCACGGCGTGATGGCCTCTACAAGCGGTTCCGCCTCGCTCCGGGGGCGCGTCCGCTTCCGCCGCTCCCGGTGCGCCTCACCGAAACGGAGGCCGAGGCGTTGACGGTGGCCGCCCTGGCGGCACGCGCCCTGCTGGCGCCGACGCCGTTTGCCGTACCGCTGAAGAACGCCATACAGTGCCTCGAGCGGGTCTGGCTCGCCGAAGCTTTTTCGTTCGAGCCGGAATCGGAGCCGGATCTGTGGGATTTCGAGGGGCCCGATGGGCCGATGGCGCCGTTCGACCCCGTCCTTTTTCGGACTCTGTTGACCGCCGTCCGCGAGCGCATCCCCATCGAAGTGGCCTATTACACGGCCTCCCGCCAGCACCTCTCGACGGAGCGACGCCTGCATCCGCTCGGCTTTCACGTGCGCGGGGGATCGTGGTTGCTGGCGGCCTGGTGCTGCCGGGACCACCGCGTCAAGGACTTCGCGCTGCCCGGCTTTCGCTCGGTGCGTCTTCTGACCGGCACGCACTTCGACCCGCCGAAGGGCTTCGACCTGCACCTGTATGCCCGCGACCGCTTCCGGGTCGTGGCGGGCGACGATGTGTACCTGGTTCGGCTGCTCGTGGCGCCGGAAGCGGTGCCCTATTTCCACCGAAAAGCCTACCACCCCACGCAGCAGATCGAAGCCGAGCATCCGGACGGCAGCGCCGTGGTGTCCTTCGAAGTCGAAGGGCTGGACGACGTGGCCGCGTGGTGCCTCTCGTGGGGGGCGAAGCTGCGCGTGCTGGAGCCTCCGGCCCTCGTCGAGCGCGTCGTCCGTGCGTTGCGTGAGGCCGCCCGCCAGTATCCTTCCTCCTGACCTGCCCACGTCTGGACTGCCATGAAGCCGAACAAGCCGCCTGTCATGCCGCTGCGCAACCGCATCGCCGTCTTCTCGGTGGAGTATGGCACGGTGGAGGTGGACGGCGCGGCCCTCGTCGTCACGGACCGGCGGGGCGTGCGGGCGCAGCTCCCGGTGGGGGCCTCGGCCGTGCTGATGCTGGAGCCGGGCACGACGATCACGCACGCGGCCGTCAAGCTCTGTGCCGAGAACCGCACGCTCGTCATCTGGACGGGCGAGGGCGGGGTGCGGCTCTACAGCGCCGGGCAGGAGGGCGCCGCGCACTCGTACCGCCTCCTCCGGCAGGCCCGCCTGGCCCTCAACCCGAAGAGCCGCCTGGCGGTGGCCCGCGCCATGTACCGGATGCGCTTTCTCGAAGAGCCGCCGCAGAAGCGTTCCATCGAGCAACTCCGGGGGATGGAGGGCGCCCGCGTCCGCGCCATCTACCGCCGCCTGGCCGAGGAGCACGGCATCGACTGGCAGGGGCGCCACTACGACCGCTCCGACTGGAGCAGCCAGGACCCGGTCAACCGCGCCCTCTCGGCGGCCAACGCCTGCCTTTACGGCGTCTGCCACGCCGCCATCCTGATCGCCGGCTACAGCGCCGCCCTCGGCTTCATCCACACCGGCTACCCGCTGGCCTTCGTGCACGACCTGGCGGACCTCTACAAGATGGAGCTGGCCGCGCCGGCGGCCTTCCGGCTGGCGGCCGAGAGCACGCATGACCTGGACCGCCGGGTGCGCCACGAACTGCGCGACGGCTTCCGCCGCGTGAAGTTGCTGGAGCGGCTCATCCCCGGCATCGAGACGTTGCTGGATGCCGGAGAAGGCGAGCAGGGGGCGCCGGAGGAACTCGGTGGTTGCCGGGCCGAGACGGCCCGCCCCGAGGACGCCCCCTGGCAGCACCGGCCCCGCCTGCCCGACGCCCGCGCAATCGCCGCCGAACTGCACGGCGATCGCCCGCCGAAGCCCACGCGCCCGAAGCCGCCCTCCCCGTTCGACGACGCCGACGACGGCCTGCCCTTTTGACCCGATCCGACACGCCCCATGGTCATCTTCAGCCTCACCAACGCCCCGAAGCGCACCCGTGGCCTGCTCTCGCGCTATTGCCTGGAGGTCCGCCCCGGCCTCTTCGTCGGCCGCCTCGACAAGCGGATGCGCCACAAGCTCTGGCAGGCCGTGCTGGACGACGCCACGGCGCGCACCTCGGCCGTGATGGCCTGGAGCCGCCCCACGGCGCAGGGCTACGCCTTCCGGAGCCACGGCCCCGCCACCCGCCGTCCCGTCCGCTACGACGGCCTCTGGCTCGTCGAACAGCCGCCGGCAGACGCTGGGAAGAAAACGAAAGGAAAAGCAGATGCCTCCTGAACAGCTCCTCTACCGCCTCTGGGCCAAGACGAACGAGCGCGACCGCGACGACGACGGGAACCCGCCGCCGTGGACGCGCCACCCGCTGCCGCTGCACCTGCTCGACGTGGGGCTCGTGGCCGAGACGTGGCTGCGGGAAGACCCGCACCTGTTCCGGCGGTTCTGTGCCCTCTGGCCCGACGCCGACCCCGAAGCCGTCCGCCGCGCGCTCGTCCTCACCGCCGCTGCGCACGACGTGGGTAAGCTCTACCCGGCCTTCCAGGCCAAGTCGCCACAGGGCTGGGCGTACGGCTACGGCACGATCTGGTCCGGCCCCGCGCCGAACGGCACGGGCTTCGACCACGGTGCAGGCACGGCCCGTATCTTTACTACCTATGACTTGTTCGGTCTGCCGGATGGAGTAGATACGAACTGGCTCACGCTGCTGCCGCTGATCCGCGTCGGCGCCGGGCACCACGGGACGCTCTACCCGGACGAGGCGGTGGACCTGGACGACCGGGTGCTGGCCCCGCCGCTTAGCGATCTCGCCCCGGCCCTGCTCGTCGAGCTGGCGCACCACTTCGGCCCGCCACTCCCGCTGCCGCCGGACCCGCCCCCGGCATTTCTGCTCCTCACCGCCGGCTTCGTCTCCGTGGCTGACTGGTTCGGCTCCAACGCCGATTCTTTCCCGCTCTCGCCCGACGTGACCGACCGCGCCGGGGCCGAGGCGTACCTCGCCCGTCATCGCGAGGCCCGCACGGCCGAGACGGCGCTGCGCGAGGCCGGCCTGATCGCTGACGTTCATCCCCCCGAGGGCACGGTGGCGGAACTGTTCGCCGCGCTGTTCAGCCCCGACGGGGAGGCGTGGCAGCCGCGACCGGGCTTCCAGGCAGCGGCATGCGGCATTCCCTTCGGCCAGGCGGACGGGCCGGAGATCGTTGTGGTGGAAGCGCCGATGGGGCTGGGCAAAACGGAGATCGCGCTGTTCCTGGCCACACAGGCGTTCCGGCACGGCACGGCGGCCGGCCTCTATGCCGCCCTGCCCACGCAGGCCACCGCCAACGCGCTCTTTGCCCGCGTCGAACGCTACGCCGGACGCATCCGGGGCGAGACGGACCTGGCGCTGGCGCTGGCCCACGGGGCGAAGCACTATTTCCGCGACTACCGGGCGCTGCGCGAACGGACCCGCCGTACCGTCTTCGACCGCGCCCGCCGCGCCGATCCCCGCGATCCGACGCCGCCGTCGGAGGTGGTGGCGCCCTCCTGGGTGCAGCCCTCGAAGCGGGCGCTGCTGGCGCCCCTCGGCCTGGGCACCATCGACCAGGCCCTGCTCGGCGCGATGGGCGTGCGGCACGGCTTCGTGCGGCTCTTCGGGCTGGCCCGCAAGGTGGTCGTCCTCGACGAGGTGCACGCCTACGACGTCTACATGGGCGTGCTGCTGGAGCACCTGCTGGCCTGGCTCGGCGCACTCGGCGCCAAGGTCATCCTCCTCTCGGCCACGCTCCCCGCCGGCCTGCGCCGCCGCCTGCTCGCCGCCTACGGCGCGGCCGCACCGCCCGAGGCCGACGCCTACCCGCAGCTCCTGCACGCCGTGGGCGACGCGCCCGTCACCGTGCTGCCCGACCCCGCGCCCGAGGCGGCCCGGCGGACCGACGTGCGCGTCGAGCCCATCGAGGCCGCCGGCGAGGCCGACGACCGCACGGCGGCGGGTGTGGCCTGGGTGCGGGAGAAGGTGCTGCAGGGCGGCTGTGTGGCCTGGATCCGTAACACCGTCCGCGAGGCGCAGGCCGCCTTCGAGGCGCTGCGTGCCGAAGGCATCGAGGCCGACCTGCTCCATGCCCGCTTCACCCGGCACGACCGCAACGCGAAGGAGGAAGCGTTGCTCGACCGTTTCGGCCCGCCCGCGCCGGACAACCCGCTTCGCCCGGCGGCCCGCGTCGTCGTCGCCACGCAGGTCATCGAGCAGAGCGTGGACGTGGACTTCGACGCGATGCTCTCGGACCTGGCGCCGGTGGACCTGCTGCTCCAGCGCGCCGGCCGCCTCCACCGGCACGACCGCCCCGGCCGCCGCCACGCCCACGACGCGCCCGTCCTGGGTGTGCTGATGCCGGACGCCGAGGTTCGCCTCCGGCTCGACTTCGGGACGAGCGTCTACGTCTACGACGCCGATACGCTGGCCCGCAGCGCCGTGCTCGTGCGCGAGAACCCGGTGTGGACGCTGCCCGACGCCTGCCGCACGCTCGTGGCCGACCTCTACGACCGGGACGAAGCGCACTGGACGGCCGAGCGCCTCGGGGTGGACCCGGATCGGCTCCGCGCCGCCCGCGAGCGCTTCAAGAAACGCCGCGATGAGATGGAGCGGGCTGCCCGGCAGGCGCTCTTCACCGCCCCGGACCAGTTCCCGGTGATGCGCAGCCCCCGCAACGACCGCAGCGACGCCGGCGAGCATGTGGCCCTGACCACCCGCTACGGCGCCCACAGCGCCGCCGCCGTGCTCTTTCGCCCGACGCCGAACGGGCCGGTACCGCTCGGGTCCGGTAGCCCGCTCGCGGTGCCGGCCGAAGACGACTGGAAGGCCCGGCTGGCCGTGGAGGAAGCCCTCGCCCTGGCCTCGGTCAGCTTCCCCTGGTACGGCCCGCGCCCGGCCGAGGCCGACCCGCCCGAGACGCTCGCCGGCCTCTACCGCTGGTGGCGGGAGACACACCCCTACGACGACCGCCTCTTTCTGCTGCTGGAGGCGGACGGCACGTTCCGGCATCCGTCCGTCGAAGGCGCCTACGATCCGATCCTCGGCCTCACCGTGGCCCGCACGAAGGACACGCCCCCGGCCGCCGAGGACGTCCCGCTCGAAGATCTCTAACCCTCCCACGAAACCACCATGCCCGACCCCATGAACGTCTTTGAACACCAGCGCTTCCGGCTCCGCACACCCGAAGGCGAGCGCGTCGAAAAGAGCTTTCGCGAGTTGCTCACCGAGCCGGACGCGCCCTACGCGCTCGACTACGCGCAGGCCTTCTACGACGTGGCCGCGCTGAACCTGATGAGCTTCCTGGCGCAATGGCTCTTCGAACCCGCCGACGCGGCCGAGCTGGCCGGGCGCATCGCTGCGCCGATGACGGACGCCGAGTTCGAGGCGCGTGTGGCCCCCTGGCGCGAACGCTTCGCCCTCACCGGCGACGGCCCTCGCTTCATGCAGGCCCCGGCTCCGTTCGATGAGAAAAAAGCGGAGGGGCTGGAAGTGGCCGTGTTCATCTCGGCCAGAGGCGATCGCCAGTTTCTCCACCGCGCCGATGCCGACTGGGCCGTCTCGCCGGAACAGGCCGGGCTCTTCCTCTTCGCCCGCAACACCTTTTACGAGGGCACCGGAGGCCGGGGCTACCAGAAGGGCACCAACGGCGATACGCCCGTGCGCGTGCTCGTCACCGACCCCGGCCCGGACGGCACCCTCTGGCTGCGCCGCACGATCTGGCTCAACGTCCTCAGCCGCGCTCAGCAGCGAGAGTACGCCGGCGCCTACGCCGACCCGCACGCGCTCCGGCCGGGCGACTACGACGGCCTCTTCTGGGCCGATCCACCCGAAGCCGACGTGCCCGTGGGCGGCATCACGCTGCGCGCCGGGCTGGGCTGGATGACGGCCTACCACTGGCTCTGGTACGAGAAGGGCGAGGGCATCTGTCCCGTCACCGGCGAGCGCGTCGAAGGACTCGTGGCCCGGAAGGCGTCCAAGAAAAGCACCGGCATCGCCTATGGCACCAAGGGCGACGTGGAAAGCGGCGCTCGCGCCGACCGCCTCTTCCGGCATCCCAACGTGCCCTCCGAGAAGCTGTACGACCGCAAAACCGGCGACGTGACGGGCGAGCGCCCCTTCCTCGTGCAGCGCATCGAAGGAATCACCGAGGCCATCGGAGCGGCATTCTTTGGCGGGCTCTCCGACCGGGACCGGGCCGCGTACACGCTGGCGCCCGTGGTGGCCCAGCTCAGCGCGTCGCCACTGCGCCGGTGGTTCCTCCGGGAAGGCCGCAAGCCGGGCGCCTTCGTGTTTGGCTTCCACATGCTCAGCAAGCAGAAGAACGTCCATGGAGGCATCGAGCAGGATACGTTCTACCTCCCACTTCTGGGCGATGACCCAGCCCAGAGGGCACGTCTGATGGAGACGGGCGCCCGGCTCATGCACGAGGCCAGCGTCTTCGCGTCTAAGGTGTCAGAAGAGTTGAGAAAAGCAGTAAGACGCACGCAGGGAGTAGATGCGGAATTGAAGGGAGTAAATGGGAAATTGAAGCTTCAGGAGGATGGCCCGTTCCGCCTAGAAGACAAAAGGAAGAATCTTCGGGATAAGCCTAATCCGCTAAAAAATCCAGATGGCGGCATTCCTTTCGGGCGGGACACGCTGGCGGCCTTCTGGCGGGCCGTGCAAGGGCACCTCATCGACTACGCCGGCCGGATTGCCGACGTGGCCGGGCGCGGCCCGGATGCGCTCGTGGCCGAGGAGACGGTCCTGAAAGCCGGCTGGGAGGAGACCGTCATCCGCGAGGTCTGGCAGCAGTACCAGCCGGTCTTCGAGCACTACAGCACCCTCCCGCGCACCATGCCCTACGCCCACGCCGCCCGCAAAATGCTCTACAAAGAAATCTCCAAAGCTCGGTCCGTCAAACCTGAACCCGCAGACGCATGAACCCCGCCGACCGCATACCCAACTGGACCCAACTCCGCCGGGAAGCAAGTCTTCTTCGACGCCTGATCCAACGTCCGCCGTGGATTCAACAGTATGAGCCGCATGACGTGGTCACCGCCATACGTGCCGCTTTCCGACGATGGGCACCTGCAGAGCAAGAGCCAAACCTACTCATGATTGCTGCTCTCTGGGAACGTCTTGGCAATGAATCGTGGATGCGCGAACTCTCAGAGGAGGAATCACGCCATGTCATCTCACGACTCGCTCGCTCTCTCCACCTCTTTGCACTCGCTTCGGAAGAGGGGACAGCCTGTTCGAGTTTCGGCGCAGCCTGTGCCTTCAAGCCACCGAAAAGCAAGGCCCCCATTGTCTCTGTTGCTCGCTTCGCACGGCTCGTCAACCAGCCACCGGAAACACCTCGTCGCCTCGAAGCGCTCAGCCGTGTCTTCAGGTACTTCCGCCAGAAAGGCGTTCGCGTCAAACCCGATGATGCGGAAAACCTGCTAATCTTCCTGTTCACGGACGATCCAAAGTCCGTCGTTTCGTGCTGGGCAAACGACTATTTCAGTCATCTTGAAGGCGCTACACCTGAATCCTCTAAGGAAACCGCTCCTGATACCGTCTAACCCATCATACCGTAAACGACCATGTTGATCGAACTCCATCTGCTGACCCCCCACGCCCCGGCTAACCTCAACCGCGACGACTTCGGCCGGCCCAAGACCGCCTACTTCGGCGGCACCGAACGCGGGCGCATCTCCTCGCAGGCCCTCAAGCGGGCCATCCGCAAGTCGCCCTACGTGGCCCAGCGCCTCGGCGACAAGATCTCCACCCGCTCGCTCCACATCCCCCTGATGATCTACGAGTCGCTGAAAGGCGATTACGAGGGCGACGCCGAAAAGCTCGAACGCCTGGGCATCGTCTGCGAGGCCGTCGCCAACGGCCTCGGTAAGGCCGAGAAGGTCAATAAGGACGACGAGTTTGCTCTCAAGACCTCCCAGATCGTCTTTCTCACGAAGGGCGAGATCGCCCGGCTGACGCAGTTCGTGCGCGAGACGGTCGAGTCCGACCGGAAGCTCACGAAGAGCGCCATCAAGGACCTGAGCAAGACTGTCGCCGCCGAGAGCGGGATCAACGAGCGCCCCACCGACGGGGTGGACGTGGCCCTCTTCGGGCGGATGACCACGGACGAGGCCAACGCCTTCGCCGCCGTCGACGCCGCCATGCAGGTGGCCCACCCCATCGCCACGCATACCACCGTCACCGAGACGGACTACTTCACCGCCGTGGACGACTGGAAGCAGGACACCGACGAGCGCGGCAGCGGCCACATCGGCGAGCTGGACTTCAACAGCGCCGTCTACTACAAGTACTTCTCGTGCGACTTCGACCTGCTCGTGCAGAACCTGGGTGGGGATCGCGACGCGGCGGTGGAGGCGCTGGAGGTGGTCTTCGATGCCGCCTGCCGCGTCTCGCCCTCGGGCAAGCAGAACTCGTTCGCCAGCCACAGCCCGGCCGAGGCGGCGCTGCTGGTGATCCGGGACGTCAAGACGCCCTGCTCGCTGGCGGCGGCCTTCGAGGCGCCGGTGCCGGCCACCGAGGACGGCTACGTGGCCGAGAGCATCCGCCGGATGCTGCGTCGCTACGACCGCCTCGTGACGGCCTACGAACTGGACGACCGCGCCGCCGCCTTCGTGCTCGAGGGCGACCTGCCCGACGGGCCGTACCAGCGGGCCGAGAAGCTCTCGGACCTGTGGGCCTTCCTTCGCCGCCACACCAACGCAAACGCCTGAGCCATGCCTGGATTCCTGCTTCATCTCTACGGGCCGATGCAGAGCTGGGCGGACACCGGCTTCGGGCAGCTCCGCGAGGCGGGCGAGTTCCCCGGCCGCGCCGCCGTGATCGGGCTCGTGGCCGCCGCCCTGGGCATCCCCCGCGCCGACGAGCGGCTGCTCGACCTGCACCAGGCCCTCCGCGTCCACGCCGCCACGGTGCGGCCCGGGCGGGTCCTGCGCGACTTCCACACGGTGGAAACCCGCGAGGGCAGGCCGCGCACGCTCACCTCGCGGGACTATCACCACGACGCCCACTTCGTCGTCCTCGTCGAGGGCGAGGGGGCAGCCGTGGCCGGGGCCGAACAGGCGCTGCGGCGGCCCGTCTACGTGACCTTCCTGGGCCGGCGATCCTGCCCGCCGTCCCTGCCGCTCTTGCCCGAGCCGGCCGGCGACGACCCGTTCGCGGCGCTGCGTGAGGCCACCCTGGCCACGGGCCGGGCCTTCCCTCGCGGGGACCGGACGTGGCGGCGGGGGCGGCCCGCCGACACGCTCACGGTGTGGCTGGACGGCTACTTCGAGCGGAGCGAGCTGCCCCCGGCCCTGGCCGACGCCCGCTCCGTCACCCACGGCACGCGCCGGGGTCGGCTCATCGGCCCGCGCCGGGCCTATGCCGCTGCGCCCTTTACCCGGCTGCGCCTGCCCATCGCCGCACCTTCCTCCGACAACCTACACCAGACCTATTTCGATGCTGTACGTTAGCCTGCTCCATCTGCCCCGCGGTCGCCCCCGCTGGCGGCACCTCGACCCCTACCAGGCCCACCAGCTCGCCTGGAAAGCCTTCCCGGGCGTGCCCCGCGACGGGGGCGCACGGCCGTTCCTCTTCAGCCTCGACGAACGAGGCCCGCACCACAGCCTGCTCGTCCAGAGCACCCACGCCCCCGACTGGTCGTTCCTCGACGGCACGGCCCGGGTGCAGACCAAGACGTTCGACCCGGAGCGCATCCCGATGGACACCCCGCTGCGTTTCTTCCTGCGCGCCAACCCGACCGTGGATCGGAAGGGTTTCCGCGACGGGAAGAAGCGCCGGGTGGCCGTGGGGATCAACCCGGAGCTGGCCTTCCGGCGGATGGGCCGGCCCGGAGACACCCCGACGACGCCCGAGGCGATTGCCGCCTGGCGTGAGGCCGAGCTGAGGGGCTGGCTCGAACGGCAGGGTGAGCGGAGGGGGTTCGCCGTCGAGGCCTGTGCGCCGGGCCCCATCGTAGCACGGCGGATCGTCCGTACCGAGCGCGGCCGTCCCCGGGGCAAGGGCATGACCTTCCACGAGGTCGAGTTCACCGGGACGCTGCGGGTCACCGACCGGCACGCCTTCACGCGCACGTTGCGGGAAGGCCTCGGGCGGGGACGGGCCTTCGGATACGGCCTGTTGATGGTACGCCCTGCCTGACGAAAACACGGTGAGCGAAGCGCCGGTACCGATTGCGTACCGGCGCTTTTTTTCCGTTCTTTGACATAAGAACCGGCGTTTCCGGGCTAATTTTTAGTCTCTTCCCCGCAGGCGCGGGGATGACCCTCCACCTGTACCGGCTCCGGCTCCGGGTGGTGGCTCTTCCCCGCAGGCGCGGGGATGACCCCCGTTGGCAACCTGCACGGTCATTTCGGTAGGTCTCTTCCCCGCAGGCGCGGGGATGACCCCCCAGGCCGCCCGGAGCGGGGAGGGCATGGCCGCTCTTCCCCGCAGGCGCGGGGATGACCCGGCGAGGCGCTTCAGAAGGAGCTTGCGAAGGTGCTCTTCCCCGCAGGCGCGGGGATGACCCGCGGCCGACCGCGCCGCCTGAACTCAAACCGGGCTCTTCCCCGCAGGCGCGGGGATGACCCTATGGCGTCCGGGACGCAGACGCGCACGCTCATCTCTTCCCCGCAGGCGCGGGGATGACCCCCTTGCTGCGAATAGGTACCAGCGTTCAGATCCCTCTTCCCCGCAGGCGCGGGGATGACCCTCCAACCTGGGTACTTGTTCGCCGTAAGGGCAACTCTTCCCCGCAGGCGCGGGGATGACCCCCCCTTTTAAAACCAGCACAAACCCCCTGTACGCTCTTCCCCGCAGGCGCGGGGATGACCCCGACTTCCGCGCCCCAGGAAAAGGGCGAAAAAACTCTTCCCCGCAGGCGCGGGGATGACCCGCCAGCCACGCGCACATCATCACCAGCATCATCCTCTTCCCCGCAGGCGCGGGGATGACCCTCCAGAGGGCAATCCACATGCCTTCTGCCTTCTCTCTTCCCCGCAGGCGCGGGGATGACCCCCCCCTCAGGCGTGCGAGCGCGTCGTCGGCGTCCTCTTCCCCGCAGGCGCGGGGATGACCCCGTCGGGTCGCCCTTCTGGACGATCCAGCTCTCCTCTTCCCCGCAGGCGCGGGGATGACCCCCTGGTTGGTAGCTGCTCCGGTGTGCGTGTGCGCTCTTCCCCGCAGGCGCGGGGATGACCCTGGAGCCCGTTGCCATAGACACCCCGGACGTGCCTCTTCCCCGCAGGCGCGGGGATGACCCCCTAGCAAATCGCGCCTGCACCGATTCCTCCACCTCTTCCCCGCAGGCGCGGGGATGACCCGCCCGAGGCCGCCCCCTTGAGCACACCGCCGATCTCTTCCCCGCAGGCGCGGGGATGACCCCCGCGCCCTCTCCTCCTCTGAGGTAGCCGATCTCTCTTCCCCGCAGGCGCGGGGATGACCCCCGGTGCGGAGTATATCAGCATCCCCCGATATGCTCTTCCCCGCAGGCGCGGGGATGACCCGGCTCGCTTGAACAGGATCGACCCGTCATTGTGCTCTTCCCCGCAGGCGCGGGGATGACCCTGGAGCCCGTTGCCATAGACACCCCGGACGTGCCTCTTCCCCGCAGGCGCGGGGATGACCCCCTAGCAAATCGCGCCTGCACCGATTCCTCCACCTCTTCCCCGCAGGCGCGGGGATGACCCGCCCGAGGCCGCCCCCTTGAGCACACCGCCGATCTCTTCCCCGCAGGCGCGGGGATGACCCCCGCGCCCTCTCCTCCTCTGAGGTAGCCGATCTCTCTTCCCCGCAGGCGCGGGGATGACCCCCGGTGCGGAGTATATCAGCATCCCCCGATATGCTCTTCCCCGCAGGCGCGGGGATGACCCGGCTCGCTTGAACAGGATCGACCCGTCATTGTGCTCTTCCCCGCAGGCGCGGGGATGACCCCACACGCGCTCATACTCCGTGTTTAGCGCCAGCCTCTTCCCCGCAGGCGCGGGGATGACCCGTTCTTCCTGTACAACAACCGTAACATCAGCCGCTCTTCCCCGCAGGCGCGGGGATGACCCCGATACGGTAGCGGGTCAGTCTCCGGGCTATCTCTCTTCCCCGCAGGCGCGGGGATGACCCCTCACGCACCGTGAGCCCCCTTCTTACGTTGGCCTCTTCCCCGCAGGCGCGGGGATGACCCTATTTAGCTTCCCGTCGCCCGGCGTGCTTCGGACTCTTCCCCGCAGGCGCGGGGATGACCCCCTTCTCTCCATCATCGGCAGGCAGCAGGTCACCTCTTCCCCGCAGGCGCGGGGATGACCCCCGGCGCTGATGCGGAATCCCTCGGTGCTGGCTCTCTTCCCCGCAGGCGCGGGGATGACCCTCCCAAGCGTTTGCAGATAACGCAGGAAGTTGCCTCTTCCCCGCAGGCGCGGGGATGACCCTCACCTAAACCCATCAGGAAGATTGAGTTTGTCCTCTTCCCCGCAGGCGCGGGGATGACCCCCGACTGGACTCTGCGAGAGGAGGATGGAGTGACTCTTCCCCGCAGGCGCGGGGATGACCCGCCTGCGCAAGCGTGCGGCCGGTCATTCTGGCTCTCTTCCCCGCAGGCGCGGGGATGACCCCAGACCCTATCTAGGATATCTGGAGAGCATAACCTCTTCCCCGCAGGCGCGGGGATGACCCGGATCAGGAGGAACCGCTGGGGCGGCTGGCATCCCGGCCCGGTTTTCGATAAGCTACGTGCCTCCGTGTCCGGGCCAGCGAGGGCGCCCCC
>CAZKFR010000087.1:0-13392 GCA_964552015.1 uncultured Rhodothermaceae bacterium | reverse complement strand
CGTGGAGGATCTCAATATCAAGGGCATCGCGCGAACACGGCTGGCCAAGAGCACGCACGACGTGGGCTGGGGCCAATTCGTCAACATCCTGAGCAGCAAAGCGGAAGAGGCTGGCGCTCAGGTGAAACGAGTGGACCCGGCGTACACCACGCAGGCGTGTAGCCGTTGCGGAGCGATCCCCGAAGTCAAGCTTACGCTCAAGGACAGGACGTACTCGTGCGACTCGTGCGGCTTCACCGCCGACCGGGACGAGAATGCGGCCTTGAATGTCCTCGCTGTAGGGCTGGGATGCAGCCTTCGGAGCCCAAGCACCGCGTAGGCGGTGTTGCTCCGAGAAGCCACTTCCTTCAGGGAGTGGAGTCATCACGTATAGATAGCGCCCTTCCCGTCGCCTTCACCTTGCTCTTTCATGGCTGCTTCCTGGGATCGGATCGAGACCCTCTTCTTCGCCGCGCTGGAACGCATGCCCGAAGCGCGGTCCGCCTATCTCAAGGAAGCCTGTGCCGACGACCCCGATCTCCGGCGGGAGGTCGAGGCGATGCTCTTCGCCCACGAGGAGAGCGGCTCGCTGCACATCGAAGAGCGGCTGCTCGCCGGCCCCTCGACGAGCCGGCCCGAGCCCGAGTCGATGGCCGGGAAGGACGTCGGTCCCTACCATCTCAAGCGGCTGCTCGGACGCGGGGGCATGGGCGAAGTCTACCTCGCCGAGCGGGCCGACGGCCAGTATGAGCAGCACGTGGCGCTGAAGCTCATCCGGACGGGACTGCACTCGGCGGAGATCCTCGCCCGTTTCCGGATGGAACGGCAGATCCTCGCTCAGCTCGTCCACCCGAACATCGCTTACCTCACCGACGGCGGCGTGACGCCCGAAGGGCGGCCTTACCTCGTGATGCCGTTCGTGGACGGCGTCCCCATCACCCTCTATTGCGATACCCACCGGCTCCCGATCGACGAGCGGCTGCGGCTCTTCCGGACGGTGTGCACCGCCGTGCAGTTCGCCCACCGAAACATGGTGGTCCACCGCGACCTCAAGCCGTCGAACATCCTCGTCACGGAGGAGGGCGTCGTCAAGCTCCTCGACTTCGGCATCGCCAAGCTCCTCGACGCCGAAGCCGGCGAGGGGCCGATGACACGCGCGGACGTGCGGGTGATGACGCCCGAGTATGCCGCCCCCGAACAGATCCGCGGCGAAGCCGTCACGACGGCCACGGACGTGTATGCCCTCGGCGTGCTTCTTTTTGAATTGCTGACCGGGCACAACCCGCATCGCACCCCGCAACGCTCGGACGCATCCGGTGACCGGGAGGGCCGTGAACCCAGACGGCTGCGCCCCTCGGTGCGGCTTGCGCATACAGATAAAACCGGGCCGGACTCCTCCCTGGAGGCGGTGAGCGCCGCGCGAAGCACGACGCCCAGACGGCTGCGCCGCCGCCTGCACGGCGACCTCGACAACATCGTGATGATGGCGCTGCGCGAGGAGCCCGAGCGGCGCTATGCCTCGGCCGACCAGTTCGCCGAAGACATCGAGCGCTACCTCTCGGGACGGCCCGTCATCGCCCGAAAAGACACCGCCGCGTACCGCCTCCGCAAATTCATCCGCAGGCACCGGCTCGGGGTGGGGATGGCCGCGGCGGTCATCGTCCTCATCCTCGGCTTCACGGGTGCGATCCTGATGCAAGCCCGGACGGTGGCCCTTCAGCGGGATGTTGCGCGCGTCGAGCGGGACAAGGCCGCGCGGGTCGCCGCGTTCTTGCAGAACGTTTTCAGCGCCGCCGACCCGGCCCTCTCGCGTGGAGACGCCCTCACGGCCCGCGAACTGCTCGATCAGGGCGCGGCCCGGATCGAAGCCGAACTGGCGGACGCACCGGCCGTAAAGGCGGATTTGATGCAAACCATCGGAGGGGCCTACCAGAGCCTTGCCCTCTACGACGAAGCCGAACGGATGCTCGACGAAGCGCTGGCGCTTCGACAGGCCATGCCTGCGACGCCCCCCGGCGACATCGCCGAGGGCATGGTGGCGCTCGGCACCCTGTATCTGAAACGCAGCCGTTTCCGGGAGGCCGACTCGCTGATCCGCGCCGCCCTCGCGATGCACACCCACCTCTCGACACCGGATCCCACGGCCCTGGCGCGCGCACAGGCCCGCCTGGCCGACGTCCGCGTTGCTTCCGGTCACTACGCCGAAGCCGAGCAGCTTTATCGGACCGCCCTGGCCACCCTCGAAGCGCATTACGGAAGCGACCATCCCGACGTGCTGGAGGTCATGAACGATCTGGCCGGGGTTCGACAGGCCCAGGATGCCTTTGCCGAAGCCGAGGCGATCATGCACACCGTCCTGGAACGTCGACGACGGCGCTACGGCGAGCGGCACGTCAGCGTCCTCGCGAGCAAGCGAAGTCTCGCAGACCTCTATCGCGAGCAAGATCGCTTCGACGAGGCGCGTTCCCTCTACGAGGAGGTCCTGGCCGACAGCCGGCGCATTTACGGCCCGAACCATCCCGCCGAGGCCGCCGCCCTGGCCGACCTCGGGACCCTGGCCATGGATCTGGGCGCCTATGATGAAGCCATCAGCCACTACGAACAGGCCATCCAGCTGGCCGAGGCCACCCTGGGCACCCACCACCTGACTCCCCTCGGGTACCGGTCCAACCTGGCCTCGGTCTATCTCTACCAGGGTCGCTATGCCGAGGCGCGCGATCTCCTGCAGGAGACCCTTGCCCGGACCCTCCCGCTCGTCGGAGAGAACCACCCGGGGATGGCGGACATGCGCAGCAACCTTAGCTTTGCGCTCGGTTATCTCGGCGACATGGAAGGAAGTGAACGAGAGTTGCGGAAGGTGCTGGCCATCGAGCGAGCCCTCTACGGTCCCCGTCATACCGAAGTCGCCACGACACTGTCGAGCCTGTCCACCCTGCTCTGGGACCGGCAGGCCCATCAGGAAGCGATCGCGATGGCCGAAGAGGCCCTCGCCCTTCGGCGGGCGCTGCTTCCCCCCGGCCATACGCAGCTGGCCAACTCACTCTTTTCGCTCGGGACGATGTACATGACGGCCCGCACGCTGGAAGAGGCCCGTCCCCTGCTCGAGGAGGCGCTGGCGATCTACGAGGCCCGGTACCCGGCCGGCCATCTGACCACCACCAACCCACAGATGAAGCTGGCCCGCATCGCCTTTGAGCAGGGCCGCATCGACGAAGCCGAGGAACGGGTTCGGGCCGTGCTGGAAGCCCGGGCGGCGGTACTGGACGCGGACGACTGGCGTGTCTGGCAGGGCCGTAGCCTGCTGGGTGCCATCCTCACCGCCCGCGGACGGTACGACGAGGCCCGGGAATTGCTCGAAGCCTGTTATGCTCGCTGGGGCGATCCATCAGCCGGATGGCCCGAGATGGCGGCCGACCTGCGGCGGTGGCTGGAAGCGCTCCGCGAAGCCCACCGTTTTCCCGATCGCCCCTGACGCCTGGTATGAGACGAGATGGTTCTACAGGCACGACATCAAAGCCCCGCTAGCCGGTACGCGGCCGTGCGGGCTAGCCGCCGGCGGCGGCGCGGTAGGTGGCGGCCTGGCGGGCCTGACCGAGGGCGTCGTAGAGCGTGGCCAGGTGCCCGGCCACCTGGCGGGTGTAGCGATCGTCCGCGCCGCGAGCCTCGCGGAGGTGCTCATAGGCGACGGTGAGCAGCGCCTCGGCCTCGTCCAGAGCGCCCCGCTGCGTCAGGCAGGCGCCGAGCCATCCCCGCGCCTCCGCCAGCGACCAGTGGCCGGCCTCATAGGCGGCCTCCAGCGTGGCCACCCCGCGCCGCAGTTCCTGCTCGGCGGCGGCCGCATCGCCGCTGAGCAGCAGCGTGATGCCGTAGCCCGTCCGGGCATGGCCGACCTGGCGATGGCCCGCCGGCAGCGCCGCCTCCAGCACCGCCAGCGCCTGCCGATGCACCGGCAGCGCGGCGGCATAGTCCCCCTGCTCGCGCAGCACGCCAGCCAGCACGTGCAGATCGAGCCCGACGTTCACGTGCTGCTCCCCCAGCAGCGCCCGGTCGATGGCGAGCACCTCCCGGAAGACGGGTTCGGCCTCGGCCGTCCGCCCGACGGCCCGCAGGGCGTTGCCGAGGTTGTAGAGCACCGACGCCACCGTGGTATGCGGGCCGCGGTGCACCTTGCGCAGGATGGCCAGCGCGTTGCGATACAGGTCGATGGCTTCTTCGAGGCGGCCCTGGTTCTGCAAGGCGGCCGCCACGTTGGTGTAGGCGATGGCCACGTTGGGATGCTCCTCGCCCAGCACGTCCCGGTACACCGCCAGCGCCTGCCGGTGAAAGAGTTCGGCGAGGGAATCCTGCCCCATGCCGAAGTAGAGGCTGCCCCGGTTGTTCAGATAGACGGCCCGCTCCAGGTGGCCGGGGCCGAACACCTCGTCGGCGATGGCGAGGGCCTCCGCGTTCAGCGACAGCGCGGCCTCGTAGTCGCCCCGCTCCTTGAGCACCCGCGCGAGTTCGTCGTAGCTGAAGGCCACGGCCTCGTGGAAGCGGCCGTGCACGGCCAGGCCCGTCGCCAGGGCCTCCCGCAGGACGGCCTCGGCCTCGTCGTACCGTCCCTGCTCTCGCAGCACCTGGCCTCGCGTGTTCGCGTACGCGACCCAGTCCGGGTGCCGCCGCCCGCGCGTGGCCTCGGTGATCGCAAGGGCTTCGCGCAGCAGCGAATCGGCCTCGGGCAGGGCGGCCCGGCGCTGCCTGACCTCGGCCAGGCGCGCCAGCGAGGCGGCGACGTCCGGATGGAGGCGGCCGTAGAGGGCCTGCCGGGTTCGCAAGGCCTCCTCGGCCAGCGTCTCGGCCACGTCGAAGCGACCGAGGCGCAGGTAGATCTGGCTGACGGCGTCTTCGATGGAGGCCCGGGTGGCCGGATCGTCCGCCATCTCTCCGGCGCGCAGCCGCTCGACGCCACGCGCCAGGATCTCGTAGGCATCGAGCGTATCGCCGAGCGCCTGATGCGGATCGGCCTCCCGGAAGAGGTCGATGAGGAACGCCGTCACCTGAGCGGATCGGGCCGCCTCGCGGGCGGTGGCCTCGCGCTCGGCCTGAAGCCGCAGGGTGTACAGCGTCACCACGGCGGTGAGCACGGCGAGAAACACGGCTGTGACGCCCACCCCGAGGCGATGGCGCTGCACGAACTTCCGGACCCGATAGGCGGCCGTATCCGGACGGGCCTGCACGGGCAGACCCGCCAGGTGGCGGCGGATGTCTTCGACGAACGCCTCGGCCGAGGCATAGCGTCGCTCGGGTTCTTTCGCCAGCGCCTTGAGGCAGATCACGTCGAGGTCGCCCGCCAGGCGACGCTGCAGGCGCTCGGGCGTGGCGCGGCGGGCGGCGGCCACGGTGGCCGTCGTCGTGCCGGTGGTGACGACGGTGCTCGGCTTCTTCGGCGGCTGCGTCAGCACCGCCGAGAGCCCCGCCGGGCCGCTGACCTCGTAGGGCCGCCGCCCGGTGAGCAACTCGTAGAGGACCACGCCGAGGGCATAGACATCCGTAGCGGCCGTCACTCCCGTGCCCTCGATCTGCTCGGGGGCGGCATAGGCCGGTGTCAGCATCCGGGCCCCGGTAGCCGTCAGCGTCGGCTCGCTGTCGGCGTCATCCTCGGCCAGCACACGGGCGATGCCGAAGTCGAGCAACTTCAGCACCGGCCGGCCGTCGGGCCCGTCGGCCACGAGGATGTTGGAAGGCTTGAGGTCGCGATGGACGATGAAGTGGGCGTGGGCGTGCTGGACGGCGCGGCCGGCGGCCTCGAACAGGGCCAGCCGCTCCTCCACCGAGAGCCGCCGGCGGTCGCAGTACGTCGTCAGATCTTCCCCGTCGACGTATTCCATCGCAAAGTAGGGGGTGCCGTCGTCCGCCACGCCGGCGTCGTAGAGGCGGGCGATGTGGGGGTGGTGCAGGCGGGCCAGGACGCGGCGCTCGCGCAGGAGCCGTTCCCGGTGTCCCGGTGCCGCCAGGTCGCCCCGGACGAGCTTCAGCGCCACCACCAGCCCGACGTCCTCCCGCCGCGCCAGGTAGACGGCCCCCATGCCGCCCTGCCCCAGCAGCTTCTCGATCCGGTAGGGCCCGACGGTGCGCCCCACCCAGGTCGACCCGTCCGGCGGATCGGGGGCGACGTCCGGCGGCGCGTCGAACCAGGGATCGGGGGCGGCATCGGCGGCGAGCAGGCGCTCGACGGCGGCACGCAGATCCGGGTCACCGGCGCAGGCGGCATCGAGGAACGCAGCCCGCACCTCGGGCGGCTGCTCCAGCGCCTCGTGGAAGAGGGCCTGCAAACGATCAAAGCGGTTGGCATCCATAGTCGTCGATCCGAAGAGCCCGGCACGGCTCAGCGGCCCAGGTAGTCTTTCAGCCAGGCCCGCGCCATCCGCCAGTCGCGGGCAACGGTCACGGGCGAGATGTCCAGCGCGGCCGCGGTTTCTTCGACCGTCAGCCCGGCGAAGAAGCGGCACTCGACGACGCGGACGTGCCGGGGGTTGAGGGCCTGGAGTTGCTCCAGTGCCGCATCGAGCGCGAGCAGGTCCTCCAGATGCTGCGCGAACGTCTCCCCGCCCGGCACGTCGGTGAGGGTGACCACCGGTGCCCCGCCGCCGCGTTTGGCGGCCTGCTGCCGCCGGGCGTGGCTGACGAGCACCTGCCGCATGGCCCGGGACGCCACGGCGAAAAAATGCGCCCGGTCCACCCAGTCGACCCGGTTCAGGTCGACCAGCTTGAAGAAGGCTTCGTGGACGAGGTCGGTGGTGTGGAAGGTATGCCCGGCCCGCTCGTGGCGCAGGTATCCCCGCGCGATCCGGCGCAATTCGCCATAGACCTGCGGCAGCAGTTCGTGGAAAGCATCCTGCCGACCATCCCGCAGGTCGTGCAGCAAGCGTGTTACGGTCTCCTGTTCAGGCATGGAGGCGAGGGTACGGCAACGAGATCACACATCGACACGCAGGCTGCAGGAGATCTCATCATACGAAAGCACCCGGGGTTGGTGCAACAGGCTCGAGAGAACGAACCCGGTCAGGAGCCGCCAGAACGCACTATCGGACAATGCCGCCCGGCATGACGTCATCTGCCCTCTTTTTGTGCCTTACAGGTAGCGGGCATCGTATCTCCTTACACCATCTTTCGCTATTACCATGTTACTTCGTTTCCATCTTCTCGCCCTCGTCCTCTTGACCGCCGTGCCGGCTCTGGCACAGAGCACACCCGAGGAGGGCTCCGGCACCGTCATCGCCTACACCTGGGCCGACAGGCCGACGGCCGATTCCTATACGCCGTCAACCGCATACACCTTCAACCCGGACGGGGACGTCACCATCACCCGCACCTCGGCGGGCCGTTACGTGGTGCAATTTGCCGGTCTGGGTGACCGTTTCCGGGAACGAATCGGGGCATCATCCGACCTGTACGAGGGCGGCGCCGGCGGCCACGTGCAGGTGACCGCCTATGGTAACCCGGCCATACGGTGCCATCCCGCGTTCTGGACGCTGGACGGATCGAGCCTGAATGTCTATGTAGACTGTAACGACCACACCGGCACGGCGAAGGACAGCCGCTTCAGCCTCCTCGTGCTGGAACCGGGCCTCAACCCGGGCGCCCTCGCCTACGTCTGGGCGAACGCTGCTACCGCCTCTGACGCGTACACGCCAGCCAGAGCATACGCCTACAATGCCGGAAGCAGCAGTATAACGATCACACGTACGGCGCGGGGAACCTACACGGTGACGTTCAGGAACCTGTACGAACGGGGCGATGCATCGCTGCCCCTGGGGGGCTTTCACGCGCAGGTATCGGCCTACGGTTCGGACGCAAAGGCCATCTGCCAGAGTACGGGCGGCTACCGGAGCACGGACGGCGTCGCCGCAGACGACGGCCGGGATCTCACGTTCTGGGTGCTTTGCTATGACACCAGCGGAGCCACCGTGGACGCCCGGTTCACGCTGCTCGCGCTGGCCCCGGGTGCGCTGATCGGCACGCACGGCTACGCCTATGCCGACCAATCCACGGAGACCAGCCCGTACACCGTCGCTCAGGGCAACAGCCCCGGCGGACAGCCTGTCGTCACACGGCAAGCCACGGGGCGCTACGCCGTCGTCTTTCCGGGCCTCTCGCTTGGCGTCGGGGGGAACGTGCAGGTATCGGGCCAGGAAGACAAAGCCTGCCAGGTCTCGGCCTGGGGATCCGTCAATGGCACCGACCTCCGCGTTTTTGTTGCCTGCACCGACAAGGACGGGGCCGATGCGGATGCCCGCTTCTTCGTCATGGCCGTCTTCGGGCAGGAACCCAGCCCCGGCGATACGCGCGCCACGCTGACCTTCGACGACCTGGCCGACGGAGAAACGCTCACCGACCAGTACCTCGCGGCCACGGGCATCTCGTTCCCCCGCGGCGTGCTCGTGCTGGAGTGCGACTACAACGACGCGGCCTGCCTCCGCTCACGCTCGCCGCACAACGTCGTGACCCCGCCCTACGTCACGGACTTTACGCGGGACTCGCTCGTGATCACCTTCGCCAGGCCGCAGACCGAGGTGGCTCTGTCCGTCACCGGCACCGTGCCAGGCATCGGCACCACGACCGACGTGCTCCTGCGCGGCCTGGGCACGTCCACCGCCGGGGACACCGTCATCGTGGATGAGGCGATGGGCACCGTCCGCCACAACGGCGCCTGGATGACGCGCCTGCAGCTCACGGCAGGCGACACCCCCATTCATACCGTCACCCTCAAGAGCACCTCGAACCCGTACAACCTCTTCCTCGTCGACGACCTCTACATTGATAGTCCTGTCGCCACAACACGGCACACCCAGCCCGGCACCGACCTTCCGGCTTCCTTCGACGTCGGGTCCTACCCGAACCCGTTCAATACGTCCACGGCGCTGCGTTTCACGCTCCCGGCTGACGCACATGTGATGATCGCGGTGTACGACGTCCTGGGCCGCCAGGTAGCGCAGTTGCTGGACGAGCGGCGTGTGGCCGGCACGCACCAGATCCGCTGGCAGGCCGGGAACTTGCCCAGCGGGCTTTACCTGTACCGCGTACAGGCCGGCGACAAGGTCCGGACGGGGCGTGTGATCCTGGCTCGTTAACGAGCCGCGTGTGTGCGGGGCCGGGTGGTCTTGGCCACAGGGCTACCCGGCCCGCTCACTGCTCCGGGATGCGGCTTGCAAGCATGTGGGCCATAAAGCAGAGAAGCCCTGCCGTCAGACGACGACAGGGCTTCTCGAAGGAAAAAGACCTCGGCAACGACCTACTCTCCCACCACGAGGGCAGTACCATCGGCGCTGCGGGGCTTAACTTCTCTGTTCGGAATGGGAAGAGGTGGTTCCCCCGCGCTATAGTCACCGAGATCAAAGGGGTGACATGAGGAACGTTCCGTAGCGCAATGCGCGGTGCGCGGTGCGATGTATCATGCGGGCGACGAGCGCCAGCGGAAGGTGAAGCAGGTAAAACTGAAGGATTAAGTCTGACGGGTAATTAGTACGGCTCGGCTGAACACATTGCTGTGCTTGTACCTGCCGCCTATCGACGTCCTCATCTAGAACGACCCGTAAGGGAGACCTCATCTTGCGGTGGGTTTCGTGCTTAGATGCTTTCAGCGCTTATCCCATCCGAACATAGCTACCCTGCGGTGCAGCTGGCGCCACAACAGGTACACTAGAGGTTCGTCCACCTCGGTCCTCTCGTACTAGAGGCAGATCCGCGCAAGTCTCCTGCGCCCACAGCAGATAGGGACCGAACTGTCTCACGACGTTCTGAACCCAGCTCGCGTGCCGCTTTAATGGGCGAACAGCCCAACCCTTGGGACCTTCTCCAGCCCCAGGATGCGACGAGCCGACATCGAGGTGCCAAACCTCCCCGTCGATGTGAACTCTTGGGGGAGATCAGCCTGTTATCCCCGGCGTACCTTTTATCCTTTGAGCGACGGCCCTTCCATTCGGAACCGCCGGATCACTAAGCCCGACTTTCGTCTCTGCTCGACCTGTCTGTCTCGCAGTCAAGCGCCCTTATGCCTTTACACTCTGCGCACGATTACCGACCGTGCTGAGGGCACCTTTGGGAGCCTCCGTTACTTTTTAGGAGGCGACCGCCCCAGTCAAACTACCCACCTGACACTGTTCCTCGACCGGATAACGGCCGCAGGTTAGGCTTCAACCAGAGCAAGGGCGGTATTTCAAGGGCGACTCCACGGCGCCTGGCGACGCCGCTTCACAGTCTCCCGCCTATCCTACACATGCTCTGGACGAAGTCAATGCCAAGCTGCAGTAAAGGTGCACGGGGTCTTTCCGTCCCGCTGCGGGTAGCCGGCGTCTTCACCGGCACCACAATTTCACCGAGCTCGCGGTTGAGACAGTGCCCAAGTCGTTACACCATTCGTGCAGGTCGGAACTTACCCGACAAGGAATTTCGCTACCTTAGGACCGTTATAGTTACGGCCGCCGTTTACCGGGGCTTCAGTCGCGAGCTTCGCCTCCGAAGAGGCTAACACGCTTCCTTAACCTTCCGGCACCGGGCAGGTGTCACTCCCTATACGTCATCTTACGATTTAGCAGAGAGCTGTGTTTTTGTTAAACAGTCGCTTGGGCCGTTTCACTGCGGCCTTCCCACGCTTTTAGATGTGGAAAGGCGCCCCTTCTCCCGAAGTTACGGGGCCATTTTGCCGAGTTCCTTAACCGCGAATCACTCGAGCGCCTTAGGATTCTCTCCTCGCCTACCTGTGTCGGTTTGCGGTACGGGCACCCTAGACAACGTACGACGCTTTTCTCGGCAGCGTGCTTGGGGCCTCTATGGGTTTGCCTGACGGCTCCCCCTACTGTCGCATTTCAGCCTGTGTGGGGAGCGGATTTGCCTACTCCCCGGCCTACGTGCTTCAACGCACATCCGTCTGTGCGCGGACCTTACGCTTCTGCGTCACGCCTTACGTTAGCGTCTTCGGGTGGTACGGGAATGTTGACCCGTTTTCCATCGCCTACGCCTTTCGGCCTCGGCTTAGGTCCCGACTAACCCTGATCCGATTAACGTTGATCAGGAACCCTTAGGCTTACGGCGGACACGTTTCTCACGTGTCTTATCGTTACTCATACCTACATTTTCTTTTCCAGAAGCTCCACCACCGCTCACGCGATGGCTTCGGCGCCGCTGGAATGCTCCCCTACCACTCAGGCAGAACCTGAGTCCGAAGCTTCGGTGCCAGACTTGATGCCCGCAAATTTTCGATGCCGGACCGCTCGACCAGTGAGCTATTACGCACTCTTTAAATGAATGGCTGCTTCTAAGCCAACATCCTGGTTGTCTAAGCAGTCCGACCCCCTTTGCTCAACTTAGCCTGGACTTGGGGACCTTAGCTGTCGGTCTGGGTTGTTTCCCTCTCGGACACGGATCTTATCACCCGCGCCCTCACTGCCACGGACCGTACTACTGGCATTCGGAGTTTGTCAGGGTTTGGTACCCGGTGAAGGGCCCTAGCCCTATCAGTGCTCTACCTCCAGTAGACTACCGTGACGCTGTACCTAAATACATTTCGGGGAGTACGAGCTATCTCCGAGTTTGATTGGCCTTTCACCCCTACCCTCAGGTCATCCGAGCCTTTTTCAACAGACACCGGTTCGGGCCTCCACGTAGTCTTACCTACGCTTCACCCTGCCCAAGGGTAGCTCACCCGGTTTCGCGTCTACCCCCACTGACTCTGTCGCCTATTTCAGACTCGCTTTCGCTACGGCTCCAGCCCTGAGGGCCTTAACCTTGCCAGTGAGGAGTAACTCGTAGGTTCATTATGCAAAAGGCACGCCGTCACCCCACACGTCCCACAAAGGGGACAGGGGCTCCGACTGGTTGTAGGCGTATGGTTTCAGGTACTTTTCACTTGCCCACTAGGCATTCTTTTCACCTTTCCCTCACGGTACTGGTTCGCTATCGGTCATGAGCGAGTATTTAGCCTTACCAGATGGTGCTGGTAGCTTCCCACAGGATTTCTCCGGTCCCGTGGTACTCAGGGACACTGCCGGGCCAGTTGTCTTACACCTACAGGGCTTTCACCTTCTATGGCGCTGCTTTCCAGACAGCTTCGATTTCGACGCGTGGTCCCGTAATGCAGGCCCTACAACCCCGGCGTGGCCGAAACCACACCGGTTTGGGCTGTTCCCCTTTCGCTCGCCACTACTCAGGGAATCACTGTTGTTTTCTTTTCCTCCGGGTACTTAGATGTTTCAGTTCCCCGGGTTCGCCTCCACGTGCCTATGTATTCAGCACGGGATGACCGGTCTTCAACCGGCCGGGTTGCCCCATTCGGAAATCCACGGATCAACGCTTGCTTGCAGCTCCCCGTGGCTTATCGCAGCTTACCACGTCCTTCATCGCCTGCTCATGCCAAGGCATCCCCCATACGCCCTTAGTAACTTAAGCCTTCCGTTTTACTAACTTCAGGCTTCCGCCGTGATCATAGGATCACCGGTAACACTAGGTTACCAGGCGCTCGTTCGCCTCGATGATACAGTTGCATTGCGCATTGCGCGTGTCACGAGGACACCCACAACGTGCATTGCGCTACGGAACATTCATCATGTCAAAGAACCGGATCCCTTCTCGCAAGCGAGCCCTCCCGTGCGGAGGGGGCTTTAGAAGGGTCAGTGGAGTTAGCCGGACTCGAACCGGCGACCCCCTGCTTGCAAAGCAGGTGCTCTACCAGCTGAGCTATAACCCCGCCTGACAGGTGGGGCTGGGAGGAGTTGAACCTCCGACCTCACGCTTATCAGGCGTGCGCTCTAACCACCTGAGCTACAGCCCCTCAGTGGTGGTGCGCCCCGACCAGCAAGACGCAACCCAGTACAGAAAGAACATTGATAAGCGGGATGCATAGCGAGTCCTGCCGGTTCCACGACCCGAAGGTCTCCAGGACGTGCGACGTCAAGCTCTTTAGGAGGTGATCCAGCCGCACGTTCCCGTACGGCTACCTTGTTACGACTTAGCCCCAGTCACTGAGTTCACCTTCGGCCGCTCCCTCCCTTGCGGGTTGGGTCACGGACTTCGGGTGCCCTCAGCTTCCATGGCTTGACGGGCGGTGTGTACAAGGCCCGGGAACGTATTCACCGCGTCGTTGCTGATACGCGATTACTAGCGATTCCGGCTTCATGGAGTCGAGTTGCAGACTCCAATCCGAACTGAGACCGGCTTTGTGGATTCGCGCCCTCTCGCGAGGTAGCAGCCCATTGTACCGGCCATTGTAGCACGTGTGCAGCCCCAGGCGTAAGGGCCATGATGACTTGACGTCATCCCCACCTTCCTCACTGCTTGCGCAGGCAGTCTCGCTAGAGTCCCCGGCTTTACCCGCTGGTAACTAGCGATAGGGGTTGCGCTCGTTGCGGGACTTAACCCAACATCTCACGACACGAGCTG
>CAZKFR010000086.1:10418-13612 GCA_964552015.1 uncultured Rhodothermaceae bacterium | reverse complement strand
TGGCCGTCGCCGCCGCCGTCGTGCTGGGTGCCGGCCTCATCGCCGCCGCCCTCCTTAGCCTGCCCCTGCTCCTGTTGTTCTGATCCCACCGGCCCATGGAACCCGCTCCCGCCTCTCGCACCCGCAGGGTCCTCCAGACCATCCTGGTCGTGCTGATCCTGCTGGGGGCTCTGGTGACGGCCTACTACCTCCTCACCTACGAGCGCCCCTCGGCCCTCCCCGAAACCGGGGCTGCCGACCAGGACCCCCGCCTCCACCTGGTCTCCTGGAACCTGTACAACTTCGGCCGCTCGAAGGATGACACCGAGATGGACTTCATCGCCCGGCAGGTGATGCGGTTCGACCTGATCGCCATCCAGGAGGTCTCGACCTCCGCCGCCGGGGCCGATGCCGTGGCCCGGCTGGCTGCCCTGCTCGCACGCAACGGCACCCGGTGGCAGGTGGCCGTCAGCGAACCCACCTCCGGCGACGGCGCCGAGCGCTATGCCTTCCTCTGGCGCACCGACCGCGTCCGCCTGCTGGGCACGCCCTGGCTCGAACGATCGCTCGCCGCCCCCCTCGACCGCGAGCCCTTCCTGGGCCGCTTCGAACTCATCCCGACGGGCCGCCGCGTGCTCGTGGCCTCGTTCCACGCCGTGCCCACCTCCAAGAACCCGGCCGCCGAGGTCCGCCTCCTCGAACGCCTCCACGAACGCTACCCGGACGACCACCTCGTCATCCTCGGCGACTTCAACCTGCCGCAAAGTCATGCCGCCTTCGACGGCCTCCGGCGCAACGGCTTCGCCCCGGCCCTGATCAATCAGAAAACCAGCATCAAGATGAAGCGCAAGGACGGCGAACACCTCGCCAGCGAATACGACAACATCTTCTTCGAGATCGGCCCGCTGCGCGTCGAGGAGGCCGGCGTGATCGACTTCACCCCCTCGTTTCCCACCCTGCGCGAAGCCCGGCGCATCTCCGACCACCTGCCGGTGTACGTGACGCTCGCCTGGAAGTGACCGTTCAGGCCGGGAGCGCGGCGAGCAGGCGATCGGTGAGGCCCACCAGGTTGAAGGCGTGCAGGTAGCCCAGGATGGCCTCCTTGATGCGCCAGACGACGTAGGCGTCGGCGGCGCGATAGGGGGCCACGTGCGCATACAGACGGGCACGCGCCTCGACGACGGCCGGGTCGGTCCATACGTAGCGGCTGCCCGTCTCGACGAGCCAGGCCTGCCGCGACGGGGCGAGGTCGGCAAAGGGGCGACCGCGCTCGGAGGGATGGAGCCACTTGCGCCAGCGCCCGCTCTCCACGACCGCCGCCCGGAGCGCCTCGGGGAAGCCGCTCGCTCGCCCCAGCGCCTGCTCCAGCGCCACCAGGTCCATGAGCGCCGCGTACTCGACCGCCGCCAGCCCCGGCCCGATGTTCGCCCCGCCCACGCCGGCCAGCGGATACGCCTCGGGATGCGCCACGCCGTCGGTATAGTGTCCCTTGAGGTGGGCCCCGAAGGACCGCACCAGGCGCACCAGCCGGCGGGCCCGCGCCGCGTCGAACGTGCCGGCATCCAGCGCCGTCCCCACATCCCCGACCACGAAGACCGGGTGCGGCAGCCCCTCGGCCTCGAGCGCCGGCACCAGCGCGTCGAGGAACGCAGCCAGCCGGGCCTCGCTCTCCAGCCCGGCCCCCACTTCCTCGGTGCCCACCTCGTAGGCCACGGGCGCATACCCCTTCCGGCGACGATACGCCTCGGCATGACGCATCAACGCCACCGTCCGCACTACGATCTCTTCGACCGGCACGCTGCCGTCACAGGTCGGATCGAACGTCGGGTCCAGGTGCAACAGCCCGTAGCCGGCATCCAGACAGGCTTCGAGGGACCTCTGTACATGGCGCAGGGTCTCCTCGTACGAGAGCCCTTCCGCCCGATGCACGTCCTTCTTCCAGGGCCCGCCGTGGTCGAGACCGGGCACCACCGGCACATCGAGCCCCAGCCGCTGCACCTCGGCCGTCACGAACGCCGCAAAGGTGGTGGGCGTCCAGCCCGTATAGCCTCCGTCGAGGTCGACCTGGTTGAGGGTGGCCGCAAACAGCAGGGGGGCGTCCGCCTCCCGGGCCGCCAGCAGGGCCGCCCGCGTCACGGCGACCGAGTTGGGACAGACGGCCAGCAGCGTGTGCCGCCCCTCGAGCGGCCCGGCGATCCCCTCGGCCAGCAGCGCCACCAGCGCGCTTCCCCGGCGGGAAGCCCGTTCCCGCAGGGCGGCCGTCCTGGATGTCCGAGGTACCGGCATGGCACACCCTCGTCTGTGGCTGGGCTGAAGGGGCCGCGAAACCGACCTCCATCAGCAAAAAAGCGCCCCGGGAGGTCCAGGGCGCTCACGTTGTTGCTCACAGCCCCGTCGCCGGGGATCAGTCTTCTTCCTCGGCCTCGACCGGTGCCGGGCGCACGTCCCAGAGGAGCATCGTCTCGATGTCGGCATAGTCCTCTTCGCCTTCCTCGTCGATGAAGACGTAGTCGCCGAGCTGCTCGCGCTGCATCTCGGGCACGCGCCGCCAGTGGATGCCCTCCTGATCGACGAACTCGTCCGGATAGGGGCTTTCGACGCGGTACGAAGGATGGTAGGAGCGGTACGTCTTGGCCGCCTCGTAGAGGGCCGCTCGCCGTGCCCCCGCCTTCGTCACACTGCGCCCGGTCACCCGGAACGGGGCAATCGTGATCGTCGCCTGGAAGTAACCGTCTTCCAGTTCCGTGTATTCGGGCCGCATCACCTTGAAGTCATCGGGATGCGGGTACGCACTCCGCTCGTTGAAGTCCATATCTGAGAACGTGCTGCAGGAAAAAAAAGAAGGCCATTACCGGCACCGAATCCTAATGTACGAATCGCCGGCGTGCTTGCTCCATGAACTTTACAGAAAAGGAGCGGCCCGCCGGAGCCCGCCCCCGCCCGGCCGGATCAGATCCGTTATTGACCCATGTGGGGAACCCGTTATTGACCCCCGGCCGCCCCGCGGTGTGGATAACCTGTGACGAGTTTTTTTATTCTTGTCAATAACGGCCTTATGCCCGCGCCAAAACCCCCTTCGTTCCCCCAAAAACCGCGTCTCTTCCGGCTTTCCACCCCTTTTCCACAGGGTGCAACCTCCGCATCGATTGTGGATAAAAAGTCCTTGCATAACGGAGTTCCATCTTTTTAATTATTAACCCACACGGCACCCGCCC
>CAZKFR010000086.1:0-10318 GCA_964552015.1 uncultured Rhodothermaceae bacterium | reverse complement strand
GCCCGGGGTGGGCGCGAGCACTCGCTCCGCCAGCTCATCCACCGCGTCACACGCACGATCACGGACTGGGGCCTCGAGCAAAACTATTTCGCCACGAAGAAAGACGCCGAGCGCTTCTACGACGAACTGACCTGGCTCTGCCTGCATCAGTACGGTGCCTTCAACAGCCCGGTCTGGTTCAACGTCGGCCTCTTCCACCAGTACGGCGTCCGCGACACCGGCGGCAAGACGATCTACGGCTGGGACCGCCAGAAGCAGGAGGTCGTCGAGGTCGACCCGTACGAGCGCCCGCAGGCCTCGGCCTGCTTCATCATCTCCGTCGACGACTCCATCGACGACATCTGGAAGCTCATGGCCGAGAGCGCCCGCCTGTTCAAGTTCGGCTCGGGCGTGGGCGCGGACTGGTCGAAGCTGCGCTCGTCGAAGGAGAAGCTCTCGGGCGGCGGCGTGCCCTCCGGCCCCGTCTCGTTCATGCGGGTGCAGGATGCCACCGGCGGCACCATCAAGAGCGGCGGGAAGACGCGCCGGGCGGCCATCATGCAGACGCTGCGCTGCTGGCACCCGGACATCGAGGAGTTCGTCCTGGCCAAGCAGGAGGAAGAGAAGAAGGCCTGGGCGCTGATCGAGCAGGGCTACGACGGCTCCTTCAACGGACCGGCCTACGGGAGCGTGGCCTTCCAGAACGTCAACCAGAGCGTGCGCGTGACGGACGCGTTCATGCAGGCCGTCGAGCGCGGGGAGACGTTCGCCCTCCGGGCCGTCACCACGGGCGAGGTCGTCGAGAAAATCGACGCGGCCGCGCTGATGAAGAAGATCGCCGAGGGCACCTGGATCTGCGGCGACCCGGGCCTGCAGTACGAGGACACCATCCAGCGCTGGAACACGGTCAAGGCGTTCGGCCCGATCAACTCGAGCAACCCGTGCGTGACGGGCGACACGCTCGTGGCCACGGAAGACGGTCTCCGCCGCATCGACAGCATGGTGGGCGAGACGCCGAGGGTCGTCGGTCTGGACGGCCGGCTCCACCGCACCACGCGGGTCATCGAGACCGGCACGAAGCCCGTGTACCGGCTGCGCACGCAGAGCGGCTACACCGTAAAGCTCACCGCCGACCACCGCGTCTGGACCGAGAACCGGGGCGACGTCCCCGCCTGTGAGCTCACGAAGGACGACATCGTGCGTCTGGTGCGGCCGCGCTTCGGCACACAACATCTCGACCCGGACGAGGCCACCTACGTTGGTCTCATGCTCGGGGACGGCTGCGTCTCGGGCACCCTGTCCACGCTGACGGTGGGCAAGCACGAGCCGGCTCTGGCCGAGGTGGCCCGGCGGGTCGTGAACCGCTTCGAACGACGGGGCGGGCCGGTGCACGTGACGGAGCGCCCCACCAGCCTGGCCGTCGCCACGAACGCCGAGGCCGTGCGCGCGATGCTCGCTCACTGGGCCGTTCTCGATGCCGGCGCAGCCGAAAAGCGCCTGACCGATGCGGCCCTCCAGCTTGACCGCGAAAGCGTCGTAGCTCTGCTGCAGGGTCTTTTCACCGCCGACGGCACCGTGGTGGACGTCGGGGAAAAGACCCAGTACGTCGGCCTGGACTCGACCAGCGAAGTACTCCTGGAGCAGGTGCAGCTCCTGCTGCTTGGCTTCGGCATCAAATCCAAGCTCTACCGCAACCGCCGCCTGACGAACCGGGCGCTCCTGCCGGACGGGCAGGGTGGGCTGAAAGAGTACACGGTGCAGCAGATGCACAGCCTGCGCATTACCCGGTCGAGCCGCGTCCGGTTCGAGCAGGAAATCGGCTTCCTGCCCGGCAGCGAGAAACAGAAGGCCCTCGAAGCCCTGAATGCCCGCGTGGGCACGTACCGCGACCATCTGACCGATCGCGTGGCCTCGCTCGAACTGCTCGGGGAGGAGCCGGTCTACGACCTGACCGAGCCTGTGACGGATCACTTCGTGGCCGGTGGCATCGCCGTACACAACTGCTCGGAGTTCATGCACCCGGACAACACGGCGTGCAACCTGGCCTCGCTCAACCTCCGCAAGTTCCAGAAGGAGGACGGCACGTTCGACGTCGAGCGGTTCCGGGCGGCCACGCGCATCTTCATCACGGCGATGGAGATCCTGGTGGACAACGCCGGCTACCCCTCGAAGCAGATCGCCTACAACTCGCACCTGCTGCGCCCGCTCGGCCTCGGCTTCGCCAACCTGGGCGCGCTGCTGATGGCGATGGGACTGCCCTACGACAGCGACGAGGGCCGGGCCGTGGCCGGCGCCATCATGGCCATCGAGCACTGCGAGGCCTACGCCCGCTCGGCCGAGATCGCCGCCAACAAGAAGATCGGGCCGTTCCCGGCCTATCCGGAGAACGCCGAGTCCATGCTCGAGGTCATGCGGATGCACCAGGCAGCCGTCGAGGACATCCACCCGAGTTGCCCGGCCTACCTGAAGGAGGCGGCCCGCCAGAGCGCCGCGCGCATGATCGCCCTCGGCGAGCGCCACGGCTACCGCAACGCCCAGGCCACGGTACTGGCACCTACGGGCACCATCGCCTTCATGATGGACTGCGACACGACGGGCATCGAGCCGGACATCGCGCTGGTGAAGTACAAGCTGCTCGCCGGCAAGGGTGACGGCATGCTCAAGATCGTCAACCGCACCGTGCCCGAGGCCCTGCGCCGCCTCGGCTACGACGAGGAGGCCATCGAGCGCATCGTGGCCTACATCGACGAGCACGACACCATCGAGGGCGCGCCCGACCTGAAGGAAGAACACCTGCCCGTCTTCGACTGCGCCTTCAAGCCGTTCAAAGGCACCCGGTCGATCCACCACAGCGGCCACCTCAAGATGATGGCTGCCTGCCAGCCCTTCATCTCCGGCGCGATCTCGAAGACGGTCAACATGCCCGAGCACTCGACCGTCGAGGACATCGTCGATGCCTACATGCTCGGATGGAAACTCGGCCTCAAGGCGGTGGCCATCTACCGCGAGAACTCCAAGCGCAGCCAGCCGCTGGCCACCTCGAAGGGCGGCAACACAAAGGGCAAAGAGGTCGCCTCGGGCGACGGCATGGCCACCGAGAGCGAACCGCAGATCGTGGAGAAGGTCGTCGAGAAGGTGGTCTATCAGCCGGTGCGCAAGCGCCTGCCGGACGAGCGCCCCTCCATCGCCCACAAGTTCTCCATCGCCGGCCACGAGGGCTACCTGCACATCGGCCTCTACCCGGACACGAAGATGCCGGGCGAGATCTTCATCACGATGGCCAAGCAGGGCTCGACCATCTCCGGGCTCATGGACGCCTTCGCCACGTCGATCTCGCTGGCGCTCCAGTACGGCGTGCCGCTCGAAGACCTGTGCAACAAGTTCAGCCACATGCGCTTCGAGCCGAGCGGGTTCACCAACAACCGGCAGATCCCCATCGCCAAGTCCATCATGGACTACATCTTCCGCTACCTGTCCCTGAAGTTTCTGGGGCAGATGAAAGAGGAGGATACGGTAAACCCTAAGCAGGCCGTTGCGGAGGTCGTCGACCGCAGCGGCCCGGCGACCGACGAGAAGCAGATGGACATGTTTGAAGGCGAGCAGAAGCCGGTCGACGCGCTGGTCGGCTCCACCGTGGAGGCGTTCTTCGAGGCGGCCGAACGCGCCCATGCCACGCAGGCGTCGATCCATGTGGAGGTGGATGCGCAGGCGTCGTTCAAGAACCAGGAGGACGCCCCCCCGTGCCCGAACTGCGGCTCGATTACCGTCCGCAGCGGCGCGTGCTACGCCTGCCCGAACTGCGGCTCGTCGAGCGGCTGCGGCTGAGCCCGACGCGACGTAACGCCGAGACGCCCGGCTCTCCCTGCGAGGGCCGGGCGTCGTCGCGTTAGGCCCGGGTGCGTGCTATCCCTCGCGCTGTGCGACCTCGGCGTGGAGGGCCAACGCATAATCCTGCCCTTCCCATGTTTCACCGAAACGCCGGGTGAACTCGAGCGTGGCGTGCCCGTCCAGGTCACCGGCGTCGAAACGCACTCCGTACCTTCCCAGGCCCAGGGACCGGGCCTCGCGTTCCTGCACGTCCTGCCAGCCATCGAAGCCGAAATGCAACGTGAAGGGACGAGCGGCCTCGATCAGCAGACTGCTTCCCGGGGCAAGGTGCTGAAGCGGGGTCTCCGGGCGCCAGTGCCACATGGCGGGCGTGACAGCCTCCTCCAGATAGCGCGCTGCCACAGGCGCCAGCCTTTCGGAAGGGACGCGGTCCTTCAGGGCCAGCAACAGTTTGAGGTACTCGGCATGCGCCCAGACCAGCGGCATGGCGCTGCCCGTGGGTCGCCCGGGGAAGAGTTCTTTCTCCGGGATGGGGTCGGCATCCCAGACCTGCTCGGGGATCATTCCACCCACGCTGGTGGCCGCCGCCATGGCCCGCAGGTAGGGCAACGGGTCCTCTCCGGCCAGCAATGCATAATGCCCCCGCTCCCCGGTCAGCAGCGGCCAGAGCCGTCCGATGCCCGTCCCGTCGAAGGGGCCCCCGTCGGCCTGCTCGCCATACCCGTCTCCGTTGTAGCGATGATAGAACGAGCCGCTGGGCGTCTCCACCTTCAACAGCGCATCGATGAGCCGGACGGTATCCCGGATGCGCGGATCGTCGGGGGCGCGCAGGCCAAAGCGCACCAGATGCAGAAACTCGAGCCCGACCAGATCGCCGGCAGGGATCTCTTCGGCCATGCGGTTTCGCACCACGACACAGCCTTGCTCGGCCGTCTGGCCCGGCGGGACGATGCGGACGTAGTGGCCCTGGATCCCGTACTCCCGGTCGAGGTCCGTACCGGTCACATAGGTCCATTCCTCGATGCGGGCGTTCCAGTTGTCGGCCAGCGAGCGGGCATAGCTGCGATCCGGCTCGTCCAGGAAGCCGAGCTCCGCGGCGCCGGCCAGGGCCGCGACGAGGCAGGCCAGGGTAAAAGGGCTGTAACCGGGGTTTTCCTCCCAGCGGTCCTGCGGGCTGACCGGCCCGTTCTGCGCGATGAAGCCCAGCGCCCGCCGCACCATCCGGGTGGCCTCTGCTTTCAGGCTACCCAGTTCATCCCGCTCGGCCAGTTTGCAGGCCAGCAGCACCGGCAGCGCGGTCTCGTCGAGTTGAACGCCCTGCCAGTACGGCGTCCCGTCGGGGTAGAAGTTCTGATACCAGGAGCCATCCGGGCGCTGGGTGGCGATCAGGTAGGCGAGCATCTGGCGGGCATCCTCGGCCTGCCCGGCCGACAGCAGGGCCAGGGCGGACTCGCTCATATCCCGTGCCCAGACCAGATGGTAGCCGCCGGGATCATCCCGGTACTGCCCCCAGGGGATGGAGAGGCTGGCCACCATGGCGCCGGGGAAGTTCCGGTCGTGGTGCGCCTTCAGCACCATGAACGAGATGCGTCCCTCCCGGGCCAGCTCGGGTTCGGGGGCCTCCACGTCCAGCCGGTGGCTACAGCGTTCCCAGCCCTCGATGAAGCGCTCCCGGATCACGGCGTACCCTTCTGCCAGGCTGGAGGCGGCCAGCGTGTGGGCGCCCGTGGGCGTCAGGGAAAATGCCAGTGCCAGCACCCCCTCGCCCCCGGGCAACTCGCCCATCAGAGCCACGTTGCCCTCCTGCGCCCGGTCGAACGTCCAGGTCATGGCGCCGTTACGGTGAAAGTCCTGCCAGCCGTCGGACATCCCGGCATAGCCTGCACTGGCCCGGAGGAAGGGCGAGGAAGCCTTCAGGCACAGCGCGGCCTCTCCTCGCTGCGCGTAGAGTCCTTCGGGTGCCGTCCAGGCTGTATTATCATGGCCGGTACGCTCCAGGTGCGGGGCCAGGAGGGGATAAAGCTTATACCCCGTCCCCTTCAGCCGGTAGCGGATGAGCACGACGTCGCGGTCCGGATCGGGCAGGAATTCGACGTCGAGCTCATAGTCCTCGCCCGTATGCACGACCTGGACCAGCGGGACCTCCGGGGCCGGCGTCGTGAGGCGGTAGTTGGCGACGCGCTTCACCTCGTGCCAGGCCCCTTCCCGGGCCACGATAAACCCCAGGTCCCGGATCTGGGGCATACCCGTAGCGGGCCAGTACACCTCGTTCAAGATGCCATGGCTCACCGTGAGCCAGAGGCGGCTCGACCCCAGGGCCGTGCTCACCAGATCTTTGTTGCTGCTGGCCCACGTAGGGGCGATGCCAGGCTTGCCAAACGCTTCCATGGGGGCTCCGTCGATGGGTGGTATGCGCTTCCGCCGCTCCGTCTTCGAAGCGGGTTCGCCGGGTCGAAGTATGCCTTCGTGCAGGATCCGGGGCCCGGCGTTTCAGGTCGACTCGGGCAGGGGACGCCATCGGTGCCCCGCCTCCAGCAGGCGTTGCTGGCCGGCCGGCCCATCGCTCCCGGCGGCATACGGCTCCGGCGACCCCTCCTTCCAGGCCTGCAGGACGGGATCGAGCACACGCCAGGCCCACTCCACCTCGTCGTGACGGAGAAAATGCGTGCGGTCGCCCTCGGCCACATCGAGCAACAACTGCTCGTAGGCATCGAACTCGGGCTCGCCATCCTGCCGGAACGGCGCCGCCAGGACCAGGTGCCGTGCGTCGAGGTGCAGCCCGGGGGCCCGGGCCCAGGCATGCAGGTCGATACATTCCGAAGGTTTCATCCGAAAGACGAGCCAGTTGGCACCCAGCCCTTCCAGGGGGGTCTGGCGAAACAGGTGGGTGGGCACCTCGCGAAAGCCGATAGCGACTTCCGAGTAGTCGGCGCGCAGGCGCTTGCCGCTTCGCAGGTAGAAGGGCACCCCCTTCCAGCGCCAGGTGTCGACGAAAAACTTGACGGCGGCAAACGTCTCGGTGCGTGAGTCGGCCGGCACGTGCGGCTCTTCGTGATAGCCGGGCACCGGCTTGCCCTGTACGGTGCCGCCGGTATACTGCCCGCGTGCGGCAAACCGCTCGATGGCCGACGCCGGGATGGGCCGCACGGCCCGCAGCACTTCCACCTTGTGGTCGCGCAGCACTTCGGGGTGCCAGACGGCCGGCGGCTCCATAGCCGTCAGCGTAAAGAGTTGCATGAGGTGGTTCTGCAGCATATCGCGCAGGGCGCCGGCCTGGTCATAATAGCGCCAGCGGCCCTCCAGCCCCAGCGTCTCGGCCACGGTGATCTGCACCTGCGCGACGTGGGCCGCGTTCCAGACCGGCTCGATGAACCGGTTGGCAAACCGAAAGACCATCAGGTTCTGCACGGTCTCTTTGCCCAGATAATGGTCGATGCGGTACACCTGGCTTTCCTGCCAGTACTGATGGATCTGGCGGTGCAGGGCCTGGGCCGAGGTCAGGTCCGAGCCAAACGGTTTTTCGATGACGATCCGGCGCCAGCCGTCGTCCTCGCGGTGCAACCCGGCCTGCCCCAGGGCCTGGGCGGCTTCCCCGAAAAGACCGGGCGGAAGGGCCAGATAAAAGATGGCCGGGCCCTCGACCACCTCGGCCAGCCCGTTCAGATGATCCGCATGGAGTTCGCCGCTACGGAACGCCAGGCGCCCGGCCAGTTCTTCCCACGTTTTCGCGTCGAACGCATCCGGGGCGAAGGCTTTCAGGCCTTCCTCGAGGTGCTCCAGGAACTGCGCATCGTTCCAGGTGCTGCGGCCGTAGCCGACGATACGGCGGGGTTGCCACCGCTTCCGTGCAAACAGCCGGTAGATGGCCGGCATGAGCAGGCGGCGGGTCAGGTCGCCGGTGGCGCCCAGGATGACCAGGGTCACGTCGTTCTGGTTGCTCATGGGAGGGTGAGGGCTGTGGGTTCGGTTGCTTCGCGGTCCGCGAGAATGGTCAGATGCGGCACGGTGAGCCGTCGGGGCGGCACGTCGGCCCCCGTCATGAGCAGGTGCAGGGCGTCCCGCTTGGCGGCCCCGGTCACCAGCAACAGGGCTGTCTCCGTGTGCGAGAGGGCCCGGAGCGTGAGGGTGATCCGCTCGGGCGGCGGCTTGGGCGCCCGGCGCACGGGCGCCACCCAGCCGGTGGCCTGCAGGGCGGGGTGGCCGGGAAACAGGCTGGCGGTGTGGCCATCTTCCCCCAGGCCAAGCAAGACCACACGAAACGGCAACAGCGGTGCTACCTGCGCTTCGGCCCGGCGAGCGCCCGCTTCGGGTCCCAGCTCGGCCGGAAGCCGCACCAGGCGATAGCCACGGTCGCCCAGCGCCTCGGCCAGCATGCGGTCGTTGCGACCAGGATGATCCGGCGGGACGCAGCGCTCGTCGGTAGGCAGCACGGTGAGGGCCCGCCAGGGCAGGTCCATGCCGGCCAGCATGCGATAGGCCGGGCGCGGCGTGCTGCCGCCGGCCAGGGCTGCCGTCCCTCCCTCCCGCAACGCCTGCGCCAGCCGTTGCGCCGCCGCCCGGCAGGCCGCTTCGGCATCGGGGTACACGTCCAGGTGCAGATGCGGCCCGCTCATGACGACGCACGTTGCACGGGATGGCCGCCAAACGCGTGGCGCAGCGCCGCCAGAAGCCGGTCGCCGTAGCGCTCCGGGTCCTGGCTGGCAAACCGCCGGAAAAGCGCCGCAGCGATGGTGTCGGCCGGCACGCCCAGGTCGACGGCCTCGTGCACCGTCCAGCGTCCTTCGCCCGAATCGGCCACCACGGGCGCAATGTCGGCCAGCGTGGCGTCTTCGCGGAGCACACCGGCGATCAGGTCGAGCAGAAAGCTCCGGATGATCGTGCCATGACGCCAGGCTTCGGCGACGGCGGCCAGATCGAGCTGGAAGGGTGCCTTGGCCTTCAGCAACGCGAAGCCTTCGGCGTAGGCCTGCATCTGGGCGTACTCGATGCCGTTGTGCACCATCTTGACGAAGTGGCCGGCCCCGACGGGACCCGCATGCACCCAGCCCCGGTCGGGCCCCGGCGCCAGCCGCTCCAGCACCGGACGCAGCCGTGCCATGGCTTCGGGAGACCCCCCCGCCATGAGACCATACCCTTCCTGCTCTCCCCAGAGGCCGCCGGAGACCCCCACGTCGGCAAACAGCAACCCCTGCGCCTGCACCGTTTCGGCCCGGCGCAGCGTGTCCCGGTAGTACGAGTTGCCGCCGTCAACGATCACGTCGCCGGCGGACAGCAACGGCGCGAGCGTCTTCAGCACCTGATCGACGGGATCGCCGGCGGGCACCATGACCCAGATCAACCGGGGCGAGGCCAGGGTGGACACCAGCCCCTCCAGCGTATCCACGGTTTTGAGGCCCTCCCGGGCCAGCCGGGCACGGGCGTCCGGGTTCGGATCGTAGCCTACCACCTGCACGCCGGCGCGATGCAGCCGCCGGCTCATGCCCGCCCCCATGCGCCCCAGTCCAATCATCCCCAGTTCCATACTTCCCTCTCGCTGTTCGTGAAGCATGCTTTCTCCGAGGAGGATACACCGTCAAGGGCCGGCTTTCAAGACATCCTTCTCCCGGAGCCTCCAGCGGCCTCTTCGGGGCCGGGTCCGTCCCCGTGGCTCTCCGACGGAGGACGGCCAGATGCGTTACAGCGCCCCCCGTCCGAGCGGGTCCCTTTCCCACAGGAACGGCTCATGCTGCTCGCTCGGAACCGGGCTTTCTCCTTCGAAAAAGGACGCATCTCGCCGCATGGGTGGCGGCGAGGGCCCCTCCATTGCCACCGTAGCCGTATCTTACCTTTGGTCCGCCGCCCGCACCCACCTGCCTTTGCCCACCATCCCCCTACCGACCATGCCCCTGCAAGACCTGCGCGGCCAGGCCGCGCCCCGCTCCCCCGAGGCCCTCATCGACCACCTGAACCGGTTCGAGCTCGACCTCAAGTTCACCGCCGGCATCTGGTTTTTCTCCCCGGCGGCCAGCCGTTTCCACGCCAAGTACAAGCCCGACCTGCCGCTGGAGGCGCGCCTGGAGATCGCAGCGTCGCTGAAAGACTACGGTCTCGTCGGGCTGGAGGCGCACTACCCCAACGAGATCAACGAGGACAACCTCGACCTCTGGCGGCAGTTCACCCGCGACACCGGCCTCCGCCTCGTCACGGTCATCCCCCTGCTCTTCTACGATGCCGACTTCGAGTTCGGCTCGCTCTCGAACCCGGACCCGCAGGTGCGGCGCAAGGCCATCGAGCGCACGAAGGCCTCGCTGGCCCTGGCCCGGCAGCTGGACTGCGACTTCTCCGTCGTCTGGCCCGGCATCGATGGGTACGAGAACCCCTTCGGGATCGACGTGGCGGCCATGCGGCGGCGCTTCGCCGACGGGCTGGCCGAGGCCATGGACGCCGTGCCGGGCGTGCGCATCGCCTTCGAGCCGAAGCCCTACGAACCGCGCGGCCGCATCCTCTACTCGACGACGCCCGAGGGGGTGCT
>CAZKFR010000085.1:11388-13765 GCA_964552015.1 uncultured Rhodothermaceae bacterium | reverse complement strand
GCGACAGGACATGCTGGTCTGCATGGCGGAGGCCCGGGCGGGCAACCAGGAAGCCCTCGACCGGCTTTTTACGTGGATCTATGACGAACTGCACCGCCTGGCCCGTCGCCAGCGCTATCAATGGTGCGGGCATCCCACGCTCAACACGACGGCGCTCGTGCACGAGGCGTACCTGAAGATGGTGCAGAATCGGAACGTGTCGTGGAACGACCGGGCCCATTTTTTTGCGCTGGCGGCGCGGGTCATGCGGCAGGTCCTGGTCAACGACGCCCGGAAAAAGAGGGCGCTCCGGCGCGGGGGGGGGCGGAAGCGCGTGTCTACTGGCGCGGTGGCGCTGGTGGCGGACGATGCCCTGGAAGAACTCCTGGCGCTCGACGATGCGCTCGAGTGCCTGGAACGGCGGAGCGAGCGGCAGTGCCGGATCTTCGAAAGCCGTTTTTTCCTTGGTCTTTCCGTCGAGGAGACGGCTGCTGCCCTGGAGGTCTCGCCGAGCACCGTCAAGCGTGACTGGCGCCAGGCAACCACCTGGCTGTACCGGCTTCTGAACGAGGAACGACGCAAGGAACCGAGGTGATACCATGGGTGCCGGCAGGAAGGGCGGGCCGTTCGGGCTCCTCCGGCGCTGGTTGCGGCGGGGCCAGGGGGTGGCGCCGTGCGGGCCGGACGAAGGCGCGGACACGGAGGGCTCCGACACGGCAGAGCGCTACTTTCTGAACCTCGCCTCCCGGATCGGGGTCCCCGCGCTGGCCCGGCGGGCGGAGACGGCGTGTGTGGGCGAGCAGGTGGGCCCCTACCGCCTGGTGCGGCTGCTGGGACGCGGGGGCATGGGAGCCGTCTACCTGGCCGAACGGGCCGACGGGCACTTCGAGAAAAGGGTCGCCCTGAAACTCCTGCCCCGCGAGAAGACGCTGCCGGAGGTTCGCCGTCGCTTCCTGGTGGAGCGGGAGCTGCTGGCCCGGCTGGAGCACCCCGGCATCGCCCGGCTCTATGACGGCGGGGTGACCCGGGACGGCCGCCCCTATTACGCCATGGAATACGTCGAGGGCCGGCCCATCGACGCCTACTGCGACGCCCACCGGCTGGACGTGCAGGCCCGTCTCCGCCTCTTCCTCGAAGCCTGTGCGGCGGTACAACACGCGCATCGTAACCTGATCGTGCACCAGGACCTCAAGCCCGCCCACATCCTGGTCCGGGACGACGGGCAGGTGCGCCTGCTGGACTTCGGCATTGCGAAGCTGTGGTCGCCCGAGGGAGCAGGAGCGGAGGATGGCGGCGGCGGGACGTTCATGACGCCGGCCTATGCGGCCCCGGAGCAGCGGCAGGGCCTGAGTGTCACGCCGGCCAGCGATGTGTATGCGCTGGGGGTGGTGCTTCACGAACTGCTGGTCGGGTGCCGTCCCGAAGGGCCCGTGGTGGAAGGGGCACGGGAGGGCGCGGCGGTGCTGGTGGCGTCGTGGGAAGCACGGTGCCGTGCCGGTGAGGACTACGACGCCGAGGCGGCGGCGCGCGCCCGCGGGCTGACCCGCTCGGGCCTGCGGCGCCTGCTGGCGGGCGACCTGGGCGCCATCGTGGCCCGGGCCCTGCACCCCGACCCCGCCCGGCGCTACGACACGGCCGGCCTGCTGGCGGCCGACCTGGACCGTTACCTCCGGCGGCTGCCCGTCAGTGCCCGCGCGGACACACCGGCCTACCGGGCGGCCTGCTTCGTCCGGCGCCACCCTACCGGCATCGCGATGACGGCTCTGGTGCTGGCGCTGATGGTCAGTCTGGTGGTGATGGCGCTGCGTTTCGCCTTGATCAGTCGCGAACAGGCCCGCCGGCTGGCGCTCGAGCGCGACCGGGCCGAAGAGGTGTCGGCCTTCCTGCAGGACCTCTTCCGGGCCGCCGACCCGACGCGGCCCGGTGAAGACACCCTGTCCGTCGCCACGCTCCTGGAGCGCGGAGCCCGGCGCATCACGTCGACGCTGCCCGCACAGCCGGCCACGCGGGCCGTGCTGATGAGCACCCTCGGCGGCATCTACATGGATCGGGGGCACCTGGCCATGGCCCGTAGCCTGCTGGACTCGGCCCTGGCGCTGCAACGAAGCACCGGCGACGTGGCGCCGCTCGATCGGGCCGGCACGCTCAACACGCGCGGGGTGCTGGCCTGGCGGCTGGGCCACTATGCCGAGGCCCGCACGCTGCTCGAAGAAGCCCTTGCCCTCCGCCGGCGTCACCTCGGCCCCATGCACCCCGACGTGGCCCGGACGCTGAACAACCTGGCCATCGTGCTGCACGACCAGGGACAGCTCGACGGGGCGGAGGCCCACTACCGGGCGGCCCTTCGTATCTGGCGAAGCGTGGACCCCGAAGGCGCGGGGACGGCCCGGGTGCTGCA
>CAZKFR010000085.1:5798-11288 GCA_964552015.1 uncultured Rhodothermaceae bacterium | reverse complement strand
GCAGCAGGCCCGCGCCCTGGTGGGGCTGGGGCTGGCCCTGCTGGAGGCGGGGCAGCCCGTAGAGGCCGAGCCGTTCCTCCGTGAGGGCCTGGCCCAGCGCGAGTACCTGCTGGGGCCGAACCACTGGCGCGTGGCCGACACGCGGGTGTCGCTGGGCGCCTGCCTGGCCGCCCTCGGGCGCTTCGCCGAGGCCGACACGCTCCTGACGACGGGCTACGAACGCCTGCGGGAACTGCGCGGGCCGGACGACCCGCTCACCCGGACGGCCCGCGCACGCCGGGACGCCTTTCTGGCCCTCCGCGAGCGGATCGCCGCGCGGTGAGACCCGCCGTTCGCCCCTTGCCCCGGCCCGCCCCGTCCCCTACCTTTCTGCGTCCCCTTTCCCTCAGCACGCCCGCCCCATGAAACACGCCCTCGCCCTGCTGCTGGCCGGCCTCCTCACGACGCCCCTGCTGGCCCAGGAGACGCCCCCCGAGATCCCGCCCGACGAGGTGATGGACATCGAGGTCTACGAGCCGCGCTCCACGCTGGTGGTGCCCGCCCACCCCGTCACCCGCGCGAAGTACCCGTTCGTGGACGTGCACGCGCACCAGTGGCGCGCCGCCGAGATGACCGACGCCGAGCTGGACAGCCTGGTGGCCGCCATGGACCGCCTCCACATGGCCGTGATGGTCAACCTCAGCGGCGGCACCGGCGAGCGCCTCAAGGCCACCGTCGACCGCATGAAGGGGCGCTACCCGAATCGCTTCGTCGTCTTCGCCAACATCGACTTCGACGGCATCGGCGAGCCCGGGTGGACCGAGCGGGCCGTGGCCCGGCTGGAGGAGGACGTGCGCAACGGCGCCCAGGGGCTGAAGATCTTCAAGAACCTGGGCCTCTTCCTCAAAGACAGCCAGGGCCGGCGCGTCCCCACCGACGACCCGCGCCTCGATCCGATCTGGGCGAAGTGCGGCGCGCTGGGCATCCCCGTGCTCATCCACACCGCCGACCCCGCGCCGTTCTGGCAGAAGAAGGACCGCTTCAACGAGCGCTACCTCGAGCTCCGGCAGCGCCCCCGCCGCTACTACGCCGAGAACCCCGAGATCCCGCCGTGGGACACCCTCATCGCCGAGCAGCACCGCGTCTTCCGCCGCCACCCGGAGACGACGTTCATCAACGCGCACCTGGGCTGGCTGGGCAACGACCTGGCCCGCCTCGGCCGCCTGCTCGACGAGCTGCCCAACGTGTATACCGAGCTGGGCGCTGTGCTGGCCGAGCTGGGCCGCCAGCCCCGCACCGCCCGCGCCTGGCTCATCCGGTACAAGGACCGCGTGCTCATGGGCAAGGACGCCTGGGGCCCCGAGGAGTACCACGTCTACTTCCGCACCTTCGAGACGGCCGACGAGTTCTTCGACTACTACCGCAAGCGCCACGCCCACTGGAAGATGTACGGCCTCGACCTCCCCGACGACGTGCTCCGCCACATCTACTACCGCAACGCCCTCCGCATCATCCCCGGCCTCGACGCCTCGCTCTTTCCGGAGTGAGGGAAGCCGACGACCCATATGCAGTGCGGCCGCCGGGGCGTCATAGCCGGCGGGTCGGTCCGGGATAAGATGTGCTGCAAAAGACGCGGCTATCCCACAGCGGCATCAGGAAAAACAGATCGCTCGGGCTAATGTGGCATGGTAAGCTATTGCCATCTAGATGATAAAGGTTTAAAATAGGAAACGCTGTGTTGGATTTATACGCCACATAACGACATGCTAAATGCTTGCCAAAGTTGAATTTATTGTCTTGCCCTATGCCAGCTGCGAGGGCCGCAGCATCCTTGATGTACTGGTCGAAGAACTACAAAGCAAGCAGTGGAACTATTTCCGCGCAGCTATTGCATTCGTCAAGGAATCAGGGCTGTTTGACGACTTGCTACGTGCAATGCAAGACTTTTTGCAAGAGGGAGGACATATTGAACTAACCAGCGGAGCAGATGAGTTCCGAGGCAATACCCGAGGATCGGATCTTGGTGCCATCAAGCGATTACTGGAAACTTTTGGGGAAGCTCCCAATGCAAAGCTTTACCTTTACCACGAGGCAGGCCGCACTTTTCACCCAAAGATCTACTTGTTTTCCAATGAGGATAGCAAGAAAGCACTGATGATTATTGGCTCTTCAAATCTCACTGAGGGAGGGTTGATTGACAATGTGGAGGCTTGTGTTGTCGTCCATTTTGATCTCTCTAAGGGTGAGCACCGGGATAACTTCGATAAGATCAAAGGCTTTTTTGAGACCTACTGGACTGAGAACCCATGTAATGAAGGAAAGGGATTTGCGCGTCGGGTGACGCTAGATAATCTGGAAGTGTTTGCGCCCTTACTAGGGCAGAAGGCGAAAAATACACAGGACGAAGACGCTGCTAATCAAGAAGCCGCTCCCGAGCAGCAAGGCAGTGATCAGAAGGAAATTGACCCTGCTCTGAGCAAAGCTCGTTCTCAGTTTTCGGGCGAATCATTAAAGACGAACAAGACAGCAAGATCGTCAGGTTCAGGAGCCAAGGTTCCTGCTTCTAAGGCTGGAGGAACCGGCCAACCAAAACAGGGAAAGCCCGCTGTGTCGACTTCTCCTGCAACGGCTCCCCAACCTTTCGCTACCCCGACTCCAACACGTAAACTGCTCTGGAAGAAACAAAGCCTTTCACGGTCGGATGCTCAACAAACGCCCGCAGGAACGAATCCCACAGGGAACCTGAAACTGTCGCAGGCCAAGTTTAAAGTGAAGGGAAGCAGAATAAACCAGCGTACGTATTTCAGGAATATCGTTTTTGCAGGGCTGAACTGGACACCAGTATCAGGCACCAAGGAGGAGGCAACTGCTGATTTCGAACTGATTATAAGGGGGGTCAATTACGGTGTGTATAAACTTGTAATCAGCCATGATCCTTCTCGGGTAGCAGGGCAAAATAACACTCCTACTTGGCTTCACTGGGGGAAGGCCGGTAGCGTGATTCGCAATCAGAATGTGTCTGGATGTTTTCTTTCTCTCTACTCTCTACCCTCTGGTCGGCCTGCCCCATTTCAGATCGAAATCGGGTAACTATTCACGGTGCCTTCTGGCGCGTAGTTTCAGCCAAGCATTCAGCAACTCTTCCCGTTCCGCCTTACTAAACCCCGCGTTCTTGAGCAGAATGCTATCCTGCATCTCCATGATTGCCGGCGGGTCTGTTTCTGCCCGTATCATCCGATCCAGATCGTAGACCGCGCCGCCGTCAGCCAAAGGGCTTGGTATTAAGAGTTTGCGGATTTCAGAAGGAACTAACTCAAGCACCCCGCCACCATAGTGCCGCCCTTCTAATTCCGCAGATAGAGCAGTAAGGCTGTTAACAAAGCTATGCACGAGCTGATCGGGCGCGAAGCTGTTTGATTTAATGCGGTAGGCCGTATCAGTTGTGAAAACCTTAATTTTGTTGAAGATCAGGCGAGGATAATCGTGGCAACGCTTGAGCATGCTGACTGACGTTGAATAGACGGACGGCACGCTATACCACGGCTCCCGGATACGGCACTTGTACCGTCGGGGAAGCTCGTCAGCCTCTCCAAGTTCGATATATCTTTGGACGGATCGCGGAAGGTCATTTTTCCTTTCATCTCTGAACCATATGAAATTGGTAGGTAGTCCCTTTCTCTCGTTCTCTGCGTGAATCTCTTCGTCATAAATCACTCCGGGAACGTGCTCACTGCGGCCAAACATGGGATGTGCCCATTTTTCGAGGCCGTATTTCTCAACCGTATCGTTAGGGACGAGGAAGAACTTATTGGCACCGGTTACAATGCCTACTGCTACATCTGCAATTTCTCCAAAGCGGTGTACGCCGGGACGATCAGATACGGAGTTCATGATGTCCCGCTCACTGCGAGAGAGCAGGGCAGGCATCCATTTCCCCTTTATTGTCTCACCGTTCGCATAATCCGTATTGCGGAAGAACCATTCAGGATCATCCTGGAGAAAGGTTCTTGTTCTCGTTGCTATGATCCCAACTCCGCGTGAGTATGTTTCTTTGTTTTCTTTCTTTTCTGCTAGCAGCAGCATTGCTCCCTGCAAAGTGTCTTCGAACCAGATTTCAACAGGGTCGAAAATCAGAATCTTGGAGCACTCGCGGGAAAGAAAGGTACGTAAAGATTGGGCGTGGAGAACATGCAGAATCTCCGATGGAACGACCATTGCCAGCCGTCCGCCGGGCCGGAGCATATGGATGGAGGCAGCTACGAATGGCACCCAAGCATTGGTGTGCTTAGTGAAAGGCAGATGTAATAGCTTGAATAGCTTTTCTGATCTTTTCTGAAGTTCAGGTTCGAGGTATTGATAGCGAATAAAGGGCGGATTGCCTACCACAGCGTCAAAAGCGGGCGGGCAGCTAAAATGTCTTAGCGCCCACTCTAGGAAGTCGCCGGTGTAGACTTCAACACGCTTACTTGGTAAGAGAGCAGCTGCTTCTTTCGACTTGTTAGCTTCATCCGACAAAATCTCAAAACCCTTAACCGAACGAACAAACCCGTTTTCGAGCATTCCAAGCGCGCGGAAGAACACTCCATCACCACAGCTAGGCTCAAGAATCCTCTCTGGGCGGATTTGTAGCACCCACCGTAGCAAGAAAGCAGCGATTTCTGGATCTGTATAGTATCCACCCCTAAGCTTAGTCGCTGATTCGTTTTCCTTAAAGTTCATGCTGGCCTTGGATTTTGTGAGCGATCAAGAGGGGGCAAGTCGCAGCTACTACAAGTTGGGCGCATGACACGATGCAGAAGGTGGGTGTCATTGCGAGCGTAGCGTGGCGATCTCATCAGACATGGGTAGTCCTCATGAAATTGCCGCGTCGCTTCGCTCCTCGCAATGACACGGCGAGATGTGCATTGTGTCATGCGCCCTACAAGTTAGAGGTCAAGTCGTCGCTCGTATTCTCACGTCTGGCCTTATATTCGGCTACAGATTCTCGAACGATTAGCCAGTCTCTGCCGAACTTAATGGCCTCAAGATAGCCTTGGCGAATTAGCAAACGCGTATGCTGGACTGTATAGCCCAAGTCTTCTGCGGCCTCCTTCGTGCTCACGTAGTTTTTCGGAGTGGATTGGAGATCCCTGCTCATATTCTCTAGAGAATGTACGGCGATTATTTTCAAATGTCCACCCAATTTACGAAAATTGTTGATTAAGGTCCTGCCAGTGACGTATAACAGTCGGACATAACCGGCACAGGGCCTTACGGACAGTTTCGTTCAACATAGTACTGAGCAAGCGACGGCAACAACGGTCGAGAAAACGCCGACCAGCCCGGTGTCCGCGTTGATGGCCTTGTTATCCATCCTCCCCCCACCCTTCATGCCCCGCCACCGGAAACGTCTCGCTAAAATCATCGCCGCCGTGGCTCTCGGGGGCGCCGTCGTGGTGGGGGTGGGGTACGCGAACGAGGCGCGCAAGGAGGTGGTGTTCCTGTGCGGCAACTTCGGGCCGGGCGTCCCGG
>CAZKFR010000085.1:0-5698 GCA_964552015.1 uncultured Rhodothermaceae bacterium | reverse complement strand
GCGAGCGTTCGGCGGCAACTCGACACGGGCCATTTCCTGCGCTACCGCACCGAGGACGGCCCCGAAGGCCGGCGCATCGTGGCGGACAGCCCCCTGACGCTCGGCTTCTACCGGTGCGTCGTCGAGCTGGAGGCGGACGGGACGGTGCGGGCGGCGCGGGTGGAGTAGCGCCGGGCGGCGCGCGTCAGGGCCAGAACCGGCGGATGAGGTAGAGGAGGGCGCTCAGGAGAAGGGAGAGGAGGAGCATCGAGGTGATGGGAACGTAGACCCGCACGCTGGGGCGCTCGATGCGGAGGTCGCCGGGGAGGCGGCCGAACCACGAGAAGGCGCCCGTCCACACGAGCAGCCCCACCAGGGCGAGGCCCAGGCCGATCAGGATCAGGATGAGACCGGTCGAGCGGTGCATGGCGTCAGCGGTGGCGTTCGCGGAGGGTGGCGAGCACGTCGTCGAGCGGGATGCCCTTCGCCTCGAAGAGCACGAGCAGGTGGTAGAGCAGGTCGGCGGCCTCGGCGCGGAACAGGGCGTCGTCGTCGTCCTTGGCCTCGATGACCAGCTCCACGGCTTCCTCGCCTACCTTCTGGGCGATCTTGTTGATCCCCCGCGCGAAGAGCTTGCTCGTGTACGACCCCTCGGCCGGGTGCGCGTGCCGGTCGCGGATGACGCCTTCGAGGTGGCGGAGGAAAGCCAGCCCGTCCGGCACGTTGGCCTCGTCGAAGCACGTGTCGGCGCCGGTGTGGCAGACCGGCCCGGCGGGCACGGCGCGGACGAGCAGCGTGTCGCGGTCGCAGTCGGCCCGGATCTCCTCGACGGTGAGGACGTGCCCGGACGTCTCGCCCTTGGTCCACAGCGTCTGCCGGGAGCGGCTGAAGAAGGTGACGCGGCCCGTCGCGAGCGTGCGCTCGAGCGCCGCGCGGTTCATGTAGCCGAGCATCAGCACCCGCCCCGTGCGGGCATCCTGGACGACGGCGGGCACCAGGCCGCCGCCCTTCTCAAAGTCGAGCGTATCAGGGTCGATAGAGCGTTCCACGTGGTGTGTTGAACGTTGCACGGTTGGTTTGCTGGGATTGTTCGTGGAAAGATAGGGGTTCCGCTTGTTGTGTTCAGGGCATGTCCTCGGCAAACCCATCATGCCCGCAACGTTCAACGTCGAACGTTCAACCCACAACGCCGAAGGCCTCACAGCCGCACCGGCACGCCCGCGTCCCGGAGGTAGGCTTTCAGGTCGGGGATGGGGATCTCGCCGAAGTGGAAGATGCTGGCGGCCAGGGCGGCGTCGGCCTTGCCGTCGCGGAAGACCTCGGTGAAGTGCTCCCGGGCGCCCGCGCCGCCGGAGGCGATGACGGGGATCGAGACGGCCTCGGCGATGCGGCGCGTCAGGTCGAGGGCGAAGCCGCCCTTGGTGCCGTCGTGGTCCATCGACGTGAGGAGGATCTCACCGGCGCCGCGCCGCTCGCCCTCCACGGCCCAGGCCACGGCCTCGCGGTCGGTGGGACGGGTGCCGCCGTGGGTGAAGACGCGCCACACGTCCCCGACCCGCTTGGCGTCGATGGCCAGCACCAGGCACTGGCTGCCGAAGGCGTCGGCGATGCGGTCGATGAGGGCGGGGTCGCGCAGGGCCGCCGAGTTGACGGACACCTTGTCGGCGCCGGCCTCCAGCAGCGCCCGCACGTCGTCCACCGACCCGATGCCGCCGCCGACGGTGAACGGGATGTTGATCTCCCGGGCGATGCGGCGCACGAGCGCCACCAGCGTGGCCCGCTTCTCCAGCGTCGCCGTGATGTCGAGGAAGACGAGCTCGTCCGCCCCCTGGTCCACGTACGCCTTCGCCAGCTCGACCGCGTCCCCTGCGTCGATCAGGTTCACAAAGTTGATCCCCTTGACGGTACGCCCGTCTTTGACGTCGAGGCAGGGGATGATGCGTTTGGTGAGCATGGGGGTGGGGCGTTTGAAGGTTTCGCGTTTGAACGTTCAACGTGCAACGTTCAACGGGACAGGTTCAGGAAGTTGCGGAGGATCGTCTCGCCCACGGGGCCGCTCTTTTCCGGGTGAAACTGGACGGCGAAGAAATTGTCCCGGTGGAGGGCGGCGCTGAAGGGGACCAGGTAGTCGGTGGTGGCGAGGGTGTCGGGGCCGGTCTCGGCGTAATAGCTGTGGAGGTAGTACACGTACGGCGTCGCGGGCAGCCCGTCGAAGAGGGGGCCGGTGGCGTCGTCGAGGGTGTTCCAGCCCACGTGCGGCACCTTGCCGGTGGGAGGGAAGCGCCGCACCCGCTCAGCGAAGACGCCCAGCCCCTCGGTGTCGTTCTCCTCGGTGTGGCGGCACAGGAGCTGGAGCCCGATGCAGATGCCGAGGACGGGCTGCGTCAGGCTGCGGAGCACGGCGTCGAGGCCGCGTTCGCGGAGGTAGCGCATGGCCGAGCGGGCCTCGCCCTGGCCGGGGAAGATCACCCGGTCGGCCCGGCGGAGCGTCGCCGCGTCGTCGGTCAGCACCGGCTCCACGCCCAGCCGCTTCACGGCGTTGATGACGGACAGGATGTTGCCCGCGTTATAGCGAACGATGGCGACGGTCATCTCGGTTTCACGTTGGATGTTGGACGTTGGAACGTTGGGGCGCCGGACCCCTCTGTTTGCAGACGGTTTGTGGAAGCCGTGAAACCCGGCCCGGAGTGCACGCGCATAGTTTCATGGATAACGTTCAGCGTTGAACGTATAACGTTCAACGTTGAACCTGTAACGCGCAACGCCCGGCGCGGCGCTCACAGCGTCCCCTTCGTGCTCGGCAGCACGTCCATCCGGGCGGGATCGCGGCGGACGGCCTGCCGGAGGGCGCGGGCGAAGGCCTTGAACACGGCTTCGATCTTGTGGTGGTCGTTCGCCCCCTCGGCCCTGATGTTCAGGTTGCACTTCGCCGCGTCGGCGAACGACTTGAAGAAGTGGGCGAACATCTCGGTGGGCACGTCGCCGACGTGCTCGCGCGTGAAGGGCACGTCCCACACGAGCCAGCTCCGCCCGGAGAGGTCGAGCGCCACCTGGGCCAGGGCGTCGTCCATGGGCAGGAGAAAGCCGTAGCGTTCGATGCCGCGCTTGTCGCCGAGGGCGTCGAGGAGGGCCGCGCCGAGGGCCAGGGCGGTGTCCTCGATGGTGTGGTGCTCATCCACGTGCAGGTCGCCGTCGACGTGGACCGTCAGGTCGAAGCCGCCGTGGCGGGCGATCTGTTCGAGCATGTGGTCGAAGAAGCCCAGGCCGGTGTGGACGTCGGCGTGGCCGTGCCCGTCGAGGGTGAGGGTGACGTGGATGTCCGTCTCCTTCGTCTGCCGGTGGACGCGGCCGGTGCGCGGCGGCAGGGCGGGGGGCGGGGCCTCGGCCAGGGCGTCGAGGCGGCGCGTGACGGCGCGGGCGTGGCCTTCGAGCGCCTCGGCGCGGGCCATCGTCGCCACCGCCGGGCCGATCGTCCGGAGCCCCTCCTCGGTCAGCGCCTGGAAGGTGATCTGCTTCACGAACGCATCGAGCGACACGCCGGAGTAGGCGCGGGCGTAGCCGTTGGTCGGGAGCGTGTGGTTCGTGCCCGAGGCATAGTCGCCGGCGGACTCGGGCGTCAGGTGGCCGAGGAACACCGAGCCGGCGTTCACCACCTGCTCGGCCAGCGCCTCGGGGTTCTCCACGGCCAGGATCAGGTGTTCGGCCGCATAGGCATTCACAAACGCCATCGCCGTCGCTTTGTCGTCGAACACGACGGCTTTGCTGTGGGCAAGTGCCTGTTTCGCAATGTCTTTGCGGGGGAGGTCCTCGAGCTGCCGTTCGACCTCGGTGAGGACGTTATCCACAATGTTTGAACATGTGGATATCAGGATCACCTGGCTGTCCGGCCCGTGCTCGGCCTGGGAGAGCAGGTCGGCGGCGACGAAGGCGGGGCGGGCCGTCTCGTCGGCGACGACGGCCACCTCGGTGGGGCCGGCGGGCAGGTCGATGGCGACGCCCTCGCGCTGGACGAGCTGCTTGGCGACGGTGACGTACTGGTTCCCCGGCCCGAAGATCTTGTCGACGCGGGGGACGCTCTCGGTGCCGTAGGCGAGGGCGGCGATGGCCTGCGCCCCGCCGATGCGGAAGACGCGGTCGATGCCGAGCAGGTGGGCGGTGAAGGCGATGGCGGGCGGGAGGGTGCCGTCGGGGCCGGGGGGCGTGCACAGGACCACCTCGCGGCAGCCGGCCAGCCGGGCGGGGATGCCGAGCATGAGCACCGTCGAGAAGAGCGGGGCGGTGCCGCCGGGGACGTACAGCCCCACCCGCTCGATGGGCACCGCGCGCCGCCAGCACGTCACGCCGGGGGCCGTCTCGATGCGGGCCGTCGCTGTGCGCTGCGCCGCGTGGAACGCCTCGATGTTGCGGCGGGCCAGGCGGATGGCGGCGGCCAGGTCGTCCGGCACGCGGGCAGCCGCCAGCGCCTCGGGCGGCACGGCCAGGTCGCCGAGCGCCACGCCGTCGAAGCGCTGCGTGAAGTCGCGCACGGCCGCGTCGCCGCCGGTGCGGACGGCCTCCAGGATGGGGCGCACGCGGGCCTCGAGCGCCGCCGTCTCCTGCACGGGGCGGCGCACCAGCTCGGCCCACCGGGTCCGGTCGGGGTTGACGTAGACGCGCATCAGGCTGGTTGTGGGTTGGGGTTCACGTTTGACGTTAAACGTTCTACGTTAAACGTTCTACGTTTCACGTTCAGAGTGGGTACGAAAACGTGGAACGTAGAACCTGAAACGTCAAACGCATCAGGTCAAACGATCATCTTCTCGATGGGGACGACGAGGATGCCCTGGGCGCCGGCGGCCCGGAGGTTCTCGATCACCTCCCAGAAGTCGTTCTCGTTGACGACGGAGTGGACCGAGCTCCAGCCGGATTCGGCCAGCGGCAGCACCGTCGGGCTCTTCATGCCGGGCAGCAGTTCGACGATCCGGTCGATGGCTCCGTTGGGCGCGTTGAGCAGGATGTACTTGAAGTTCTGGGCCTTCAGGACGGCCTGGATGCGGAAGCGGAGGGCGTCGAGGAGGGCGGCCTTCTCGGGGGGCAGGTCGGGGCGGCCGATGAGCACGGCCTCGGAGTGCATCACCGTTTCGACCTCCTTGAGGCCGTTGCTCAGCAGCGTGCTGCCGGAGCTGACCAGGTCGCAGATGGCGTCGGCCAGGCCGATGCTCGGGGCGATCTCGACCGAGCCGCTGATCTCGTGGATGCTCGCCTCGATGCCGTTCTCGCGGAGGAAGTCCGAGAGCAGGTTGGGGTAGGAGGTGGCGATGTGCAGCCCTTCGAGGTCGGCGAGGCCGTCGTACGGGGTACTGCGGGGCACGGCGATGGCGAGGCGGCAACGGGCGAAGCCGAGCCGTTCGAGCAGCTCCACCGGCTGCCGTTTCTCGGCCACCACGTTTTCCCCGACGATGCCGGCGTCGGCCACGCCGTCGGCCACGTAGCCGGGGATGTCGTCATCGCGGAGGTAAAGCAGTTCGAGCGGGAAGTTGTCCGTCAGGCAGCGAAGCCGGTTGTTGGCGCGGCTGAAGCGGATACCGCAGGCTTCGATAAGCTGGACGGAGGCGTCACTCAGCCGCCCCGACTTCTGGAGGGCGAGGCGTAGCACGGTGTTCATCGAGTATCGGAAAGGGGGATTGGCGCAGGATGACCGAAGCGTGCCCGGTCGGGCCTTCCTCCTAACGCGGCATGG
>CAZKFR010000084.1:0-13954 GCA_964552015.1 uncultured Rhodothermaceae bacterium | reverse complement strand
GCCCCGGTCGACGACGGGTCGCGCCTCTTCGTCGCGCCCGAGGGCCTCTCCCGCTTCTATGTCCGCCGGGACCCCGACCGGGTGGGCGCCTCGTGGATGACCCGGGAAGACCGCCTCCACGAAATCGCCGACTACGTGCGCTACCTGGACGCCGTCTATGACGAGGTGATGGCCGGACGCGAGCGCACCGCCTGCACGGTCCATGTGCTCGGCTTCTCGCAGGGCACCGCCACGGCCTCGCGCTGGTTCACGCTCGGCCAGGCCCGCATCGACCGGCTCACCCTCTGGGCCGGCGCCCTGGCCCATGACCTTGACCCCGAGGACCTCAAAGCCCGGCTCGCCCCGGACACGCTCACGTTCGTGCTCGGCACGCAGGACGAATACATCGGCGCCGAACGCCTGGCCGAGGAGGAAGCCCGCCTCCGCGCACACGCCATCCCCTATCGCCTGCTCCTCTTCGACGGGCCGCACCGCCTCGACGCCGACACCCTGAAGCGCGTGGCCGAGGATGCATGACGCACCGGGCATCATGTTTGCTGGATAGCCCGCGTTTTATGCCCTTCTTTTCGTCTGGCGTCGTAGGAGCCTTTCCTGTCCAGACGAGGCGACACCGTCCGTACACTCCCCCCAACAACCGATCCTAGCCTCGCCGTATGCGTACGACGACCCTCCTGTTCTGCCTCTTCGTAGCCGCCGGCCTCCTCCACGCCGGTTACGCCCAGGAACCGCCGGCGTCCGACTCGCTCTGGCTCGAATACGACTTGCAGGAGATCGTCGTTCGGGGTGAGACGCCCGTCGAAGAACAGACCACGACGGTGCAGCGCCTCTCCACGGCCGACCTGGCCCCGCTGGCAGCCCTCTCGGCCGACCGCATCGTCCGATTCCTGCCGGCGGCCCACGTCCAGACCAACTCGCGCGGCGAGACCCTGCTGTTCCTCCGCAACGCCGGGGAGCGCCAGACGGCCATCTTCTTCGACGGCGCCCTGCTGAACATCCCCTGGGACAACCGTCTCGACCTCGGCCTCATCCCGGCCGGCATCATCAGCGGGATGACGGTGACCAAGGGGGCGCCCGCCATCGAGTACGGGGCGAACGTGATGGGGGGGGCCGTCAACCTGCGCTCGCCGATGCTGTCCTATGAGGGCCGTTTCACCGAGGCGGCGGTCGCCTACGGCACGGCCGACGCCTTCCGCACCACGCTGACGCACCGGGGCCGCTCCGGCGCCTTCAGCTATACCGGCTCGTTCGGCTACGTCCGGCAGGACGGCCTCCCGCTCCCGGCCGACGCCCACCTCGCCTACAACCAGCCCGACACCGACCTGCGCACGAACACCGATCGCCGCATCGCCAACGGCTTCGTCCGTGGCCTCTACACGTTCGAAGACGGCACCCGGCTGAGCCTGTCCGTCCTGCACATCGACGCCGAGCAGGGCGTGGCGCCCGAGGGCCACATCCCCCCCGAGGACGCCCGGCTCTGGCGCTACCCGCTCTGGCGCTACACCGTCGGCATCCTCAGCGGCGAGGGCTACCTCACGCCCCGCACCCACTGGAAGGCCACCGTCTGGACGGGCGGCTTCACCCAGCACATCGACGCCTACGGCTCGCTGGCCTTCGACCGGCCCGTCGAGCGGGAGGAGGACGACGACCTCACCCTCGGTACGCGCCTGGCGCTGGCGCAGACCCTCGGCCCCGGCACCCTGCGCCTGGCCGTCAACGGCTTCGTCGCCACGCACCGGCAGCGCGACCTGGAGCTGGGCGACGACGGACGCCCGCGTCCCGGCGAGACGTTCCCCCGCCTGACCTACCGGCAGGAGACGATCAGCCTCGGCACGGCCTACGAGTGGCCCGTGACGGACCGCTTCCAGACCACCTTCAGCGCCGGCTACGACGTCATGCGCATGCCCCGTACGGGCGACAAGCCGGCCTGGGATCCCTTCTCCGATTACAGCTTCTCGGCCGGTGCCCGCTACGACTTCGGGGACGGCTTCTTCGCCCGCGCCACGCTCGGCCGCAAGACCCGCTTCCCCACGATGCGCGAGCTCTTCGGCGAAGCCCTCAACCGCTTCCTCCTCAACCCGGACCTCCGGCCCGAGTCCGCCCTGCTGGCCGAGGTGGGCCTGGGCCTGGCACGCTCCGACCTGCGCCTTGAAGTCATCCCCTTCCTGAACCGCACCTCGGACACCATCGACCGGATCAACGTGACGGTGGACGGGCAGCGCAAGCGCCAGCGCATCAACCTGCGGGGCAGCCGCGTGCTGGGCGTCGAGATGAACGTACAGGCCCGCCTCCACCGCCACGTGCAGGGCACCGCCTCGCTGACGCTCATGGACGTGAAGCGCCTCAAGGATGCCCCGGACGAGTCCGAACGCCTGGCCGAGAAGCCCGACGCCGTGGGCACCGCCGCGCTCCGCTATGCCGGACCGCAGGGCCTCTCGGTGCAACTCGACGCCACCTACCTCGGCCATGCCTACTCCCTCGACGAGGACAACACGTTCGTGCCCCTGCCACGGGCCCTCGCCGTGGGCGCCCGCCTCGGCTACCGCCTCGACGACCTCGTCCCCGGCTTCACGGCCGAACTCTTTGCCCGGGGGGATAACCTGACCGACGAGACGATCATGACCCAGCTCGGCCTGCCCGGCGCCGGGCGCACGCTCCAGGCCGGCGTGGAGATGAGCTTCTGACGCCGCCCTATTCGAGCGCGGCCTTCAGCGCCCGGGCCTGCCGGCGCTCGACCACCGCGGCGATGTAGATCGAGAGCTCGTAGAGGAGCATCAGCGGCATCGCCACGAGCACCTGCGAGATCGGGTCCGGCGGCGTGAAGATGGCCCCGAGCACGAGCGTCACGATCAGCGCGTACTTGCGGAAGCGCCGCAACGCCGCCGGCGTGGCAATGCCCAGCTTCGCCAGGAAGTAGATCACCACGGGCAACTCGAACAGGATCCCCACGCCGAGCGACCAGAACGTGATCATGCTGAAGTATTTCGTGATGTCGAACTCGTTCTCGATCTCGGGCGAGATCTGGTAGCTGGCGAAGAACTGCAGGGCCAGCGGGGTGATGACCAGGTAGCCGAAGGCGATGCCGAGCATGAAGAAGAAGGTGGCGAAGAACGCGGCGAACCGCATGCCCTGCTTCTCGTGTGGATACAGTCCCGGCTCGACGAACTTCCAGAGGCTATAGACGAAGATGGGTGAACCCAGCACCACCCCCACGGCGAAGATCGTCCCGATGTCCGCGAAGAACTGGCCGGTGATGGTGCGGTTCTGCAGAACGAACTCCCTCGCCTCGATCCCGAAGACGCGGTACATGAAGAAGTCCGCCTTTTTGGGACCCAGGAGAATGTTCTCGATGATCCACTCGCGGAAGAAGACGGCCACGATGGTGGCGACGAGCACGCCGCCCAGCCCCCGGATGAGCGCCCAGCGCAGCTCTTCGAGGTGATCCAGGAAGGACATCTCGGCCATCTCCGCCGGGGCCGCCGGCGGCACGGACGGCGCGGCGCCATCGCCCTGCAGGCCGGGCGGCGTCTTCTGGGCACTGCGAAGTCCGAAGCGTTTCATGGTCTTCCCGAACGTCCGCCTCGCATCAGTACGTCGAGTCGGAACTGCTCTGGTTGTTCTCGCGCAGGTTGAGGTCGAGCAGGGTATCGACCCAGAGGCCCTGGGCTTCGAGGCGGGCCCGGCCGCCGCTCCAGGTGAAGTTGAACAGGGTCATGAAGCCGGCGACCTCGAAGCCGTCGCCCCGCAGGAGGGCCACGGCCCGGCTGGCGCTGCGTCCGCTGTTGAGGATGTCGTCGAGCAGGACGACGGGGCGGCTCCGGTCGAGCGGCCCTTCGACGAGGCGGCGGCGGCCGTGCGGCTTGCGGCGCTCGCGGATGAAGCCGCCCTTGAAGGGGGGCGAGCCCGGCGCGGCGAGGACCGAGCAGACCAGGGCGAAGGCCCCGAAGCCGAAGCCGGCCACCTGCTCGACGTTGCGGGCGCGCAGCCGGGTGGCCAGCGCCTGCCCGACCTCGGCGAACAGTTCCCCGTCGAGCATGGGCGTGCGGGTGTCGAGCAGCCAGCCGATGGGCTGTCCCCGCGGGTCGGTGATCGGCTCCTGCTCACGGCGCACCAGCGCCCGCTCGTACAGGCGACGGCCCAGCTCCACGAGGCTGGCATAGCTCGAGGCACTCAACGTGTCATGCGCCATGGTTCCAACGATTCGTACCCGGACAGGCCGTCGCGGCGAGGGGACAGAGCCGGCACACCGCCGGGCCCGGAATGGTAGCGTGAACCAGCGATCCTGCGATCCGTTCCGGCCCTCCGCTCAGGCCACGACGAAGTCGTAGAGCGGGAAGCGACGGCAGAGCGCCTGCACCTCGCCCCGGACGGCCGCACGCACGGCCTCGTCGCCGGGGGCAGAGAGCACCCGGTCGATGAGTTCGGCCACGTAGCGAAACTCCTCCTCTCCGAAGCCCCGCGTGGTCATGGCCGGGCTCCCGAGCCGGATGCCGCTCGTCACGAACGGGCTCTGCGTGTCGTACGGCACCATGTTCTTGTTCACCGTGATGTCGGCCTCCTGCAACAGCGCCTCGGCCTCCTTGCCCGTGATCCCCTTGTTGCGCAGGTCGATCAGGATGAGGTGGTTGTCCGTACCGCCCGAGACGAGGTCATAGCCGCGTTCGACGAAGGCCTCGGCCATGGCCCGGGCGTTGCGGACGACCTGCTGCGCGTAGGTCTTGAACGACGGCCGGAGCGCCTCGCCAAAAGCGACCGCCTTGGCCGCGATGACGTGCATGAGCGGGCCGCCCTGCGTGCCGGGGAAGACGGCGCTGTCGAACAACTCGCTCATCATCTTGACCCGGCCGCTCTTGGGAGCCACCTTGCCGAACGGGTTCTCGTAGTCCTTCCCGATCAGCAGCATGCCGCCGCGCGGGCCGCGCAGGGTCTTGTGCGTGGTCGTCGAGACGATGTGGGCGTGCGGCAGCGGGTCGTTGAGCACGCCCGCGGCGATGAGACCGGCCGGGTGCGCCATGTCCATCCACAGGAAGGCCCCCACCTCGTCGGCGATCTCGCGGAAGGCAGCATAGTCGAAATCGCGCGGGTAGGCGCTGGCGCCGATGGAGATCATCTTCGGCCGCACGGCCTTCGCCTTCTCGCGCACCTTGTCCATGTCGATGCGCCCGGCCAGCGGCCCGTCCTTCTCCACCCCGTAGTACTCGGCCCGGTACAGGATGCCGGAGAAGTTGACGGGGCTGCCGTGCGTGAGGTGCCCGCCGTGGGCCAGGTCGAGCCCCAGGAACGTGTCGCCGGGCTCGAGCAGGGTCAGGTAGACGGCGGCGTTGGCCTGAGCGCCGGAGTGCGGCTGCACGTTCACCCATTCCGCCCCGAAGAGCGCCTTCGCCCGGTCGCGGGCGAGGTTCTCCACCACGTCGACGTACTGGCACCCCCCGTAATAGCGCTTGCCGGGCAGCCCCTCGGCGTACTTGTTCGTCAGCACCGAGCCCATCGCCTGCAGCACGGCCTTCGAGACGAAGTTCTCCGAGGCGATCAGTTCGAGGCCCTGGTTCTGGCGCTCCACCTCCTGTTCGATGGCGCGAAAAACGTCCGGGTCGTTGCGTTCGAGGTCGGTCATCGGCTGTCTCGGCTGGTCTTGACGTTCAGGTGCATGCGGCGGCCGCCCGTGCCGCCTGCCGAAAGGTAACGAGAATACGGGACGAGCGCCTGCGAATTTTCAGGGAGCCGGTGCGTCCTCCTCCGCATCCTGCGGGGTCTCGAGCACGACGAACCGGCCGGCGATCCCCAGGAACCGCCAGCGCGGCGGGCCTTCCGCCCCCGGATCGACCGTGTAGAGGCTGAACAGGACGTAGTCGTCCCGCTCGGCGGCGGCCCCGCCCAGCCGTCCGACCAGCCCACCCCCCAGCCGGGCGATGGCTTCCCCGAGCGTGCCCTCGCCCGTCTCCTGGCGAAGGTATCCCTCGGCCCGGGTACGCAGAAACGCCTCGAAGTCCTCGGGGCCGGGGTTCGAAAAAGCCAGGGCCGCCAGGACGAAACCGGTCAGCAAAGCAGCCAGGGTACGCATACGCGGCGTGGGGTCAATGGGTCAGGGCGTAAACCAGGATGTTCGTGCCCATCTGGAGGGCCGCTTCCCGCTTCTCGGGCGGGTCGTGGTGCACTTCCGGCGGCTCCCATCCGTCGGTCAGGTTGGTCTCGTAGGTGTAGAAGGCCACCAGGCGGCCGTTGTGGATCAGGCCGAAGCCCTGCGGGGGCTTGCCGTCGTGCTCGTGAATCTTGGGCAACCCGTTCGAGAAGGTGAAGTGAGCCCGGTAGATCGGATGGCTGAACGGCAGTTCGACGAATTCCAGTTCGGGGAACACCTTCTTCATCTCCCGGCGGATGTACCGGTCGAGCCCGTAGTCATCGTCGATGTAGAGGAAGCCGCCGCCTTCGAGGTAGCGCCGGAGGCGGCGGGCCTCGTCGTCGGAGAAGACCACGTTGCCGTGGCCGGAGAGCACCAGGAACGGGTAGTTGAACAGCTTGTCGCTCGTGAGTTCGACCACAGCCGGACGCGACGCCACGTCTACCATCGTCTGCGTGCGCACGAACGCCAGGAACGTCGGCAGCGGCGTCTGGGCCTGATACCAGTCGCCGCCCCCTCCGTACTTGACGGCCGCCACCTCGAAGGACGCCTCCGGCTGGGCCCGTACGCCCGCCGCAACGCCCATCCACGCCGCCAGCACCATCCCTCCGAACACGGATCCTCGCATGGCCTCTTCCGTACTGCGTACAACGAACGCCCGCCCACACACCGACCGGGCCGAGACAGGGAAAAGCCGCCCCGGCCTCCGAGGTTCCGCCCACCGCGTGGAAACCCGCTCTCCGTGAAGGCCCGCGTAATTCGCCGGCACGCAGCCTTCCGGCCCGGCCCTTTTAACCTTACGGTAACATGCCCTTCCGGCAGCGCGTGTAATTTCCGCGTGTCGTCAGGCCCGATCCATCCCCTGTCCGCCTCGATGAATGCCCCTGCTACCGACCGCGAAGCGCCCACGATCCTGATCGTCGACGACGAAGACGACATCCTCGACCTGTTGCGGTACAACCTGCAGCGCGAGGGGTTTGCCATCCGCATGGCGCGCGACGGCCTCGAAGCCCTCGAGCAGGCTCGCACGGCCCCGCCCGACCTGTTCATCCTCGACATCATGATGCCCCGGATGGACGGCATCGAGGTGTGCCGGCGGCTGCGCCAGGACGCCCACCTGCGGCACATCCCCATCATGATGCTCACGGCCCGGAGCGAGGAGGACGACCACGTGAAAGGCCTCGACGTGGGCGCGGACATCTACCTGACCAAACCCATCTCGATCCCGGTCCTGCTGAGCCAGACCCGGGCGCTGCTCCGGGGCGCACGCCGCTACGAGAGGCCCCCCGATCTGCTCCGCATCCACGACCTCGCCATCGACCGGGACCGCTACCTGGTCTACCGCGAACGCGACGGGGAGACGGAGGAACTGCGCTTTCCCCGCAAGGAGTTCGAGCTGCTGCGCTTTCTGGCGGCTCACCCTGGCAAGGTCTTCTCCCGGCAGGCCCTGCTCGACGAGGTCTGGGGCCGCGACGTCTACGTGGTCGACCGGACGGTGGACGTGCACGTGCGCAAGATCCGCGAGAAGCTGGGCAACGACTACATCGAGACGGTCAAAGGCGTCGGGTACCGCTTCAAGGAATAGGCCCGGCCGCACCCCCGGAGCATCGTTCGGCGTTGACCTGCCCCCTCGGCCACCCACCCCGCACCTTTATGCCCCCTGATGCCTCGCGACCGCCGCGCCTGCACCGGCTTGCGCTGAAGCTGGCCCTCGCCGGCACCGCCACGGCGGCCGCCGCATGGCTGCTCCTGGGCCTGTTCGTGCCCCTGCCGCCGCTGTGGGCCGGCCTGGGGCTGTCCGCCACCGTCGGGGGCGCCCTGTACGTCGTCGCCCACCGGCTGCTGGCCGCCCGCCTCGCGCAGGTTCACGAGGGCCTCCGTCAGATCCGGCAGCATGCCTTCGACCAGATCGCGCCCCTCCCGTCCCCGCGCGGCGACGAACTGCAGGCGCTCCGCTGGCAGCTCTACCGCACCGGACAAACCCTTGAAAAAGATTTCCGCGCCTTCAAAAAGGTCGAGAACTACCGGCGCGAATTCCTGGGCAACGTCTCGCACGAGCTGAAGACACCCATCTTCTCCATCCGCGGGTTCGCCGAGACGCTGCTCGATGGCGCCCTGGAGGACGATCAGGTGCGCCGCTCGTTCGTAGAGAAGATCCTGCGGAATGCGAACCGGCTGAGCAACCTGGCCAGCGACCTCGCGGAGATCTCCCGCATCGAGACGGGGGAGTTGAAGATGACCGTGGAGCCCTTCGACCTGCACCGGGTCGTACGGGACGTGGTCGAACTGCTGGAGCCGCTGGCACGGGAGAAGGACGTCGCGCTGCGCTGGCAGGTGCCGCCCGACCTGACCGCCGTGCACGGGGACGCCAACCGGATCCGGCAGGTGCTCATCAACCTGATCGAGAACGCCATCAAGTACAACAACCCGGGCGGGTACGTCGCCGTCCGCGCCCGGCCCGTGACGCCGGAGGCCGTCCGGGTCGAGGTCGAGGACAACGGCATCGGCATCGCCCCGCAGCACCTGCCGCGTGTGACCGAGCGGTTCTACCGGGTCGATAAGAGCCGGTCGCGGTCGCAGGGGGGCACGGGCCTCGGGCTCGCCATCGTCAAGCACATCCTGAACGCACACGGCCAGATCCTCGCCATCGAGAGCGCGCCCGGCCGGGGTTCCACGTTCAGCTTCCTGCTCCCCACCGCACCGGAAGGCTCCGAGGCCTGACGCCGCGCCGCTCCTCCCGGAACGCATCGCCGGGGCAAAGGTACTTGTTCGTCGAAACGGGCCGGCACCGCCACGTCCTACCGGCCTCGGGTTCCCTCCTGATCCCCGTATCCATGAAACTGTCCGAACTCATACACCAGCAGCGGTTTGCCTCGACCGGCCAGGAGGCGATGCTCAACGTGCTTGTGACGAGCTCCTGGCTGCTGGGCGAGATGGCGGCCATCATGACCCCCTTCGGCGTCACCCCGGCCCAGTACAACGTGCTGCGCATCCTGCGGGGAAGCCACCCGAAGAAGCTCACGTGCGGCGACCTCGGCGCGCGCCTGCTCGACCGCATGCCCGACGTGACGCGCCTGCTCAACCGGCTCGAGCGCCAGGAGCTGATCCACCGCGCCCGTGCCGAACACGACCGGCGGGTCGTCCAGGTGGGCATCACCGAGAAGGGGCTGGCCCTGCTCGAACGGATGAATCCTGTCGTGGACGAGCGCGTTCGGCACCTCACCCGTCACCTCAGCCCGGACGAGCACCGGCTGCTGTGCGACCTGCTCGAACGCCTCCGCACCGATCAGACGGCCTGACCTGCCCGCCGCATGCTCCGCACCGCCTACACCCTGAGCCGCCCGCAGAAGCTCTACGTCGTCTGTGCGGCCATCTTCATCACGGCGCTCGTCATCGCCGAAGCCACCGCCAGCAAGTTCTTCGTCGCCTTCGACCTGCCCTTCGCCATCACCCTCTTCGGGCAACGGTTCGAGCAGGTCATCATGACGGCCGGCGTCATCGCCTTCCCCATCACGTTCATCATCACCGACCTGGTCAACGAGTACTTCGGGAAGCCGGGCATCCGCTTCATCACCTACCTGGGGATGGTGATGATCATCTTCGAGTACGGCATCCTGCAGATCGCCATGGCCACGCCCACGGCAGACATCTCGCCGGTGCCGGCCGAGGCGTTCAACACGGTCTTCGGGGCCACGGGGCGGGTCATCATCGGCAGCCTGACGGCCTACCTGCTCGGGCAGCTGGCCGACATCACGCTGTTCCACTGGCTGCGCCGGCTCACGCGGGGCCGCCACCTCTGGCTCCGTGCCACCGGCTCCACCTTCGGCTCGCAGTTCATCGACACGCTGGTGGTGCTGACGGTGGCCTTCGCCGGGCGGCTCTCGTTTCAGGAGATCCTGGCCATCACGCTGTTCAACTACGGGTACAAGTTCGTCATCGCCGTCGTCATCACGCCGGTGATCTACGGGGCGCACTGGCTGATGGATCGCTACCTGGGGCACGAGACGGCCGAGGCGCTCATCCGGCAGGCCGAGGGTGAGCCCGCCGAAACCACCGCGGGCTGATGGCCACGACGACGCACACGGACGCGGCCCTGGCGGCGCTGGCAGACCTGATGCGGGGCCGCCGCACGGTGGTGCTGACGGGCGCCGGGTGCAGCACCGAGTCGGGCATCCCGGACTACCGGGGGCCGGAGACGCGCCGCCGCGCCCGCAACCCGATGCCGTTCCAGACCTTCATGGGCGACCCGGCCGCCCGGCGGCGGTACTGGGCGCGGAGCACGGTGGGCTGGCGGCGTGTGGCGGCAGCCCCCCCCAACCCCGCCCACCACGCCCTGGCGCAGATGGAGCGCGCCGGCCTGCTCACCGGCCTCATCACGCAGAACGTCGACGGACTCCACACGGCCGCCGGCAGCCGTCGCGTGGTGGAGCTGCACGGCACGCTGGCCCGTGTGCGGTGCCTGGGCTGCGGCCACGCCGAAGACCGGGCGGCGTTTCAGCGGCGGCTCCTGGCGGCCAACCCCGGCTGGGCGCCCGAGCGGGTGGCCTTCGCCCCGGACGGCGACGCCGACCTCGACGCCGCAGCCATCGCAGCCTTCCGGGTACCGGCGTGCCCGGCGTGCGGGGGCGTGCTCAAGCCCGACGTGGTGTTCTTCGGCGAGAGCGTGCCGCGCGAGCGCGTTCAGGCGGCGCAGGCCCTGTGCGAGGAGGCCGACGTGCTGCTGGTGGTGGGCTCGTCGCTGGCCGTCTACTCGGGCTACCGGTTCGTGCTGTGGGCGGCGAAGGCGGGCCGTCCGGTGGCGCTGGTCAACCTGGGCCCCACGCGCGGCGACACCGTGGCAACGGTGCGCCTCGAAGGGCGAGCCGGCGAGGTGCTGCCCCGCCTGGCCGCCGCGCTGGGCGCGGGGACCTAATCCTCCGTCACGGCGTCCGCGAGCACCAGCCCGGCGGGGAGGGCTTCGCCCAGGACCCAGGCCGTCTCGGCCTCGTCGGCCAGGCGGGTGGGGTCGAGGAGGCGTTCGCGGAAGGCCTGGCCGCCGGGCACCTGGGTCAGCCAGCGGGCGATGCGGTTGACGATGGGCTCGGGCAGGTCGCGGGCCCGGTCGCCGGTGACGCGGGCCAGTTGCACGAGCGCATGGGCCACGTAGTCCTTGCGCTCGAGCCGCACGTTGAAGATGGTCTTGAACCAGGTGGCCACCACGTCGGGCGGGACGACGCTGTCGAGCGGGCCGTAGACGGGCTGGCGGGCACCCAGGCGGCTGAGGGTCCACCATTCGAGCTTGTGCGGCGCCACGCCTTTTTTGAAGTGGGCGGCCAGCAGCCACTGCCCCAGGTTGGCCCGCAGGTCGGGGCCCAGGCGCTCGAGCGCGGCCATGGCCATCCAGAGCTCCATGCGCTCGCGGGCCTCCATGCGGCGCGGGATGAAGCGGTGTTCCTTACCCGTGCGCACCTTCGGCTGGAGATAGGGGCGCACCTCGTGGTAGATCTGTTCCTGGCGAGTGGCGGTCAGCCCACCGGCCACGCGTCGCCAGAAGACCCACCACTCGAAACGGCTCTGGGGGCGGTCCGGGAAGGCCGGTCCTTCGAGCCACAGCTTCCACACCGAACGCATGCGCCATTCGTCCACGGGGTCGCCGAAGCCGGGGCGCAGGAGGTAGCCGAGCAGGTTGAGCCAGCGGGCCTCGTGCTGCGGGCTGCGGTCGCGGGGCAGCTCCAGCAGGACGTCGGCGAGCTTGCGGAGCAGTGGCAGCGGCCATTCCTCGCGGGGCAGGTCGAGGGCCTCCTCCAGCCGCCGGCGGAGCGGGGCGGGGTCGGCGTCGCCCTCGAAGGCCTCGTGCAGGTGACGGACGGCCCGTTCCACCAGGGCCTCGTCGAGCGTCTCGGCCATCCCGGCACCGGCGTCGGCGGGGTCCACCTCCTGCCGCACGTCGAAGAGCAGGCGCCAGCGGTGGTCCGTCTCCTCGGCGTGGCACCACAGCTCCAGCGTGCCCACGGCCGTCAGGTGGACGCTCAGCCGCACGGGGATCTCGGTGACGGTGCCCTTCTTCCCGTACCGGAGCACGGTGCGGATGGGGGGCAAGACGGTGACCTCGTCCGGGTCGAGCGTGACCACGTCGCCGGGGCGGTCGCCCAGGCGGGTGCTGGAGCTGTAGAGCTGGAAGGCCACGGGCTGGTTCGTCCGGGCGACGAAGCCGGGGGCGTCCAGGCGGATGGTGGCGTCTTCTTCCATGCCGCGCGGGGCCAGGCAGACGGCCCGGAGGCCCTCGCCCTCGTGGCCGGTCACCTCCACGTAGAAGGCGCGGGGGCTGCCGCTGCCCACGCGCACGCCCTCACCCAGCCGCACCTTGCCGTAGTAGGCCGCGCCGGCGGCCACGGCCAGGTGGGGGTACGGGTTCTCGAGTTCGTGGGGCTGCCACCCGGCGCCGGCCTCGGCCTCGAACCAGCCGCCGAGGATGCGGCGGAGGCGGTCGCGCAGGGGGGCGGGCGTGAGGGCGCCGCCGTTGAACAGCACATGGTCCGGGAAGACGGCGTCGCGGCCCGTCTCGTCGCGCAGGTAGGCGGCGAACCGTTGCCAGAAGGCGGCCAGGTGGCGCGTGATGGCGGGGTCGTGCTCGTAGGGGAGGCCCAGTTCCGTCAGCCCCGCCCGCCGGGCGGCCTCGGGCGCGGCGTCGGCCGCCACCTCGGGGAAGAAGCCGTCGAGCAGCAGCCGGTCGGCGTCTTCGCGGGTGAGAGTGGCGCGGAGCGTGCCCCCGATGAGCTTGCCGGCCTCGCCCACCAGCGTCACGTCGACCGACGGGTGGGCGTCGGGGTCGCCGAGGAGCTGCTCTTTGGCCTGCCGGCAGACGTGGACGAGCTGGTGCCAGCGGCGGGCGTCGAGGCGACCGGGCCGGCCGGTCATGAGCGTCTCGGCGTGGCGGGCCAGCGTGTGGTCCATGTTGTCGCCGCCCAGGAGGAGGTGGTCCCCCACGGCCAGCCGGTCGAAGCGGAGGCCCTTCTCGCCGGCCCGTACGCCGATGATGGAGAAGTCGGTGGTGCCGCCGCCGACGTCGCAGACGAGGATGAGCTGCCCGTCGGCCAGCCCTTCGAGGCAGGCGTCCTCGTGGCGGGCGAGCCAGGCGTAGAAGGCGGCCAGCGGCTCTTCGAGGAGGATGACGCGGGGCAGCCCCGCCTGCCGGGCCGCCGCGATGGTCAGCTCGCGGGCCACCTCATCGAACGAGGCGGGGACGGTGAGGATGACGAGCTGCTCTTCGAACAGGTGTCCCTCCCGCCCCTCGGCCACGGCGTAGTTCCACGCCTCGCGCAGGTGGCGCAGGTAGCGCGTGGCGGCCTCCACGGGCGAGACCTGCGGCACCTCGCGGGGGGCACCCCAGGGCAGGATGGGGGCGGTGCGGTCGACGCCGGCGTGCGAGAGCCACGACTTGGCCGAGGCCACCAGCCGTCCGGGGACGCCCGCCCCCTGCTCCCGGGCAAACGTGCCCACGGCATACGTACGGCGCGGCGCCCACGGCAGGGCCGTGCTGCCCGGCGGGAGGTCGTACGGGCCGGGCAGGTAGAGGAACGACGGCAGCACAGGCTGCGGGGCGATCTCGCCCGGCGCCACGAGCTGCGGCACCTCGAAGAACCGGATCGCCCGGTCCTCGTCGGCCAGGTCCACATAGGCCACCGCCGAGTTGGTGGTGCCCAGGTCAACCCCCAGGACGTAACGATACGGGTACGGTTCGACGCTCTTCACGACACAGCAGGCTGATGGACGTTGCACACGGCGAAGCCAGAACGTGTCGTACGAAGGGTCAGGTTCCGACCGGGTACCCGGCAGGCCATGGACAGGAATTTTTCAGCC
>CAZKFR010000083.1:0-14471 GCA_964552015.1 uncultured Rhodothermaceae bacterium | reverse complement strand
AGCGGGGCCGGTTCCGTGCGTGGAGCCGGCCCCGCTTTGATGGAGGAAGGGCGCTATGAATCGAGGGGTGACATCCGGTGATGAGGTTGCAGAAAAGCAACATCCGGGCCCCTGAAGGTTGCAAAAAGGCAACATCCGAAGCCAGGGCAACGGATTATCCGGTGCCTGTAGGCAGGAAAAGAGGGGTTATGGCTTCCATCAGGTGGGGTGGCATACATCTTGACATCGAGCCCGTAAGCATTGAAACGCTCGGGCCTCATGAAAAGGACCTTCCTGTTTCTACTTCCGCTCTTGTTGACACTGAGCGCTCTTCTGGGGTGTGAGAGTGAACTTGCACGTCGTGTAAGCCAGTATGAACAGGTGCGCGACGACGAGGGAGCACGCCGGTATCTGGAGCAAGTCGTGCGGTCCGATCCCCGTGAGGGGGAAGCCTGGTTCCTGCTGGGCCGGATTTACCTGCGTCAGGAGGCCTACGCCGAGGGGCGCAAGGCGCTGCTGGCCGCGGCGGAGAACTCGCCCCGCTTTGCCGAGCAAGCGGCCTATCTCCTGGAGCTCACGTTTCGCCGTGAATATCAGGCTGGCGTGACGGCGCTCGAGACGGGGGTGGCGCAAGAAGCCGTCGAGCATCTTCAGCATGCCGTGACGTTGCAGCCGGCGCAGGCCGTGGCTCATCGTACGCTTGGTCATGCCCATCTGGCCGTCAACGATACGGCTCGTGCGATAGCGGTCTACAACCAGGTCCTTACCCTGGCCCCCGGGGATATCGAGACGCTGAATAACCTGGCTCAGATCGCCTATGACCAGCATGATTTTGCTCGAGCGATACGGCTTTCGCACGAAGCCCTTGGTTATCTCGGCGAAGAGGGGCCATTGGATATGCGCGTTCGGATCACCGAGCGTCTGGCCTATGCGCTGGCGCAGGAGGGGCGTCTGGAGGAGGCCGCAAGTGTACTTACTCGTCTCGTAGTGCTGAAGAATACACCGGAGATCGTGCGTACGTATGCGCTTGTACTCTTCAACCTGCAACGCTACGAACAGGCGCTCCCGCAATTGGAACGTGCGGTTCGGCAGCAACCCGACGACCTGGAGGTCCTGCGGGCCCTCGGGGAGACCTGCTTCCATCTGGAACAGGTGGCGCGCATGATCGAGGTGTATGAAAACGTGTTGTCTCTTGCGCCAGGTGATCCGGATGCCCTGGCCATCCTCGTGGAGGGATACGAACGGCTCGGCCAGGACGAGCGCGCGGAGGCCTATCGCGAACAATTGATACCTCATCGGTCCTCTTCCATGAATCGATAAGGTGCTCTGTCGTTTTCTATGTTACATCGTTGCCATCTTGTTCGATGCCTGTCGTTGCTGGCGGGGCTCCTGGTGCTTCTCGCTCCGGTAGTGCGGGGGCAGGCGCTGTCTGTGCAGGCGGTTTATCCCGCGCCTCATGCCCTGGCCGTAGCGGCGGACGACTCCGTAACGGTCACCTTCACCGAGGCGGTCGATCCCACTTCACTGACGGACCATCTCGTCGTCAAGGGAGCGCAGTCGGGATGTGCCGATGGGACGGTCCTGTATGATGCCCCGACGCGGACGGCGACGTTTCTGCCCACCTGTGCTTTCGAAGAAGGGGAAACCGTCACGGCGACCGTCACGACCGGGGTGCGATCGGCCGGCGGTGGGGCGCTGAGCCGGCCTTATACCTGGCAGTTCACCATCGATGCGCCCTATGGCGCCGGCGCGTTTTATGAGGAGGTGCTGGAGAATACATCCTCCACCAAACGGGCCGCGGTCTCGCAGGCTTCGTTCATCGCACGCCCGTTTGCCGGGGATCTCAACGAGGACCCCCTGATGGACCTGGTCATCGTCAACCGGGCCACGGACCGGCTGGTGGTCTATCTCAACGAAGGCGCGGGGAGCTTCGTGCCCTTTGAAATCGATGCCGGGCCTGTGACCGGCGTCACCGGTGGGGATTTCGATGGCGATGGCGATATGGACCTCGTCACGTATGATGCGCTGGGGCAGGAACTTCGTATCCTGCAGAACACGGGCGGGATTACCTTCGGCGTGTCCGAGATCGTGGTGACTGAACCCAAGCCGGTCGATCTCGCTGTGAACGATTTCGACGGAGACGGAAGCCAGGATCTCGCCGTTGCTGCGTTTGGCTCCGATGCGGTGGCGTTGCACTTCAACGATGGTACGGGGCAGTTCGGCGTGCCCGTCGTCGTGCCGGTGGGCAGAGCGCCCGGCGCCATCGTGGCGCGGGACCTCAATAACGACGGCGCCCTGGATCTGGCTGTTGCTTCGCAGGGAGAGCGGCAGATCGACATCTTACTGAACGATGGCACCGGCACCTTTGCACGCGTTGCGGCCGTCGGACTATCGTTCGTGCCGGGGGGGCTGGTCGCCGGGGACGTCTTTGATGGGGACGGCCGGGCCGATCTGCTCGTCTCGGCCCGGGACCGGGGGGAGGTGCTGGGACTCCGTAACACCGATGCCGCATCGCCACCCACCTTCGTGGAGGTACGCGTATCGTATGCGGAAGGAGCCGGCGGTGCACAGGACCTGGTGCTGGGTGACTTTGGCGGACCGGCGTTTCCGTTCGAGGTGGATGGCCTGCCGGATCTGGTCTCGATGCACCTGGGCTCGCGTACGTTGCAGGCACGTTTCAACGCAGCCGGCGCCACGCTCACCACGGGAAGCGTCGAGGCCTATGAGACGTCGGTCATCCCCAACGGGCTCATCAGTGCCGACCTCGATGGGAATGGCAGTCTGGACATTGCCGTGGCCGGCTTCTCCGGTGAGAAGATGAGCCTGTTCTTCAACGTGGGCGGGGAGTCGGGCACGTTGGACGTGGATCCGTCGGAGATCTCTTTCGGTGAGGTCTGTCTGGGCTCGGCAAGTACCCGGACGGTTACGATAGAGAATATTTCAAATCAGGATATCCCCGTCCGGGTCGAGGTCATTGGCGATGCCTTTGAGGCCGACTTTCCCGATCAGACACTTCAGCCCGGGGAGGTTGTCACGTTTCCGGTCACTTTCCGTCCCGGGGCCAATGGACCGGCAGAGGGTCTCGTTCGGATCATCGCAGAGAAGACGACCACGTGGTGTGGTGTCGAGACGACACAGGAGATCATCTATGAGATTCCACTCGATGGGGTCGGGGTAGGGCCTCTTCTTTCGGTTGCCCCGGATACGGTTGATATGGGGCAGGTGCTGGTTCCGGGCGGTACGTCGACGGGAACGTTTACCCTGACCAACGCCGGCGATCTCGATGCCGTGGTAACGGCAGCCACGCTCGAGGATGCTGGTGCTCCTTTTCGCTCGCTCTTTTCACCTCCGGTACCTATCGCGGCCGGGGAGCAAATAAGCCTGCAGGTGGCCTTCGAGCCCGTCGATCCAGGCCTCTATGAAACGTCTCTGAACCTGAATGTCTCGAGCGTATGCCCCGATACGTCGCTTGTCGTTGTGTTGCGTGGAGAGGCCCTGGCCCGGGAGCCGGATCTTCAGGTTGCTTCGCTCTCTATGCTCGGTGATGAGGGCAGCGAACTGCTTGTGGGGGACCAGCGGCAGTTCGAGGCCCTGATCCGGAACGAGTTTCAGGATGTGACGCAACCTTTTGAAAATCACTTCGAGCTGTCGCACCCGGATGGTAGTGTGCGTATCGTCGGGCAGACGACCCTGAATGCACTGGCCGCGGGTACGTCGGAGATGGTTCGGAGTGACGTGGTCACATTCGATGTCGAAGGGGATTATGAGGTCTGCGTGCTGGCCGATGCGACCGATGCTATCGTGGAAGCCGACGAGACCAATAACGAGCAGTGTATGGCCCTGCAGGTTCGGCAGCCTCTGCCGGATCTCGTTGCCGTCCAGGTTGCGCTGGAGCCGGGGCAGGAGTCGCGTATCCTTGTGGGTGAGAAGCGTACGGTTGCGTGCACGTTCGAAAACGATGGGGATCTGCCAGCAGGAGGTTTCGACGTTGCACTCTTTCGCAATGAGACCGAGGTGTCTCGCCAGCGAGTTGATCAACTCGGCGTTGGTGCCTCGGCCTCAACAACCTTCGAGGTAGTTTTTCCCGAGCGTGGCTCGGTTGTGTTGAGGTGCCTCGTTGATGCCGGCGATGGGCTGGCCGAGCTGCGAGAAGACAACAACGAGGTGCTTCTTTCCCTGCTCGTCGAGGTGAGTCCGGAACTGGTTGTAGCCCCGAACCCCTTCACGCCCAATGGCGACGGGATCAACGAGCCGGTGCGATTCAAGGTACGGGAGGCAGGCTATCAGAACGCGGTCCTCAAGATTTTCAACTTCGAGGGGCGTCTATTGCGAACGATCGACACGCTCGACGGGGCCGGTCATCTGACGTGGGATGGGCGGGATGAGACAGGTACGGACCAGCCGCCCGGCGTCTACCTCTACATCGTCGAAGACGCGGGGTCCGTGCGGGCTTCTGGATACGTTACGCTGGCGCGTTGAGAGACGGCGACCGTGAATAAACACACCTTGCTTTTTGCTTTTGCTTTTATGCTGGTATAGGGCATGTCATTCGTTATACCTTTACCCGGTATCCTGGTCGGAAGGAAGACCATACCGTATCCGGGGTCGTTCGTGCGAGCGGTCCTGCTCCGGCTGGTGTGCGGTATGGGCATGGTGATCCTCTGTTGTTGCCCGGTTCGGGGGCAGCAGGCCATCCTGGGGTTGCCAACGAGTCTTGACGATCCGGCGGCGCTCCAGACCAACCCTGCACTCACCGCATTTCAGCGTCCCAAGGTGGTACTGGGGGCGCAGGGCTATTACATGGGTTTGAGCCGGTCGGAAACGCTCCCTCTGCGGCAGGGCTATACCCTGGTGTCATTGCCCTATGTGGTAGGTGACTGGCTTGGCCTGGGGGCTCATGCACAGTATTTCGACAGCCCGGCGTACAAGCGCATCTTGCTGGGCAGTACGCTCTCCTGGCGGGTGTTACGCGGGGTCTCTCTGGGCGTGAGTGCTTCGGCCTTTCACGTCTCCTACAATCAGGGAGCCTTCGTGGAGGTGGATATGAGCGATCCCGTTTTCGCGGGGGGGCTGAGCAAAACGACTTTTACAGCGACGGCCGGTTTTTTCGCACAGATCTTGCCAGGGGTGCATCTTGCCGGTGGTGTACGCCATCTTAACGAGCCCAACGTGTCGCTGGTGGGTGATCCTGAAGGGATCGTGGCACGTTCATTTTTCGGCGGAATGTCGCTGGCCCTCGCCGGCTTACGGGCTCATGCGGTGGTAACGGCCCGGGGCAATGAGGTGGAACCGATGGTTGCTCTTGAGGCCTACAACACACAGGGGTCGTATGTGCGGCTCGGCGGCTCTTTTGCCGATGCATCCGGCTTTGCCGAAGGCCAGTTGTATCTGGGAGGGGCACTGAGTGTGAATTATCGGTATCAGTTACCTGTTTCAGATCTGACAGCGGCAACAACGGGCTCGCATCGCATAACGCTCGTTTTTGAGTTCAATCGTGTGCCACGGCTGCTGGATCCGGTGGCCCCGCCCGGCCATTTCCTCGAGGTAACACCTCTGGAAATGGAGCCCGCCTTCAAGCCCCGGGCCTATCTGACGAGCCGCGATCCATACCTGGAGCACTTCGAGAAGCGTATTGAGCGCACGATAGATCCGAGCCTTACCGACGAGGCGTTGCGTAGCCTGACCGCCGAGGATCTCGTCGTGCTTGACAGTAGCGTCACCAGCGAGCGTCGTCCCATCCCAACAGAACCGGTGGAGCAACTCGTCCCCGGAATACGGCTGGTGGATCTGCTATCCGACAATTATCAACGATCACTCCAGTTGCTCGGTGAGGAGCTCAAGCAGGATAGTACCCGGCAGGTGACGATCACCGGCGTCGATGAGGGCGTCGTCAAGGCGATGGGCCTGCGCAACTGGCTGCTGGATGGCCTTCAGGTCCAGTCGTCTCAGGTCAGGGTGGAGCAGCCGGATAGTGTCGTACTGCCCCTGCGTCCCCTTGAAGCCCGGCGTCCTCCGCCCTTCGAAAGCCTGACGCTGCTGAATCCGGATTCCACGGCCATCTATGTGCTGGCTGCCTATGCCGATGCCACGACCGACTGGGAACTGACGGTTTTTCGGGATGACGGGGCCGTCGTGAAACGCATCCGTCAGGCCGGAGCATTACCACGTCAGATCGCATGGGACTGGCGGGATGATCGTGGAAAGGCTCTCGATGCCGGGGTCTACCGGTATCGGTTGACCTGGCGTACGCCCGATGGAGTGCAGTATGCGTCGAACGAGCAGGTCTTCTACGTACGCAAGGTGGTTCGCAAGATTCAGGTGTATGTAACCCAGGATCCATCGACGCTTACTGAACCGGCTGACCTGCTGGAAATCCGTCTGAACGACAAGTAGGGAGAACGTACTCCTGTTGTTCGTCTGCAACCATTCGATCTCAATCTATCCAACATAGCCTCATGGGTACTTTGATGAGCCGAATCATCGTCATGCTCCTGTTGCTCGGATGCATCGGAGAGAACTCGGCAGTCTATGCTGCTTCATCGTCCTACACCGGAGTGGGGCAAGGGACGGTCGCCGTCCTGTCGTTTCAGGAAGCCTCCGCAGAGGGGACGACTGCGTCGGATACGACCTCGGCGGCTGCATCCGGGCAGGGGTTGCAGTTCAATGATTTATGGGACCTGGTTGCCGGCGCACAGGGTTTTCAGTATCCCATTTTCCTGACCCTGATCATTGGCCTTTTCTTGATATTCGGAAAAGTCTACGAACTCATTGCCGACCGGCGGGCAGGGGGGGCGCTGGAGCGTGTTCGTTTCCCCGACATGGATCTGCGCCACATCGTGATGAAAGTGGCCAATCAACCTGATAGTATGATGGCGCGTCTGGCCGCCACCTTGTTGAACGTATTCCAGACGCAGGGAAGGGGAGAGACGCTACACGACGAGATCGTAAACTTTGTACGGTTTCAGCAGGATCGGTTCGATACGTTCAAACGCCGGGTCGATTTTCTCTCTGATACGGCGGGGGCACTTGGTCTGCTGGGTACCGTGTGGGGCATCTTTTCCGTCTTTTCCGCCGGTACGAGTGACAAGCAGCAGATCCTGATCGGGATGGGGGTGGCGCTCATCACCACGCTGCTCGGGCTCGTTGTGAGTATCATCCTGAATTTGAGCTCGACGGAAGTTTTCAGCTTTTTCAACCGGCGTCTCGATCAGATCACCAACAAGGCCGACGAGTTACGTTTCCGGCTCATGGAAATCGCCATGCATAAGGAAGAACCGTTGCCGGAGCCGGATGCGCACTGGCATGAGCCCGCTCCGACGCCGGAACTGACGGTTGAGACAACGACCAATCAACAGCCGAAAGGGACGAAAGCCCGGTCGGCTTCTCCGGCGCGCGCAACCCAACCCGTTACAGAAGCGGCTTCTGCACGCCTTGCGACAGCCGCAACCGAAGTATCTCTCGTAGAGCCGGTGGTGGTGGAAAAGATGGAGGTCGTTGGGGTGCCCGACGCGGCACCTGTCAATACTTTGCTTGAAGGTGTGCAGGTATGTTTACGAGGCCGGGGGGACGTACCGGTGCCGGATGAACGAGTGGTGGTAGAGGTGATTCAGGGTGAAGGTACGCTCGGCACCGGGCAAGATCGTCTGGTGTGTTCTACCAACGAAGCAGGCAAGGCCTCGTTTGACTGGCGCCTGGGCACGAAAGCCGGCCCACAGACGATCCGCATTCAGGTGGATGGTAAGCAGCGAGACGATCTCGTGCGCGAGATGACGGTTGTGGCACAGGCGGGGCCTCCCGATCAGTACGCCCAGCATGGGAACAACCAGGGAGCCCCCGTCGGGCAGGCGTTACCCAAACCGCTGGTGGTGTGCCTGAAGGATGCCTACGGCAATCCGGTGGCGGGCTATCCCGTGACCTTTGAGGTCGACCAGGGGGACGGCACCTTTTCGAATGGTATGTCCTCGGCGACCATAATCACGGATGAGCGGGGCTGTGCCTCGGTCAACTTCTCGACAGGAAAAACGCCTGGTCTCAACACGATCACGGCCCATGTGGCAGAACATACGCTGACGTTCCAGGCCATGGGAATTGAGATCTGAGGGACCTGTAAAGGGCACGGGGGGCTGATCGAATCACCTATGAATGCTTCCGGATACATTCTCCGTTTCGTTGATGTGGTGCTGATTCTGCTATTTGGCTTTATCAGTATTGCCACGATCCGGCAGAGCGAGATCGAGCTGCCCAAGAGTACCGAGACGCCTCCTTCTCAGATCAGCGGGGAAGAGATCATTTTCATCGGTGTACAGCCGGATGGAACGTTCCTCGTCGAGGACGAAACCCGTCGTGTGGACAATGTCAGGGAGTTGCAGGCCTATCTGTTGCAGCAGCGTGCCCACTATGACGCTACGGTGCCTGTGCGCGTGCGTATTCGTAGTAGCTGGCAGGCACCCATAGAACATCTGCTCCGTGCCGCGCAGTTGTGCGATGATCTCGGGTTGCCTAAAGAACTGGAAGTCGAACTCAGGAATCTCTGAGCCATGGGACGGAAAGCATACATCCCGCGGGGAAGTGGATTTTTACTTCGATTCATTGATATTGGATTAATCATTCTATTTGGATTTTTGATGATTACAGATATACAAATATTTTCGCAGATAAAAATGCCAGGGCGTGCTGAGGATGCGGCCTCACCGGATGTGCAGCAGCTCACCTTCGTCACGGTGGAGGTTCTGCCGGGAGGGCAATTTACGGTCGTCGATCGCGAGCAGAAACAGGTATTCTGTTACAGGATAACGGCGCTGGACCAGCTGGAGAGCTGCATGATATCCATGCGCGATGCCCTGCGACAGCGGGGCCGGCAGCCAGTCGTGCTCATCAATCCGGCACGGGGATCGATCGTTCAACATACGGTGGATGTGCTGGACATCTGTGATCGGAACGGTATTCTCAAGAACATCAACCGGGAGGCGATCAAGCTGTAGCGATGATTTTCCTTCAGCCGCGTGCCGATCAGACGAAGCAGCGACGCGTCGCCCTGGGGTTTACGGCGGGGGTCGTCGCGGTCGTGATGTTCTTGCTGGCCGTGATTAACCTGCCCACGCAGGAGACCACGCGAGACCTGTACCGCAAGATCGATTACCAGCGACTTGTCAGTATGCTACCCGAACCTGTAAAGGTGGAGCGGCGACCGGATCGAAAGCAGCCGACCGAGAAGAAGGAGGAGCCGAAGGAGGCGCAGCGGGAGCCGAATCCGAAAAAAGCGCCGGAACGGGTGGATCTGAGTGACATCATGCAGGAGGGTCTCCAGGTTGATCTGTCGCCGAGCCGGTTGCCGAGCCAGACCTCTTCGACGCGCTCGAACACGTCGAGCGGGGGGAACACGACGGTTCGTTTGGAGCGGGAAGACCTGGGGAAGATCGGGGGCATCGAGTCCCTGGTCGGTGGTGAACTCGCGGTTCCGCAGGGGCAACCGGGGCGGCGTAGCGGCGTGGCGGATGCCGGGGTGGCCATGAGTGAGGGCAGAGGACGTGGTATCGGAGTTACTTCGGGAGACAATCTCGGCACCGGACGGGATATTCTGGCTGGCACGCAGGGGCGAGCCGGTAGTGCAGAGGAGGGGAGTAAAGCTTTCGAGGTAGGCTTGAAAGACCTGAGCGAGTTCCAGGGAGATTATCAGAACCTCGATGTGAAGCTGCTCATCGAGTGGATGAAGCGTCATCCGGGGCCGCTCCCGCCAGGCGTTCGCCAGCACGTAGGGGCTACGCCGGACAACCTTACGTCCGTGGTTGAATTCGTTGCTGGAGGTACGCGCTACGAACTGTATCTCATGGTAAAAGAGAGCCTCTATGAGGTACACATCGTGCTGGTGAAAGCGGCCGAGACCACCTATCTCGTCGACCGGAGCTTTCAGCAACAGAGTCGTAAGCTGCGGGTAGGGACCGCTTCCCGCTCGAACGGGGAGATCGTGTCGATTCAGTCCCGGCAGATCGAAGCGGGAGATCCGCGGGCAACGCGGTTCTACCAGCTTTTTCTCTCGTGGTGGGACGAAGCAAAAAAGAGTGTCGAATCATGATTACCATGTATGCTTTCGCATCAAGGCGCGTCATTATGGTGTTGACCGTGCTGGTGCTGGTAGGGTGTGCTTCGAGTGGTCCATCCATGTCTTCTCGGCCGGAGCTGGCGGAAGAAGTCTTCGCGGGTACGAGCTCTTTGCTGGTTCCACCGGGAGTAGACAGCACGGCGGCGCAGACAGCCGACTCGCTGGCAAAGCAGGCGTTCGTGCCCTTCGAACAGCAGGATCAGGCCCGGGCTGAAGCCGACCAGGGGCATCGCTATGTGGCACTCAGCGATACACTGTGGAAATACCTCGAAATGAGCCGGGACACGACCGGCTCCGTTCCTGAAGAGCAAGCCTATGCCGCCATTCGGGCTTTCAATGAAGGTGCACGGGTTTTCCGGGCCTATGCCCAGGTCGCCCGTCAGACAGACCTCGACAGCCTTCAGCTCATGCAGATGCAGGCCCAGCTTCTGGATGAGGCCCAGCAACACTTCGAGCGAGCCATCAGTCTGAACCCCTACGACCTGCAGACCCAGGACGTGCTGGCGAGTGTATACATGTTGCAGGCCCGACGCCTGAACCGCACCGGACAGTACGAAGAGGCGATAGCCATCCTGGAGAAACTGACCCGGCTGCGACCTGAGCAGTATGGCCTGTTTGCGTCGCTGGCCAATGCCTATTTCGAAAGCGAGCAATGGCACAAGGCCGCTGAGAACTACGCCAAGTCCGCGGAGACCTACCGACTGGCTGCGGAGTTTGGTGATGTGGTATTGGACTCGACCCAGCTCTATCAACTGAAGCGGGCCGAAGGTACGGCCTATGTGGAAGCACGCAGGGCCGCTCCAGCGCTCGAAGCCTACCAGGAAGCGCTGGCGCTGGCACGGACCGAAGACGAGCGGGCGTTTGTGAAGGGCGAGATCGAGTACATCAACTGGGATGACGGGAACCTCGATGCCAACTTCGCCCGCGATTCGCTGTTGGCCCTCGTGGACCAGGGCGCTCTGGAGGAAGCGGCCCGCGGGTTCGAAGCGCTCAAACCCAGGCTGAAGACGCAGAAGGCACGCGACTGGACGGACTGGCGCCTGGCGCTCCTCGAGTATAACCTGGGGCGGAAGGACACAGCGGCCGAACGCCTGAAGGCGCTATACCAGCGTACGCCCCGGGCCGCCGACGGCAGCCCGATGGACACCACCTATGTACCTTATTTCGAGGCGTACGGCACGATTGTCTATAACCTGGGTCTCGAATACCTGGCCGAGCGACGGAGCCTGCAAGGAGCGCTCAGTTACTTCGAACAGGCCACGCGCTTTCCCTGGTCCGGTCGTCCTCGTGCGGCCATGGAGGCGTCCAAGATCCTGCAGAACGACCTGCGCTCGGCGCTCAATTATGCCCACATGGCGCTCGAAGAAAAAGAACGACTCAATCTCGAGGATCAGAAAGAGCTCTACCGGATACTCATCAACCTGAGTCGCCGGCAGGGTGACCTGGAGCAGGCTCGTAGCTATATGCAAGCTTACCGCGCGCTCGCGCAAGGTGACCAATGACCATCGTTTCTGTATTTGGCTCTCTGCTGAGAATCGTGCCGCGTCTCCTGGTAGGGGGGATCGCCGTGCTCGCTGTCAGTATGCTTCCGGAAGCTGCTGCTCAGCCGGCTGGTTCGGTACGCTTCGATCAGGTGACTCGCCCCGTGGCCGCCATCACCAACCCGCAGGACATCCGGTTTCTGCTCGATGCCCTCTTCATCGTTCCCCAGCAGGACGAGGCACCGGAGCGGGTGGAGGTGATCGACATCACAAACAACGGATACGGTCCAGACGACATCCTGGTCGTCTATCCCTCGCAGGAAGCCTTCATGATCGACCCTCTGGCCATCTCAGACGAGGTGCAACGGTTCATGAACAGCTGGGCGCTCGAGGCAGACTTTCAGGTCGACTCGGGTCCGGTTTCGCCACAGGTGTTCAATCCGGAGAGCTACACGGTGCAGCAGGCCGAGTATGCCATTCTTTATGACCTGTTGCGGAGTATCGAGCGAAATTACAATGCCGACCCGATCAGCCTGCGTTTCGAGCGGACCGGAGCCGGCTTTACGATGCAGATGTGGGAATACCAGCCCGAGGCAATGCGGTACGTTCCGCCGCCACCCTCCGAGCCAGACACCCTCATTCAGCGCGACGTGATCCATGTCGTGCGCAGTGACTCGGTTCTGTACGACATGCTGTATCTCTACCACGTCATCGAGGAAACCGAGTATATTCCGGAAGCCGCCATTTCAGCCGGGGTCGTCCCGAAGCGACCGAAAGACCGGTCCGTCGCCGGGAAGTCATCCGGACGCACAGAAACGCCGGCGCGTCGAGAGACGCCCGAACATGACCGCTGAGCGGTGGGGCAATCAGGGAAGGTCCCGGGCAACCCGAAAGCCGATCTCGTTCGAGCGAAAGCCTTCTGAGGCATTGTTTCGGAGGATGAGCCAGCCGGCCAGCCCGTCCCGCCAGCCTCCGCCCCGCACGACGCGTAACGTTCCGTTAGCCGGACCCCGGGGCGCGAGCCGGGGACTCCGGGCGTAGTAGTCGGGAGCGTACCAGTCCTGGACCCACTCCCACACGTTGCCCTGCATGTCGTAAAGGCCCCAGTCATTGGGGCTTTTCTGCATGACCGGTTGGGGATGACCCCCGGCGTTGGCGGCGTACCAGGTCGTTTGGTCGGGGTCTTCATTCAGACGTTCGCCGAGTCGCTGACCCATCTCGCCCGCCCGAGCGGCGTACTCCCATTCGGCTTCGGTCGGCAGGCGTACGCCGGCCCACTCGGCGAAGGCGCGAGCATCGTTCCAGCTCACACAGACCACCGGGTGCCGCTCTGTCTGCGAATAACCGGGGTTTCGCCACGTCAGTCCGTTCTTCTGGATGTACGATCCGTTCTCCCAGACCCAGGACCACCCGATGCGCTCGGCCTCGGTGCGGTAGCCCGTCGCCTGTACGAAGAGGCTGAACTGTTCCACGGTGACCTCGTGCGCGCTGATCTGGAACGGGGCGTCGAATTGCACACGGTGCCGGGGGCGCGTATCGGGAGGACCCTGGCTCGTGCCCATCAGGAAAGAACCGGCGGGCAGTGTCACGAAGGAAAGATTCAGGTCGGCCGGCGTGATGGATCGGTCCGGTTCGTCCGGTGCGGAAGGCGGTGTGAAAAGGTCCGAGAGGTCGATACGCTCCAGGTGGACGGTGACGGTGACCGTGGCCGGTGTCGAGATAGCCTCTCCGTCGGTGATCCGATAGGAGAAGGTGTCGGTGCCTTCGAAGCCCTCCGGCGGGCGGTACACGAGGGTCTCACCGGACCGTTGCACGGTTCCGTATTCGGCCTGGGCGAATTCCGCGATGGCCAGCGTATCCCCGTCGGCGTCCCGGTCATTGGCAAGCACGGCCAGCGTGATCGCTTCGCCCGGAGCCGTGTGGCCTTCGTCGTCTCGGGCTATTGGGGCATCGTTGATCGGGGTAACGGTCACATGTATGGTGAAGGTGTCGGCATCCGTTTCGGTAAACATGCGATAGCGGAACGTGTCGGTGCCGTGGAAGTCCGCCGCCGGTGTGTACCGCGCCGAAAGGTTCTGGAGGGCCAGGGTGCCGTGCTCCGGTTGCTGCACGATCTGTGCTTTCGCTCCGGGAACGGGAGGTGAGAGTGCGATCTCGACCGGGATATCTTCGGGGGTTGTGATGGATTGCAGGTTCGGGGTTCGGTGGGGCGGAGTGGCCTCGAAGCTACGTGGCAGCCATCCGGCGTGCCAGGCATACCAGATGGCTGCTGCCAGGATGAGCACCCGTAGGGCAAGGCGCCAGGGCCAGGTTATGCCGGTGGTGCGTTCACGGGGGCGGATGATGCGGCTCGTGCCGGTGACCATCGAGTCCCCTCCTACGGGCAGGGCAGCCTCGTTGAATCGAATCGTTACTTCCTGTACCTGGCCGGCCCGTACCTCGACATGACGCATCCAGCGGGCACCTGCCTCATCGACGGCTTCCACCAGGCAGGTGCCGGGTGGTACGGCAAGCAACACGGGGTTGTCCGCTTTCAAGGAGATCAGGGATTCCCCGTCGATGCGGACATCGCAAGCCGTGTCCGCCCTGAGGTATAACCGACCGGTGCCGAGGGTGGTAGAGGAAATCCGCGAAGGAGGCATGGTCTGCTCGATCGTTCTAACGGATACGGAACAACAGATAGCGGCAGGAGAGACGAAACGGAAAATACAGCGAGTGATTCGGGAAGTATACCGATAACACAGGAAGTATGCCGATCATCAGGGTTTCGAGGGAAAAAGTCGAAAACCGTAGATAGGACGGGCCGGGACGCCAGATAGGGGTTGCCGCATGCTCCTGGCCTACGACGGCCGCATCAACGAGACCGCCGAGGCCCTGGGGATCGACCGCACCTACCTCTGGAAGAAGATGAA
>CAZKFR010000082.1:0-15114 GCA_964552015.1 uncultured Rhodothermaceae bacterium | reverse complement strand
AAAAAAGCCGTAAGCCCACACGGAGCTTACGGCTTTCTGGTTGTGGAGATGCCGGGAATCGAACCCGGGTCCGGACGGCCGCAGACACAGACGTCTACGTGCGTAGCCGACCTATTGGGGTGTCGCCTGCATCGTGTGCCGGTCGGCGAGGCCAGATGCAGGCCAAGGCTGATTGGGTCTCGTCGCTCGGGCTCAGCCGGTGCCCTTACGACCAGTCCACCTGAGGTCGATGCCTCCAGGCAGGCCGGTGGACGTGCCTTGCCGGAGACAGATGGTCAGGCCTGATTAGGCCGCCATCGCGTATGCGTAATCGTTCGCATTTACCGGTTTCCTGGCGAGATTTACGAGCATACCAGGCAGCTCGGCACGCAGTCTGCTCCACGTCTCCGCCCGTCGAATCCATGTCATCCCCAGTCTTGAAAAGAACGGTGCCTTTTGCGGAAGCACATACCTTATACCGTGCGAGCGGACCAGGGGTTTCACCTTTCCGTGGCTTCGCGATCGCGTTCGATGGCTGAGCCACGCAGGTGGAGTCCCTGGGCTTCGAAGGCCTTCGTCAGGTCCGGCAGGATGGCCCGTTCGATACTGCCACGGAGGTACGGGATCTTGCTGCGTCCACCGGTGAAAAACCGGCGGTACGGGTGGATGAACACGCGGACGTAGTTCCCGTGCAGGGGCGCCACTTCGAGGGCGACCTCGACCCGGTATATGCCCCAGTTGTTGAGGGTACGGGGGCGGGTCGTGATCAGAGGAGCGGTAGGCGATTCGCCCAGTTCCCATCCGGCCTGCTGGAGGGCCGTGGCGATGCGGGCGGACAGGTCGGCCGCACGGGTGGTATCGGGTACGACGACCTCATAATCCCGGTAGAGCGGCGACAGGGAGGGCGCACAACCGGCTCCCCCGAGCGTCAGGAGACCCCCACACAGGCCGATCAGCAAGACGAGACGGGCGGGCATGGTCATGCGTATCGGTTGGGTCAGGCGATGGACACTGCCGGCTCTTACGCCCGGGCACGTGGGGGGTTTGCAGGAGGGGGGCAAAACGCAGGGCAGGGCCGCCGAAATGCCCGTGCACGCCGGGAAGGCGGTCAGGAGGAGAGCGCCAGGCGGGGAGGGACGCCGAGCGTGCGGCGGGCAAAGTCCAGCAGGATCGCGTTGAACCGGTCGGGGTGCTCCATCATGGGGGCATGTCCACACCGGTCGAGGAAGTGGAGTTCGGCCCGGGGCAGCAGACGGGCGAAGGTTTCGGCCACGTCGGGGGGGGTGATGCGATCGTCCCGCCCCCAGATGAGCAGCGTGGGGGCCTTGATGTCGGGCAGACGGTGCGTCAGCGTTTCGGCCTGCACGGAACGGGCCATACGAATCAAGCGAAGCGCCCGTACACGGTCGTTGATGAGATGATAGATGCGTTCGACCAGGTCCTCGGTGACGAGGTCATCCCGGTAGAAGGTGAGCGCGGCGCGCTCCCGGATGAAGTCGCGGTCCCGGCGCCGCATCGTGGACGAGCCGATCTCGACCTCATAGATGCCCGAGGCGCCCGAAAGCACCAGCGAGACGACCCGGTCCGGGTGTTGCAGGGCATAGCGAAGCGCCACGTGCCCGCCGAGCGAGTTGCCACCGAGGGCCACCGGCCCGTCGTGGACTGTACGCAGGAACGCGTGGAGGTAGTCGGTAAGCCCCTGCACACTCGTCTGCGCCGCCGGCAGGTCGTAGATCGGCAGTTCTGGCGCCAGCACACGGTAGCCCCGGGCCGCGAGCGCTGCGACGGTCGCCGACCAGTTGCCGGGATCGCCCATCATGCCGTGCAGCAGGACCAGCGGCGGGAGGGTCGCAGCAGGTCCTTCGTCTACGTAACGAAATCCCTGCGTCTCATGAACGGGATGTGGCGTGGACGGCATGTGGGAAGATGGTACGTATCGATGAACGTCGTCTCAAAGATACGGGATCGGAATGGGAAAACGAGGACCCTTCTGAAGGTACGCGGCCGGCCGAGCAGGATTCCAACGTGATCTACGGCGTAGCTCAACTGGATCTTCAAGAAAATGGGGAAACAGGAAAGAACCGGGCCACGTTGCAAAAGCGCTCTCACCTGCGTAATTTCCCTGGCTCACTAACCCTGATGCCGAAGACTGGAGGAGTTTGTTATGCCCTGTGGCCGTAAACGCAAACGTCATAAGATTGCAACGCACAAGCGGAAGAAGCGGCTTCGCAAGAACCGCCACAAGAAAAAGAACCGCTAGGTGTTCCGTATGGAGCCTGCGGCTCGCAAAGCTACGGTCGGTTTTCCGGCGGTGGCTTTTTTCTTTTCCCCCGGCGCGAAACAGCATCCCGAACCCGTCGGTTTAAGGCCGCAGTATTCTTTCGTCACGCAAGACGTATCGAGGTAACGCATGAAGGAGCATTCCTGGGGGCGTACCCTGCGGGCCGGCGCCTGGGGCGTTCTGCTCGGTGGAGCGGCCGGTTTTGCCCTGGGCCTGCTGGTCGCTCCGGAAGAGGGGCGCAAGCTGCGCCGGCGCCTGGTGTACCAGCTGGAGCGCCTGGCCGGCCAGGTGGGGGAGATCGTGGAGGACCTGCTGCATCCCGAGGTAGTCGGGGAAGCCCGTCGCGACGCCGATGCGATCGTCGCCGACGCGCAAGCGCGGGCCCGTCGCATCCGTGAAGACATTGACGAACTGCTCGGAGAGGTGCGCCAGCAGCGCCCGCCGCGCCCTCGTTCCTCGACGGCTGAATAATCCATCGGATGCGGGTTGCCCCGGCCACCCGCGCGGCTGACGCCTATGCCCAACTTCGCCATTCTCCTGCCTCCGGCAGAAGGCAAACAGGAGGGAGGCAATCCCTTCGCACCGGACATGTTCGACTACCGCTCGTCGAGCACGTTCAACTATTTCAAAGACCTCAACCCGGAACGGCGCGCCCTCATCGACGCCCTGCAACGGGTCATCCGGGAATCCGACGAGGCCACCCTCGAAAAGATCTTCGGCGTGAAGGGGGAGACGCTGGAGGAGGCCATCCGGGTCAACCTGGACATCTATCAGGCCCCGCTGATGTCGGCGCTGGACCGGTACGGCCCCGGCGTTCTGTACAAGGCGATGGATTTTGCGGGGCTGCCCACCGGGGCACAGCGCCGCCTCCTCGAGCAGGGCATCATCTTCTCCGGCCTCTTCGGTCTCTTACGTCCGGACGACCTGATCCCCAACTACCGGCTTCGCATGGATGCCGTCCTCCCCGGTGTGGGGAAGGTGTCGCAGTACTGGCGGCCGCACGTGAGCCGGGTGCTCAACGAGCAGCTCCGGGGGTCGTACGTGTGGAACCTGCTGCCCGGGGCCCATCAGGAGGCGTGGGATGACGCGCACACCTATGCCGAGATGGTGCAGGTGAAGTTCTTCGTGGAGAAGGGCGGGGAGCGCAAGCCCGTCTCGCACGGTGTGAAGACCCTGCGCGGACGGCTGGTCAACTTCATCGTCCGCGAGACCCTGGAAGACTACGAGCCCCTGCTGGACTGGGAGCACCCGGACGGCTACCGCGTGGATGAGGAGGCCTCGACGTACGATCCCGAAACGCGTACCCGCACGCTCGTCATGGTGCGGCGCGAGGACGGTTAACCTCCGGTACCTGATCATGCATCGTCCTGTCGTCATCGGTATTGCCGGCGGATCCGGCTCGGGGAAGACCACGGTGCTGCGGCGCATCCTGGAAGCCTTCGGGCCCGAACGCATTGCCGTGCTCGACCATGACGCCTATTACGTCGACCTGAGTCCTCTGCCCATGGAGGCCCGGTCCCGGTTCAACTTCGACCACCCGGATGCCCTTGAGACCGACCTGATGCGGGCCCATCTGGACGAACTGCTGGCCGGGCGTCCCATCGAGAAGCCCATCTACAACTTCACCACGCACACCCGCGAGGCCGCCACGGAGACGGTCCATCCACGCCCGGTCATCATCATCGAAGGCATCCTGGTGCTGGCCGAGCCCGTCCTGCGGGAGCGGATGGACATCAAGCTCTTCGTCGATGCCGACGACGACATCCGGCTCATGCGACGCATCCGACGAGACATCCACGAGCGGGGCCGGACCATCGAGTCGGTGCTGGACCAGTACGAGCGGACCGTCCGGCCGATGCACCTCGAGTTTGTCGAGCCCTCGAAGCGGGAGGCGGACGTGATCATCCCGCGTGGCGGTCAGAACCAGGTTGCCATCGAGATGGTGCTGGCCCGCATCGAACTGCTGCTGCGCCAGGCGGCCCTGACCGAGGCCGGCTGAACCGCCATGTGGGGGATTCCCGCACGGCACGAAACGCCGTTGCCCTACACGGATTGCCGGGAATGACGGTCAGCGTGGCTCCTTCCGGCTTCGTACGTAACCCGAGGCCGGAAGGAGGTAAAGCCGGTCCATCCCCTGTGAACGATCCCGGGAGGAGGTGCACGGCGATGAAAGCTACGAAACACATCCGCCGCTGGCTCACGACGATGGTGCTGGGTGCGCTCGTCGTGGGCGGGTGCGGGAAGGCGAAGCAGCCCGGTACGGACGCGGCCGCCACGGAGTCCGTCGCGCCGTCCGGGGGCGATCCGATTGCGGAGGGAAAGGCGCTCTATCAGCGGTACTGCGCGACCTGCCACGGCCCGGAGGCCCGGGGCGACGGCCCGCTGGCGTCGATGCTGAAGGTCCCCCCGCCGGACCTGACCCGGCTGGCCGAGCGCTATGGGACCTATCCGGTGGACCTCGTCTACAAGACCATCGACGGCCGGGAGATGGTACAGGGGCACGGCACCCGCGAAATGCCCGTGTGGGGGAATATCTGGACGGATCAGGACGGCGGGGCCGATGCCGAGACCCGCATCAACCGGCAGATCAGCGAGCTGGTCGAGTACCTGCGGACGCTTCAGGTGCGGAGCGGCGGGTGAGCCGGGGGCTCCGTCGGGTTGAGGACCATCAGGTCGTACACGCCGCGCAGGACCAGGTGGGGGTCGACGTGGTCGATGGCGTCGAGGTGAGCCGCGAGCCACCCCGCCCAGCCGCCGGTGGCGACGACGAACGGGCGGGGGGGCAGCCGCCCGGCCAGGCGAGCGAGCATGCCGCCGACGCTGTCGAGGAAGCCGTACAGGATGCCCGCCTGGAGCGCCTCGCGCGTGGAGCGCCCGATGACCTCCTCGGGTAGTTCGAGCGGGACCTCGGGCAACTGGGCCGTGCCGGTGGCCAGGCCCTGGCGCAGGAGCGCGGGTCCGGCGCCGATGGGGCCGCCGCGAAACACGCCGGGAGCCTCCACCACGTCGTACGTGACGGCCGTCCCGGCGTCCAGTGCGATGACGCTCCGGGGGGTTCCGTCCGGAGCGTGCCCGTACCGCGTCCAGGCAGCGACGGCCGCCGCCAGCCGGTCGACGCCCAGCGTGTGGGGAGTCTGGTAGGCCAGCGTGAAAGGGAGCGCGAGGGTGGGGCGGACCACCAGGGGCGTGGTGGGGGTGCGGCGGGCCAACACCGTGTACAGCGGCTCGACGAGGGAGGGGACCACCGAGGCGATGCCGGCGCGCGCGACCGGGCGTGCGGCAAGGGCTTCCTCCAGGGCCCGTACCCACACCTCGGTGGGGTCGTGGCGGGTCAGCGCCAGGCGGAAGGTGTCCACGAGCCGGGGTCCGTCGAAGAAGCCGCCCTTGGCGGCACTGTTGCCGATGTCGAGCGCCAGCCACATAGCATCATCCGGTCGGGGAGGTGGTGACGTCGCCGGCATGGAAAACGCGGGGGCCGTCGGGGGTCCGGAGGCGGAGGGCGCCGGTCTCGGTGATGCCCTCGAGGATGCCCGTACGGCTGGATCCGTCGGCGAGGTAGAGGGTGACGGGCTGCTGGAGGCCGTCGAGGCGTTCCAGGTAGGCGGCACGGATCGAGGCGCCCCCATCCCGTAGCAGGGCCTCGTACCGGATCTCCAGGCGTTCGAGCAGCCGGGCCAGCAGGGGGGCGCGTGGCACGGGGCGCCCGCCGGCCAGCAGCAACGAAGTCGCACGATCGGCCAGTGCGGGAGGAAACTCGAACTGGTTGACGTTCAGCCCGATGCCCAGGATGACCGCGGCACGGCCCCCCGGATGCGCCTCGAAGGAGGCTTCGAGCAACATCCCGCAACACTTCCGACCCTCCAGAAGAAGGTCATTGGGCCATTTGATGGCAGGCACGAGGGGGGCGGTGAACGCCTCGACGGCCTCGGCGACGGCCACGCTGGCGGCGAGGGTGATCAGGCCGAGGCGATCCGGCGGAAGGGTCGGCCGGAGGATGGTGGAAAACATCAGGTTCTGCCCCGGTCGTGCGTCCCAGGTGCGCCCGAGGCGGCCCCGTCCGGCCGTCTGGTATTCGGCCAGCACCACGGCTCCTTCCGGGGCCCCTTCGGCGGCCCATCCGGCAGCCAGCGTGTTCGTCGAGGGCACCGTCGCGTAGCCGCGCAGCGCACGTCCGAAGCGTGTCGTGCGTAGCAGCGGAGCCACGGCGTCGGCCAGCGGAAGGGGGGGCGAGGGGGCGGTCATCGACGGCATGGTGTGTTCAAAAAAGGCGACATACCTGCGGGAGGGACGCGGGCGGGCGCTCGCCGTTCGCGGGTCGTCCGAAGGGGAATGATTCTTGTCATGCTTGACGGGACGGGAAGATACGACACGGCCCGCACTTGCGAGGCGATGAGAGAGGTTTTACGGTACGCTCCCGGGATGGGGTACGAAGGCATCATGGTACGAAGGCAACGGGTGAAGACGGTGAAAGCGCGGTGGGTCGCTCTGGGGATCGCCATGATCCTGGCGATGCCGGTGCTCGCCCAGCCTTTGAAGTTGTCCCGGCAGCCGGTGTTGCGGTCGCCCGCGTTGAACGCCCAGTATCACCGGGCGGAGGCGGCCTGGGAGAGCGGGGGGAGCCTGCTCGAAGCCAAGACACGGCTCGACCGGGTGCTGCAGGCGCTGCCGGACGATCAGGCGGCACGCCGGCTCCGGGCCCGTGTGCTGCTGGCGCTCGGCCGTGTGGACGAGGCGCTCGTGGATGCCCGTCGGGCGGTGGAACTCGATCCGGAGGACGGGGAGGCGTACGATGTGCTCTGCGAAGCCGCCCGGCGTAGTGGGGACCTGGAGCTGGCCGAACGGGCGCTGGACGAGGCCACACGCCGGACGTTCAGCGATCCCAACCTGCTCCTGCGTTTTTCCTGGCATGCCGTCGAACTGGAGCGCCTGGATGATGCGGCGTCGTTTGCCCGGCGTGCGCTCGTTCAGGCACCCGGTGATCCGGCGGCTTACTATCAGGTGGCACGTGTTGCCCTGTTGCAGGGGCAACCGGATGACGCCGTGGCCGTGCTGGTGCGGGGATTTCACGCCGGGTTGCTGCAGCCGGAGGTGCTGCGGGCGGATTCGCTGCTGAGCCGGCTCGCGTCGGCGCCCCCCCTCGTGTCGTGGATGAAATGATCCGTTCGGACGCCCTCAATCGCAGAACGTGGCCAGGGCGGACATGACCTCTCGGGGTGCGTCGCCACCCACCGGCCGGTTGATGAGCCGCCCGCGCACGACGAGCGAGACCGAGCCGCCCCCGTCGAGGTTGATCGCGTCCACTGCGCCGAGGCTGTGCATCAGCCGGGCGAGTTCCTCCAGGTTGACACCCCGGCTCTCGAGTTGCCGCCCATCCACCACCAGGATCAGCAGGTCGCCCTCGGCCGTGCGGCCCACGGCCGTTCGCGGGTGGACGTCCGGGATGGCGGACCCGAAGAAGACCTCCTCGTTCGTCGTCACGCGGACCTGCCCGTTCACGATGAGCGCAGGGCCGGCGCTGAGCGCGTCGCGTACGGGCCAGGGGTGCGCCCGATCATACCGGAGCGGCGGGGCCGGGAAGCCCGGTCGATGGGCCGGAGGCTCCGCCCAGGCATAGACGGTGTCGTGGCGCGTCGTCACCCAGGCAAAGGTCACACTGTCCCCGGCGAGGCCCAGCGCCGCCCTTGCAGCCTCGTACCGGATCGTGTCCCGCACCACCGTGCGTGTGGCCGGTGCGATCAGGATGCTGTCGATCAGCAGCAGGCCGGCGTGCCGTGCCGGGTTCTGGTCCATGACGAAGTAGCCGCCATTGACGACCACGCAGGCCCCGAGGTTACGCGCGAAGCTTTCGACCGTCTCGCGCCGGTCCGCGTCGTTCGAGACGACCACCCGCGTGGTAATGGCCGGGTCCGCCTCCCGGATCCGGACGTACCAGGCCCGCAGGGGCAGGCGGTCGTTGCGACCGGCATAGACGCGCACGCCGTCCGGGAGCATCGCGTTGAGGTCCTCCAGAGGGGTCCACTGCATCGCCAGGTCCTCGGGCCGGGGCTGCTGGACGCACGCGGCGAGGCAGAGCAGGGTGAAGAAACCGGCACGAACGAGTAGACGCATGACACGACCGGGGCGAATCGCCAGGGTGAGTGAGCCGGATCAGACCCGGGCTAGGACGTCCGTCCTCCCCGGCGGTTTCTCCTTTGAGGAGATTGCAGTATACTTTCGAGGCTTCCCTGGATGACCCTGCAAGGTATTTCCCCCTACGATACTTCATGACCAGAAAACGACTCGGCATCGGTTTCGTCGGCAGTGGGTTCATTACCCGGTTTCACATTCGTTCCTGGCAGGCCGTGCGCGATGCCGACATCCTCGGCGTGTGGAGCCCCAACCGGGACCATGCGGAGGAGGCCGCGGCGCTGGCTCGCCGGCTTCACGTCGGGGAGGCGAAGGCCTATGCCTCGATCGCCGACATGGTGGCAGACCCGGCGATCGATGCGCTCTGGATCTGTGGCCCCAACCACCGGCGGGTGGAGAACATGGAGGAGATCGTCCACACGCTGAAGGCGGGTCGGGGCGAACTCGTCGGCCTGGCCTGTGAGAAGCCGCTGGCCCGCAACGTGGCCGAGGCGAAGCGCGTGGTGGCGCTCGTAGAGGAAGCGGGTGTGCTGCATGGCTACCTTGAGGATCAGCTGTTCTCGCCGGGCCTGGCCCGGGGGCGCGAGATCGTCTGGACACGTGGAGCGGCGCTGACGGGACGGCCTTACCTGGCCCGCGCCGCCGAGGAGCACAGCGGCCCGCACGGCCCCTGGTTCTGGCGGGGGGACCTTCAGGGAGGCGGCGTGCTCAACGACATGATGTGCCACAGCGTCGAGGTGGCCCGTTTCCTGCTCACCCGGCCGGGTGCTCCCCGCCACAGCATCCGCCCCGTCAAGGTCTCCGCCCAGATCGCCAGCCTCAAGTGGTCCCGGCCCGAATACGCGGACTGGCTCCGCCACCACATGGGGGCCGACATCGACTACCGCCACCGACCGTCGGAGGACTTCGCCCGCGCCACCATCTTCTATGAAGACGAAGAGGGCCGCACGCTGGTGGCCGAGACGACGACCTCGTGGAGCTACGTCGGCGCGGGCCTTCGCCTGAGCGCCGAACTGCTCGGCCCCGAGTACTCGATGGCCCACAACTCGCTCGACAGCGGCGTGCGTGTCTTCTTCAGCCGCAACGTGCGCGGCGAGGCGGGCGAGGACCTGGTCGAAAAGCAAAACGCCGAGCAGGGGCTCATGCCCGTCGTCGGCAACGAGGCCTCGGAGTACGGCTACGAAGATGAAAACCGCCACTTCGTCCGCTGCTTCCTCGAAGGCCTGCAACCCGAACTCGACTTCCGCGCGGGCCTCGAGGTGGTGGAACTGCTCATGACGGCCTACATGAGTGCCGAGCAGGAACGCACCCTTCCGTGGAAACCCGAGGGCCTCGACACGTTCATCCCCGCCGTGGCCCGCGGTGCCTGGCAACCCTGATCCGATCTTCCCAAGTCCCTTCGAGCATGATGCACCGTCGCGACTTTCTCAAGCACGCCGCCCTCGCCGCGGGTGGTCTGGCCGCCTGGCCGCGAGGCGCCTTCGCCCGGCCCCGCAAGAACCTCTACGAGATCTCCCTGGCCCAGTGGTCGCTCCACCGCGCCCTCTTCGCGAAGGAACTCGACCCGCTCGACTTCCCGAAGGTGGCGCGCCAGACGTTCGGCCTCGACGCCGTCGAATACGTCAACACGTTCTACCGGGAGCACGCCACCGACCGGGCCTACATCGCCGAACTCAAGAAACGGTGCGAGGGCGAGGGCGTCCGTAGCCTGCTCATCATGTGCGATGGCGAAGGCAACCTGGGCGACCCGGACGAGGCGAAACGCCTGCAGGCCGTCGAAAACCACCGCAAATGGCTGGAGGCTGCACAGCAGCTGGGCTGTCATTCCATCCGCGTCAATGCCCGGAGCGAGGGCTCCTACGAGGAGCAGATGCGCCTGGCCGCCGACGGGCTCCGGCGTCTGGCCGAACTCGGCGACACGTACGGCCTCAACGTCCTCGTCGAGAACCACGGGGGCCTCTCCAGCAACGGCGCCTGGCTCGCCGGCGTCATGAAGCGGGTTGACCATCCCCGCTGCGGCACCCTGCCCGACTTTGGCAACTTCCGCATCGAAGGAGATACCTGGTACGACCGCTACCAGGGTGTGGCCGAACTGATGCCCTATGCCAGAGCCGTCAGCGCCAAGTCCCACGACTTCGACGAGGAGGGCAACGAGATCCACACGGACTACTTTCGCATGATGCGCATCGTCCTCGACGCCGGGTACCGGGGCTACGTGGGCATCGAGTACGAAGGCGAGGGCCTGAGCGAGGAAGACGGCATCCGGGCCACGAAGGCGCTCCTCGTGCGCGTGCGTGATGTGCTGGCGGATGCGTACGAGTGAGCGAGGACCCCAACGCGAAGAGGTGCAGGTCCGGTCTGGTTCCGTCACCGGATACCGACACCCAGGCTCAACACGGGAGAGCGATCATGGAAACGAAAACAGTACTTGCTGGCCTGATCGGGCTGGCCGTGGTTGTACCGGCGCTGGCACAGCGGACGGCGCCGCTGCCCGCGCCACCCGACGCCGCTCAGCGCCCCGTCGTGATGACGCATCATGGCGTGACCCGCATCGATCCCTACTACTGGTTGCGGGAACGGGACAACCCCGAGGTCATCGCGTACCTGGAAGCGGAGAACGCCTATACCGAAGCCGCTCTGGCCCCCGTCAAGGGGCTGGAAGATTCGCTCTTTCATGAGATCCTCGGCCGCATCAAGCAGGATGATGCGTCCGTACCGTACCGCAAGGGGGATTTTTACTACTACACCCGTTATGAGCCGGGCCAGGAATATCCCATCCTGGCGCGCCGGCGCGGCACCCTCGACGCGCCGGAAGAGATTCTGCTCGACGTGAACGAGCTGGCCGAAGGGCACACGTTCTACCAGCTCGGCGGTACGGCCGTGAGCGATGACGGCCGGCTGCTCGCCTTCGCGGCCGACACGCTGGGACGTCGCCTCTACACCGTCTACGTCCGAGACCTCGAAACGGGAAGGATATTCCCTGAGGCCATCTATCCGACGACCGGCAACGTGGTCTGGGCCGCCGACAACCAGACCCTCTTCTACGGTCGTCAGGACCTGGCGACGTTGCGGTCCTATCAGATCCTGCGCCATCGCCTGGGCACCGATCCGGCCGCGGATGTGCTCGTCTATCAGGAAGACGACCCGGAGTTCTACGTCCGTATCACACGAAGCAAGAGCGATCGGTATCTTCTCATCGCGGCCTCGCAAACCACGATGGACGAAGTCCGCTATCTGGATGCGGCCGATCCGGATGGCGCTTTCCGGGTTCTCGTGCCGCGCCGGCGAGGGCATGAGTACAGCGTCGACCATGCCGGTGACTTCTTCTATATCCGGACCAATGCCGGCGGCCGGGCGCCGAACTTCAAGCTCGTGCGCGCCCCGGCCAAAGCCCCGGAGGAGGCGAACTGGGAAGACGTGGTCCCCCATCGTGACGACGTCTTTCTGGAGGATTTTTCGGTCTTCAAGGATTTTCTCGCCGTGCAGGAGCGGGCCGATGCCAACGTGCGGTTGCGCGTACAGCCGCTGGAGGGGGAACCCCGCCTGATTGCGTTCGATGAGCCGGCCTATGCCGCGATGCTGGGAACGAACGTTGCCTACGACACGCCCCTGCTGCGCTTCGTCTACACGTCCCTGACGACCCCGGCCTCGACGTTCGACTACGACATGCGCACGGGCGAGCGTACCCTGCTGAAGCAGGAACCGGTGCTGGGGGACTTCTCGCCGGAGGACTATGTCACCGAGCGCCTGTATGCCACCGCTTCGGACGGCACGCGGATCCCCATCTCCCTCGTCCGCCGCCGCGATACGCCGGTCGACGGCACGGCGCCCCTGCTCCTCTATGGCTACGGCTCCTACGGTTTCTCCATGACGCCCTCGTTTTCGATTCCGCGTCTGAGCCTGCTCGACCCGGGCTTCATCTACGCCATCGCGCACGTGCGGGGCGGGCAGGAAAACGGACGCCGCTGGTACGAGGAGGGCAAGCTGCTGAAGAAGCGCAACACCTTCACCGACTTCATCGCGGCCGCGGAGTACCTCGTCGCCCACCGCTACGCCCATCCCGAAAAGCTCTTCGCCATGGGGCGTAGCGCCGGCGGGCTCCTCATGGGCGCCGTGGTCAACCTGCGTCCCGACCTGTTCCGGGGGGTCGTCGCCGGGGTGCCCTTCGTCGACGTCGTCACCACGATGCTCGACGAGACGATCCCGCTCACCACGTTCGAGTACGACGAGTGGGGCAACCCGAACGATTCGACCTACTTCCACTACATGCTCTCCTACTCGCCGTACGACAATGTGCAGGCCCGTGCCTACCCGGCGATGCTCGTCACGGCCGGGCTGCACGACTCGCAGGTGCAGTACTGGGAGCCGGCCAAGTGGGTGGCACGGCTGCGCGACCTGAAGACGGACGACAACCTGCTGTTGCTCAAGACGAACATGGCCGCGGGGCACGGGGGGGCCTCCGGGCGTTTCCAGCGCTATCGCGAGATCGCCACGGAGTACGCCTTCCTCATCGGACTGGCCGAAGGGCGGCTCTGAAAGCGAGCCGCGCTCGGCGGAAGGGGCTCACTCGGTGCGTTCGGCCGGCATGGGGACACCGCCCAGCGTGAACGTCACGCGGCGGGGCGTGCCCTCCTCGTCCAGGTCGAAGTCGAGCATCCCGGCGGTGTGCTTGAGCGTGAAGCGCGTGGTTGAGAGCGGGACGAGTTCCAGCCAGAGCGGGCCGAAGAAGTGCATACGCAGCACGTCGCCGTCGCGGCGGATCTCCCAGGAACCGTACCGGCCCACGTAGCGGTCGAGGACGTCGGCCGGCAGCGTGATGCCTGCGGGGTAGGCATCGGCGGGCGCCTCCGGAAGGGTCTCCGGTAGTTCGCGCACCCAGATGTTTCGGAAGCGTACCGGGTTGCCGTGGTCCTGCAGGACGAGGGGCAGGCGGTCGGCGTGAGGGCGATAGGGGAGGTGCTGGAGCCATAGCGGGACCCCGAACAGGGGAACGTTGTCCTGCACCAGGATGCCGTTGTGGAAGACGGTGATCCGGGCCGGGGCCAGGAGTTGCCCGGCTGCGCCGAAGCGGGGGCGGCGGAACACGATGTCGTACGTCTGCCACTGGCCCGGCGGGCGCATGGCGTTGGCCAGTGGGGGGTACTGCCCGTACACGGCGGCGGCCTGTCCGTCGGCATACGTCGGGTTGTCGTACGAGTCGAGGATCTGCACCTCGTAGAGCCCCATCAGGAACACGCCGCTGTTGCCGCGTCCCTGCCCGTCGCCTTCGATGACCTCGGGCGCGGCCCATTCCAGGTGCAGCTGGATGTCGCCGAAGGCCTGCCGGGTGCGGATGTCGCCGGAGCCGGGCACGACCTCGAAGTAGCCGTCGCCGACCTTCCAGGGGGCGGGTTGGTGGCTGCGGCGGTTGACCTCCATGTAGTCCCCTTCGATGGTCCAGGCGCCCGGCCCGCCGACGTGCGCTTCCCAGGCCGAGAGGTCGGTGCCGTCGAAGAGGAGGAGGGCGTCCGAGGGAGGCGGGACGGGGGCCGTCGGCGGGGCCGGCGTGACCACCGGCGGCCGGGGACGATCCATGTCGTGTTGTTTCCAGCCGGACTGGGCCCGGCTCGTCGCGTGGGTCATGGTCAAAAACAGCAGGATCAGCGAGAACGAGTGAACATACCGGCGCATGGGCGGTCCAGAAAATCGGCAGGTGAGGGGCGTGGTTCCGGCCCCAATATCCGGGTGCGTGCAGGAAAAGGCAATGTCCGGTTGTGAACCGGGAGGCGGTGTGGTGCGTACAGACGCGGGTGGCTGACCGTGACCCGGGCTGCGACGGGGCTTCATGGATCCTTTATCCGGTGCTGGTTGACAGGCGTAGGAAGGGTTTTGTAGATTCAAAGTCTTGTCAAGCCCCGGGCCGCGACAGGCTGGCGTAGCTCAACTGGTAGAGCAGCTCACTTGTAATGAGCAGGTTGGGGGTTCGAGTCCCTTCGCCAGCTCTTTGCATTAAATTCTTGCGCGTCGCCGGCACAAGATCCGTGCAGGGTCTTTTAAAGGGGCTGACGGAGACACCCTGGTGTCGTACATAAGGACAGGTACCGAAGCGGTCAACCGGGCTGGACTGTAAATCCAGTGGCTTTCGCCTTCGGAGGTTCGAATCCTCCCCTGTCCACCAAAGATGGTCGGCTTCTGCGTGCGTGCTCGTCTGTGCAGGGTGGGCATTCGGGGGAGCCGGGGGCTTTGCGAGGCGGGAGTAGCTCAGTTGGTAGAGCATCAGCCTTCCAAGCTGAGGGTCGCGGGTTCGAATCCCGTCTCCCGCTCTTTGAATCGTTCCTGTGGCGGGCATCCGAGGGATGAGCGCCGCGGCGGGTGCCGCCGGGGGTCGGAGTGCGTTCCGATCCGGTAGGCTTCCGGTGTCGTCGTTGTCGGGATGACCGGAAGCGCCGGGAGCAGGCACCGGCAAGGGCATGTGTTCGAGGGGCACGTGTTGTTGCACTAAACGAAATGCCGCCTTAGCTCAGTGGTAGAGCACTTCCATGGTAAGGAAGGGGTCATCGGTTCAAATCCGATAGGCGGCTCACAGGGGGCGTGTCCTGGCTGTGTGCGGGATGCGCTTTTTCTTGGAAATGGGCCGCCAGAGAAGGCCCGCCGGTTCGCCGGATCGTTATTAACCGTCATCCATCGTTAGCAAGCCATGGCAAAAGAGCAATTTGTTCGCAGCAAGCCGCACGTGAACGTGGGCACGA
>CAZKFR010000081.1:0-15406 GCA_964552015.1 uncultured Rhodothermaceae bacterium | reverse complement strand
CGGACATCGAGATCCGCGGCCTCTCGGTCTTCGGCGCGGCCCGTCTGAGCGAACGCGTGAACGCGTTTGCCCGGTTCGACCGGATGTTCGACACCAACCCCGACGCCGCGAAGATCGCCTACCTGCCGTTCTTCGCCACCGGGCGCTCGAACCTGGTCCTCGCCGGCATCGACATCGCCGCCCACGAGCAGGTGCACCTGATGCCAAACGTGGAGGTGATCTTGTACGACGAGACGAACGGCGGCCCCGCGCCGGACCCCACGATCATGCCCCGGCTGACCTTCTTCTTCTGGTTCTGAGAGAAGGCATTTTCGGATGACAAACGGCGCGGCGCCTGGAGGGATGATGGCCCTCTTCCGGCGCCGCGCCGTATCTTTACGGGTCTGCTGTCCCCGTCTTCCCCAGAATCATGCACGCCACCTACGAGATCGAGCGTAAGTTTCTCCTCCCGGCTCCGCCGCCCGACCTGGATCGGTTCCCTCGTCGGGCCATCCGACAGGGCTACGTGGCCGCCGACCCCGACGGCACAGTCGTACGGGTCCGGCAACTCGGCGATGCGTTCTTTCTCACCGTCAAAAGCCGGGGGCACTGTGCCCGTATCGAGCGTGAGGTACCCATCACTCCCGAACAGTTCGAGGCCCTCTGGCCGGTCACCGAAGGCAAACGCATCGAGAAGACCCGCTATTACCTCCCCCACGGCCCCTACACCATCGAACTCGACGTCTACCACGGTGCGCTCGACGGGCTCCTGACGGCCGAGGTGGAGTTCCCGTCCCTCCAGGAAGCCGACGCCTATATCCCGCCGGACTGGTTCGGGCGGGAGGTCACCCGCGACGTGCGCTACAAAAACCTGCACCTGGCGCTGCACGGCCTGCCCCCGGACGCCTTCGCCTGCTGACGGCCGGCCACACGCCTTCAGGCTACCCCGCCTTCTTCCGCCCGCGGCACGCCCCGGTGCCGGATATCCACGGCATCGATCAGAAAGACGACGTCTTCGCCAATGTTCTTGATGTGGTCGGCGATGCGTTCGAGCGCTTTGACCACCGTGAACAGGTGGGCGACGGCCTCCATGTGCTCCGGGTGCTGCCGCCCGTACGCCACCAGCGCCTGGAAGTTGTCGTCATAGAGCCGGTCTACGTGCCGGTCCTCGGCGATGACTTCACGGGCCAGGACCCGGTCGCGCCGGTGAATGGCGTCCTGCACCTTGCGGAGCATGGCACGCGCCCGGTCGGCCATCTGATCGAACGTCGTCACTTCGAGCACGTCGGCGGCGTTACAGATGTGCGGCACGGCCCGCGCAATGTTCTTGCACTCGTCCCCGATGCGCTCGAGGTCCTTGTTCATCTTGGAGGCCATGATGAGGCGGCGCAGGTCCACGGCGACGGGCTGTTGCAGCGCCATGATCCGCGCGCACTGGTGATCGACGGCCAGTTCGAGCTCGTCGATCTCCCGATCGGCCCGGATGACCGCCTCGGCCTTCTCCGGGCTGCAGGCCATCAGGGCATCGGCCACGTCGCTGAGTTGCGACTCGACCAGCGCCATCATCCGGTCGAGCTGGCCGCGCAGCGTCTCGAATTCTTCGTCCAGGTGGCGATAAGCGGGCATGGGATCCTTCAGAATTGATGGGAGGATGACGTGATCAACCAAACCGTCCGGTGATGTAATCCTCGGTGCGCTGCTGGGACGGCCGCGTGAACAGGGTGTCCGTGTCGTTCATCTCGATGAGTTCACCGAGATAGAAGAAGGCCGTCTCGTCGCTGATGCGGGCGGCCTGCTGCATGTTATGCGTAACGATGATGACGGTATAATGCTCCTTGAGTTTGAGGATGGTTTCCTCCAGCTTGGCCGTCGCGATGGGGTCGAGGGCACTGGCCGGCTCGTCCATGAGCAGGACGTCCGGCTCGACGGCCAGCGCACGCGCGATGCAGAGGCGTTGCTGCTGCCCGCCGGAGAGCCCGTAGGCATTGTCGTCCAGCCGGTCCTTGACCTCGTCCCAGAGCGCCGCCTCCCGCAGGCATCGCTCCACGAGTTCGTCCATATTGCCCTTGTACCCGTTGATCCGCGCCCCCCAGGCGATGTTCTGGTAGATCGACTTGGGAAACGGGTTGGGCTTCTGGAAGACCATCCCCACGCGGCGGCGCAGCACCACCGGATCGGCCTCATAGATGTTCACCCCATCGAGCAACACCCGTCCCTCGTGCCGCGTGTTCGGGATGAGTTCGTTCATCCGGTTGAAACAGCGCAGCAGGGTGCTCTTGCCACACCCCGAGGGCCCGATGAACGCCGTCACCTTGCGCGTCAGGATCCGCATGGTGATCCCTTTGAGCGCCTCGGTATCGCCGTACCAGAAGTGCAGATCCTGCACGTCCAGCTTGACGTCTTCGACGCCATCGCGTGCAGGGCGGTCGGTCTCCGGTCGGGGCCCTGGCTCCCCGGATGGCGTATCCGTCATATCGATGTCGTGCGTCGTCTTCGGGTGGTCCATGATCGGCAGGGCCCGCCTCAGCGCGGGCGCGTTTTGTCGAAGTGGTTACGCAACAGGATCGCGCTGAGGTTCATCAGGAAGAGGAAGACCATCAGCACGATGATGGCGGCCGCCGCCAGTTCCTGGAAACTGGCCTGGGGCCGGGCCGTCCAGTTGAAGATCTGGATGGGCAGCACCGTGAACGGGTCCATGACCGACTCGGGCAGGAAGGCGATGAAGGTGAGGGCTCCGATCATGATGAGCGGGGCCGTCTCGCCCAGCGCCCGGCTCAGGGCCAGGATCACCCCGGTGAGGATGCCCGGCAGGGCCAGCGGCAACAGGTGGCTGCGGATGACCTGCGACCGGGTGGCGCCGAGGGCGTAGGCGCTCTCGCGGATCCCGGCCGGCACGGCGCGCAGGGCTTCCTGCGTGGCGATGACGATCACCGGCAGGATCAGGAGCGTCATCGTCAGCGCGCCGGCCAGCAGGCTCCGCCCAAACCCCATGAACCGCACGAACAGGCCCAGCCCGAGAATCCCGTAAATCACCGACGGGATGCCGGCCAGGTTGGCGATGTTGACCTGAATCAGCCGCAGCAGCCAGCCGCGGGAGGCGTATTCCTCCAGGTAGATGGCCGCGCCCACCCCCAGAGGCACCGAGAAGGCGGCCGTCAGCCCCATCATCCAGAGCGAGCCCACGATGGCCGACTTGATGCCGGCTTCCTCGGGGTTCCGCGAAGGGAACGAGGTCAGAAAGTCCGCGTCGAGCCACGGCAGGCCTTTCACCACGACGTCCACCAGGAGCGTCAGGAGCACGACCAGGCCGAAGACCGTGGCCAGGAAGAACAGCACGAGCATCACCGTGCCCACACGCCGGCGGCGGTCCAGGCGAGGCTCGAAACGGGAGGAGGTCAGCGTCGCAGACATGACCGTTTCAGTAAGATTCTTTGAACCGCCGGATGACCGCGTTGGCGATGAGGTTCATCCCCAGCGTGATCAGGAACAGCACGAGACCGACGGCAAACAGACTGTGGTAAACGACCGTGCCCTGTGGCGTATCGCCCAGGCTGACCTGCACGATGAAGGCCGTCATGGTCTGAATCGATCCGGTGGGATCGAGCGTCAGGCGCGGCGTGGCGCCGGCGGCCAGCGTTACGATCATCGTCTCGCCGATGGCGCGGCTCAGGGCCAGGATGAAGCTGGCGATGATACCGCTCAGCGCCGCCGGCAAGAGGATGCGCATGACGACCTCGAACTTGGTCGCCCCCAGGGCATAGCCGCCCTCGGCCAGCGTCCGCGGCACGGCTCGCAGCGCATCCTCACTCAGTGAAGCCACCATCGGGATAATCATGATCCCCACCACGATGCCGGCACTGAGGGCGTTGAAGACCTGCAATTCCGGAATGAATCGCTGCAGCAGGGGCGTGACGAACGTGAGCGCGAAGTAGCCGTAGACGACGGTCGGCACGCCGGCCAGCAGTTCGAGGCCGGGCTTGAGCAGACGGCGCACCCGCTCCGGCGCGTACTCGGCGATGAAGATGGCGCTGGCCAGCCCCAGCGGCATCGCCACGGCCGCGGCGATGACCGTCACCAGGAGCGTACCGCCCAGGAGCGGCCAGATCCCGAAGTGCTTCTCCGTAAACTGCGGCGTCCACTGCGTGTCGAGCAGAAATTCGGCCAGCGACACCTCGCGGAAGAAGGCCAGCGACTCCCAGAGCAGCACCCCCGCAATGCTGACCGTCGTCAGAATCGTCAGGATGGCGAAGAACCCCAGGACGCTCTTGATGATCCGTTCCCGCGGGCTGTTGTACAGATTGGCCTTCAGGTCGAGCAACGTGACCGTGCTCCTGGGCGCAGGCTGTGTTCCCATACCGGCGAAAAGACGTCGCGCCCCGGCAGGAAGCCCCCGCCGGGGCGCGTGGTTGGTTCAGGGTAGGCGTGTTGCTTCAGGCCATGGCCTCTCATTCTGCCGACGTCGTGTCCGCGGCGGCCTCCCGCTCCATGCGGAGCAGATCCTGCACCCGAACGCCGATCTGCGAGCCTTCCCCGGCGAAGATGCTTCCGGTAACCTGATGCCGGAAGCGCTCCAGGGCAAGCGTATAGGCCTCGTCCGAGAGCGGCACGTAGGCCACTTCGCGGGCGAGCGCCGGCGCGTTCTGCAGGTAGAATTCGACAAAGGCCTTCACTTCCGGCGCGTCGGCCCGATCCTTCCGGACGTAGATGAAGATCGGGCGGGCCAGCGGCTGGTAGGTCCCGTTCTGCACCGTCTCGGCCGAAGGCAGGATGCAGCCGTCCCCGTTGTCCGGGTTCCCGTCGTCGATGGCTACGAGCTTCAGCTTGTCGGTATTCTCTTCGTAGTAGGCATACGGAATGAATCCGAGGGCGTTTTCATCGCCGGAGACGCCCTGCACAAGCACGTTGTCGTCCTCGCTGGCGGTGAAATCCGTCCGGCTGGCGCCCTCCTCCCCTACGATGGCCGCCGTGAAGTAGTCGTACGTACCGCTGTCCGTGCCGGCGCCGTAGAGGTGCAGCTCCCGGTCGGGGAACGACGGGCGGATCTGCCGCCAGTTGTTGACCGTGCTGCCCGGCTCCCAGACCCGCTTCAGTTCCTCGACGGTCAGGCAGTCAGCCCAGTCGTTGTTCGGATTGACAACCACGGCCAGCCCGTCGTAGGCCACCGGCAGTTCAATGTACGCGACGCCGTTCTCCTCGGCCAGCGCCTGCTCGGACGGCTTGATCGGACGGGAGGCATCGCTGATGTCCGTCTCCCGACGAAGGAACTTGGCAAAGCCGCCGCCGGTGCCACTCACCCCGACCGTGACCCGAACACGGGGGTGCACTTTCATGAACTCCTCCGCCACGGCCTCCGTCAGCGGGTAGACGGTACTGGACCCATCGATGGCGACATCTCCGGTGAGTTGCCCCCCTGCGGTCGATCCATCGCCCGACCCGCAACCGGCCATCACGACGAGGCCGAGCACCGGCAGGAGCATGCCGCAGGCGCGGCGGAGAAGCGTTAACGTGTTCATGGTCATCTGACGTTCCTTTCCGTTGGTCCTGGACAACACACGACGGATCCCTGCTACCCGGGAACCGTATCGAGACGGAATTTACCATTCAGAAACCATGGAAATATCAACGGAGGACGAAGATCGGGGCGTTTCGTGTTATCAAATCGTTACCATCCGCCACGGCCCGGCTTTCACGCCCCGGCGTCTCGATCCGACGCCCCGGCAAACTCGGCCAACAAAGCATCGGAGACGATTTCCATCAACGACCGAATGGATTCCTCCCGATCATCGTTGGCGATGATGGGCACCTGGAGCCGATCAGCCTCAGAGAGCAGGAAGGATTGGAGTTTCCAGATGACGTCGAAATACTCGAGGTAGGGTTGTGCCCGGCGCGTGCTGACCTGCTGTCCGCGCCCCTGCAGGCGCTTACGTAGCTGCTTCTTTTTGAGGACCGCCAGCATGACCGGCACCACGAGCGCCGACGTCGCCTTGGCGAGCCTCCGCTGCAGGATCGGGTTGAGGTGTACTCCCTCCAGGATGAGCGACACCCGTTCCCGCTCGGCCCGTTTCATGACCCCCTCGATGCCGACACCGACCTGCTCGGCCTGCGTCAGGTAGCCGTCGATCATATCCGGCTCGAAGGGTGTTCCCTTTTCCCCCCGTGTGGGCAGTACCTTCCAGGCGCTGAACGAGGAGGTGTGCAGCGTCGGGAGCAGTCGCTGCGGCACCAGCAGGCGCATCACCTCCCGCAGCATGTCCGTGGACTGCGTCCGCACGATGTTGAGGCGGTGGGCCACTTCCGAGCTGATGGTGCTCTTGCCCGAGCCGGTCGTTCCCCCTACGAGCAGGATGAGGGGGCGTCCACTGCGCGCAAACTCGATCCAGGCCTTGTACCGACGCGCCGCCTCCTCGCCTTCGTGGGCGCGAAGATGCTCGTAGGTCAGCTTGGCCAGCTCCTGAGTCGTGATCCGCGTGCGTCCCGAGCGGAGAAGCTCCTGCTCCAGCTCCGTCGTGATGGCATAGCTGCGCTGGGCCGGGAGGGCGCACGTCTCCAGCGTCTGGGCCAGGATGCCTTTCGAGAAGGGTTGTACCTGCCCCTCATGATCCTCGACCCGGATAAACATGGGCTGGTTACGCGGGAGCAGATACCGCTGCCGGACCTCCTCGAGCCCCTGCCGCTCGAGGTACGCCGCCACGATCCGCTTCAACTCCTGGGCCGTGATGTCGGCTTCGGAACCACGCACCTTGACGTCCGCCTCGGCCCACAGGCTATCCCGGACCTCGTTGGCCACCTCGTAGGCCGCCTCGAAGGACAGGCCGGCCCGTTGCAACGAACGCGTCAGAATCCCCCGGAGAAAAGGGACCCGGCTCTCCTCGAGCGGATCGATGACATACAACTTCGGCGCCTTCCCGTCCACCTTCATGTTACGCTGTAGATCCTCCCCCGATAAACGTTATCGTACCTGCCCCCCGGGATTCCTGTGTTACCTCCATATTACGACAGATTGCACAATGATCCAGCACGTTGGCGGAAAAGATTGCGAGGGCTTCCCTCCGGATCCCCCCACGCCCCGATCCTGCGGAGTCGCCCCGGCCAACCGGAGGCAGAACTTTTACAAGCGTTGCGATTACATGGAGATACCCCTGTTTTTTCCCGACGCTGTTATGCATAACTGGTATGAAGTCTTTGACAACGAGGAGGTGCAGTGGATGACCCGCCGCCGCGCCGCCACCCTGGTGGCCCTGACGTCGTTGCTGGGTGCGCTCACCTTCTTCCTTCTGATCCTGGCCCGGAGCGGGCAGGTCTCGACGTGGCTGGCGGGCAGCCTCATCACCTCGGCCTGGCTGGCGCTGGCCTTCGGCGCCATCACCCGGTTGCAGCGCCTGCGGCGGCTCGTCTGGTGCCTGAAGTTGTCGGAGCGACACGTCGTCGGGTATGATTACACCCGCCACAAAACGGTCCTGGCCTGGGAGGACGTATCCCACCTCGCGCTGACACGCAACGGCCTCGTCATCGCCGGCAAAGGGGGGCACGACCTCGAAATTCCGCACCTCTTTCCCGACTACGCCGTACTCAGCCACCGGGTGATGCACTACGCCGACCAGTACGGCATCCCCCTCTACGTCAACGGAACGCCCTGGCCGGAACTCGACGTGTACGCGCTCTTCCCGGATCTCGAAAGCCTGCCCCCCGGCCCTTCGGCCGGAGAGAACGGGGACAAGCTACAGGATTGACGCTCTGTCCTCGGCCCCCCTACCCGTCAGTTGCCCTGCACTACGTCCCCGACGACGGGCACCATCGTGGCATGAAGCGGGAGGGTGACGGTAAACTCGCTGCCCCGTCCCGGCTCACTCCGCACCGCGATCTGTCCTCCCATCAGTTCTACCAGACGCCGGGTGATCGCCAGCCCCAGCCCCGTCCCTTCGGTATCCGACACCCCACCTTCCTGCCGCGTAAACTCTTCGAAGAGATGGGGGAGAAAGTCGGCATGGATCCCGATGCCGGTATCCCGCACGCTGAGGACGAGCGCATCCCCGCGCACCCGGAGGCTGACGACCACCTGCCCCTCCCGTGTGTACTTGATGGCGTTCGAGAGCAGGTTCTCCAGCACCCGGCGAAACGCCTCCCGGTCCACCGTGGCGATGATGGGCAGAAGGGGCCGCTCGACGTGCACGCCCAGCCCCTTTTCGGTCGCCTGATGCATGAGCAACTGGACCTCCTCATACACCTCATCCAGCACGTCGACCGGTTCCGGATGAAGCCGCACCCGGCCTGCTTCCAGCCGGCTCAGGGTGAGCATCTCGTTGACCGTGCGCAAGAGCCGCTGCCCGCTCCGCAGGATGAGCCGGGCCGTCTCGCGATGACGTCCGGTTAGCTCCCGCTCCAGCACATCGGCAAACCCGATGATGCTCGTCAACTGGGTGCGGAGTTCATGCCCCACCTGTGAGAGCCTGTAGGCGATACTCGTTCTTGTTCTTTCCGTAGGGCCGGGCATAGAAACATCGTTCCGAGAGCAATGACGCCCATCGTGGTGAAGCAGGCCTGCAGCATATCCGTTTCCCCATCACGGAAGACCTGTATCGTCTTCGCTCCCCCTTCGGGAGACGCTACCGCCGTACGAATCGGGCGGCTATCCGTCTCCCCGGCAGCCCGGAGCCCGCCGAACATCATCATGAGTACCTATCGATCAGGCAGCCCGGGAGCGGGTCGTGGATTCGAGAAAGGCAGCAATGCGATGGTGCTGCCGTACGGCATCCTCGTATCCGATTTCCATCAAACGCGCCGTGTATCCCCGATCGAATAACAACATACTGAGCCAGTCCGGGCTCTTGGTCCTGTCACTGCTGAAGACGCGGGCCAGCAGCTTGAGCACCCCATGCAACTGCGGCTCGAACTCCCGCGAGAGTTTCCCGAGGTCGACCGAGGGGCGCAGCAGCAGGAAACGAATCGGCCGCATACCCATGCGTTTCTTTTCCGGCAGCATCTCGAGCATACGATTGATCCGTTCGAGCATCGCGGCATCCTGGTCGAGCGTGTCCAGGAAGATGGCATTCATGAGCAACCCGATGATCTGGGCCGCCGGCGGATAACCGACCACGTTCGGCTCGTCGGCTTCGCGCCGGGTACGGTTGTAACGCGTCGAGATGGCCAGGATGCCATCGGCGCCCAGATGGATGGCCGGCGCAAGGGGGGCCGAGAGGCGGATGCCCCCGTCCCCATACCACGCATCGCCGATCCGGACGGCCGGGAACAGGAACGGCAGCGAGGACGAGGCCATGACGTGGTCGATGGTCAACTCGGTCTGGACCGCCACCCGATTCGGCCGTTCCCAGGCCTGAATGTTGCATCCCTGTACCCAGACGACCGTCTGCCCCGTCGCGTAGCTGGTCGTGATGATGGCAACGGCCTTGAGGTGCCCCCGTTCCAACCGCTCGGCCACGTGCGTCAGGCGGCCGTCTTCCAGGTGGAGTTTGTGCATCAGGAACTCCCGGAGCGGCGTGGTGTCGACCCATCCATGACGATGGCCGCGGGCTTCGGCATCCTGCAGGGCCCGCCAGAAAAACTTGATACTCGACTCACTCTGGTAGACGTTCTCCGCCCGCAGTTCCTCCCAGCACGAGACGAGGTCATCCAGGGCCACGGAGAAGGGGTTCGGGTCGTTGGCCAGATGGGCCGCGTTGATGGCCCCGGCCGAAACGCCGGTGAGCACGGGAAAACGTGCTTCGGGGAACGCCTCGGCGATGTATTTGAGAACGCCCACCTGGTAGGAAGCCCGGGCGCCCCCGCCGCTGAGTGCCAGCGCCATGCACGGCTCGCGCGCTTCCTCCTCGTCATGGAAGAACCGCCGTAGTTTCTGTAGCGTACCCCGGACCATGTTGGCTGTTCTCGTGTGGCTTACAGCGGCAAAGTAAGGATTTATTTACCTTCTTTGTAGAGGTGCACGGCCCTTGTTACAACGTGATCTTCTTCCATTCCCTTCGAGCCCATGACGAACGCTGCCCTGCTGGCCCTGGCGCTGCTGCGCATCGAGGGCGTCGGCCGTGTGACGGTAGGGCGCCTGTTGCGCCATTTCCCATCGTATGAGGCGCTGCGCGGCTATCCGAGGGAGCAGGTGCTGGCTCGCCTGAAAGGTGTCCGCCACGCGAGCGACCTGGTACACCGCCTCTTCGACCCGGACGTAATGGCCCCGCTGCTGGCGGAGGCGGCCTCCGAACTGGCCGCCCTGGCGGATCGCCACATCGCCGTGCTCACCTGCCGGGACGAGGCCTGGCCTGAAGGGTGGGCGGCCCTGCCGGCTGGCGTGCGTCCCGCCGTCTTCTTCACCTATGGCGCGACCGAGGTCCTGCGCCGTCCGGTGGTGGCCCTGATGGCGCACCCTCCGCTGGACGATCACGCCTTCGAAACCGCCCAGGCGCTCGTCCGCTACCTGGGCCGGAGCCCCTTTCTGCCCGGCACCGGCCTCACCTCGGGCTTCGACGTGGTGGTGCACAAACTCGCCGTGGCCGCCCGGCACCCCGCGCTCCTGCTGGCCCCCTGTGGGCTGGCCCGCCTGCCCGCGCCGATGCGCCCCGCCGCCAGCGCGACCGTACGCCACGGGGGCCTGCTCGGAACCCCGTTCTCGCTCGAGCACGGCCCTTTCCCGCACGACGAGCGGGACACGCTGTGGCTGCTGGCCGCCCTCGCCCGCGCCATCGTCCTGGTCGATCCTCACCCGGACACCGCGGCCTGGGACGCCATGACGTGGGCTCTGGCATCGCACCGTCCGGTGTTTGGGATTCCGGGAGCCACCGACACCCTGCCCGAGCCGGTACACCGCCTCCGCACGGAAGAGGACTTCGACTGGGTGCGTGCCGCCGTGGAACTGACGCCCTGAACGCCGGTCTCCACGCAGGCGACCCTTCCCCACAACCAACGCTCCCCTCCTCCCGTGCCTGTCTACTTCGTCTTCCTCGACGGCGTCGGTCTGGGGCCGGACCGCCCCGACGTCAACCCGCTGGTCCACTTCACCCTCCCGACGTTCGCACGCCTGGCCGGCGGGCAACCGTGGACGCAAACGGCCCGGAGGGTCATCACGCCCACGCTGGTCTTTCGTCCCCTCGATGCCACGCTCGGGATCGAAGGCCTTCCGCAGAGCGGTACCGGACAGGCCACGCTGTTCACCGGCGTCAACTGCGCCGCCGTGGCCGGCCGCCACTTCGGCCCCTATCCGCACAGCCAGACGCGCCCGGTGCTGGCCACCCACAACCTCTTCCGTCGCATCCAGGAACGGGCCCTCCCCGTGCCCGAACCCGCCGCCTTCGCCAATGCGTATCCGCCCCGCTTCTTCGAACTCGTCCGAAAACGGGATCGCTGGACCGTCACCACCCGGTGCTGCCTGGAGGCCGGCCTGCGGATCCGCACCCTCGATGACCTGCGGGCGGGGCGCGCCCTGGCCGCGGACCTCACCGGGGCGGGCCTTCGCGATGGCCTCGGACACGCGCTGACCCCCATCACCGAAGAAGAAGCCGGACGCCGGCTCGCTCGCCTGGGACGTGCCCACGCCCTGACCCTGTTCGAGTACTTCCTGACCGACAAAGCCGGCCATCAGCAGGACATGGCGCACGCCGGCCTGCTTCTCCAGCGCCTCGACCGCTTCTTTGCCAGCCTCCTCGACGCCCTCGACCCGGACCGCGACCTCCTGCTCATCACCAGCGACCACGGCAACCTGGAAGACCTTACAACCCGTACCCATACCCGCCACGCGGTCCCGCTGGTTGCCTGGGGCCGGGGCGCCGACCGCTTCCAGGACGTGAACGACCTCACGGGCGTCACCCCCGCACTCGTGGACGCCGTGCAGGACCTCATCGCCTAGTCGAGGTCGCCCCCGGCGTCCGTGTCGGACGGCACCAGCCGCCCCTCCCGCAGTTCGACGACGAGCCGCTCGGCATCGTACACGTCCGTGAGGGCCTCCAGCATCCCCCGGGCGTCGACCGAAATGGCGCGGGCCTGCTCGTCGGTGTACAGATACTGGTTCGGCAGCGACTCCGCGTTCCCGTCGAAGATCACCCCCACGAGCCGGAGGTTACGATCGACGAGGGGCGAGCCCGAACTGCCGCCCGTGATGTCGTTCGTGGACACGAGGTTCAACGGCGTCGCCGGGTCGAACGCCTCCGGTGGGGCGAGCCAGGGGTCGGGCAGCATCCAGTCTCCCCGGCCGAAGAACGAATAATACCGTGCCCAGAGGCCATAGAACGTGGTGAACGCCGGTGCTCGCGTGCCGTTGTACGGATAGCCCTTCACGACGCCGTCGGAAAGACGAAGGGAGAACGAGGCATCGGGCGGGAAGTCCTTCCCGTAGACGGCAAAGCGGGCCCGTGCCAGGCGACCGATGAGCACCTGTTCCTGCTCCTGGAAGTTTTCCAACTGCTGGTTGCGCGTGAAGTACAGCGGCGCCAGCGCTTCGATGACCGGCACGACCGGATCTCCGCTGCCGAGGAAGCCTTCATCGAGCATCGACCGGAACGCCGCGGAATCCATCAGGGCGGTGGTGCGCACCAGGCGCGCCGCTACCGTATCGGGCGACTGTCCACCCAGCATCCGCTTGACGGTGGGGTCGCCCGCCCCCAGGGTGGCCTCCAGTTCGGACAGACGCTGCGCGATGAGCGCCCGCTCCAGCCCGGCCGGCCAGTCCCGGATGTCCACAGCCGACGTATAGACTTCCTGGATCCGGTCGGGGGGGAAGTTACGCTGTTTCATCAGCGCGTGGACGTAGCCGTAGAGGGCCCGGGTGAGCACGTGGGAGCCCAGCGTCGGGCTGCCAAAGTACAGGAGCCCCCGGGCCTGACGGGCGCTGACCCGTTTGGACTGCTGGATCAGATCCACCTTTTCCCACACATCGCCGTAGCGCGCCGCCAGCGAATCGCTGCTCAAAACCGCCTCCTGCAGGGCACGCTCCGAGGCCGTCCGCCGCGCGATCAAGTAGGGGTCCTGCAGCCCGTCGAGCTGGCCGTGATAGGCTTCGAGCGTGTTCTGGATGGAGAAATACGGGTTGTGCAGGTCATACCGCTTCGCCTCGTCGGGATGCTCCTGGATGTAGGTTCCCAGGATCTGCCCCCGGTTTTCGAGATGGGCGATCCGCTGCGGCAGATCCACATCCCGCTCGTAGAGGAGCTGGCTGACGGTGCTCAGCCGGCTGGTCCGTCCGGGGTTGCCGATGGCAAAGACGAGATCGCCTTCCTGCACGCCGTCCGTACTCCAGACGAAATGGTCCGGCGTCGAGAGCGGCTTCCCATCCGGGCCATAGACCCGGAAGAAGGCCATGTCGAGCGTATAGCGCGGGTAGGCAAAGTTATCCGGCACGCCTCCGAAGAAACCGACCCGGAGCTCGGGAATCATGACCAGGCGCACATCCCGGTAGCGGCGATAAGTGTAGGCCGAATACTTCCCGCCGCTGTACAGGGGAATGATCTGCACCACGAGCGTCGTATCCCGCGCCTTCGCCTCACGGTCGAGCCGTTTTTCCAGGGCCTCGACGAGCCGGTCCCGCGTCTCGGCGGACTCGTCGCCCGTCAGGCCGAGGCGCTCCGTCACCTCCTCGATGCCTACGAGTTGGTCGACGTACAGTCCTTTCACACGGCGCTCTTCCTCCAGGCTCCGGGCATAGAATCCCTGTTCGAGGAGGTTTTCGCCCGGCCTGGAGACCGCCGAGGCGTGCTCCCGCCCGCAGTGATGGTTCGTCAGCACGAGGCCGCGGGGCGAGACGAAGCTCGCCGAGCAGTTCTCCCCGAAGCGAAGGGCCGCCAGCCGGGCCCGGGCCAGCCAGGCACTGTCCGGGCGGAAACCGTAGGCGCGGGCCAGGTACGCGACGGGCGGGTCGTCAAACGTCCACATCTTGCCGAGGTCGAAGGGCCGGGCGCGGACCGTATCGTAGCCGGCGGGGAACGGGGTCAGGCGATCCCGGTGCAGGCCCTTTTCCCGCACCCCCTCCGTGGACGGCGGCGGCACCGGACGCGGCGCACGCTCCACCACGACGGCCGTCTCTTTGGGCGTCGAGCAGGCGGCCCACCCCAGCACCAACAACAGTCCGAGAATCTGAACGAATGCGGGACGCTTCATCATCGGTCGGTCAGGTCATTCAACGGGAACAACGAGGCGTAGTACCCCGAGGGCGTTCCGAAGATCGCACCACCTGCCCACAAGGGCAACCACGTCACGCCGAAGAACCTTCGAGTTCACCACACGATCGCCTCAAAATCGTGACATCTTTTCAACGTCCGATCGGCCCGTCGCGTCATATCAACAGGGCCATGCAACGACAGATGAGCGAACCCATCACGAAAAAGAAAGCAGGATCAGCCATGAACATGCAGCGATTTCGACGTTTCCTTGCACTCCCCACGAGCGGGCTCTTGCTGGCGCTGCTCCTGGCCGGGTGCGACGCCACCAACCCGGACGACCTCGAAGTTACCGACAGCACGGTCAATGAAGACGTCGCCGCATCGGTCGCCACACTCGTGGCGGACGCCTCGGGCGGAATGCTCGACCAGGTGGGCGACCTTGCGGAGCTGACGTCGGCCAGTGGACTCTGGGCCGCCGGGAAGGACGGCGTCGAGCGCGTTTACGATGAGGCCACGGGCACCTGGACGGTCACGGTGGATCGCGAGCGCAGCAACCCGCCCGGTACGGTTCAGATGTCCGTGCACCGGGTCTACACGGTGCAGTTCCTCAATGCCGAGGGCCTTCCTCAGAAATACTACATCACGGAGGGCGACACTGCTCGCACGCTGAACTTCCAGATCGTGGAAGGGAGCGGGACCTTCCAAACGCCCCGCGTCACGGCCGAGCGTACCGACATCTCGGGCGGCTTCGTGGCCACGAACATCCACACCGAACAGGTAACCCTCAACGGCGACTATAGCCGCTCCGGCACCCACCGCATCGAGACGAATGCCGTCAACCGGGTGCTCGAATACAGCTTTTCCGTACAGGTGTTCGATCTCGTGGGACCGCGCGGGAGCCGTCTGAACCTGGCACAGAAAGTAAGTGGCGTGCTGGAGGGACAGTTCACCGGCACCCTGACCCTGGAGAACCCGGCCGGTTCGCGCGTGGTAAACATCAGCCGCGACGTCCGGGTGGAGATCGCAGACGGCGTGATGACGATCTACATCAATGGCGAACGGTATGTGGCCGACCCCTCGACGGCCGACGGCACGTTCCACAGCCCCCCCGAGGTCGGTGGCTGAGAGGACACGCCGCATCTTCCGCCTACCCGAAACGTCCCCGGTGCGAAACCCGCACCGGGGATTTTTCATGCTTTATCGATATGCAGAGGGACCGTTTTCCTGAGTATATTGAGGCAGCATCCCAGCGAAAGTGGCGGAATTGGCAGACGCGCCAGACTTAGGATCTGGTGGGGTAACACCCGTGGGGGTTCGAGTCCCCCCTTTCGCAC
>CAZKFR010000080.1:0-15996 GCA_964552015.1 uncultured Rhodothermaceae bacterium | reverse complement strand
GGTTGGGGTGGCAGCACTAACATACGGCCTGGGTCAGTTTTCTGGGGGCAATCCACCGATAGGTGAAATCCTGTAGGAAGCACAGTTCGAACACAGCACGGCGACGTCCGGGGAGCTGCGTGATGGCTTCCTCTAACCGCCTCTTAAGGAGCGATGCGTCCGTCATCTGATCTCCCCCTGGGGTCGGGTCTTCGGGATCAGGAAACTCGTTTTCATCCTCGATACGCCGACGCTCACGGAAATAATTGAGTGCACGATTGTGCCCTATTTGAAACAGGTAGGCTCGGAGTGAACGTGTCGGATCTATCTGGGATCGTCGTTCCCAGATAGTCAGGAAGGCCTGTTGTACGAGATCTTCTGCTGCATTCGGGACAACTCCCATGCGTGTCAGATAGCGGTACAGGTAGGTATGGTAGCGCTCAAAGAAACATTTGAAGGCCTGATGGTCACCGTCTCGCACTCCGGACGATACTACCTGGTCGTCAGGAAGGGATGAATCTGACCGGGCAGCCAGAAGCAGAATCAGGATGGTTTCGAGTGGTATGAGCGCCATCGGTTCATACAAGCAGGCCATGGTCATACTATCGGCACGGCCCGAACCCGTTTAACCCGGTTTCCTGGAACAGTCATGCGCGTGAAGGTAGCGCCTTCCGGTGATGTCGGCGCTTCCATTCCCTCAAAAAAAAACCGTTCGAGCGTGTCAGAACTCGAACGGTTAAGGTAGTAGGTCCGGGGGGACTCGAACCCCCAACCCGCTGATTAAGAGTCAGCTGCTCTGCCAGTTGAGCTACGGACCTGGATCGGCGAGCATATACTTAATAGAAGCCGATAAGGTTCTTCTGAGCAATGAATTCAAACATCCAATTCATCAACTTCGGCCGCATGATGCATGATAAAGGCGTACCGGCTCGACGTATCGCGGCCCATCAGTTCTTGGATCGTCTGTTCCGTGAGATAGCGCTCGGTGTCTGGGATGGTGACCTGAAGTAATCTACGTCGCCTGGGATCAAGCGTCGTCTCCTTCAACGTCTCCGGCATCATTTCGCCCAACCCTTTGAACCGTTGGATCTCGACGCGGGCAGTTGGTTTTGTCTTTTTCACCTGTTTGATGATCCGGTCGCGGTCCGCCTCATCAAGGGCCCAGTACGTTTCTTTGCCGATATCCAGCCGGAAGAGGGGCGGCTGAGCGATGTAGACATACCCCTCTTCAATGAGTGGACGCATATACCGATAGAAAAAGGTGAGGAGCAGCGTGGCGATGTGGTGGCCATCCGCATCGGCATCCATCAGCAGGATCACTTTGTGATAGCGAAGGTTCTCGAGGTTCAGGTGCTCGCCGATACCACAACCGAGTGCCTGTACGATATTGGATAGTTCCTTGTTGTCCAGGACTTTCTTTGTCGTGGCTTGTTCGGCATTGAGGACTTTGCCTCGTAACGGGAGGATGGCCTGATAACGTCGATCACGTCCCTGTTTTGCGGAGCCGCCGGCTGAATCACCCTCGACGATGAAAATCTCGCTTTCTGCAGGGTTAGTCGAAGTACAGTCTGCCAGTTTTCCAGGCAGGTTCAGCCGATGGCTCACATTGGATTTGCGCCGTACCTGGCGAGCAGCAGCCCGGCTGGCATGACGGGCGCGAGCTGCCTGGATGACGCGCGTGGCGATGGCTTCGCCGGTCGTGGGATGTGCGTTGAGGTACTGCTCCAGTTCGAGGCGAACGGCTCCGACGAGTAAGGATCGGGCTTCCGGATTGTTGAGCTTGTCTTTGGTCTGTCCCTGAAATTGTGGGTCGACGAGGAACAGGTTGATAATAGCAAAAAGGCCTTCTCGGATATCGTCAGCCGAGATATCCAGATTTCGCGGAAGCAGGTCATGGGTTTCCATGTAGGCACGAACGGCGCTCCGGATGGCGTCCTTGAGGCCTTGCTCATGCGTGCCCCCGTCTCGTGTAGGAATACCGTTTACGAACGAGCGAATGGTCTCCCGGGGCGTTTCGGTCCATTGCAGGCAGACTTCTACACGGGTACCGTTTTCGAGCGTTTCCTGATGAACCGTGAACGGATCAGCATGTACCGGACGCGCCGATGCTTCGTGCACCAGATGAGCCAGATATTCTACGATGCCACCTTCGTGATGGAATTCGTACCGGTGGTTGTGGACTTCATCTTTGAACAGAATTTTGAGGTTCCGATTCAGGTAGGTTTTAACCTCGAGTTGTTCTCGGATCCAGTTTTCGTCGAACGAGGTCGTTTCGAAGATGTCAGGGTCGGGCCGGAAAAAGATCGTTGTACCCGTTCCACGCGTGTTTTCCTGAATACATTTCAGTTTGCTGGTAGGCTTGCCGCGTCGGAAGGTCTGCTGGTAGACCTTCCCATCGCGTTTGACCGTTGCGACGAGTTCCTCGGAGAGCGCATTCACGACGGAAGCGCCGACGCCATGGAGGCCCCCCGATGTGATGTAGTTGCGGTTGTCGAACTTACCACCGGCATGTAGGGTCGTGAGGATCAGTTCCAGGGTCGGGATTTTCTTCTGCGGATGCAGGTCCACGGGGATGCCGCGACCGTTGTCGCTCACGGTGACGCTCTTTCCATCACGGTGGAGTGTTACTTCGATCTGGGAAGCATACCCGTTTGTGGCCTCGTCCACGGCGTTATCGACGATTTCCCAGAGCAGATGGTGTAGCCCCGGTTTACCCGTTCCGCCGATATACATGCCGGGGCGTTTCCGTACGGGCTCGAGTCCTTCCAGGACTTGGATGTCTTTGCCGGTGTAGGTTGTCATTGCAATAATGGTTTATAACGTGGCGACAAACCGGTTCACTTACGACCGTTAAGGGACATCGTCACGGCCTCCCTCACGACGCGCACCAGCGTACCGCGACGGATGATCTGGCGTCCCCGGTTGCCCCGGTTCGTCACATCGAACTTCGTAGTACGTACCACCTCTTTGCGGCCCCGACTCGTCTCCACTTCCAGCCCCTCCCGGGCCGCCGTGGCCAGCGTCGCGCCCAGCACCTGGTCGTTCTTGCCCAGGCGAATGGCAATGACCCCCTTCGCAGCATTCTTGAACAGGGGTATCTGTCGGACCGGGAAAATGAGTACGTAACCCTCTCGCGTAGCCAGACAAACGTTTTCTGCACCTCCGGCGACCTCGGCACAGACGACCTGATCTCCTTGTTCCAGCCGCATGAACATACGCCCACTTCGCGTGGATGGCTCGACGTACCCGTCCACCGCCAGACGTACGGCCTGCCCGCGCGACGTTATCGCCACGACATAGGGGCCATCCGGCCCTTTCTCGTTCGTGCCCTCCGCGAACAGGGCGGGCTCCGAATCAGGCTCCGGCTCTGCTTTCGGTAATACCCGCCGATCCGTTACGATCACACCCACGACCTGTTCGCGGTCCGAAAAGTCGAACAGTTTCTGGATGGGTGTGCCATAACCGGTCGTACTGGGCAACTCGTCGATGCGGATCGTATAAGCCCGGCCGAAGTTCGTCAGGAAGATCACCGTCTCTCGCGTTGAGCCTGGCAAGACCCAGCCGACCTCGTCACCGTCACGCACGCGAATGCTCTGTACTTCCGTGTAGGAACGCTGGCGCTTGACCCATCCATCGCGGGACACGATAACGTAAACATCCTCGTCCAGGATGTAGGCTTCCTCCGAATAGTCGAGATGCTCGTCCGGACCGGCGATGATGGTACGACGCTCGTCCGCGTAGGCTTTTTTGATGCTCCGCAGTTCCTCCTTGATGAGCTTCCAACGAGCCGGCTCATCGTTCAGCAAAGCACGGATGGAGGCCGCCTGACGTTCTTTCTCTTCGAGTTCGAGACGGATCGCATCAATCTCCAGCCTGGATAGCTTATACAGTTTCGTTTCCAGAATGGCCTCGACCTGCACGTCATCGAGGCGGAATCGATGCATGAGCCGCTGGGCCGCGTCCTTTTTATCCTCCGAGGAACGGATGATCTTGATGGCTTCATCCAGGGCATTGAAGATCTTCTCAAAGCCGCGCAGGATGTGGATCCGCTTCTCGAGTTGTTCCAGTTCGAAGGTCAGGCGTCGAACGACCACCTCCATACGGAACGCGAGGAAGTGTCGAAGAATCGTCAGCAGATCCACCTTTTGCGGCACACAGACCTGGGCCTGATCGGTCGGGACGAGGCAGGTCAGGTTTACGTGGAAGCGGGTCTGTAGCTGCGTATGCTTGAACAGGTAGGCCATGGCGGCGTCCGGATCCGCCCCGCGTCGTAGTTCGAGCACGATCCGTACGTCATCGGTAGATTCATCCCGGATATCGACGATCTGCGGCACCCGCTCGTGCATGATGTGATCCGCGATCTGCTCGATCAGCGAAGCCTTCGTGACTCCGTAGGGAATCGACGTGATGATGATGTGCTTTTTGCCCTCGACCTGGTAGTCTCCTCGCAGTTCGATGGCCCCCTCCCCTTTTTCGTAGATGGCCAGCAGTTCCTCTTCCCGGTTGAGTACCCGCCCGCCCGTCGGAAAATCGGGCCCTTTGATGAAACGCGTGACGAGCGTGGACGTCCGCGCATTGGGTGAATCGATCAGGTACACGAGGGCATCGATCAGTTCCCCCAGATTGTGAGGGGGAATGTTCGTAGCCATCCCGACGGCAATACCGCTGGCTCCGTTGAGGAGCAGGTTGGGCACACGGGCCGGCAGTACGACCGGTTCGAACAGCGTTCCGTCGAAGTTGGGGCGGAAGTCGACGGTTTGTTTCTTCAGCTCCTCAAGCAGTTCCATCGCAAGGGGCCGAAGGCGTGCCTCCGTGTAGCGCATGGCGGCGGGATTATCCCCGTCGAGCGAGCCGAAGTTACCGTGTCCGTCGACCAGCGGAGCCCGGAGCGTGAACGGCTGGGCCATGCGCACCATCGCTTCATAGATGGCCGAATCCCCGTGGGGATGGTACTTACCGATGACCTCCCCCACGACCGTGGCGCTCTTACGATACCGCGCGTCGGGATAGAGTCGCAGGTTGGTGTACATGGCGTAGAGGATACGCCGCTGGACCGGCTTCAGGCCGTCCCGTACGTCGGGCAGCGCCCTGCTCGTAATAACGGATAACGCGTAGTGGAGATACCGCGTTCGTGTCGTTTCGTGCAGGGGAATGACGTCTACGACTGGCATTTTTGGTTTGCAATAACGGCTTTGAGGGGATCGCTCGGGTGTAAGGTACAAAAAGGGTATGACATGGTCATGGCATGCCCGCGCGGGTTCCACGGGGACGACCCGTCATTCCTCGTAGGCCAGCGTGAAATACTCCTGGGTGGTGTGCGAGTGCAGAAGCAGTACCCGCGCCCGGGTCATGAGCACGAGGGTGTCCGAGGCACGACGCCGGCTGATATGGGCTACATTGGCGAATTGCTCGACGGTGATACGCCCGTATGTTTCCAGGTACCGCATCAGGAGCAGTTCCTTCTCGCCAAAGGTGAACCGAACCCCCTCCTCTCCCCGATCCGCCTTCATCAGACGTACCCGCTCACGGCTGGCCTCCACACTCATATCCTCGATCCGTACGTACGGGACACGGCCCTGCCCCACCACCACGAAATGCGGCTTCACAGCACTCTCGGGCACATGCACGATCAGGACATCCCGGCGCCGGCTGACCTCGACCCGTGCTACCTCGACCTCCACGGTGGGATGGCAGTACCTGCGTAGCGCTTCCGACAGGGCATACTCCTCCTCCCCGGGATCCCGCACGCCCAGGATCGTCCCATCGTCATCCACCCCCAGTAACAGCCGCCCCCCCTCCGTATTGGCAAACGCCACGATTTCCTTGGCCAGCCTTGCCGGCTGCGGCACCCTGCGTTTGAATTCGAGATGCGGCCCCTCGCCGCGTGCGACGAGCCGCGTCAGGTCCTGGAGCGTCATGATGGCGACCGCTTCGGTCCTTCCTGGAGACAGTCCGGGAGCCAGTCTTCCTGTTTGGCAGCCCGCGCCATCAGTTCGTCGACGGCTTCCTGGGGTTTCATCCCCTCGAACAGAATAGCATAGACGGCCTCCGTGATAGGCATTTCTATCTGAAGTCGCCGGGAGAGGTCATAGACGGAACATGTCGTACTGACCCCTTCGGCGACCATGGTCATCTCGCGCTGAACCTCCTCCAGCGTCTTGCCCCGCCCGATGGCCTCGCCCAGAAAACGATTCCGGCTGTGCCGGCTCATGCACGTCACCACCAGATCCCCGATACCGGCCAGCCCGGAAAAGGTTTTGTACGAGGCACCCAGGGCCATGCCGAGCCGCTGAATCTCGGCATTGCCGCGTGTGATGAGCGCCGCCTTGGCATTGTCGCCGTACCCTACCCCGTCACTCATGCCGGCCGCGATGGCCATGACGTTCTTGACCGAGCCGGCAATCTCCACCCCGACGAGATCCGTGTTGACATAGACACGCAAGCGCGGCGTCATGAACACTTCCTGGATGCTCTCCGCCACGGCCAGGTCCTGCGCCGCCGCCACCACGGCCGTCGGGCACCCGGCCACCACTTCCTCGGCATGACTGGGTCCGTAAAGCACGCCGATCTGTTCCGCCGGCACGCCGTCGAGTTCCTCCGCGAGCACTTCCGTCGTCCGCTTCAGGGTCCCATTCTCGATACCCTTTGCGACCGAAACGACCAGCAGGTTCGGGTGGGCGTAGGGACGTACACGCCGGGCCACTTCACGGATGGACTGTGCAGGCGTCGCGAAAACCCAGAGATCGCGCCGGATCACCGCCGCTTCCAGATCCGACGTGATCAGGATCGAAGAGGGGATGAGCGCCTTGGGGAGATACGTCGGATTGTGGCGCTCCTGATCCATGAAAGCGGCGGCGGCCGGACGACGAGCCCAGAGCGACACATCGTGCCCGGAGGAGGCCAGGCTGATGGCCAGCGCCGTGCCCCAGCTCCCGGCCCCGATGACCGCAATGCGTTTCGTCACGATTTCCTCCGTGAACGTGATACGTGCGCCGATGCCGTCGATCCCGGCTGTGCCTCAGAGTTCACCACGCCCCCGCATGCCACGGGCCAGCCGGAATCGCTGAATGCGGTTCTCCGTCCCGTTGAGCAACCGCTGAATGTTGCTCCGATGCGCGTAGATGATGACCAGGGCCATGAACAGACTGAAGATCAGCAGGCTCCCATCGAGGGAATCCACGTGGAACACATATTTCCGTATGGCCACCGTGAGCGGAAACGTGATCGTGGCCATCAGCGATGCCAGCGATACATACCGTGACGTGATGAGCACGATGGCGAAGACGCCCAGGGTGATCAGCATCGTGACCGGCGAGAGGGCAAACAGCACCCCGGCCGCCGTGTTCACGCCCTTGCCCCCCTTGAAGCCGGCCCAGATCGGATACATATGCCCGATGATCGCCGCCAGACCGGCCAGCAGCCGCACGAAGGTCTCTACCTGCCAGAAATCGATGCCGGAAGGTAACCCGTCCACTCGGATCGTCGCGACCACCCCGGCGGCGAAAAGCCCTTTGCCGAGATCCACCACGGTCGCCAGAACCCCGGCTTTCCAGCCCAGCACCCGGAAGGCATTGGTCGCCCCGGCATTGCCACTCCCGTGATGCCGGATGTCGATGCCATAGAGCCACTTCCCGACCCATACACTCCCCGGGATCGACCCGACGAGATAACTCAGCACGAGAATGACAGCGATGGACAGCATAACGCACGTCGGATGGTTCGTGGTAGTCTGGTGCCGGTGGTACACCGGACGGACTCCAATTCAACCGGATTAGCCCGGCTTTTGTTTTGCTGATCCGCCCACGCCCCCGTTACACCGAACGACACCCTCAGGAACGTGGCCTGACGAAACCCATACGAACCGGCGTCTCCCCGATGTCCTCGAGGGCCTGCTCGGCCTCGTCGACCCGGTCCTCCGGCACGATGGCGATCAACCCGATGCCCAGGTTGAAGGTTCGCCGCATGTCGTCCTCCGGCACGCTGCCGACCCGCTGAATGAGCTGGAATATCGGCGGTCGAGGCCAGGCGTCGTAGTTCACCTCGAACGTGAGGTGATCCGGGATCACCCGGACGGTATTGCCCGGAATGCCACCGCCCGTCACATGCACGAAGGCATGAGCCAGGTCGGCACGGATCAGGTGCTGTATGGGCCGAAGGTACGAGCGATGCACGCGCAACAGCGCCTCCCCCACGGTCTCCCCGCCCAGTTCGGCCGGCCGGTCGTCGATGGCAAAATGGGAAAACAAGACCTTGCGGGCCAGCGAATAACCGTTCGTGTGCAACCCCGTTGAAGGCAACCCGAGCAGGACATCCCCGGCCCGAACACGACGGCCATCGAGGATGCGGTCCCGGTCCACGACCCCAACGATGGTGCCGGCCAGGTCATATTCTCCACGCTCGTACAGATCCGGCATCTCCGCCGTCTCGCCCCCGATGAGCGCACAGCCGTTCTCCTTGCAGGCTTTCGCAAACCCCCGGACGATCTGCTCCGCAACGTCCGGATACAACTTCCCGGTAGAGAAATAGTCCAGGAAGAACAGCGGGATGGCTCCACAGACGGCAATGTCGTTCACACAGTGATTGACCAGGTCCTGCCCCACCGTATCGTGGCGGTTCATGCGGAAGGCCACCTTCAGTTTCGTCCCCACCCCGTCCACCGAAGAAACGAGTACGGGATTCTCATAGGCCCTGAAATCGGGTTCGAAGAACGCGCCAAAGGCCCCGATGTCGGCCAGAACGCCGGGGGTGAACGTCTCACGGACGAGCGGCTTGATGCGTCGGACCGTCTCCTCGCCGGCGTCGATGTCCACACCGGCTTCGCGATAGGTAGTCATGCGTTCAGGAAGCTGTTCGGGTTTCGCGGAAAATAACAAAGCGGCATCGAAGGTGAGTCACCTCCCGTGAAAATTCCCGAGTACCTCGCATGTTCACGTCATCGCCCGAACACCGTGCGGCCAAAGCGAGCCTGCCAGCGGATGCGCCAGCGGCGGATACGTGAGAGCGACGGAGGGTGATTCCACACATCGAACCGGTGGCGTTCGATCACGTCGAGCACTTCGAGAGCGCCGATCCAGCATCGCCGCCCCTCTCGCTGAAAGCGGCGGTCGAGTTCATCGATCAAGGGACGCCCCGCAGCCAGCGCCTCGCGTGCCCGGATGGCATACTGCCAGAGCAACCGCTGCACGGCCGGAGTAGGAGGTGCGTCCCGAAGGTCCGCGAGGGTTACCTGACGTCGCTCCAGTTCACGCAGCGGGATGAACAGGGCATCGCGGCGAAGGTCATCGGGCAGGGCCGCCAGGCGTCCGACCAGGAAGAACCCGAAGGCCAGATCATGGATCAGGGGTTCCTGCCAGCGCCCCGTAGCCCCGGCAAGCCGTGCCAGCAGACGTGCGTGCGCCCCGGTGAACGTCTCCACAAACGCTCGCAGACCGGCCACATCGTCGAAACGAACCGGGGGTTTCAGATGATCGAGCGCCCGGACCTGTTCCGCCAGCAGATCCTGCGGCAGATGTGCCGTACGACAGGCCTCCCGGGCCGCACGATAAACGGCCGAGGGAAGCCCTTCGACCGGACGCCCTTCCTGGACCTCCGCGGCCACGCGCTCCCAGTCGATCTGCCTGCGACCCGGCGCACGCCCCGCGCTCCAGAGGGTACGATGCCAGTCCCACAGCGCCCGGGCTACGAGGCGCTCTTCGCCGCGCCAGGGCCGATCGTAAAATGGCAGTGGGAGCCGGGGTGGGTCCTGACGATCGCTCATGCCGCACCTGATTTCCAGGGAGGGTCCCGGCGTTCGAGGAAAGCGCGGATGCCCGCGCGGCAGTCGGACGTGCTGCGTGCAAAGGCGTTCACCCGGACGGCATGGTCGAGGGCTTCCTGCAGCCCCATGCCGGGCACGGCCGCCAGCATACGTTTCGTGAGCGCCACCGCCGAGGCGCTCGTCTCGCGAGCCAGCTCATCGGCCCGCGCCTTCACCTCCGCGTCCAGCTCATCGGGCGGCACGGCACACGTGATGAGCCCGATCCGGGCCGCCTCGGCCGCCGGAATCAGGTGGCCACTAAGGAACAGTTCCCGGGCGGCCGCCTCGCCCAGCTTACGGAGAACGAACACCATGACGATGGCGGGCACGAAGCCGATGCGCACTTCCGTGAACCCCAGCCGGGCTGTTTCTGCAGCCACCGAGACGTCGCACACGGCTGCCAGACCACACCCGCCGGCGATGGCATGCCCGTTGATTCTTGCAATAACGGGCTTCGGGTGGCGATAAATCGCCTCGAACAGACCGGCCAGATGCTCCGAGTCAGCCAGGTTTTCCTCGGCGGTCGCCGTCTGCAACGCCTCCAGCGCCGCCAGGTCCGCCCCCGCCGAGAACGCCTTGCCCGCCCCCGTGAGCACCACCACCCGGCACGAAGCGTCCTCCGCTGCGCCGGCCAGCGCCTCCTTCAGCGCCGTCACCATGGCCCCGCTGAGTGCGTTCCGCTTCTCCGGACGGTGCATCGTGATGGTCGTCACCGGACCCTCCCGGTCGACCCGAACCAGTTCCTTTACTTCCTGCATGGTAACCACCGATTGCTAAGGAGCACGCGCCCGCCGTACTTTTGCCCGTCTTTTTCTCCGGACAGCATTCGCCCTCATGAGCAAAACGGCCCCACACGATACGGCTGCGACCGAGCAACGCGGGCACGGCTTCGGCACGGCTCCCGTTTTCCTGGCAGGCATCAGCACCATCCTGGGTGCCATCATGTTCCTCCGCTTCGGGTATGCGGTGGGACATGTCGGCCTCCTCGGCGCCCTGGCCATCATCCTGCTCGGCCACCTGGTGACCATCCCCACGGCCATGGCCCTGGCCGAGATTGCCACGAACCGCAAGGTAGAAGGTGGCGGCGAGTATTTCATCATCTCCCGTTCCTTCGGCACGACCATCGGGAGCGTCATCGGCATCTCGCTCTACCTCTCGCAGGCCGTCTCGGTAGCGTTCTACATGATCGCGTTCGCGGAGTCGTTCACCCCGCTGGCCGGTGCCTTCGAACAGACGTTCGGCTTCCCCTTCGACCCGCGGATCGTGTCCCTGCCGGGCACCGTGGCCCTGATCGTGCTCATGCTCACGAAAGGGGCGGATATGGGCGTGCGGGCCCTCTACGTCGTCGTGAGTGTGCTGGCCGTCGCGCTCGTGTTGTTTTTCCTGGGCGACCCCCTCCCGGGCTTTTCACCCGAGCAGGTAAGCCTGACCGACCGTGTCGCCAATGCCGATCCGTTCATGATCGTCTTTGCGATCTGTTTCCCGGCCTTTACCGGCATGACGGCCGGTGTCGGTCTCTCGGGGGACCTGGCCAACCCCCGTCGTTCCATCCCCGCCGGCACCATGGCGGCCACGCTCACCGGCATGGTCGTCTACGTTTTCATTGTCATCAAACTCGCCTTTTCGGCCCCCCCCGAAGCGCTGGCCGAAAACCAGCTCATCATGGCGGAGATCGCCCTCTGGGGACCGATCATTCCGATCGGGCTGGCCTGCGCCACGCTCAGTTCCGCCATCGGGTCCATCCTCGTGGCACCGCGCACCCTGCAGGCCCTCGGTTCGGACGCCAGCCTTCCCTGGGGGAAACTGAATCCCTGGCTGGCGCAGGGTGTCGGCAAGGTCAACGAACCCCGGAATGCCACCCTCGTCACGGCCGGCATCGCCCTCGTCATCGTCGCCCTCGGCAACGTCGACTTCGTGGCCCGGATCATCTCCATGTTCTTCATGGTGACCTACGGCTCGCTCTGTGCCATCAGCTTCCTGGAGCACTTCGCGGCGCGCCCGAGCTACCGGCCCAGCTTTCGCTCCCGCTGGTACATCAGTCTCTTCGGCGCCCTGATGTGCCTGTTCCTGATGTTCCAGATGGACCCGCTCTATGCGGTACTCTCCATCGTCATCATGGTCGGCCTCTACCGGATCATCCGCGCACGGGCCGATCACCAGGACGACCTCGCCGAGATGTTCGAGGGCGTCATGACGCAGCTGACACGCTACCTGCACCTCCGCCTGCAGACCCGGAAGGAGCGGAGCCGTCAGGAGGACTGGCGCCCGAGCGTCATCATGGTCAACCAGCGGACGTTCGACCGCCGGGCACCACTCGCCCTGCTCCGATGGATCTGTCACCGGTACGGATTCGGCACGTACCTCCATTTCATCCAGGGCCATCTCAACCCCGAATCATACCGCGAAAGTCTCCGCATCAAAAGCAAGCTGATCGAGATGGCGCGGGTGCAGAAAAGCCCGGTGTACATGGACACGATCATCAGCCCGTCGATGATCTCGGCACTGGCGCAGAGCCTGCAGGTCCCGGGGGTGTCGGGCCTGCAGAACAACACGGCCATGTTCGAGTTTTCGATCCATGACCCGCCGGAAGTGATTACCGAGGTCGTAAAAAGCTCCACCTTTGCGGCCACGACCCGCATGACGCTCCTGGTGCTTCGGCACGGGGATCACATGTTCGGTGAACGGCGGAACCTGCACATCTGGCTTACCTGGAACGACGGGGACAACGCCAATGTGATGATCCTGCTCAGCTACATTCTGCTCGGTCATCCAGACTGGAAGGATGCAGAGATCAGTGTGTTTGCGGCGCTTCCGCGTGACCGCATCGAAGAACTGAGAACCCGTTTCGAGACCCTGATCGAAGAAGGACGGCTGCCCATCTCGAACAAAAACATTCGCTTCCTACCTACCGATAACCTCAACTCCTTCCGTCGTCTGGTGGAAAAATACTCGTCGGAAGCCGATCTGACGGTCCTGGGATTCGACATGCGGGGTCTCAACGAACGCAAGGAAGCGCTCTTTACCAACCACCCCTACCTGCGCGACGTTCTGTTCGTCCACGCTCCGCACGAGATCGAGATCACCTAGCCGCGTGTCCGGCGCCTTCAGCGAGTCAGGGCGCAGCAGAAGCGGTAGAACGGCCACACCCGCCGCCATATCCGCACCACGTCGTCCGTGAGTCGGGGGCCGAGGGCCAGCACCTCGGCCGCGGAGCGCCGCTCTCCGGCCCACACCCTTTTTTTGTTTTGCAATAACGGAATACCATCCCGCCACGGCGCCCCCTCCACCTCCGGCAGGTGCGCCCGCACCGCCTTCCACACCGCCCGCGCCGGCTCCCCGGCATACACGCCGACCTTCAGACCGTCCGCGTGCAGGCTCACGATCAACTGCACGTCGGCCAGCCGCCGCCGGCCCGCCCGGTAGAACGCCATCCAGTAGTGCGCATGGCAGCCGCCCGCGCCGAAATCGTTCTTCAGAAAGCGGCTGAACACGTTGCGCTCCGTCTCCAGCGCCAGGGCGTTCGGCAGCACCCACCGTACCGCCAGGTCGTCCCGCAGCCGGCGGAACGGGGCCTGCACGTACCGCCGCAACGCCTCCTTCTCGAGGCGATACCGCTCGATGTGCGGCTCGGCCTTCAGCCGCGCCAGCGCCGCGAACGCCTCCACGCCGAACCCCTCGAAGAGCGGGTCCGCCGGCGGCACGTCGACGAGCGCCCCGGCCGGCACCTCGGCAGGATCACGCCCGGGCAGCATCATGAGCCAGCAGGTAAGCCATCAGTTCATCCGTGCTCGCCTCGATGGGAAGGACGGAGGTGTCGGCCCCGCGCAACCGGGCCAGCTGCTCCGGCACCTCCGCCTCGAAGCCAATCGCCTCGCAAAGCACTTCAGGGAATTTGGCCGGATGGGCTGTGGACAGCACGATGATGGGCGTCGGATCACCGGTGGCCCTGCGATAGCGCCGCGCGGCTTCGAGGCCGACGGCCGTATGCGGATCGGCCAGGTACCCCGTCTCGGCATACACCCGCCGGATGGCGGCCAGCGTCTCGTCGTCGCTCACGCTGGTGCCCCAGATGCGCCGCCGGAGTTCCTCCACCGGCAGCAGCGCCCGGAGCCGCTCGTAGTTGCTCGGCACCCCCACGTCCATCGCGTTCGAGAGCGTCCGCACCGAGGCCCGGTACGTCTCCTCCTCCCCTGCCAGGACGCGTGGGAAGAAGTCGTTCGCGTTGTGCGCGGCGATGAAACGCCCGACGGGCAGCCCGCCCAGCGCCGCCAGTACGCCCCCGGTCAGGTTCCCCAGGTTGCCGCTGGGCACGCAGAAGTGGACCCGGTCGAACCCGCCCGCACGCACCGCCCAGACATAGTACAGCATCTGCGGCAGGAGCCGGCCCACGTTGATCGAGTTGGCCGACGAGAGGTGCCGCCGCGCCGCCGCCTCGTGCACGAACGCCTCCTTGACCATCCGCTGGCAGTCGTCGAACGTGCCCCGGACGGCGAGGGCCTGCACGCCCGGTCGCGCCACGATGAGCTGACGTTCCTGCGTGGGGCTGACCTGGCCGGACGGATACAATAGCACCACCCGGATGTGATCCTGCCCGGCGAACCCGTCGGCGACCGCGCTGCCCGTATCCCCCGACGTGGCAACGAGGATCGTAACCGTCTCCTGCCGCCCGGCCAGGAAGTGCCCCATCAGCCGCGCCATCGTCCGCGCTCCGAAATCCTTGAAGGAAAGCGTAGGGCCGTGGAAAAGCTCCAGGACATAGACACCGTCCCAGTCCCCGCCCCGGAGCGGAACGAGCGGTACCGGAAACGAGAGAGCATCCGCCAGCAACGGCTCCAGGACGTCCTGCGCTACCTCGTGCCCGATCCACCGCGCGAGCACGGAGAGGGCCATCTCCGGGAACGACCCGGCCGAACGCCAGGACAAGGGCAACGCCGGGATCGCCTCCGGGACGAACAGGCCGCCGTCGGGCGCCAACCCTTCGAGCAGCGCGTCCTCGAACGACACCGACACGGCCCCGCCCCGGGTGCTTCGGTATGCAGGATGCAGGTTCATCGTCAACGGTCGGGAGATGGTAAGTTGAACAAGGCACACCGGGAGAACCCTTTGTCCCTCCCGGCAAAAATACGTACGAACCCATCATCGATCCGTGCCCATCCGCGTGCCATGGTCGGGCCGGCGGGGCCATGCACGACCCGTGGATGACACGGCACGATCACGTCACCGCCCGGGCACCCTGATCGTCGATGCCCGCGACGAAGCCGCGGGCGGGGATGCCGGCGTTCCGGCTGGCGTCCAGCATGGCCTCGAGGATCGCCCCGGCGCGTTCCTCCTCGCCGGTAACGGCAAAGAGGGCGGGGCCAGAGCCGCTCAGGGCACAACCGTACGCCCCGGCTTCCAGAGCGGCATGGCGCACGGCTTCGTAGCACGGCACCAGCGGCGCCCGCACCGGCTCCACCAGGCGATCCGCCATGATGCACCGGCCCACGGCCTCCCAGTCTCCGACCCGAAAGGCATCCACCAGGAAGGCGAAAGCCGCCGCGTTGCGGACGGCATCGCGCAACGGCACCTCCTGCGGGAGGATGGCCCGGGCCGCCTTCGTCAGCACCTGCACCTGCGGCAGGATGACGGCGATCGACAGGCCGGAGGGCACACGGACGCGGCGATGATGGGCGGGGTCGTCCGGATCCACCAGCACCAGTCCACCCAGCAGGGCCGGCAACACATTGTCTCCGTGTCGGCTCCCGGAAGCGACAGCCTCCCCTTCGAGCACTGCCTCCATGAGGGCCCCGTCGGTTTTGGCCAACCTTCCGCCGAAAGCGAGGTTGGCCGCCCAGGCGCCGGCCACGGCACTCGCCGCCGAGCTGCCCAGCCCGGAGCCCGGCGGGATACCCTTATGAATCCGGAGTGCCAGCCCTCCTTCCACGCCGAGCTGCCGCATCACCAGATGCGCCGCCCTCCCCGCCGTGTTCTCCGCCACCGACGGCGGGGGCGTCCACGCCACGGCCCCCTCTCCCGGCAACAGATGCACACCGGGCTCCTCCACCACGCAGGCCTCGACCACATCCCCCCAGCCGTCCAGACAGAGGCCCACCGCGTCGAAGCCAGGCCCCAGGTTGGACAAGGAGGCCGGCCCCCGCACCGCGACAGCCTCACCAACGGGCCGCAGAGCATCGATCGTTTTGTCTTCCAGTAGCACCGACTCTTGTTTCCTACGTTCAGAA
>CAZKFR010000079.1:15588-16713 GCA_964552015.1 uncultured Rhodothermaceae bacterium | reverse complement strand
GACCAGACCCACAACCGGTTCAGCGCCGCCATCCCGCCCGTGCTGCGCGTGCCCTCCGGGGCCGTCATCGAAGTGCACACCGAGGAAGCCTCCGACGGCCAGCTCACGCCCGAATCGACGGTCGAGGACGTGACGACGCTCGACTTCGACCCGATCCACCCGCTCACCGGACCAGTCTATGTGGAAGGCGCCGAGCCGGGCGACGTGCTGGCCGTGACACTCCACGAGATCGAACTGGGCGCCTACGGCTGGTCCGCCATCGTACCCGGCTTCGGGTTCCTCGCCGACGAGTTCACCGAGCCGTACCTCAAGCTCTTCACCCTCGAAGACGGCGCCACGGTGGCCCGCTTCAACGACGACATCACCATCCCCCTGAAGCCGTTCCCCGGCGTGATGGGCGTGGCCCCGGCCACCGACGAGATGCTCTCGACGATCCCGCCCCGCGCCAATGGCGGCAACATGGACGATCCGGACATCACCGAGGGCGTGACGGTCTACTTCCCCGTCTTCGTCGAGGGCGCCCTCTTCTCCATCGGCGACACGCACGCCGCACAGGGCCACGGCGAGGTCTGCGGCACGGCCATCGAGGCACCTATGCGGATCGTCTACGAGGTCAACGTGATCAAGGGCGGGCGGCCGATCCCCGAGCCGCAGTACGAGTCGGACGACTTCTACGCCGTCACCGCCTTTGCCGAGACGCTCGACGAAGCCGCGAAGAAAGCCACCCGGTACATGATCGACTACCTGGTCGCCGAGCACGGCCTCACGCGCGAGGATGCCTACGTGCTGGCCTCGCTGGCGGGCGACCTGAAGATCGCCGAGGTGGTCGACGTGCCCCACGTGCTCGTGTCGATGCACCTGCCGAAGGCCGTCCTCGGACGTTGAAGCGTTGCACGTTCGTGCGTTGGCACGTTGGAACGTGGCACGTTTGAACGTTCAACGTGGAACATGCCAGCGCTTACCGTTCGCCCGCGTGGGGTGAGGCGGTGTGCCATCGTGCCCGGCGGTGTAGCCGCACCCTTCACGGGTGCGCCCTTTGACCCGTCGGCCGTCCCGGGCTGAAGCCCGCGGCTACGGGGAGAACCTTCTTTATGTTGGCCGCTATCCGGTGCCGCCACGCCCTCG
>CAZKFR010000079.1:13772-15488 GCA_964552015.1 uncultured Rhodothermaceae bacterium | reverse complement strand
GAACGTTTCAACGCCCGGTGTACGTGATCCGGTAGACGACGCCGTTCTGGTCGTCGGAGAGGAGCATCGAGCCGTCGGGCATGAGTTCGAGGTCGACGGGGCGGCCCCAGTTGTCGTTGCCCTCGAGCCAGCCCTCGGCAAACGGCTCGTAGCTCGTGGGACGCCGGTGCTCGTCGAGGCGGACGAGCGTGACGCGGTAGCCGATCTTCTGGCGGCGGTTCCACGAGCCGTGCTCGGCGATGAAGATCTGGTTGCGGTATTCCTCGGGAAACATCGCGCCGGTGTAGAACTCGACGCCGAGCGGGGCCACGTGGGGGCCGAGCTCCTGGGCGGGCGGCGTGTAGTCGGCCGGGTCGTGTCCCGCGCCGAACTCGGGGTCGAGGATGGCGCGGCCGTGGACGTACGGGTAGCCGAAGTGCATCCCGGCGCGGGGGGCGTGGTTGAGCTCGCACGGCGGGCTGTTATCCGTGATGTCCTGGTTCCGCCCGCCGATGTTGTCGCGGCCGTTGTCGGTGAACCACAGCTCGCCGGTGAGGGGGTCCCACGTGAAGCCGACCGTGTTGCGCACGCCGCGGGCGAAGACCTCGACGTCTGAGCCGTCCGGGTTCATGCGGAGGATGGCCGCGTAGGGGTCGCCCTCGTCGCAAATGTTGCAGGGGGCCCCCACGGGCACGTAGAGCTTGCCGTCCGGGCCGAAGTCGATATACTTCCACCCGTGGTGGCGGTCCGAGGGGAGGTCGTCGTAGACGACCACGGGCTCGGGCGGGTCGATCAGGTGGTTCTCGATGTCGTCGTAGCGAAGGATGCGGTTGACCTCGGCCACATAGAGGGCGCCGTCGCGGAAGGCCACGCCGTTGGGCATGTTGAGCCCTTCGGCGATGGTATAGACCTCATCGGCCACGTAGTCACCGTCGGTGTCCCGCACGGCGTAGACCTTGCCCTCCCGCCGGGTGCTCACGAAGAGCGTCCCGTCCGGCGTCAGGCGCAGCGACCGGGCGTTGGGCACGTTATCGGCAAAGAGGCTGATCTCGAAGCCCGGCGGCAGCTTGATCTTGTCGAGGTCGAGGTCGCGCGGGGCGCCATGGAACGAGCAGGCCATCAGGCCCGCGGTAAGGAACAGAAACAGTCGGGACATCGGATCGTGGAGGATGGCTGGGGAGGATAGCTGGGTCGTACGGCCCGGGGACATCCACCGCGTAGCTCATGCCGTGAGTTGGCTCGGGTCGGCCGGGAAAGCGCCCCGGATGAGGCGAACCACCTCGTCCGCCTGCTTCCGGTTGTACTCGAAGGTGAGCCGCTTGTAGTTGAACAGATCCACGATGGTGCCGATGAGACAGAGGCCGCCGGTGAACAGGTAGAGTAGCCCCATCCCGATCTGCCCCAGGTAGAAGCGGTGGATGCCGGCCACGACGACGAAGCCGAGCAGGGCCAGGATCAGGGTCGTGTTGGCGTCCCGCCGGCGGGTACGATAGACGTGGGCGAACTGCTCCGCCTGCTCGTCGGTCAGGTTCTTCAGCAGGGTGGCCACGTAGACCTGCTCGTCGCCTTCGAGTTCGGGCATGTAACGGATGACTTTGGACATAAGCGTGTTCAACCGGTGTACGATACGTTCGGAGTGTGCCGGGCCTGTCGCACGAGCGCCACGATGCGCCCGGTGAGCATCAGGACGGCCGGCACGCCCAGCGGATGCGCCTGCCACGACGCCGCCAGGTCGCC
>CAZKFR010000079.1:5133-13672 GCA_964552015.1 uncultured Rhodothermaceae bacterium | reverse complement strand
ACGAAGGCCTCTCGCCCGGCCGCGCCGGCACGCGGGCGGATACGGTAGAGCTGCTGCCCGGCCAGCGCCAGGATCCGCTCCTTGAGGCGGTCCTTCTCGCGGCGGTCGGTATCGTCGTGGTGGGGACTGTCCAGTTCGAAGAAATAGCGTGGAAGGTAGCCGGCGTGCTGGTCGAACACGACGCAATCGACGAGCGCCCGGAAGAAGTACCGACGTTCCTCGCCCGAGAGCCGGTCCCGGAGGCGCTCGTAATCCAGCACGCTGCTGAGTGCCACGTTCGGGTAGACGAAGTAGGTGGCAAAGACCTCCCGCACGGCCTGGAAGAAGTCGGCCTCCTGCTGCGAACGGAACAGGCTGCGCCGGGCGTCCTCGCCGGCCAGGGGGCGGGAGCGGGTGACCCGCACGAGGTCCTCGCGGGGGTGCGGGACGGGCTCGACCTCCGGGGGAGCGTGCGCGCGGAGGTACGCCGCGCACACCGGGTGCTCCGGCCGGAAGCGGGCATAGTCGAGGGCCCGGGCGGGATGGCCGGCATGGTGCCGCACCAGCGCCGCCACGACCGCATCGACGTGGTCGTCGGACAGCGCGAGGTAGCCGCCGCGATAGAGCAGCAGCACCTTCTCGAGGGCCGCCGCCGGCAGCTCGTCCGGCTCGCCCTCCAGCACCTGGAAGAACGTCATGACGAACGTCTCGACGGCGCGCGCCAGCAGCGGGTCCTCGGCGGCTCCCCGACCGATCCGGTGCACCAGGTCGAGCACGCCTCCCCACTGCCGGGCATGGAGCAGGCGGTAGATCGCTTCGGGATCGGGCGGTGGGTTCGGGCGAGCGTTCACGCGGGCAACCACGGTATCCGGTCAGGGTTCGCCGCTCTATACCTTCCGTCGCCCCGAAACGTTCGACACCGGCGCCGGGCCGGGGCATTTTTCATCGCCCCCGGCTTTACCCGGCAGCCGTGTGGTTCGATCCCTGCCCTGTGGCACGCGCCCGGTGCGGCCCCCGCCCCGGCCCGTTGCCGCTGGACCGCCGTTCCCCACGAGCCAGGGAGGACCATGAAACACACGTCGCTGTACCAGGCTGATGCCGCTCCCCGACCGGACACCGGGACGCCGCGCCCCGTGATTCCCCGCACCGAACCCCTTCTACCGGCTCATGCCACGCCCGGCAGCGCTCTTTCTCCTTACGCGATGCTCCTGCAGACGCAGGCCCGCGCCCGCGCCGCCGACAAGCGCGAACGAGCCGTCGTCGCGGACCTGGCGCACCGACTCTATGCCGCCCTCCTTGCCTTTCTGGGGTGCGACAAGAAGCAGCTCGTGCTGGGCGTCATGATCCTCCCCGAACGCCAGACGTATTACGACTTCATGCTCCTGCTCCGCCTCGACGACGGGCTCGAGCCCCGCCTCACCATGCGCATCCAGCCCGGCGACCCCTACGAACTGACCTTCATCACGGAGGAAGGCAACGTGCTCAGCCACAGCACCTTCCCCACCCCGGAGGATACGTCCGAGCCGGCCCGCGCGCAACGGGCCGAGGCGATGACCCGGTGCTTCAGCGACCTCGTCGAGGCGCTACGGCAGCGGCTGGAGACGCAGGTGCGTACCTGGACCGAGAAGCGGGCCATCTACTGAGGCGCCGGCTCCTCGCTGTCGGTGATGACCTCGTGGAACACCGTCTGGCCGGTACGGAGCATCCGCCGGACGTAGGGGTGACAGAGACGGCAGTTGTGGCCGAAAGCCACGTGCGTCTGGAGCGCCGCCACGTCCCGGGCACCCGTCGCCTCGGCCACCTCCCGCAGCTCGGCAAACGTCTTCTGGAAACACAGGCAGCGGTCGATGCGCATCACTTCGTCCGGGTCAGTGTGCGGGTCCGGACCGTATCGCCGGCCTGGAGGCGCACCAGGTACAGCCCGGCCGGCAGCGCACCGGCCTCCCATACGGCCTCGTGCCGTCCGGACGGCAGCAGGCCCTCGGCCAGGACGGCCACCTCGCGCCCGAGCAGGTCGTACACGCGCAGCGCCACACGGGCCGGACGGTCGAGCACGAAGGGGATCGTCGTCGCCTGCGAGAACGGTTCGGGGTAGTTCGGCGCGAGGACCAGGGCCGGCGTCGGCGCCTCCGTCTCGGCGGCCACGTTGAGGCCGGGCTGGTAGAGGGCCACGGCCGCCGGCGCCACGCCCGCGTCGAAGCGCCCGACCTCGGCCCCGGTGTCGTCGTGGATCGTCACGAAGCCGCTCTCGACAAAGCCCGGCACGCGCCCCACGTAGAGCCGCCGCGCCGCACCGTCGTAGGCCAAGCCGCCCGCCGGCGTATCCCCCGCCAGCGCGATCGTCCCCGACTGTGCGTTCGCGTCGGTGTCGAAGACGAGCACCGTGGTGCCGGCCAGCGCAAAGGCCTGCTCCGTGATCGGGTCGTAGTAGACGTCCTGCCCGAGCGAGCCGCCGCCGATCTGTACGTCCAGCGGGAGGCGAGCCACCTCCTGGCCCGAGGTGCCGTCGTAGACCACCACCGCGCCGTTGGTCTGCTCGATGATCTGCGTGAAGTCGTCGTTGTAGACCGTCTTGCCCGTGCAGAAGACCCACACCTCCTCCTCGGCGTCGACGGCCACGAAGCGGGGGCCGTCGCACCCCACGTCGCGCGTCTCGACGACCGCGTCGGTGGCCGTATCGATGACGCTGACGGTGGTGGAGAAGCCGAAGCCCGAGTTGGCCACGTAGGCACGGCCGCCGTGCACGGCCAGCCCCTCGGGGCTGTCGCCCACGGTGATGGTACCCGCCACGGTGTTCGTCGCCAGGTCGAGCACGGTCACGGTGCCGGGGCCGCCGAAGACCAGGTTCGTCACGTACGCCTTGCCCGCGTCCACCACGGCCAGGTAGCGGGGCGAGGGGACGCCGGTGATCTGGGCGGTGCGCTGGAGCGTCGCCACGTCGAACACGTCGACGCGGTCCGAGGTGTTCGCCATCACGTAGCCCCGGCCGTCGTGCAGCGTCAGGCTCTGCACGAGCGTGTTCAGCCCCGACACGGCATCAACGGTGACGGTGCCCGTGGCCGGGTCGTAGGCCGTGACGCTCCCGTTGGCGTCGCTGAAGTTGCCCTGGTTGCCGACCAACACCTTCTCGGCGGGCGCCTGCCCCCGGGCGGTGAGGACCACCAGGGCGGCGAGCAGGCCGGCGAGGGTTCGTTTCGAAAGGAGGGTAGCGGTTCTTTTCATGATCGAAGCGGGTTCTGGGGGTGAATGAAAGGGAATTCAGGCGCCCCCGCCGAGGGCCAGGCCCAGGCGGAAGCGCAGCGTGCGGGGGGGCATCGGATAGCCCTTGATTCCCTCGTAGACCCGGTCGAAGAGGTTCTCCACGACGAGGTCGAGGGTCAGGCGGGCCGGCGCCAGCGGGAGGGCCAGCCCGAGGCGGGCGTCGGTCACGTGGTACGGGGGGAGGGCCTGCCGCCCGTCCGACGTGACGAAGCGCTCGCCCACGTACCGGGTGGTGACGTCGAGCGCGAGCGGCCCGTACGTGGCCCCGGCGAAGGCCTTGAGCTGGTGCCGGGGGACGTACCGCAGGGGCTGGTCGAAGGAGGCCGCCTCCGGGTCGGAGCGGTCGCGGGCGTCGGTGAGGGTGTAGAACAGGCCGCCCTCGAGCACGAGGCCCCGGCCCACGCGGGCGCGCCCCTCGGTCGAGGCCTCCAGCCCCCGCGTGCGGACACGCGCCAGGTTGGCCGGGGCATAGTACCCCCCGGCGACGGGCCGCCAGACGATCTGGTCGCGCATCCGGTGGGCGAAGGCCGATGCCTCGGTCCGCAGGTCGAGGCCGGCGGTGCGGTGGTGGACGTACAGGCCCGCGTCGAACGTCCAGCCGTGCTCGGGGCGCAGGGACGGGTCGCCGCCGGGCTGCCAGAACCGGTCGTTGAAGGTGGGCACACGGAAGGCGCGCCCGGCTGACGCCTTGAGGCGTGGGCCGCCGGGCAGCCGGAGGTTGAGCCCCAGGCGGGGGCTGAGGGCGGCGGTGCGGGTGCCGCCGGGCAGCGCGTAGACGTCGAGGCGGAGGGCCGGGTAGAGGCGGGCCGGACCGGCCCCCAGGTCGGCATGGGCGAAGGCGCCGAGGCGTCGCTCGGTGGCGTCGTCGCGGAGGCTCGGGTGGCGGGCGCGGGCATAGCCGACGGCGAGGCCGGCGCCGAGGAGGTGCCGGCCGCCCACGGCCCACGTCCCCTCGGCCTCGGCGGACGCCTGCCAGGTGCGGCCCGTGTCGTCGAGGCGGAGCTGCGGGTTGGCGTAGCGGAGGGTGCCGCGTTGCACCATCGTGCCGAGGCGGAGGGTGCCGCCGCCCAGGCGCACGTCGTCGCGGAGCCAGAGGCGCAGGTGGGTGTCCCACTGCCGCTCGCCGCGCGGGGTGGTGGTGGCCGGCCCCGGCAGGCCCCGCTCGGCCTCCGTGTACCACCCGCCGGCGCGGAGCCGGTGGCGGCCACCCCTCCAGCCGAGCGTCGAGAAGAGCGAGAGGAAGGCGGCGTCGGCCCCCTCGCGGCGCACCTCGCGCGGGGGAAACAGGGCTTCGTTGACGTAGGGGAAGTCGCCGTCGGTGCGGCGGTAGGCCACGGCCGCCAGCGCCGTCAGGACACCACGCCCCGCCGTGACGGTCGCCTCGCCCCCGCGCTCGCCGTAGGCGCCCGCCTCGGCACGGAGCCGCACACCCGTCCCGGTGCCGGGTCGCCGGGGCCGCAGGCTCACCACCCCGCCGACGGCGTCCGTGCCGTAGAGCGCCGAGCCCGCCCCGTAGAACACCTCCGCGCCTTCGAGCACGCCGGCGGGCAGGAGCGTCAGGTCGAGCTGCCCGAGCTGGGGGTCGGAGAGGCGGAAGCCGTCGAAGAGGACCAGCGTCTGGGCGGCGCTCGCGCCCCGGAGCGTGAGCGAGGCCAGCCCCGCCGGGCCGTAGTGCCGCAGGAACGCGCCCGAGCGGGCGTCGAGCAGGTCGGCCACCGAGCGCGGGGCCACGGCCGCCATCGTGCGGGCATCGAGGACCGTCACGCGGGCGGGCGCCGCCGCCGTGGAGGTGGCCGAGCGGGTGGCCGTCACCGTCACGCCGGGCAGCGCCACCACGGTGTCGCGCGGGGCCTGGGCCGCGGCCGCAACCGCGCCCAGCCCCACCCAGCAAGCGATCAGGAGAAGACGTACCGACATAAAAAAGCCCCAACCTCAATGATGAGGTCCGGGCTTGCCGTGCGGGCGGCGGATGAGAACATGGTGTTCGGACGGGCACCGCCCCGAAAGGCCTGCACGAACCTCAGTTCCCGGAGGTTTTCGGCATCGACACGCCCGGCAGGTCTCCTGGCTCACCGCGCCCGCCCCGGTCGGGGCGGCTCGCGTCACGGGCTCCGCGCCCGGCCTTCCCATCCCCCGATCGGGGACAGTGACCGGACGCCTCCTCACCCGGAGCGGCGCACGCGGCTCACAGTTGCGGGTACAGCCCCGGACTCTCCGCAAGAGCCGACCGACCGTGCTCGGCCGAACCGTCTCCTGCGAACCACCGGGTTCCCTTTTCATCCGTCCGGCCGAAGCCGGATACCGGAACCGTGCGTGTGTATGCGAAAGAACCTGCGTTCAAACTACCACCGCCCCTGGCCTTCCCGCAAGCCCTCGTCCGTGAAAAGCGGGTGCGGGAAGCCCAGGGGCGATGAGCGTCTCACTCGATCGGGTTGCGACGGATGATGTGGTAACCGAACTCCGTCTCGACCGGCTCGGGCATGATCTCGCCCGGCTGCAACTGTTCGATGGCCTCGTCGAAGGCCGGCACCATCTGGCCCTTGAACCAGACGCCGAGGTCTCCCCCGTTCGGTCCGGTCGGACCGTCCGAGTACTCGGCGGCCAGCGCGGCGAACTGCGAGGGATCTTCCTGGAGCCGCGCGATGAGTTCCTTCGCCAGCGCATAGGCTTCCTCCTTCGTGCGCGTGACCGACTCGTCCGCCCGGAGCGCCCCCTTGTAGGCGATCAGGATGTGCGAGCCGGCATGCTGCTCCAGCTCGACGCGCCGGAGGAAGCCGTACCCGATGGTGGGGAACAGCACCGGTCCGCCGACCTCGCCGTAACCGAGGTGCTTGAGCGTGTCCAGCACGCCCTCGGGCAGCGGATCGTCCTCTTTGAAGCCCCCGAGGAAGATGACGCCGTCCGCGAAGTCGTTGTACTCGGCGGCGAGCGAGTCGAACGTCTCGGCCGAGAGGCGGGTGCGCAGGGCCTGCGCAAGGGAGTCGGCCTGCTCCTGCGTGCGGGTCACCGTGGGCGGCACGCGGGGCGAGCCCTGGAAGGCGACGAAGAAGCCCTCGGCGCCGTAGTGGGGTGCTTTGAGGTCATCCCGCCGGATGATGTGGTAGCCGAACTCCGTCTCCACCGGCTCGAGCGTGATCGCCCCGATGGCCAGGCTGTCCACGGCGTTCTCGAAGGCGGGCATCATCTGCCCCTTGCGCCAGGCGCCCAGCACCCCGCCCCGCTCGCCGGTGGGGCCGTCCGAGTATTCCCGGGCCAGCGCCTCGAACTGCGAGGGGTCCTTCTGAAGCCGGGCGATGAGGTCCTTCGCCAGCGCGTAGGCCTCCTCTTTGGTGCGCGTGATCGCCGGGTCGGCCCGGAGCGCGCCCTGGTAGGCAATCAGAATGTGGGAGGCGGCATAGTCGCCGTCGACGGCAAAGACCTGGCCGGGCGTGGCGTCGTCGGTGGCATCGGTCTGCCGGTTGCCACAGCCGGCCAGCACCAGCACGAACACCACGAGGAGTAAAGAAGTCGCTTTCATCTCGATGAAACTGGGGAAAGGGAAAGGAAGGAGGGGTGAACGAGCAACCTCGCCGCCGGTTTCGGGCGGCAACGGGAAAGGAGACCCCGGCGTGCCGGGCCGTTCAGAGGTCGAAGGCCTCCCGGTACTCGGGGATGACCACCTCGCGGTAGCCCCGGGCTTCGAGGGCCTGCCGGAAGGCTTCCTGCCGTTCGGGCGCGCCGTGGACGAGGAAGATGCGGCGGAGGCGGTCCCGGTCGAGGTGGCCGATGAAGTCGAGCAGGCCCGGCTCGTCGGCGTGGGCGGAGAGGCTGTTCATGACGACCACCTCGGCGCGCAGGGCGTGCGGCTCGCCGAAGATGCGCACCTCGGGCCGCCGCTCCACGATCCGCTTGCCCAGCGTGTGGTCGGCACAGTAGCCGACGATCATGACCGTGTTGCGGCGGTCCTCGATGTTGTTGCGGAGGTGATGCAGGATGCGCCCGGCCTCGCACATGCCCGAGGCCGAGATGATGACCATGGGCACGTGCTGCCCGTTGAGGGCCTTCGACTTGGCCACGTCGCGGATGTAGGTCAGCCGCTCGAAGCCGAACGGGTCGTTGTCGGCGAGCAGGTACCGGCGCAGGTCCCGGTCGTAGCACTCGGGGTGCGCGGCGTAGATGCCGGTTGCGTTGACGGCCAGCGGGCTGTCCACATAGACGGGGATGGGCGGCAGACGCCCCTCGTTCCAGAGCTGGTCGAGGGCGTAGACGATCTCCTGCGTGCGCCCGACGGCGAAGGCAGGGATGATGACCTTGCCGCCGCGCCCGCTCGTGCGCGCGATGACGTCGGCCAGGCGCTCCTTCGTCCGCCCGGGCGGGTCGTGCTCCTCCCCGCCGTAGGTGGACTCCGAGATCAGGTAGTCGCAGTCCATCATGGGCTCGGGGTCGCGCAGGATGGGCCGCCCCGGGTTGCCCACGTCGCCGGTGAAGCCGAGGCGCACGGTGCGTCTCCCCTCACGGACGGTGAGCACCATCGTCGCCGAGCCGAGGATGTGGCCGGCGTCCCGGTACACGACCTCGACGCCCTCCACCGGCGAGAACGGCGTCCCGTAGGCGACGCCGACGAAGTGGGCCAGCACGCCCTCGGCATCCGCCTCACGGTAGAGCGGCTCCACCGGCGGCAGCCCTTTCTTCCGGTGCAGCTTGTTGACGAAGGCGACGTCCTTCTCCTGGATGTAGGCGCTGTCGAGCAGCATCAGCCCGCAGAGGTCCACCGTGGCGTGCGTGGCATAGATGCGCCCGCGGAAGCCCTCCTTCCAGAGCTTCGGCAGCAGCCCGGCGTGGTCGATGTGGGCGTGCGAGAGCAGCACCGCGTCGATGGTGGCCGGGTCGAAGGGGAAGTGCCGGTTGAGGTGGTCGGCCTCGGCCCGCCGCCCCTGGAAGAGCCCGCAGTCGAGGAGCAACCGCCGGCCGCCGGCCAGTTCGAGGAGGTGCTTCGAGCCGGTGACGGTGCGGGCCGCCCCGCAGAAGGTGAGTCTCATGGCAGGATCCGGTTGCCTGGGCGCATCGTTCCAACATCGGGAACGCAGCCCGGATATTCAACGCCGTCCCGACCGGCATCCGGCGCGTAATGCTTCCGTTACCCCCCTGATATGCACTTGCTTCTTTCCCCGGTACGTCGTTTCATACCGGTAGGCTTCCCCCCCATGCAACCGACACGTCACGCCATGAACAAGGTTACCATGCTTTCGGGCTTCACGCTCGCCCTCGCCCTGCTCCTCCCCCTCTCCGCACGGGCGCAGAGCGTGTTCATCAACGAGAT
>CAZKFR010000079.1:0-5033 GCA_964552015.1 uncultured Rhodothermaceae bacterium | reverse complement strand
AAGGGAGCCTGCAACACCGACCAGCCGCTGCCGGTCGAGCTGGCGGACTTCACGGCGCAGGTGCGCGGCGACGCGGTGCTCCTCCGCTGGGCGACGGCCTCCGAGACGAACAACGCCGGCTTCGAGGTGCAGCGCCTCGCCGGGACCGCCTTCGAGCGCGTGGGCTTCGTGGAGGGCCACGGCACCACGAACGAAGCGCAGCGGTACACCTACAAGGTCGCCGGCCTGGCCCCCGGCCGCCACGTCTTCCGCCTCAAGCAGATCGACTTCGACGGCACGTTCGCCTTCAGCCCCGAGGTGGAGGTGACGGTCGAGGTGCCGGGGCTCTACCGCCTCTCGGACGTCTACCCGAACCCGTTCAACCCGCAGGCCTCCTTCACGCTCGCCGTGGCCGAGGCCCAGCCCGTGACGGTGGCGCTCTACGACCTGCTCGGCCGGCAGGTGGCGCTCCTCTACCAGGGCCGCATGGAAGCCGACACGGAGCACCGTTTCACGCTCGACGGCACCAACCTCACCAGCGGCCTCTACCTGCTGCAGGTGCGCGGCCGCACGTTCAACACCACGCGTACCGTCTCGCTGGTGAAATAGCCGTTTCCGCCTTCCCCCTACGGGCCGCCGGTGATCGCGCCGGCGGCCCGTTCGTTTTCCGGCGAACCCGCTCACCCCTCCTCCCCGCGCAGGCGGGCATGGACGGCCCGGGCCACGGCGGCACCGAGCGCGGCGGAAACGGCCTCGTCCTCGATCCCCTCGGTCAGGATGACGAGCACGTACGGCGGCGCGTCCGGCGGGTAGACGATGGCCGCATCATGGTGGATGCCCGTGATCCAGCCCGTCTTGTGCGCCACGCGCACCCCCTCGGGTAGCCCGGCGGGGATCATCGTGTTGAACCGCTGCGCGAGCAGGACCTCGACCATCTCGCGGTCGGCCTCCGGCGAGACGGCCCGCCCCGCGGCCAGGGCTTCGAGCAGGGCCGCCAGGGCCGGCGCCGTCGTCACGTTGTTGAGGCCCTGCCGGTAGGCCTTGAGGTCCTCGACGCCCCGCAGCACCCGCATCCCGTGCCCGCCCAGGCGTTCGACCGTCGCCTGCACCGAGTCCGCCGAGACGAGGTCGATGAGCAGGTTCGTGGCCAGGTTCGAGGAGACGGTGATCATGCGGTGGACCAGGTCGCGGACGGCCATGCGCGTGCCCAGGCGCTCGTAGAGGGCGTCGTCCGAGTCGTCCTCGATCCGGTACGGCGAGTCGTCGACGATGGAGCGGAAGGCGTTGCGGACCGCGAGCGAGTCGGAGAGGCGGAAGCGGCCACGGGCGGCCTGCCGGTAGACCTCGATCATGACCGGCACCTTCATGGTGCTGGCCGCATGGAAGACCCGGTCGGGCAGGCGGTCCAGGCGGGTGCCCGTGGCCGCGTCACGCACGCTCACGGCGACGACGGCCTCCGGATGCCGGGCGATGATCTCATCGAGGACGGCGTCGAGCGGCTTCACGGTCGGCGCAGGGTTCGGCCGGGCACAGCCGGCCACCAGCAGCACCAGCAGGCCGAGCCGGCGTACGAGGATCTCCCGCATGGCATCGCTCCTGGCAGCATCCGCTCAATACCGCCGGTAGTTCGTCAGGCGCGGCGCCGGCTCGACCCGCCGCCACACCTCCTCCAGCCGATAGCCGGTGGGGAAGATACCGGTATGATACCAGAGGGAATCCCCCACCACGCGGGCATCGAAGTGGATGTCCAGCCCCACCAGGGCGCCGCTCGTGTGGTACTGGATGTGCTCGATGTAGATGCTGTCGCCGACGAGCGTGTAGCGCCCGCCGCCGGCCTGCACGTCCTCGCCGTCCTCGGTCTGATAGCCCCAGGCGAAGTGGGTCGAGTTGAGGATCTTGATCGACGGGGGCACCCGCTGAGTGACAATGACCGTGTCGGGATACACTTCCCGCTGGGAGATCAGTTTCCAGGTGCCTTCGAGGACGTTGGCCGGGGCCTGGGCCTGCCCGGCCAGGGGCGCGAGGGCCAGGAACAGGAATAGCGCGGTAACCAGGGTTCTCATAGCCTACCTCCGGGGGTGGGTACAGGGGCTGTTCTTCCACACCTTACGGGGTTTTGCGGGCATAGTCAAGCCGTCACCGAGGCCGCATCGCCGGTCCGACCTCCTCCCGGAAAGGCACCGGCGCCGCGCCTCCGCGTGGGAGGCACGGCGCCGGGATGCACCGAACCACGGTTCCGGCCCGCCGGTGAGGACGTGGGCCGGCTCCATCGCGGCCTTGCTCAAGGGCCGCTACGGGACTGGAGGACCCGTCTCCCTTCGGGTTGGTGCAAAAAGATAGGCCGGGCCGGGTGACACCCCTGCGTCACCCGGCGATCCGGCTCAGTCCATCATCTTGCGCAGGAACGTCGGGATCTCGGTGTTGTCCTTACGGATGCGCTCGGAGCGCTCGCGCACGCTGTCCATCTGCAGGCGATGCACCTTGCCGTCGGCTCCCTCCCCGCCTTCCGGCGTGACGGCCAGCGGTGCGCGGCGCACGTAGGCCGGCACGTCGAGTTCCTTCAGGTTGTCCTCGCCCTTGTAGTGGTAGACGGGCCCTTCCGGCTGCAGCGGCACCGTCCGGCGCATCCCCGCCTCTTTCTGTTTCTTCTCCCGGTCGAAGCCCGTGGCGATGACGGTGATGCGGAGGTCGTCCCCCATGGCCTCGTCGATGACCGTGCCGAAGATGACCTCCACGTCATCGCCGGCCTCGCGCTGGATGATGCTCGTGGCCTGCGTGGCCTCGCGGATGCCGAGCGAGCGTCCCGCGGTGATGTTGACGAGCACGTTGCGGGCCCCGGCGATCTCCACGCCTTCGAGCAGCGGGCTGGAGATGGCCTCCATGGCCGCCTTCTCGGCGCGGTTCTCGCCCGAAGCGACGGCCGACCCCATCAGCGCCGTGCCGCCGTCCTTCATGGTCGTCTTCACGTCGGCGAAGTCGAGGTTGATCAGGCCGTGCACGGTGATCAGGTCGCTGATGCCGCGCGTGGCGTTGTAGAGCACCTCGTCCGCCTTCTTGAAGGCCTCGATGAGCGTGGCATCCGGGACGAGGTCGAGCAGACGCTCGTTCGAGATGGTGATGAGCGTGTCGACGTTGTCCCGGAGCAGGCTGATGCCGGCCTCGGCGGCCTGCAGGCGGCGCCGCCCCTCGGCCATGAACGGCTTCGTCACGATGGCGACCGTCAGGATGCCCAGGCGCCGGGCGATGGCCGCCACGATCGGCGCGCCGCCCGTGCCCGTGCCGCCGCCCATGCCGGCGGTGATGAAGGCCATGTCGAAGCCACGCAGCAGCGCCTCGATCTCCTCCCGGCTCTCCTCGACGGCCTCGGCCCCGACACTCGGACGCGCCCCGGCGCCCAGCCCCTTCGTGAGCCCCTTGCCGGCCTGAATCTTGTGCGGCGCCAGGTTGGCCGCCAGCGCCTGCGCGTCCGTGTTGATGGCGATGAATTCAACGCCCTGAATCCCCTGCTCCATCATGTTGTTGATGGCGTTGCCGCCACCGCCTCCGACCCCGATCACGCAGATCTTGGCGTCTTCGTGCGCGGCATCGTCAAAAGCAAAGCTGTTGCTGAACGTTTCCATGGGTTCCTCCAGTTGTGTGGTTCGGTTCTGACATCAAGGTGGGGAGCACCTCCGGGTTGAGCGTCCCGGTCTCCCCGGCGCGCTATGGGATCCCGCCGGAGGCGCCGGTACAGGCGCTCGCCGGCGGGCCGGGTTCACAGTTCATCAAACCAGGTCTTCATGCGCCCGGCAATCTTGGCGACGAGGCTCTCGCCGGGCAGGCCCTCGTCGGTCTCGACCAGGTCGCCCATGTTCGTGTGGAAGGGCGTCCCGCCGATGAGTTCGGGGCGCAGCCCGTACAGCACGAGCCCGACGGCCGTGGCGAACTTCGGGTCGGACACCTCTTCGACGAGCCCGCCGGCCACGCCCATGGGCCGGCCGACGCGCGTCTCCATGCCCAGGACCTCGGTGGCCAGCTCGGCCGTGCCGGGGATGAGCGACCCGCCGCCCGTGATCACCACCCCCGCGCTCAGGTGCCGCATGTAGCCGCTGCGCTTGATCTCGATGGCGGCGATCTCGAGGATCTCCTCCATGCGCGGCTGGATGATCTGCGCCAGCGTGCTGCGCCCGATGGTCTTGTCCGGCCGCCCCCCGATGCCGGGGATGCGGATGCGTTCGTCCTCGTCCACCAGGTCCACGATGGCCGTGCCGAAGTCGCACTTGAGGCGCTCGGCCTGGTCGCGCATGACACCGAGGCCCTTGCGGATGTCGTCCGTGACCTGGTTGCCGGCGATGGCGATGACGGCCGTGTGGCGGATGGTGTTGTCCTCGAAGACGGCGATGTCGGTCGTGCCGCCGCCGATGTCGATCAGGGCCACGCCGACCTCCTTCTCGTCGGGGTGGAGCACGGCGAATGAGGAGCCGAGCGGCTCGAGCACCAGGTCGGCCACGCGGTAGCCGGCCTTCTCGACGCACCGGTAGATGTTCTTGGCGGCCGAGACGAGGCCGGTGATGATGTGCACGTTGGCCTCCAGGCGCACGCCGCTCATGCCGACCGGGTCGGCCACCCCGTCCTGCCCGTCGACGATGAAGTCCTGCGGGATGACGTGCAGGATCTCCCGGTCGGCGGGCATGGCCAGGTGGGTGGTGTCTTCGAGCAGGCGCTGCACGTCGGCCTCGGTGATCTCGCCGTCGCGGTTCGAGATGGTGATCACGCCCCGGCTCTGCAGGCTCTGCACGTGGTCCCCGGCGATGCCGACGATGACGCTGCGCACGCGCACGCCGGCCATGCGCTCGGCCTCACAGACAGCGTCGCGCACTGCCGCCACCGTCCGGTCGATGTTGACGACCACGCCCCGGTTGAGCCCGTCCGAGGGTGCCAGCCCCATCCCGAGCACGTTGACGCGGTCCATCTCGTCGACCGACGCGACGACGGCGCACACTTTGGTGGTGCCTATGTCCAGGCCCACGACGATGCGTTCATTCATCATAGATCCCCCTCTGTACTGGTGAAAC
>CAZKFR010000078.1:0-16987 GCA_964552015.1 uncultured Rhodothermaceae bacterium | reverse complement strand
CCACCCTCTTTAGGGTGTGGTAGTTGACTCGTAACTTCATGGGGCGGGAGCAGGGCACGGATTGCCCCCTGCTTCAACCTGACGACGCAGCTCGAAAACGAAACCGGTTCCGATCATGGCAGGATTGACGCTGGAAAACGTGCGAAAGGTATACGACAACGGGTATGTGGCGGTGAAAGGGGCCACGTTCGACGTCGCCGATGGCGAGTTCATCGTCCTCGTGGGCCCGTCCGGTTGTGGCAAGAGCACGATCCTGCGCATGATCGCGGGGCTGGAAACCATCTCCTCGGGCGTTTTGCGCATCGGGGAGCGGGTCGTGAACGACCTGCCCCCGAAGGACCGGGATGTGGCGATGGTGTTTCAGAATTATGCCCTCTACCCGCACCTGAACGTGTTCGACAACATGGCCTTCGGCCTCAAGTTGCGGAAGGTGCCGAAGGACGAAATCCGGCGCCGGGTGGAGGAGGCCGCCGAAGTGCTGGGGATCACTTCGATCCTGGACCGGAAACCCAGGCAACTCTCGGGAGGCCAACGGCAGCGCGTGGCCGTCGGCCGGGCGATCGTGCGGGACCCGGCCGTCTTCCTTTTCGATGAGCCTCTTTCCAACCTTGATGCCAAACTCCGTGTGCAGATGCGCACGGAGATTTCCCGCCTGCACCATCGCCTGAAGGCCACGATGATCTACGTCACGCACGATCAGGTCGAGGCGATGACGATGGGCGACCGGATCGTCGTGCTCCGGGACGGGGTGATCCAGCAGATCGACACACCGCTGAACCTGTATCACCATCCGGCCAACATGTTTGTGGCCGGCTTCATCGGGAGCCCCGCCATGAACTTCATCCCCGGGCGGGTGGACCGGGCCGACGGCCTTCGGTTTGTCGCCCGGGACGTGCCGTTGAGCCTACGACTGGATGCGTCCGCCCCCTCGTGGCTGAGGGAACGTGTCGGCTACGAGGTGATCCTCGGCGTACGGCCCGAAGACCTGCATCTGGCCCCACACGTTGAAACCGCCGGTCCGGTCGCCGAGGCGACGTTTACCCTGGACGTGGTCGAGCCGATGGGGAACGAGGTTTTCCTCTATGCCCGTCTGCCCGGCGCACCGCTCGTGGCACGGGTACGCCCGCTGGAGATCCCGGAACCGGGTACGGATGTCCGGCTTGCCTTCGACCTGGCGCGCCTGCATTTCTTCGATCCGGCGACCGAGGCCAACCTGGCGCTGCCGGCCGGTCGTGTGGCGGCTTGAAGATCTCGTCGGGACCCGCCGGGTGGGGAACCTGCCTGCGGCTTGCTCGTCGGTCCGCTCGGCGGTTTTCTCACAACCAGGCAGGTGACGCCATGAACAAAGTTATCCGGATCGAAGGGATGAGCTGCGGGCACTGTGTCCGGGCCGTCGAGGAGGCGCTGAAAGGGATCGAAGGTGTCGAGGTGAAGCGGGTAACGATCGGAGAGGCCGAGGTGGACATCGACCCGGAGCGGGTGGATGAGCGGCGCCTGGCCGAGGCGATCGAAGAGGAAGGCTACCGGGTCGTCTCCTGAGGCGACCCCCCCTCACGCGTCCGTAGGGGACTGGCGCAGGGCGGCGAGCATCGCCTCTACGTCGGTGAACTTGACACGGGGTCTGCCCTGAGCCTGCCCTCGCTCCGTTTCGAGACGGTCGAGCCGTTTCCAGTCCTCGAACGACACCGCCTCGGGCTGCCGGGCTCGGATGAGGTTGCCGGCCGCCTCGGCGCTGGGCCGCTCGGGGATGAGGTGACGTCCTGCACGCAGGTCGGCCAGCAGGTGCTCGACGGTTTCCACGGCGCAACTCTTGTTCGTTCCGATGACCCCGGTCGGGCCGCGCTTGATCCAGCCGGCAGCATACAGGCCGGTCAGGACCTCTCCGGTGGCCGGATCGACCAGGCGGCCGTGCTCGTTGGGCAGGATGCCGCGCCGCTCGTCGAAGGGAAGGCCCGGCAGGGGGACCCCCCGGTACCCGATCGAGCGGAAGACGAGATCCGCCGGCAGGTCCTCGTGCACGCCGGTCGGACGGGGACGGAGGGCACCGTTTTCGGCGCGGTACAGTTCGTTCCTGACGAGGCGCAGGCCACCCACGTGCCCCGTGCCGTCGTCGAGGATCTCGACGGGCGAGACGAGGAAGCGGATCACGAGGCGCTTCGGCTTTCCCGTCGGCGGCCGACGGGCGAAATCCTGAATGAGTTCGACCTTCTTGATCGTATCGCGCTCGTTTTGGGCCTCGAGGTCAGCCTGGCTGAGCGGGTCCAGGGTCGCTTCCTCGGGGGGGACGTACACGTCTGCGGCGGCGAGTTCGCCGAGCTCTTTGGCTTCGGGGTACGTGAAGGCGGCCTGGGCCGGACCCCGTCGGCCAAGCAGGTAGACCTCACGAACCCGGCTGTGACGCAGAGCTTCCAGGGCCTCATCGGCGATATCGGTGGTGGCGAGTTCTTCGGGTGTACGGCACAGGATGCGGGCCACATCCACCGCCACGTTCCCGACGCCAATGATGGCCACGCGCTCGGCCTCGAGGTCGAAGGTGCGGTTCTGGTAGTCGGGATGGCCGTTGTACCACGCGACGAACTCGGTGGCCGAGTGGCTGCCGGCCAGGTTTTCGCCGGGGATGCCGAGCGTCCGGTCGACCTGGGCGCCGGTCGTGAAGATCACGGCATGGTAGAGGGTGCGGAGGTCGTCGAGCCCGAGGTGCTCGCCAAAGGCGACGTTTCCGAAGAAACGGAACCCGGGCCGGCTGGCGGTTCGCTCGTACATCCGGATCACGTTTCGGATCTTCTCGTGGTCCGGCGCCACGCCGTACCGGACGAGACCGTACGGGGTCGGCAGGCGGTCGAAGAGGTCGACTTCGACGGGAAATTCCTCCTGCCGGAGCAGTTGTTCCGCAGCGTAGAAGCCGGCTGGTCCGGCACCGATGATGGCCACGCGATACGGTTGGGAGGGAGGGTGACCTGCCTGCATAGGTCCTCCGGAGGCCGGTTAAAAAAACATGAAGCGCTGCAAGGTATCAAAGACACATCTCGACGGCAAGGGGGCGACAGGGCCATTCGGGGCAGGGATCGGGGCCGCTGCCCAGAAACACGTTCGGTATCTACCGGGTACAGGGTGCATCAGCCAGCGGGTATCCTTGCCAGTCATATCCACGCCTTCGAGAGGAACTGCTCCCTTCACTTTGGCTACCAGAAGTTCGTTTGCAATCCGCTGAAAGCACGTCAGGCGCCCGGGTATGATGCGCTGGCTGGTCGTTCTCGCCGCAGGCATGGTTGCGTTCTGGCCGGACCCGGTACGAGCGCAGGAGGGGCTACCTGCGCCGGGCCAGTACGTCGATACCCTGGCAGTGCAGGCCCTTCAGCCCTATCAGCTGCGCCCTTTCATGGTACCCGGCTCGGAGACGGTAATGCTCGATGGGCGCCGCCTGGCGCGGGAGGAATACCGTCTGGAGCCGCTGCACGGGCGTCTCTGGCTCCTCACGCCCGTCCCGGGTCCTGAATCGCGTCTGGTGGTGGCCTACCGGGTCCTGCCCTCGGGGCTACGTGCGGTGTACCGGCGACGGGCCGTGGTGCCGGTCTCCACCGGGGACGCGGACACGTCGCGGGTCGTCGTGCGCGAGGAAGCCCGCGGCCCTGCCCCCGACCCGTTTTCCTCCGGACGGCTCCGGCGCAGCGGCTCGATCACGCGGGGCATCATGGCCGGCAACAACCGGGACGTGACGGTGGAGTCCGGGCTTCGCATGGAGCTCTCCGGCGAGATCGTGGACGGGGTACAGATCCAGGCCGTGCTCACCGACGAGAACACGCCCATCCTGCCGGAGGGGACGACGCAGCGCCTCGACGAGTTCGACAAGGTGTTCATTCAGGTCCGGGCACGTCCCGGTACGGCCCGCCTTGGCGACTTCGATCTGCAGTTCGAGGAGAGCACGTTCGGGCGGCTGTCGAGGAAGTTGCAGGGTGTCAGTGTGGAGGGGAAGCTACCGGCCGTGCCCGGGGCAGCGTTTGCCGGCGGTCGCATCGAGGCGGCGGGGGCCACATCGCGCGGCCTCTTCCGCTCGCAGGACATCACGCCCATCGACGGGGTGCAGGGGCCGTATCGGCTCGAAGGCGCCAGCGGCGAGCAGTTCATCATCGTCATCCCCGGCTCGGAAGTGGTGTACCTCGACGGGCAACGCCTCACGCGGGGGGAGACGAACGATTACACGATCGACTATGCGACGGGGGAACTGACCTTCACGCCGTCCCGCCTCATCACGGCCGACCGCCGGATCACGGTGGAGTTCCAGTACACGACGAACCAGTTCACGCGCACGCTGGTCGGCTCGGAGGTGGCGCTGACGTTCTGGCCGGGCCGTTCCGGTCAGCCGCGGGCCCGCTTCGGGGCGACGCTGCTCCGCGAGGCCGACAGTCAGCAGTTCGACGAGGCCTTCGGCTTCACGACCGAGGATTCGCTGCGCGTCGTGCAGGCCGGCGACGGGGTCGCGGCACGGAGCGGGGCCGAGCCGGTCACCTACGATCCGGAGGCGCCCTACGTGCAGTACGTACGCGAGACACGCCCGGGCCCCGACGGGCAGCCGGACACAGTGTTTGTGGCCGTCAGCCGTGCTCCGGCCGACACGGTGCAGGTCTTCCGCGTGCGTTTCTCCCGGGTCGGGCCGGGGCAGGGGAGCTACGTGCGCGTCGGCCGGTCCGTCAACGGCATCCTGTACGAGTACCGCGGGCCGGGGCTGGGCGACTATGAGCCGGTCCGCCTGCTCCCCAAGCCCCGGGAACAGCGTCTCTTCGATCTCAACGGGGCTCTCCGCCTCGTACCTCGCGTCGAGGTCTTCGGGGAATGGGCCCACTCGCTCAATGATCTCAACCGCCTCTCGACCCTCGACGCGGCCGACGATCAGGACCAGGCTTACCTGGGCGGCATCCGGATCGACCCGGTGCCGGTGGTGGTGGGCCGCCGGACGCTCGGGACGATCAGCGCGAGCGTACGGCGACGCTTCCAGGGGGGGCACTTCACGACCTTCGACCGGACGCGCCCCGTGGAGTTTGCCCGGCTGTGGAATCTCGGGAGCCGGGTCGTGGGCGTCACCGGAGGGACCTCCGGAGGCGAGGACGAAACGAACGACGAGGCCGATCTGACCTTCCGTTTCGCCGAAGCGAGTTCGGTGGCGGTGGCCTGGGGACGGCTCACGCTCGGCGATACGTTCGAGGGCGTGCGACGGGTGCTGACGATGGAGACGGCCGAGGAGGGGCTGCCGCACGGGTCCTACCGCCTGGAACGCATCACGAGCCTGGACGACCTCCGCAACGAGCAGGGGGCGTGGACCCGGCAGCTGGGAACGCTGCGCAAACCACTCTGGGCGGGTCGTCTGGTACCGTCGCTGGAGGTGGAAACGGAACGACGCCGGCAGCACATCCCCGGCACCGACAGCCTGCTGGCGGGGTCGTTCTCCTTCGTGGAACTGCGTCCCGCACTCGACTGGACCACGGAGCGCCTGACGATAGGCGCGGGGGCCGAGCGTCGAACGGAGCGGCAACTCCTCGGCGGGCACCTCCTCGACGCCGCCACGGCCTGGACGGCCCAGACCCACGCGCGCTACCGGTCGGGCAGTACCTTCCAGGCCGAGGCGCAGGTGGGCTACCGTGTCCGGCGCTTCACGGAGCGCTTTCGCATCGAACAGCGGCAGGAAGACAGCGAATCGATCGTGCTCCGTCTGCGTTCGGACGCACGGCTGTGGCAGCGAGCGGTGAACGTCAACCTGTTTTACGAGGCCCAGTCCGAGCGGACGCCGACACTGCAAGAGATCTACGTTCGTACGGGGCCCGAACTGGGCCAGTTCGTCTGGGAGGATGCCAACGGGGACGGTGTCATCCAGGTCGACGAGTTCATCCCGGAACGCCTGCCGGACGAGGGTACATATGTGCGGACCTTCATCCCCTCGGACTCCCTCGCTTCCGTCGTCAGCGTGCAGGCCCGTCTGCGGCTCGAGTATGATCCGTCCCGCCTGTTCGACCGGCCCGAGGGGTTCTGGCAGGAGGCCCTGGCCGAACTGAGCGGTCGCACGACGGTGGAGGTGCTGGAGAAGAGCCGCGACCCCGACACGCGGCAGCTCTACCTGCTGAACCTGCGCCGTTTTCGGAACCCCGTCAACACCCTCAACGGCCGGCTGCGCCTCGGGCAGGACCTGTCGCTCTTCCGACGCTCGACCCGGTTTGGCCTGGATCTCTCCTACAACCAGGTGCTGGGCCTGACCGAACTGGCGGCCGGGGAAGAGGAGCGTCTGTTGCGTTTGTGGAGCGGTGTGGGGCGGTGGCGGCCCGGATCCCGGTGGGGGATCGAAATGGCCCTCCGGCGGGAACGCAACCGGGTGGTCAGCGAAGCCTTTGCCTCCCGGCGCTACGATATTCACAGCACCGAGGTGGAGCCCGAAGTCTCGTTCCAGCCCGTGCCCGCGCTCCGGCTGGCGACGAGCCTGGTCTGGGGCCGGCACCGGGATCGACTCGGTGAGCGCACGGCCGACCTGGTCCGCGTGGCGCTCGAGGGACGGTTCAACCGGTCACGGCGCTTTCAGATGAGTGCCCGGGTGGAAGGGGCCCATGTGCGGCTCGACGGGGAGGCCGTGGGGCTGGCGGAGTTCGAGCTGACGGACGGCCGCGGGCCCGGAACCTCGTTGCTGTGGAACCTCTCCGGGCAGTATGTGCTCAACCGCTATCTCCGGGCCACGTTCTCCTACGACGCGCGGGCCCCCGCCGATGCGCCCGTGCTGCACACCGTCCGCATGCAACTCAGCGCCATCTTCTGACCTTACCGGACGCGGCGCCAGACCTCCTGGTAGCGGTGGTCCCCCAGGCCTCCCGTGTGGTACCACAGGCTGTCGCCTTCCAGGCGGCACTCGAACGTGAAGTCCAGGCCCACGTTGCCCGGAATCGCACTGTATTCTACCATTTCCGTGTAGATCCCGTCGTGCAACGTGTAGCGTCCCCCCTGGGCATGGATGAAGTTGTCGGCCGACTGGCGGATGAACATCCAGTGGGTATCGTTGAGGATCTTGAGGGTAGGGGCTACCTGGTAGTTGGGGTCGGACTCGAATTCACCCGTCAGCGCGGGCGAGTCCTCCTCGATGGACACCAGTTCCCAGGAGCCTACGAGGCTCGGACAGGGATCCTCCAGGTCCATGGCGCTGGCGTCTTCCGGGGAGGCCGTGGCCCCGGCGTTGCTCGATGGGTCGTTACAGCCCGTCAGGCTCATGAGCAGCAGCGGGACGAGGGCGTAGAGCAGGGACGTTTTCATGGCGCACCTCCGTCTGGGTGTGGGGCTAGTCGGTCCGTAACCGCCTACGACGCAGCCACGGCCGCGGTCTATATGCGATGCAGGAAGAGGACCGGCCTGCCGGAGCCCACGGTGCGTGCACCCGGCCTACCGGTCGATAATGTATTCCCGCACGGTGATGTCCAGGTTGTGGTTGACGCGCAGCCCCGCAATGCCGTCGGTGTTCAGCATGGGTACGCGCTTGAGCGCCGTCACTTCCTTGCCATTGACGAGAAAGACGACCCGGTCCGGCTCGGACCAGATCGCCAGGGTGTTGAGGGCCCGCCCCTTTCCATGAGGCCGGTTGATGGCTTCGTGCTTCGTCCAGTTGACGAGCGTGTGGGTTTCCGCACCGGCGCGGTGTTTGACCAGGTATTCGCCGGTCTGCCGGATGAGGAAATACAGGTAGTCCTGACGGGAGGTATCCAGATGGCGACCACCCACGAAAAGGCCGTACGCCTCCGGATGGTCGGAAGGCTTGTTCTGCATGATCAGGGCCTCGACCTTGTAGGTCCCGCTCAGTTGGTCTTCGGGACGGAAGAAGATTCCGGCCGGTCCGGTGATGATCCGATACCCGTCCGGGGCTTCGGTGAAATGGACGTCGTCCAGGGAGGCCCCGGTGCGATCCAGGCGAGCGACCCAGCCTTCAGGGAACCCCTCCCGGGCGGTCGCCTCCGGAGCCAGGTTGTGTACGTCGTCCTGGGCCAGGACGGGGAGGGCCAGGAACAGCAAGAGGCCGGTCATCAGGTAGTGGCGAGGCGAGATCATAGACGTCATGGTTACGTGGGCGGGTTGCTATGGCTCGATGCTCGTTCCCCCCGTGGATGCCTCACCTCGCATCGAGTCGTATTGGATGTAACGAGGGGCACGCGATTGCGTTTCAAGGCGTGTCGGTCGGGTGCAGGGCGGGATCGGCGAATTCATCGTACTGTTCCCGTCGGATCGGGATGCCGGCACGGGAGAGTTTCTCTTCGAGACGCTCATAGCCCCGGTCGAGGTGGTAGACGCGGAGGACATGCGTTTCGCCGTCGGCCACCAGACCGGCCAGCACGAGCGAGACGCTGGCCCGCAGGTCCGTGCTCATGACCTGGGCGCCCTGGAGCCGGGTCTTGCCTTCGATGACCACCTCGTTGCCGACCACAATGGCATTGACCCCCATCCGGCGCAGTTCGGGGATGTGTTTGAACCGGTCGAAGTACACGTTATCGACGATCTTGGCGTTGCCGTGGGCCTGGGTCATGAGGACGGTCCACTGCGCCTGCAGGTCGGTGGGGAAGCCGGGGTAGACGTCCGTCTGGATGGACACCGGGCGGATCTCGTCCGGAACGATCACGTGCACGCTGCCCGGGGAGATTTCCAGGCCGGCGCCGGTCTGGGCGAAGGCGTCCAGAAAGGCCTGACCCAGGTGATCGGCACGGGCGTTCTGCAGGGTGATACGGTCGCCGGGTTCACCGGCCAGGAGGGCCGCAATCATGAACGTCCCCAGTTCGATGCGGTCCGGGCAGTTGTCGAAGGCGACGGGATGGAGGGTGTCGGTGCCTTCGATCGTAAGCGAGCGCGTGCCGATGCCCTCGATCCGTGCCCCCATGGCCTGCAGGGCTTCGCAGAAGATGACCACGTCGGGCTCGATGGCCGCGTTGTCGAGGTGCGAGGTGCCACGCGCCGTGACGGCGGCCAGGACGAGGTTGATCGTGGCGCCCACGCTCGAGGGTTCCAGCCGGAACGTGCCTCCACCGAGCCGGCCACCGGGCGCACGGGCCACCACATAGCCCTGCTCCAGGTCGACCTCGGCGCCCAGCGCCTTCATGCCCTCGAGATGGAGGTCGACCGGGCGCGGTCCCCAGGCACAGCCGCCGGGGAGGGAGACTTTCGCTCGGCCACAGCGGCCCAGCAGCGCGCCGAGCATGTAAAACGAAGCCCGCATCCGCTTGACCAGTTCGTACGGCGCCTCGGGTGTTTCCAGGGGGGTCGGGTCGATACGGAGGGTGTGGCGGGCCGCATCGAAGTCCACGTCGGCACCGCTGTAGCGGATCACCCGGGAAAACGTGTCGATGTCCCGTAGGTCGGGAACGTGCGAGAAGGTGGAGGGGCCATCGGGCAAGAGACCGGCCGCCATGAGGGCCAGCGCCGTGTTCTTCGAGCCGCTGATCGGGAGCGGCCCCCGGAGACGGTGGCCGCCTTCCACTACCAGTTTATCCATCGGAGCGTGAATGTTCGGGATCGGAGCGAGGGCGGTGCGGTCGGTGACCACGCGGGCGGTGGTAACCTGCCTGCGTGGTTCCGAGCCGATCGGGTCAGGTAGCCAACGCCGGGGGGAAGGATGGGGTTCGGCCCTCGGATGAGAAGTTGTCCGGAAATCCCCGGAGACGACCCGGAGGGGCGCGATGGAACCGGTTCCGGAAACGGGAAGCGGGCTCGGGGGTTCATGTCCGCGATCCGGACGCCGGCGCCCGGTGCTCCTGTCCCGAACGAACGAGCTGACGATGCCGAGAATTTACCTCGACCATGCGGCGACGACCCCGCTCGACCCCGTCGTGCTGGAGGCCATGATGCCGTTATTGCAAGACAACCACGGCAATCCATCGTCCGTCCACGCCGAGGGGCGACGAGCGCGGTTCATCGTCGAGGAATGCCGCGAACGGGTGGCTGCGGTGCTCGGGGCCGAGCCCGCGGAAATCATCTTCACGAGTGGCGGGACGGAAGCCAACAACGCCGTCCTGGATGGCATCTGGCCGGAGGGGCGTCCCGGGGTGGTCACGTCGCTGGCGGAGCATGAAGCGGTTCTCCACCCGGCCCGTCGCCAGGCTGCACGCGGACGGCCCGTCCGGTATCTCCGTCCTCAGAAGGGGGGCGGCATCACCCCGGAGCAGGTGGCCGAGGCCCTCGACGAGGCGGTGGGACTCGTCTCGCTGATGCACGTCAACAACGAAACCGGTGCCATCACGGACATCCGGGCGATCGCGCGCATCTGCCGTGAGCGGGGCGTGGTGTGCCACACGGACGCGGTGCAGAGCGTCGGACACCTGCCGGTGCGGGTCGATACGCTCGGCGTCGACGCCCTCTCGCTCTCCGCGCACAAATTCTACGGTCCGAAGGGCGTCGGACTGCTGTACGTGCGGTCGGGTACGCCGTTTACCCCGCTGATCGAAGGGGGCGCGCAGGAGCGGGGGCGGCGGGCCGGTACGGAAAACGTGGCCGGGATCGTCGGGCTTGCGACGGCCCTGGAGCGGGCGCAGGCAGATCAGGAGCGCGAACTGGACCGGCTCGAGCGGCTCCGCCGTCGGCTCTATGACGGCCTGCGTGAGCGGCTCGGCGACCTGTTCGTATGTACCACGCCGATGCAGCCGGGCGCCGCGGCCCCGCACGTCCTCAACATCGCCTTCCCGCCCCGTGACGGGCAGCCGTTCGACGGGGAGATGCTGATTCTGGGGCTCGATCTGGAGGGCATTGCCGTCTCGTCGGGCTCGGCGTGCACGAGCGGCGCCCTGGCCCCGAGCCATGTCCTGAAAGCCATCGGCCTGGATGATGCCACGGCCTCGGCAGCGATCCGCTTCTCGCTGGGTCGGAATACGACGGACGAGGACATCGAGCGCACGATCGAGGCCGTGGAGCGGGTCGTAAGCCGGATGATCGCCTGAGTGGGCGTCCGGCGAGCCGGAAAGAACGGAGAACCATCGTGATGACTCCACTCCCTAAAGGAAGTGGCTTCTCGGAGCAACACCGCCTACGCGGTGCTTGGGCTCCGAAGGCTGCATCCCAGCCCTACAGCGAGAACGTTCAAGGCGGCATTCTCGTCCCGGTCGGCGGTGAAGCCGCACGAGTCGCACGAGTACGTCCTGTCCTTGAGCGTAAGCTTGACTTCGGGGATCGCTCCGCAACGGCTACACGCCTGCGTGGTGTACGCCGGGTCCACTCGTTAGCAGGTTGTCAAGCATATACTACGAATAAGGGCCGATTTATCCGTCAGTTAAAGCAGACGGTCCCCTCGGCTCTCAGCCCTCAACGTTAATTATGGAGCAGGCAGGCACTGGTCGTACGAAAGACGCCCTGATCGTGTTTGCGCGGGTGCCGGAGCCCGGACGGGTCAAGACGCGACTCATACCGTATCTGACGGCCGAGGAGGCGGCAGACCTGTATGCCGCCTTTCTGCGGGATGCGCTCGACCAGTACCTGGCGCTCGGGGTGGCCGTGCGCCTCTACCTGGCTCCCCCGGAAGGGGCGATGCTTCCGGGCTGGATCCCTCCCGCCGTGGATCGGTTCGAGCAGCGCGGTGAAGACCTCGGGGCCCGGATGCGGCGGGCCTTCCTGGAGACGTTCGTGGCGGGGTACGAGCGCGTCGTCATCATCGGAACCGATCACCCGACGCTGCCGACGGCGTTCATCGCCCAGGCCTTTGCCGCCCTCGAAACTCCGCGGACGGTCGTGCTGGGGCCCAGTGAGGACGGGGGGTACTACCTCCTCGGGATGAACGAATTCTACCCCGAGGCTTTCCATGAGATGACCTACAGCCACGACCGGGTGTTTGTCGATACGCTGGCGCGCCTCGCCGAGACGCCGGCCGTCCCCGTCATTCTGCCTCCCTGGTATGACGTCGACACGCCCGAAGCGCTGCGCCGGCTTCGTGACGACCTGGATACCTCGGCGGAAGGGTGCCTGCACACCCGCCGGGTGCTGGCGCGCCTCGGCCGATCAGGGCGCCGACCCGGGGGTATCCTCGGGGAATGACGACGTGGTCCCTCTTTTATGCCTCGATCGCGTGGGGCGCTCGTCGGGTTACCCGCACGCGATGGAGGCGGCGCAAATAGGGACTCCACCTTGAAGGCAAGGGCTACGCTTCGTAGGTTGTTTTCCAGATGCATGATTCATCGTGCGTCGCCATGAACCGGGTTGCCAGGTCATCCTTTGCCGGACACGATCCCGGGGGCTTCAGGACGTGAAGGTTGAAGCGTTCCGGTGACCGAGCGGATCAGGGAGGGCTTTTCCGTGTTCTGGCTGCCTGCCACGAGGGAGCTTCCCGGGTATTGTTGACGCCAACCCTATCCGCCCGCCATGCTGCGCCTGTTCTCCCTGGCCGTCCTCGGCCTGCTGCTGGCCCTGCCCGCCCCGGCCCAGGGCCTCCGCTTTACCGTCTCCTTCGACGCCGCCACGCTGGCCGAGGCCCAGGACGGCCGCCTCGTGCTGATGCTGGCCCCGGCCGACGCCACGGCCGAGCCGCGCTTCCTCGTCCGCCCCGGCGTCGACGCCATCCAGGTCTTCGGCCTCGACGTCGAGGGCCTCGCGCCCGGCCAGGAGGCCGTCTTCGACGCCGGCGTCTTCGGCTACCCGCACGCCTCGCTGGCCGAGGTGCCGGCCGGGACCTACGTGGTGCAGGCCCTGCTCAACCGCTACGAGACGTTCCACCTGGCCACGGGCCACACCGTCAAGCTGCCGCCGGATCGCGGCGAGGGGCAACAGTGGAACCGCAAGCCGGGCAACCTCTACAGCACACCCCGCACGGTGACCCTCGACCCCCGTGCCGACGCGACGATCCGCCTCATGCTCGACCAGGAGATCCCGCCCATCACGCCGCCCGAGGATACCGAGTGGGTGAAGCACGTCCGCATCCAGAGCGAGTTGCTCACAGCCTTCTGGGGCCGCCCGATGGAGCTGGGCGCGCACGTGCTGCTGCCCAAGGGGTTCGACGAACATCCCGAGGCGCGCTACCCGCTTGTCATCTTCCACGGCCACTTCCCGAGCGACTTCGGCGGCTTCCGCACCGAACCGCCCGACTACAGCGAGCCGTGCGTCTACAGCGCCCGCTTCGACGTCGACTGCTACAACCACATCGAGCAAGAGGAGGCCTATGCCTTCTACCAGCAGTGGATCAGCGAGACGTTCCCCCGCTTCCTCATCGTCGAGATCCAGCACCCGACGCCGTATTACGACGACTCCTACGCCGTCAACTCCGCCAGCCAGGGCCCCTACGGCGACGCCATCATGCGCGAGCTCGTGCCCTACATCGAGGAGCGCTTCCGCGGCATCGGCGAGGGATGGGCACGCTTCACCTATGGCGGCTCCACCGGCGGCTGGGAGGCCCTGGCCGTGCAGATCTTCTACCCGGACGACTTCAACGGCACCTTCGCCGCCTGCCCCGATCCCATCGACTTCCGCGCCTACGAACTCGTCAACATCTACGAGCACGAGAACGCCTACGACGAGGCCGGCCCGTTCCGCCGGCTGGAGCGCCCGGCCCACCGCGACTACCTCGGGCGGGTCACCTACACCGTGCGCGACGAGAACTACGTGGAACTCGTCCTCGGCTCCCGCGGCCGCTCGACCGGGCAGTGGGACATCTGGCAGGCCACCTACTCGCCGATGGGCGAGGACGGCTACCCCAGGCCGATCTGGGACAAGCGCACCGGCGTGATCGACCCGGAGGTGGCCGCCTACTGGCGCGAGCACTACGACCTGCGCCACATCCTGGCGCGCGACTGGGCCACGCTCGGCCCCAAGCTCGTGGGCAAGATCCACATCTACGTAGGGGACATGGACAATTACTACCTCAACAACGCCGTGTATTTGATGGAGGCGTTTCTCGAATCCACGCGCGACCCGTACTACGCCGGCGAGATCGCCTACGGGGACCGGGCCGAGCATTGCTGGAACGGTGACCCGCACAACCCCAACCACATCTCCCGGCTCCGTTACAACACCATGTACGTGCCGAAGATGCTCAAGCGCATGCAGGCGGCCGCCCCGCCCGGCGCCGACCTGACGAGCTGGCGCTACCGGTAGCACCGGCGATACGCGTTTTTTCTCGCCGCATCGAAGGTCTGCCTCATCCGAAACGACAACAGACTGACAGGAGGGCCCATGAAACCGCACTACCGTATCGGCCGGCTCGGACGAGTCGGGATCACCGTCATCCTGTGGGCCGGGCTGGTGCTCCTGCCCCGCGTCGCCGCGGCGCAGACGTACGAGGTCACGTTTACCGTCGTGCACGACGGTGCGGCCGTCGAGGGGGCGAAGGTCGTTGCCATCGAGGCCGCGACGAGCGCACGGGTAGACTCGGCCTACACGGACGCCACCGGGACGGCCCTGCTCGTTCTCGGCGTCACCAGCGTGGCGCAGGAGGAGGCGCCGGCCGTGCCGGATGGCGTCGAGCTATCGGTGTATCCGAATCCGGCGATCCCGGGGCAGGCCCGGGCCCGGATCGTAGCCCCGGCTTCCGGGGCGGCGGATCTCATCGTCTTCGATGTGCTGGGGCGCGAGGTCGCGCGTACCCGGGTCGTCCTGTATGCGGGGGCTAGCGAGGTGGGGGTGCCGGGAACCGACGGGCTGGCGCCGGGCACGTACTTCGTACAGATCCGGCACGGTCGTGCCGTTCGCACTTTCCCGCTGGCGGTCGTACGGGACGGCGTTGCGCCCGGAGCCGTACCCGCTCCGGCGGCTCGGACGGCGTCTTCGCCGGCCGCGCTGGTCGCCACGGACCGGGCAGAGTACCGCTTCGAGGTCAGCGCCGAGGGCTTTGAACCCTATCTATCCCTCCCGATCGATGTGGCCCGGCCGGATCAGCGCCAGCAGACCATCAGGGTCTACGTGCCCTTCACAAACAGCATCGGGATGACGTTTCGCCCTATCCCGGCCGGCACGTTCCAGATGGGCGACATCCAGGGGATAGGCTTTGGCGACGAACTCCCCGTTCACGAGGTGACGATCTCGCAGGATTTCTATATCGGGATCCATGAGGTGACGCAGGCGCAATGGGAAGCGGTGATGGGGAGCAACCCGAGCTGGTTTGCGTCGTGCGGCGGGGAGTGCCCGGTGGAGTGGGTCACGTGGGAGGAGGTGCAGGCGTTCATCGACGCGCTGAACACCATGGAGGAAACCACCGCCTATCGCCTGCCGACGGAGGCGGAGTGGGAGTATGCGGCGCGGGCGGGCACGACGACCAGCTATGCCTACGGGGATGACGAGGACCGGCTGGGGGAGTATGGATGGGCGCGCGACAACTCCGGCCTGCGTACGCAACCGGTGGGTCAGAAGAAGCCCAACCTCTGGGGGCTGTACGACATCCACGGAAACGTGTTCGAGTGGGTGCAGGACTGGTATAAGGGCGATTACTATCTCTTCAGCCCGTCGGTGGACCCGCCGGGGCCCGACGTCGGCGCGGAGCGGGTCCTGCGTGGGGGAAGCTGGTTCTACGACGCCTATCACCTGCGGGTGGCCAACCGTGGCCGCGCCGCGCCGGACTCTCGGGCCAACCATATCGGGTTCCGCCTCGTGCGAAGCGTGGAGTAGCCCCGGCCCCCGGCTCCTGTGTATCGGGCCGGAACCACCGGCTCGGCGAAGGTGGAGGTCCTCCCCCCGCTGGCCCCCGGGCCGGCATCAGGAGGCCGGCGGGGGGTGGGGGGAGCGGACGTCCAGGGGCAGGTGGGCGAAGGGCCAGGGCGATGTGTCGCCGGGGAGGGGGGTGACGACCCGCACGGGCGGTAGCGCGGTGGGCCAGCCGTAGCGCGTGGCCTCGGGCTCGAGGTGGGCCTCTACGGCCAGGTGGGCGGCGGCCAGCGGATGTGCCCGGAGCCGTGCATTGAGCCGGCTGACCTGCTTGCTGATGTCGTCCGTGGCCGTCCAGGGCGTCGGGGGGTCGTAACGTCCGGAGAAGCGGACGACCGCGGCACGCCGGGCCTCGACCGCGGCATTCTCGACCAGGCCGGTGTTCGGGACCGGGCCGCCGGCCTCGCGCGTGGCCTCGGCCAGGACGAGCAGCGTGGCCGCGTCGGTGGGGCGGAGCGGGATCGTCTCAAGGATGGCGCCGGCGGCGTCCTCGAGGTCCAGGCGACAGCCGCCGAGGGCCCGGGGCGCCAGCTGGCAGGTCAGGCGGGCCGGGGGGCCGGGCGTACCCGGAACGGCGAGACGTTCGCGCACGTAGCGGGCCGGGTCTTCCCGGTCCGGGGCGGGCAGGTGCTGGCCCAGCAGGCTCCGCAACCGGGGAAAGAGCAGTTCGACGCGGTCGAGGTGGGCCGCTGCGCCGGCGTCCTCATCCGGGTAGAAGAAATCCGGGCGGTGCTCGAGGTCGGGCGGGTTGACGAGCACATGGACGAGGCGGTCCTGCGGGCGGGCAAAGAGGGCGAAGGCGGTCATGAGGTGGGCGCTCATCGTCTTGCGCCCTCCGGCGACGGAGCCGACGACGGGCAGGTCGCCGGCCTGGCGGGTTCGCTCGGCGACGAGGCGGTAGCAGAGGTCGGCGAAGCGGCCGTCGTCGTCGGCGTTGCGAATGTCGGGGAGGGGGGAGCCGTCGGCGCGCCGGGGGAGATGGGGGATCAGAGGCGGGGTGGCGCCGTCGAGGACGTCGTGGCAGAAGGGGGTCCAGTGATCGCGGGCGGGGATGGGCCGCCCGGTGAGGGGGTGGCGCCGTGGGCGCCCGAGCAGGAGGGCGTCCAGGAAGGCCTGGCCGACGCCGGTGGTGAGGACGTCGACGGCGACGGGGAGCCAGGGCGGGTCCTGCTGCCGTGCCAGCGACCAGATCGTCTCGGTGAGGATCTGGGGCGTGGCGCCGAGGACGACGATGAGCCGGTAGGGCCGTGCGGGCATAGGGCCTCGTTCGACGACGTGAGCGCGACGCCGGGCAACATAGCGGGTGGGCACGAGAGAGGCAAGGGGGAGGGGCGGCGGGAGGACGTGCGGCGGGGTGGCTCGGGGGGTGTGG
>CAZKFR010000077.1:0-17138 GCA_964552015.1 uncultured Rhodothermaceae bacterium | reverse complement strand
TCAGCCGTCCACCAGGCGCCGGTGCTCCACGGCGATGCAGCGGTTGCGGACGTAGGGCAGGCCGGCCCCGGCGGCCAGGCGCTCGGCCTCGGGGCTGGAGACGCCGGGCTGGGTCCACACCACCGGCCGCTGGCCCGTCGCTTCGTGCCAGGCGATCACCTGGCGCACCATCTCGGCCGTGTGGGCGGGGTTGCGGAAGATGTTGACGATGTCGAGCCGGGTGTCGGCCGGGAGGTGGAGCAGGTCGGGAACGCACGGCACGCCCAGGATCTCCCGATGGTGGGGGTTGACCGGGAGGATGCGGTAGCCCGCCGCCTGGAGGGAGCGCGCGATCCGGTGGCTGGTGCGGTGGGGGTCGGCGGAGCAACCCATCACGGCGATGGTGCGGGCGTCGGCGAGGATCTGCTGGAGGTCGAGCATGGGGCGCGGCGGGTGCGGAGCGTCACGAGGGTTGAACCGCCGCCGCCGCCCCGGGTTGCGCGAACCGGCCGGGGGGCTGCGGCGTACACGCGCCGCCTGCCGCGTTTTACCGAATATGCACGGCACGGGGTAGGTGACGCGCCGCCGCAATGCCTATTTTTTTGCGTCTTCCGGGCGTGCCCGGCCCCGGAGGGCAGGCGCCGGTACGGGGGCGTACCCGCCCGTGCCGGCCGGCGAGACGCCAGGCCGACCTACCGACCCTCATTGACAACGGTCCCGCAAGGACGAACCCATGGCTGGATACGATTTTCGCGCCATCGAGAAGAAGTGGCAGCGGTACTGGGAGGACCACAAGACCTTCCGCACGCCGCGCGAGGTAGACCCCGCGAAGCGCAAATTCTACGTGCTCGACATGTTTCCCTACCCGAGCGGGGTGGGGCTGCACGTGGGGCACCCGCTGGGCTATATCGCTACGGACATCGTGGCCCGCTACAAGCGGATGCGCGGCTTCAACGTGCTCCACCCGATGGGCTTCGACGCCTTCGGGCTGCCCGCCGAGCAGTATGCCGTCGAGCACGGCGTGCACCCGCGCATCACCACCGAGCGCAACATCGCCAACATGCTGCGGCAGCTCAAGGACATCGGCCTGAGCTACGACTGGGACCGCGTGCTGTCCACCACCGACCCCGACTACTACAAGTGGACCCAGTGGATCTTCCTCCAGATCTTCAACAGCTACTTCGACGAGGAGGCGCAGCAGGCCCGGCCCATCGCCCACCTGATCGAGAAGCTGCGGAAGGAGGACCCGGACTGGGACCGGCGCACGCCGAAGGAGCAGGAGGACATCCTGCAACAGTATCGCCTGGCTTACATTGCCGAGGTGCCGGTGAACTGGTGCCCGGCGCTCGGCACGGTGCTGGCCAACGAGGAGGTGACGAACGAGGGGCGGAGCGAGCGCGGCAACTACCCCGTCTACAAGCGCCCCCTGCGCCAGTGGATGATGCGCATCACGGCCTACGCCGACCGGCTGGAGAAGGACCTCGACCTGGTCGACTGGCCCGAGCCCATCAAGCTCATGCAGCGCAACTGGATCGGCCGTAGCGAGGGGGCCGAGATCGACTTCCCCGTCGACGGGCGGGAGGAGCGGATCCGCGTCTTCACCACACGACCGGACACCATCTTCGGCGCCACCTACATGGTGCTGGCGCCCGAGCACCCGCTCGTCGATGCGCTGGTGCCCGAGGCCTGGCCTGAGGGGACGAAGCCGGCGTGGACGGGCGGTGCCGCCACGCCGAAGGAAGCCGTGGAGGCGTACCGCCGCCAGACCGAGGCCAAGTCCGACGTGGAGCGCCAGATCGAGTCGCGGGAGAAGACGGGCGTGTTCACCGGCGCCTGGGCCGTCAACCCGGCCACGGGCCGGCGCATCCCCGTCTTCATCGCCGACTACGTGTTGATGGGCTATGGCACCGGCGCCATCATGGCCGTGCCCGGCCAGGACGAGCGCGACTGGGAGTTCGCCGAGGCCTTCGACCTGCCCATCATCCGCACCGTACAGCCGCCCGAGGGCTTCGAAGGCAAAGCCTATACGGGCGATGGCCCGGCCATCAACAGCGGCTTCCTCGACGGCCTGTCCGTGGCCGAGGCCAAGCGGAAGATCATCGCGTGGCTCGAAGAGACGGGCTACGGCCGGGCCACCGTCACCTACAAGCTGCGCGACTGGCTCTTCTCCCGGCAGCGCTACTGGGGCGAGCCCTTCCCCATCCTCTATGCCCCGGACGGCCGCGTGGTGCCCGTCGACGAGAAGGACCTGCCGGTGACGCTCCCCGAGATGGACGACTTCCGCCCGGCCGCCAGCGACGACCCCAACGCGCCGCCGCGCCCCCCGCTCAGCCGCGCGCCCGAATCCTGGCGCTTCGTCGAGATCGACGGCGTCCGCTACGAGCGCGAGTACAACACCATGCCGCAGTGGGCGGGCTCGTGCTGGTACTACCTCCGTTTCATCGACAACAAGAACGACGAGCGCTTCGTCGATCCCGAGCTGGAGCGGTACTGGATGCACCCGATGGGGGTGGACCTCTACGTGGGCGGGGCCGAGCACGCCGTGCTGCACCTGCTCTACGCCCGTTTCTGGCACAAAGTGCTCTACGACCTGGGGCACGTCTCGACGCCCGAGCCCTTCGGCAAGCTGTTCAACCAGGGCTACATCCAGGCCTATGCCTATCGCGACCGGCGGGGGGTGGCCGTGCCCGCCGACGAGGTCGTCGACCAGGACGGCCGCCCGGCCACCGAGGTGCAGGACCAGCCCGGCCGTAAGTTCTTCTACCAGGGCGAGCCCGTCACGCAGGAGTACGGCAAGATGGGCAAGAGCCTCAAGAACGCCGTCAGCCCGGACGAGGTCAACGAGCAGTACGGGTGCGATACGCTCCGGCTCTACGAGATGTACCTGGGGCCGCTGGAGGCGTCGAAGCCGTGGAACACGCGCGACATCGTGGGGGTGCACCGCTTCCTCAAGCGCGTCTGGCGCAACTTCGTCGACGAGCGCACCGGGGCGCTGCGCGTCACCGACGCGCCGCCGTCGGACGAACTGCTGCGGGCCCTGCACCGCACCATCGCCCGCGTCACGGACGACATGGAGCGGATGAGCTTCAACACGGCCATCGCGGCGCTGATCGAGCTGAACAACGCGCTCGTGCCGCTGGAGGCCGTGCCGCGGGCCGTGGCCGAGCCGTTCGTGCTGTTGCTGGCGCCGCTGGCCCCGCACATCGCCGAGGAGCTGTGGGCACGGCTGGGGCACGAGCCGTCGCTGGCCTACGCCCCCTGGCCGGAGGCCGACGAACGCTACCTCCGGGAGGAGACCGTCGAGATCGCCGTGCAGGTCAACGGCAAGCTGCGGGCGAAGATCGCCGTGCCGGCGGAGGCGCCGAAGGAGGAGGTGCTCGCCGCCGCCCGCGCCCACGAGAACGTGGCGCGCCACCTCGACGGCAAGACCCTCCGCCGCGAGATTTACGTGCCGGGCCGGATCGTCAACTTCGTCGTAGGCTGACGCGCCTCGCCACCTCGATCCAGCCTATTGAAACCATGCACGACCGACCGCTCGATGTGCTGGCCCTGGCTGCTCACCCGGACGACGTCGAACTCTGTGCGGGCGGCACGGTCTGCCGGCTGACCCGCCAGGGCTATCGGGTCGGCATCGTCGACTTTACGCGGGGGGAACTGGGCTCGCGGGGAACCCCGGAGGGGCGGCTTGAAGAAGCACGGGCGGCGGCGGAGATCCTCGGCGTCGTGGTGCGGGAGAACCTGGGCCTGCCCGACGGCGACATCGCCCTGACGCCGGCCAACCGGGAGCGCGTGATCCGCGTCCTGCGCCGGTACCGCCCGCACGTCCTGCTCGTCAACGCGCCGGCGTGCCGGCATCCCGACCACGGCGCCGCCGCCCGGCTGGCCGTCGAGGCGGCGTTCTATGCCGGGCTGCGCAAGATCGCCACCCGCGAGGACGACGGCACCGCACAGGAACCCTGGCGGCCCCACCACATCCTGCACTACATGCAGGCCATCCCGTTCGAACCCACCTTCGTCGTGGACGTGAGCGACGTGTGGGAGCAGCGCACACGGGCCTTGCAGGCGTTCCGCTCGCAGTTCTTCAACCCGGACTACGAGCCGGCCGAGGACGAGCCCGAGACCTTCGTTTCAAACCCCGACTTTTTCCACTGGATCGAGGCGCGGGCGCGTACCTACGGATATCCGATCGGCGCTACCTACGGCGAGCCGTTCCTGTACCGGGGCGGGCCGGTGGGTGTGGACGACCTGATGGACGTGCTCCGGCGCGAGCGGCCGTTCCGGTAGATCCCAACAAATAAGCGCCCCGCAGGCCGCAGCCCGCAGGGCGCTTTCCCCGACGCACACAACCCGATCGCTCGGGCTGTGTTTCTGTTGGGCCTTTCGCCCAGATGGATGCAATCACAGGGTGAAGGATGTCGATGCGCGAAGGGGAAGTCGGCTCGCGCCTGCTACCATCATCGGCTGCTTCGCCGCAGAGATAAGCCCCACGCGAAAAAAAATGCGGCCTCAGTCCTCGTCGAGGGCGTAGGTGAGAAACTCGTCCGCCGTGCGGAACGGGCGACCGTCCGGCACGACGATGGCCGAGACGGCGTGCAGCAGATGATCGGCCTGCTCGGGGGCCTCCTGGCGGAGCCGGTTCTTGAGGCGTGAGAAGAAGTACTGGGCTTCCTCCGGGCGGCTGTTTCCCAGCAGGACCACCAGACGCTCTTTCTCCGTGTCGGCCAGCATGGCGTCTTCATCCCGGAGTGTCTCACTGACCAGATCCATGAGGAAATCGAAGGCCAGGGGGCGGACCGCCCCCTCCGACTGGTCCATGCGCATGGCGAGCAGCAGGAAGGGCGTGGCGTCCTGGTCGCGTTGCACGAAATGCTGCTGGAGGCGGTCTCGGAAGGCCTCACGATCCTCGTAGATGAAGTCCGGCGTGTCGGGGAGTTCTTCCTCGACGGTGAGGGTGGCCGGGGCGGGCGTTTCGGGTTGCGTCGCGCCCGTGGGTTCCGGGGGCGGGACGGGTACGAAGCCGGTCGGTTCGATCGTGAACGTGGGGGCTTCGAGGGTCGGCAGGTCGGCCGGGGGGGGAGGCGTCTCCGTGCGGGAGGGCGCCTCGTTCGCGGCTTCGGCCGCGCCCAGTCGGGTCAGGTCCCAGTCCTCCACGATCACCCGGCGAAGATGCCCGATGTGCGGTACGAGGGTCAGGCGGCGCCGCGTCGAGATGTCGCCTTCGACCAGTTCGACGTGTACCGAGCCCGTCACCTGGTTTTGGAGGAAGGTGATCGTGTCGTCCTCGCGGGGCGTCGTTGGCTCGTCGAGGGCGAGCAGGAGGGTAGTCGCCACCGGGTCGATCTGCTCGAAGAGGTGCAGCAGTTCGCGCTGCATGCGCTCGAACGAGCGGAACTGCACGAACGGGGTGAAGTCCGTGATGGCCAGGCGGTCGGGCTGGTGCTGGCGGATGAGCGCGGCGAGGTCCTGCAGGGCGCGTGCGACGCCGTCGTCGCCTACGTTCTGGAGGTTGAACAGCGGGGGGATGCGCATCAGGCGAACCCGGCCCGCGGCGTGGGCGCCCCGCAGGTCGAAACCGATGGCCGCCGCCTGAATGGTCAGGTCTTTCGGTCGCTCGGGGGAGATGAGCAGCGAGGAGGCGCCAAGCCGAACGCCGGTGCGCACGAACGCCAGCGGAAGCAGGCGATGGCCGCTAGCGGGCGGTCCATACACCAGGTACGAGCCACCGCGGTAGAGGCCCCCCCATTGCGCATCGACGACGTCGATCCCGGACGGGATCCTGGGGATGGGCGTGGATACAGACGCGACGGATTCCATGCAAACGACTAAACAGTGAAGCCAGCGGGTTGAACAGAGGCACGAGAGCGTCTGTCAAACGGCGTGCCGCCTTTGCGGAAAAGATCGAAACAGGGCATAATACGGTATCCTGCGCGCGGGTGTGGCCGAACGCAGGCGTTGCGGACTCAAATCGAGACGGAGACGCGATCTCCTTTTGAGATGCCCGAGGCCGGTCTGGGCCGGCGCATCGGCAGCGCACGAGGGGGAGGCAGGCCCGGCCTCCCCGCGTTCCGGACAGAGAAGGATGCTGGCACGGCGGCCGGGTCCGGAGGCCGCCTGAAATATAGGGTGAACACAGGGAGTGATGCCGGGCCGACCAGAAAAATTACAAGCGTGGTTCAGGGTTCGTGCCGACGGCGGCTGCGGATGGCGGCGGCCACGCCCAGGTAGCCCACGAAGGCGAGCAGGGCCAGGCCAAGGGTCCATCGGGAGAGGTAGAGGCGTTCTTCGAAGAGCAGGTCGGTGAGGACGGCTACGACGCCGAAGAGCGTCGCGAAGCCGAGGGCGCCAAGGAGGACCCGGGGCCACGTGGCGAAGGCGCGGTCGTCGAACATCGGGCCTCACAGGATCAGGCCGGCGGCCAGGAAGGCGACGAAGGCCAGGCCCGCCACGAGCAGCGCGTACGGGAGCTGCGTGTTGATGTGGTCCACGTGGTCGCTGGCGGCGGCCATCGACGCGATGATGGACGTGTCGGAGAGCGGCGAGGCGTGGTCGCCGAAGACGCCGCCCGAGAGCACGGCCCCGAGCATGAGCGGCATCGAGAGGCCCAGGCCCTCGGCCAGCGGCAGCGCGATGGGGAGCAGGATGGCGTAGGCCGTCCACGACGAGCCGAGGGTGAAGGAGACGAAGCAGCCCACCACGAACACCAGCGCCGGCAGCCACCACGACGGCCCGCCGGTCCCGATCAGCCCGACGATGTACGGTCCCATCTCCAGCGCCCGCGACACCTGCCCCAGGGCGAAGGCGAAGACCACCAGCAGCACCACGCCCACCATCCCCGAGGAGCCCTTGATCACCAGGTGCATCGACGCGCGGAGGGAGAGCAGGGGGGGGCGGCCCAGGGGCAGGGCGTACATCACCATGGCCACGCCCGTGGCCGCGCCGACGGCCCACAGCACGGAGGTCGAGCCGCTGCCCTGCATCAGGTTGCCCTCGCCGGTGATGTAGAGGCCGAGGAAGATCATCCCCACCATCACGGCCAGGGGGATGAGCAGGTCGCGGGCCTGGTGCTTCGAGCCGGGCACGGGGGGGAGCTCCACCACCTCCTCGGCGATCATGGGGATGGCTCCCTCGCGCAGCAGCGCCCCGGTGGCGGCGGCCCGCTCTTCGGCGCGGCGCATCGGGCCGAAGCCCCAGCCCGTGAGGGCCAGCACCAGCGTGAAGACGATGACGAAGAGGGCGTAGAAGTTGAACAGGAGCGAGGTGGCCAGCAGGCTCACGGCGCCGGCGGTGATGCCCTGGGCCGCCAGCAGCCCCAGCACGTAGGCCCCCCATCCGTTGAGCGGGATGCTCATGCACACGGGCGCGCTGGTGGCGTCGCAGTAGTAGGCCAGCTTCTCGCGGGGCAGCTTCAGGCGGTCGAAGAACGGGCGGCTCACGGCCCCGACGACCAGGCACGTGATGCTCGACTCGATGAAGATCAGCATCCCCACCACCCAGGCCAGCACCTCGGCGCCCCGCCGGGTGGTGCCCCAGCCGCGCCGCTGGGCCCAGCGGATGAAGCCCGCCACCCCGCCCGAGGCCTGCACCAGCGCCATCAGCCCCCCCACCAGCAGGCTGAACAGGATGATCCGGGTGTTGCCCGCGTCGGTGAAGACGGCCACCATCTGGTCGGCCAGCTCGCGCAGCCCCAGGATCGGGTTGCCTCCCACCAGGATCGTCGTTCCCAGCCAGAGCCCCACGAAGAGGGAGAGGAAAACCTCGCGCGTCCACAGGGCCAGGACGATGGCGACCAGGGGGGGAAGGAGGATGATCCAGTCCATAGGCGCGGCGGGGATGAAGACAGCGGACAGAAAGAAGGGCGCGCCCGGAAGGACGCGCCCCGAATCTACGAGAAATCCCGGATGGATGTCACCCCAGAGGGTCGGGTTCGTTGCCGGGCCGCCATTTGATGTTGCAGCCCATCGAAGGATACTGCTCGCCGGTGACGCGCCCGGTGGCCAGCAGCTCGTCGAGGGCGCGGCGCAGGTCGGCGCCGTCGGGCGTCTGGCCCGTACGCGGGCGGGTGGCGTCGAAACGGCCGTGGTAGACGAGCCGCCGGTCGCGGTCGAAGACGTAGATATCGGGCGTGCAGAGCGCACCGTACGCCTTCGCCACCTCCTGGGTGGCGTCGAACAGGTAGGGGAACGGGTAATCCTTTGCCGCGGCCCGCTCGGCCATCTTCTCGAACGAATCCTCCGGGTACTGCGCCGGCTCGTTCGCGTTGATGCCCACGAACGCCACGCCCTTGGGCTGGTATGCCCGCGCCAGGCGCAGCAGCGCATCCTCGATGTGCACCACGTAGGGGCAGTGGTTGCACATGAACACCACCACCAGCGCCCGGGCCTCGTCGAAGTCGTGGAGGCTGTATGTGGTGCGGCCCGGATCGTCCTTCGGCGGGTTGGCCACCGGCAGCGTGAAGTCCGGCGCCTTCGTTCCGAGGTCTATCGTCTGCGAATAGGTCAGTGCCATGGCTCCCTGGGTTTGTTCCATGTTTCGCGTTCTACGTGTAACGTTCAACGCGAAGACGTTTAACGCGCAACGCCCGCGAACCCTTCCCGGAGGAAACGGACGAGGGCCCGCTGGGAGGGTTCGACGTCGCTGTAGGTGCAGGCGTGCACGGGGGCGGCGGGGAAGCGCTCGAGGATGGTGGGGCTCCCGAGGGCGACGACCTCCACGGGGCGGCGCCCGGCCAGCCGGTCGGCGAAGGCCTGCTGGGCGGGCCGCAGGCCGAAGGCGTGCCAGGCGGCGGGCTTGACGACGAGGGCCAGCACCACGCGCCGCGCCCGGAGGGCCTGTGCAGTGATCCGGTCGAACACGTCGGGGCCGGCGTCCGGGCCGGCTTCGGCATAGGCGGCCCGGGGGAGCGCCGTGCGAAGCATCGCGCCGAGGGGTGCCTCGGGTGGGTCGAGGTGGGAGGCGTGGGGGCGGACGAGCACCACCAGCAGCCCGTCGCCGTCGGCCTCGGGGAGGAGCGGCCCCGGCGTCCGGTGCACGGTCAGCGCGCGGAAGGCGACGTCGTCGGCCCGGGCGCGGTGGGCGGCCGAACCCACCGGCGCGGCAGGCGGCCGGGTGAAGACGTCCGGCCCGAAGCGGTCGACGAGCCGCTGCTTGAGGGCCTGCACCCGCCGGAAGGCTTCGTCGAGGCGGTCGGCCGCGAGGGTGCCCGCCTCCACGGCGCGGACGAGCCCCTCGACGGCCGCGCCGGGGTCGGGCACGTCGAGCAGGAGGTCGACGCCGGCCCGGACGAGCGCGGCGGCCTGCGCGCCGGAGTCGTCGGTGCGGATGGCGCCCATGAGCAGGCTGTCCGTGATGACGGCGCCCGTGAAGCCCATCTCGCGGCGCAGAAGGTCGCGGAGGATGCGGGGCGAGGCGGTGGCGGGCGCGCCGCTCGGGTCGAGGGCAGGGTAGGCCAGGTGGGCCGTCATCACCAGGTCGGTGCCCGCAGCGAGGGTGGCCCGGAAGGGCACGGCGTCGGTGCGCTCCCACGTGGCGCGGTCGCTGCGGACCACGGGCAGCTCGGCGTGCGAGTCGGCGGCGGTGTTGCCGTGGCCGGGGAAGTGCTTGGCGGTGGTGAGCAGCCCCTCGGCGCGGGCGCCGCGCACGTAGGCGGCGGCCAGCCGGGCGGCCGTGGCGGGGTCCGACCCGAAGGCCCGCGTGGCGATGATCGGGTTGCGCGGGTCCAGGTTGACGTCGGCCACGGGGGCGAAGGTGATGTGGATCCCGCAGGCCAGCGCCTCCCGTGCGGCGATGCGGGCCGCCGTCTCCACGGCGTCCTCGGCCTCGTCCCCCAGCCGCGAGAAGGCCATGGCATGGGGGAAGACCGTCGCGCCGCGCAGCTGCTGGCCCACGCCCCGCTCCATGTCGGTCCCCACCAGCAGGGGGAAGGGGCTGTGTGCCTGGAGGGCGGCCAGCACGCCGGGCGTCTCGTCGCGCGTGCCGTTGAACACCACGAGGCCGCCGAGGGGATAGCGTTCGAGGAGCCGCGCCACCCGCTCGGCGTCTTCGGCCACCGTCACCGGCGGCGGCATGTTCGACCCCAGCCGCACCATCACGAGCTGGGCCGCCTTTTCGAACAGGGTAGGCATGTGGCGGGGGAAGGTTGGGGGTGTGGTCGGGCCGGCCGCCCGCTGATCCGAAGCCGCTCAGCGGTACAGCCCGTGCGCTGTGATATACTGGCGCACGGGCTCGGGGACGAGGTAGCGGATGGTCCGGCCCTCGCGGACGCGGCGGCGGATGTCGGTGCCGGAGATCGCGAGCAGGGGCGTCTCGACGAAGCGGGCGCGGGCGCGGAAGCGCTCGGGCACGGCCTCGTAGGTGCTGCCGGGCCGGTCGTAGACGAGCAGCGTCACCCGTCGGGCGATCTCGTCGGGATCGCGCCAGGTGGCGAAGTCGCGGAAGCTGTCTCCGCCGAGGATCAGGGTGAAGGCGACGTCCGGGTGGGCCGTCTGGAGGGCGCGAAGGGTGTCGACGGTGTACGAAGGCCCCGTGCGGCGCAGCTCCAGGTCCGACACGTCGAAGGCCGGGTTGCCGGCCACGGCCAGCCGGGTCATGGCCAGGCGGTGGTCGGCGTCGGCCAGGTCGGCCTCGGGCTTGTGGGGCGGCCGGGCGGCGGGGATCCACAGCACCCGGTCCAGCCCGCCGGCCTCACGCACCAGCTCGGCGACGATCAGGTGGGCCGTATGCGGTGGGTTGAACGAGCCGCCAAAGATGCCGACGCGCATGGGTCAGGAGGCTCCCTCGTCGAGGTTTTTCAGCCGGGCCGTGATCTGTTCGTACAGCGCTTCGGCCTCCTTGAGCAGCGGGCTGTCGGGGAAGAGCTGGACCAGCCGCTCGTAGTGCTCCAGCGCCGGCAGCAGGCGTTCGCGCTGGCGCGAGGGGATGCTCTGGTCGCTGTAGGCCAGGTAGGCCCGCATGGCACCGACGAGGGCGTCATCGGCCCACGAGGTGTCCGGGAAGCGGTCGAAGGCGGCCTCGTACGAGCGGGCGGCCGCCTCGAAAAGCTCGCGGCGTTCGTAGAGACGACCGGCCTCGTACTGCTTGCGGGCCAGCTTCTCCCGCAACTCGCGGATGCGCGCCTCGGCTTCCGGCACCTTCGGGTGGTTCGGGTAGCGGTTCAAAAAAAGCTGGAACTGCTCGATGGCCGTCTCGGTGTCGGTCTGGTCGAGTTCGAACGAGGGGGAACGCATGTAGTACGTCATCGCCCGCTCGAACTCGGCATCCGGCACGCGCGGGTCGCTGCGGTAGATCTGGACGAAGCGGTTGTACTCGCTGGCCGCCAGCAGGTAGTCCTTGTTGGCGAAGTGGGCGCGGGCCAGGTAGAGCTGGGCGTCGGCGGCGTATTCGTGGGTGCGGCCGAAGTCGAAAGCGCCCTGCAGGTAGAGGATGGCCTCGTCGTACTTGCCCGCTTCGTAGGCCGCCATGCCTTTCTCGAACGCCTCCTTCGGCGTTTCATAGCGGATACGCCCCGTGCCGGAACAGCCGGCCAGGAGTACGATGAGCAGGAGCGACCAGGGCAATGTCCGTCGGAAAGACGAAAGCATGAATCGATGGGGATGCGTTGGGAAGGCGGAGTCGTCCTGTGCTAACGCGCCGGGCCGGACGGATCGTATGCGGCCGGGGCGTCTGGACATGAAAAAGGCCGGGCCTGTGGGGCATCCGGCGCGGGCGTGATACGAGGGGTCGGCCCGGCTGTTCCGGCCCGCTTCAGCGCAGGAGCTGGAGCCGCCCGTCGCGGTAGCGATGGTAGAACAGGGCCTGGTTGACGTTGCCGCCGTTGAAGTCGATGCGCAGGCTCAGGCCCTCGTACGGCGGTGCCTCGTGCAGGAGGCGGTCGAAGGGCACCTCGGGCCGGGCCGTTCGCTGGGCGATGAGGTAACGGGCCACGTCGTAGCCGGTGTAGGCCAGGCGGTCGGGCGGCGTGCCCGCCAGGTCCCGGTAGCGCTCTTCGAAGCGTTTCACCTCCGGGTTGTTCGGGTCCGGGAAGAAGTCGTTGGTATAGGTGACCTGGAAGGCGCTGGCCCGGCTGGCGATGGGGAGGTTGTGCCAGGCCTTGCCGCCGAGGACGCGGGCCGTCGAGCCGCTGCGTTCGAGGCTGTTGAGCACCCCTTCGGCAAGCCGGGGGCCTTCGGCCGGGATCGGCAGGTACAGCGCCTGCACACGGCGGAGGGAGTCGGCACCGAGGAGTTCCGGGAGGCGGTACCAGTCCCGGCTCTCGGGCAGGAGGACGTAATACTGCACGGTGGCGCCCAGGCGTACGGCCTCCTCGTAGAAGCCCTCGGCCATGCGTTCACCCACGCTGTCGCCGAGTTCGGCAATGAGGCCGAAGTCCTGCAGGCGCAGGCCCTGCACGGCGAAGCGGGCCATGAGCCGGCCCCGGAGCGTGAGGGTCGGGTTGGCCTGGAAGACGTAGCGACGACCGGCCGAGACGGCCTCGTCGGTAGCCAGCGGGGCCACGAGGGTGACGCCGGCGCGCTCGGCGGCGTCGGCCGCGGCCAGCGCCTCCTGGCTGTAGAGCGGCCCGATGATGACGTCAGCGCCTTCGGAAGCCAGGGCACGCACCTGCGCGGCGGCGTCGGAGCTGGCGTTGTGGGTGTTGCGGAAGACGAGGCGGATCAGCGGGGCGTCCTGCGTCGTCCGGTTGTGTGCGTCGACGGCCAGCCGGATGCCGTTGAACAGGGCCTGGGTACGGGGCAGGTCCGGGCCGTCCATCGGGAGGAGGATGCCAAAGGTGACCACCGGACGTTCCCGCTGCGTGGCCGCTTCCCGCGCCAGGGCGAGCGTGCGCCGGGCTTCGTCGGCATACCGGCTCGATGGGTACATCGACAGGAACGAGGCCAGCACCTCGGCGGCGCGGGCATAGGCCCCGTTCCGGTAGAGGGCCTTGCCGGACATCAGCCAGGCCGCCGTCGTCTTGCGGTTGAACGGGTACTGGTCGATGACGATCTGGAAGCGTCGGAAGGCCAGGCCGTAGTTACCGGCTTTGAAGGCATCGAGGCCCTCGGCAAACACCTCCTCGGCCGCCTCGATGCGGGGTACCGGGCTGTGCAGGTCCTGTGCTCGCACAGACGTCCCGCCCGGCCCGCCGGCCATCAGCAGGAGGGCGCACAGGCAGCACAGGATCGGGTGCAGAGCAGTCAGGTGCGTAACCATGCGGCGTTCAGGCTAGTCCGGTGAGCGGTCCGGGTGCTCGGGCGCGTTCAGGGAGCCGATGGGCGGCTTGCGGCATGGAGCTTTCGGGCCAGATGGATGTCCGTTTCGAGGCCGGCCAGGGGATCCTCGGGCGGCCAGGCCCCCAGGGCGCGGGCCAGCGCGATGAGTTCGTCCTGCAGACGAAAACGCTCCTCAAGCGTCAGGTAGTCATGCGTTTGCCACCGGGCCTCGAAGGCGTCCCAGGCGGCGCGGTCTCGGATCATGGACACGGCGGGTTCATTCCCACTCGATGGTGGCCGGAGGTTTCGAGCTAATGTCGTAGACGACGCGGTTGATCCCGCGCACCTCGTTCACGATGCGGTTCGCGATGTGGGCGAGGACGTCGTAGGGGAGCGGGGCCCAGTCCGCTGTCATGCCGTCGACGCTGGTGACGGCCCGCAGGGCGCAGACGTTCTCGTAGGTGCGGGCGTCGCCCATGACGCCGACGCTCTGCACGGGCAGCAAGACGGCAAAGGCCTGCCACACGTCGTCGTAGAGGCCGTGGCTCTTGAGTTCGTCGATGAAGATGGCGTCGGCCTCGCGCAGCAGGGCCAGCGCTTCGCGCGTGACGGGGCCGAGCACCCGGATGGCCAGGCCCGGGCCGGGGAAGGGGTGGCGTCCGATGATCGTCTCGGGCACGCCGAGGAGCCGCCCGATCTCGCGGACCTCGTCTTTGAACAACTCGCGGAACGGCTCGAGCACCTCGAAGTCCATCTTCTCCGGCAGCCCGCCCACGTTGTGGTGCGTCTTGATCGTGGCCGAGGGCCCTTTGAACGAGACGCTCTCGATGACGTCCGGGTAGAGCGTGCCCTGCGCCAGGTACTTCGGCTTGCGCCCCAGCTCCGCCACGATCTCCTCGGTGGCCTGCTCGAACACCTCGATGAACGTGTTGCCGATGATCTTGCGCTTGCGCTCGGGGTCGGCCACGCCGGCGAGGCGGTCGAGGAACAGATCGGAGGCGTCGACGGTCTTGAGGCGGATCTGGAAATGGTCGCGGAAGGTGTCCTGGACCTGCTCCCACTCGCCTTTGCGGAGGACGCCGTTGTTGACGAAGATGCAGGTGAGCCGATCGCCCAGGGCCTCGTGCAGCAGCACCGCCGCCACGGACGAGTCGACGCCGCCCGAGAGGCCCAGGATGACGTGCTCGTCCCCCACCTGCGCCCGGATCTCGCGGATTTTCTCCTCGACGAACGAGGCGGCCGACCAGTCGCCCGAGCAGCCGCAGACGCGGTAGGCGAAGTTCTGCAGGATGGTGCGGCCGTGCTCGGTGTGCACCACCTCGGGGTGGAACTGCACGCCGAAGTGAGGGCGGTGCAGGGCCTTGACGGCGGCGATGGGGGCGTTGTCCGTGTGGGCAATGATGCGGAAGCCTTCGGGCAGGCGCCTCAGGTGGTCGCCGTGGCTCATCCAGACCGTCGAGCCGGAGGGCACGCCCGCGAGCAGGTCGGCGTCGTCGTCCACCACCAGGTGGGCGCGGCCGAACTCACGGCGGTCGGCCCGGGCCACCTCGCCGCCGAGCGTGTGCGCCATCGCCTGCAACCCGTAGCAGATGCCCAGGATGGGCATCGGGCTGCCATCGTCCCGCCGCAGCGACAGCCAGCTGGGCGAGAGCTGCGGGGCGTCCGGGTCGTAGACCGACGACGGGCCGCCGGAAAAAATCAGCCCTTTCGGGGAGAGGGCCACCACCTCGGCCGGCTCCACGGTGCACGGCAGGATCTCCGCATAGACCCCCGCCTCGCGGATGCGCCGGGCGATGAGCTGCGTGTACTGCGACCCGAAGTCCAGAATGACGATGCGCTCGTGCATGCTCGGTTATGCGCTGCGTTGCACGTTCAACGTGGCCCGTGCAACGTTTGGTATGTGGGCGAAGACGTCGTCGCGGGCTGTAGCCCGGGGGGTGGGGGCACCGTGCAGAGGGCGGAGCCCCGATAGGGCCCCGGTGCCAGACGGTCAACCCGAAACGTGAAACCGGAAACGTGAAACGTGGACCCTCACCCCCCGACCATGTCGCGGTAGGCGTCGGCGTCCATGAGCGCCTCGGCCTCGGACGGGTCGCGCATCTCGATCTCGACCATCCAGCCCTGCCCGTAGGGATCCTCGTTGACGCGCTCGGGGGCGTCGACCAGGTCCTCGTTCACGGCCGTGACGGTTCCCGAGACGGGCATATACAGCTCGGAGACGGTCTTGACGGCCTCGACGGTGCCGAACTCCTCACCGGCCTCGAAGGCGTCGCCGGGGGCGGGCAGCTCGACGTAGACGATGTCGCCCAGTTCCTGCTGGGCAAAGTCGGTGATGCCGACGCGGGCCGTCTTGCCGTCGTCGAGGATACGGAGCCATTCGTGATCCTTCGAATAGCGCAGGTCGCTGGGGAAATCCATGGCGTTCGAGTGGGCTGATGAGCGAAACGGGCACCCGGCACGGTGCGCACCGGGCGATGCCGGAGTATAAAAACCAGCGACCATAAACCCATGCCCTGCGCGGAGGAAAAGCCGATCCTCAAGCCAAAATCACACTTCCGGCTCGGGTTGGAGCTGGAAATGCTCCAGGAAACGGGTGTCGAAGTGGCCGGCGCGGAAGGCCTCGTTGCGCAGGAGCTGCCGGTGGAAGGGGATGGTGGTCTTGACCCCCTCGATGACGAACTCGTCGAGGGCCCGCAGCATCTTGTTGATGGCCAGCTCGCGCGTGCGGGCCCGGACGATGAGCTTGGCGATCATGGAGTCGTAGTGCGGGGGGATGACGTACCCGGCATACGCATGCGTGTCCACCCGGACGCCGTGGCCGCCGGGCGGGTGGAACGTCTGGATGACGCCGGGTGAGGGTGCGAAATTACGGAAGGGGTCCTCGGCGTTGATGCGGCATTCGATGGCGTGCCCTTCGAGGGGTACCTCGCGCCGCCGCACGTTCTCGCCCATGGCCACGCGGATCTGGTATTCGATCAGGTCGCAGTCGGCCACCTCCTCCGTGACCGGGTGCTCGACCTGGATGCGCGTATTCATCTCCATGAAGTAGAAGTTGCGGTCGGCGTCGACGAGGAACTCGATCGTGCCGGCGCCTTCGTAGTTGACGGCCTCGGCGCCGCGGACGGCGGCCTCGCCCATGCGCCGCCGCAGGTCCTCGTCCACGATGGGGGAGGGCGATTCCTCGACGAGCTTCTGGTGGCGCCGCTGGATGGAGCACTCGCGCTCGCCGAAGTGGATGACCGTCCCCTGGCCGTCGCCCAGCACCTGGATCTCGACGTGCCGCGGGCTGGTGACGAACTTCTCGATGTAGACGCCGCCATCGCCGAAGGCGGCCTCGGCCTCGTTGCGGGCCATGTCGAACTGCTTCGTGAAGTCGCGCTCGTCGGTGACGAGGCGCATGCCCTTGCCGCCGCCCCCGGCGCGGGCCTTGATGATGACCGGGTAGCCCATCTCGGCGGCGATGCGCTTGCCCTCCGCCGCGGATTCGACGACGCCGTCGGAGCCGGGGATAACGGGCACGCCGGCCTTGCGCATGGTGTCTTTGGCCAGGCTCTTGTCCCCCATCAGGCGGATGGTCTCGGGACCGGGGCCAATGAACTTGATGCCGTGGTCGGCGCAGATGGCGCTGAAGTCGGCGTTCTCGGCCAGGAAGCCGTAGCCGGGGTGGATGGCGTCGGCGCCGGTGACCTCGGCGGCGGCGATGATGCGGTCGAAGCGCAGGTAGCTCTCGCGCGAGGGCGGCGGGCCGATGCAGACGGCTTCGTTGGCGAAACGCACGTGCAGCGAATCCCGGTCGGCCGTCGAATAGACGGCCACCGTCTTCAGGCCCATCTCGTGGCAGGTCCGGATGACCCGCAGGGCGATCTCCCCGCGGTTGGCGATGAGGACTTTCTTGAACACGGCGTGGCGGTCGGAGGGCGTGAAAGGAGGGCCGGTAGCAGGGCGTCAGGCCGTTTCAATGACGAAGAGCGGCTG
>CAZKFR010000076.1:0-17205 GCA_964552015.1 uncultured Rhodothermaceae bacterium | reverse complement strand
CCTCGGAGACCTCGATTGACACGAACTGCTGCACCATAGGCAAGATATAAGATTGGAGATTGAAGATTGGAGCGGGGGAGGGCGGGGGCCGGGAACGCTACCGCCCCCTTCTCCCCACCCTCCCGCTCCCCACGGTTTTCCCGCTCAGAGTTCCACCACCTGGTGTTCGGTGGTGTCGAGCGAGAGGTCGTCGTGGAGGCGTGCCAGGAGGGCCGGGCTGTACTTGTTCATAAAATACAGGGGCGAGAGCACCCGTTCCTGGAGCTTGCCGTCGGGAAACAGGTTGACCCGGGCCTTGTGGAGCTGGTCGCGGAGGGTGTCGTGGTGGCGCTTCTCGGCCTTGATGACCCGCTCCTTGAGGCGGTCGAACTCCTTCATCAGCGTGGCGCGGGTGGCCTCGGCGGCCTTGCCCAGCGAGCGGTCCACCTGCTCGGCCACGGGCTTGACCTGGTTGACCGCCGTGTGCAGGTGCCGCGCCGCCTCGCGGAAGGCGGCCTCGATGTCCACCCCGGCCTCGTCGAGCACCACGCGCCGGAAGAGGCGGTCCGGCTCGTCGGCCAGGTCGGGGAGGTCGACGGGGTGGCGTTCGAGCACCTTCTTCACCTTCGGCTCCACCAGCGTGACGCTGGCGCGGGGGTAGACGACCGGCATCGGCAGGCCGGCCCATTCGTACAGGGGCTTGAACTGGGCGAAGTAGGACACCTCGCCCGGCCCGGCCACGTAGGCGGCCGTGGGCAGGAGCGTATCCTGCATGAGCGGGCGCAGGACCACGTTGGGGCTGAAGCAGGCGGGGTCGGCGTCGAGGCGGGCCCGCAGCGCGTCGCGGGTGAAGACGCGGTCGGTGCCCCGCAGGCGGAACGCCGCGCCTTCGGCGTCGACGGCATAGCGGCGGCCGCCGTCGAGGAGGAACAGGTTGGTGGCGCGGGGAAGCACCTGGGCGTGATACCGCTCGGCCAGCCGGGCGCTGACGGCTTCGAGGCGGGCCAGGCTCCCGGCGTGGTCCTCAATCTCGCGGCGAAACAGGGGGGCGGCCAGCCGTTTCAGGCGGGCGTCGTCCGGGGAGACGAAGACGAGCCCGGCCTCCGGGAAGAAAGCGCGCATGAGCCGGGCAAAGGCGTCGAGCAGGGTGACGCCGGGACGGTAGGCGTCGCGCACCGGCGCCATCACCGCGTCGCGGAAGTCGGTGGGGGGCAGGGCCGCCTCCACCGCGTCGAGCACCTCCTCGATGGCGTCGGTCAGCACCAGCCGCCCGACCGGCCCGGCGTTGCCGTCGGCGGGCACCTCCGGGGCGGCATAGCGCACCGTCACCAGCTCGTTGTTCCGGAGCAGGCGCACGGCGGCTACCTCGTCGAAGTCGTGGTCCTCCCCTTCCAGCCAGAACACGGGCACGACGGGGCGGCCCGTCTCCTGGCCGAGCCGGTGGGCCAGCTGGAGGGCCGTGAGGGTCTTGTACGGCGTGTAGAGCGGCCCGGTGAGCAGCCCCACCTGCTGGCCGGTGACGACGGCCACCGCCTCCGGGCGGCGCAGCGCCTCGATGTGGGCCCGGGTCGCCGCGTCCATCCCCCAGCGGGCGTTCTGGTCGAGCAGCACCTCCACGAGGGTCGCGCGGTCGCGGGGGTGGTCGGCAGCGCGGCGGGCGGCGTCGGCCCGGGCCGCCGGCTGCCGGAAGTCGCCGGCGAAGAAGGGCGCCAGCGCGTCGTAGTCCGTGCAGTACGTCTGAAAGAGGGCGGGGAAGCCCGGCAGTTCGGCAAAAGGAAGGCGACGAAGGACGGTCGAAGCGGTTGCGGTCATGCGCATCAGGGCTGGGGTGGCAGGGCGGCACCGGGCTCCGGGACCGACATCGAATCAAAACGAAAACGAAAGGACGCCGGCGCCTGGTACAAGCGGGCAACCTTTCGTTTCACGACCACGGGCCGAACGCGAGGCGACTCGTCAGTTGCGCTCGCGCTCGCGTTCGAGTTGCTGGATTTTGTCGCGCAGCTTGGCGGCCAGTTCGTAGTTCTCCTCGGCGATGGCGTCCTCGAGCTGTTTCTGCAGCCGGGCCAGCGGCGACTTCGGCATCGGTTCCTCTTCCTCCACCTCGTCATGCGCCTCGGCCGAGGTGAGCGCCACCTCGTCCTCGGTGGGGATGCCCGCCTCTTCGAGCACGGCCGACGCCACGAAGATGGGCGCATCGGTGCGCACGGCCAGCGCCACCGCGTCGCTCGGGCGTGCGTCGAGCTGTCCTTCCTGCCCGTTGTGCGCGTAGCGGATCTTGGCGTAGAAGGTGCCCTCCCGCAGTTCGTCGATCAGCACCTCGAGCACCTCGGCGTCGAGGGCCTCGAAGAGGTTGCGCAGGAGGTCGTGCGTCATGGGCCGCGGCGGCGTGATCTTTTCCAGCTCCAGCGCGATCGCCTGCGCCTCGAAGGCCCCGATGATGATGGGCAGGCGCCGGTTTCCGTCCACTTCGCCCAGGACCAGTGCATAGGCCCCTCCGCTGGAAGGGCTGGTCGAGAGTCCGATGATGTCTACCTGGATAAAGCTCATCGCGATGCGTAAGAAACGAGCAAAAGGTTCCGAAAAGGCGGTGCGCCGGGGCGACGCGCACGGGCGGCGCGGACAGGGTCAACGTGGGTGCAGCGCCCTTTTCAACGCCACCACAAAGGCCTGGTTCTCATCCGGCGTGCCGGCGTTGACGCGGACGTAGCCCGCCAGTTCGGGATAGCCGCTCATGTCGCGCACGAGCACGCCTTCCCGTGCGAGACGACCCATCAGTTCGCGGGGTTCCAGGGGGGTGCGGAAAAGGACGAAGTTGGCACGCGAGGGGATCACCTCGACGTCCTCCATCGCCTGAAGGGCCTGCGTCAGGTCCCGGCACGAGGCTTTGATGGCGGCCACGCGCTCCCGGAGCAGGTCGGGCCGCGCCAGCAGCGCCAGCGTCACGGTCTCGGCCAGGCGGTCGACCATGAACGGCAGCCGGGCCTTGAGCAGTTCGCCGATGACGGCGGGATGTCCCACCAGGTACCCCACCCGGAGGCCCGCCAGCCCGAACGCTTTCGAGAACGTGCGCATGACCAGCACGTTCGGGTACCGGTCGAGCAGCGTGAGCGCACTCGGCTCTTCGTTGAACTCCGCATAGGCCTCGTCGATCACCACCGGTCCCTCGGCCGCCGCCACGACGCGCTCGATGGCCTCCAGCGGGAGCGCCAGCCCCGTGGGGTTGTTCGGCGAGGCGAGCACCGTCAGCGCCGGCCGGTGCCGCTCGATGGCCGCGACGAGCGCCTCCACGTCGAAGTGCAGGTCGGGGCGCGGCGCCACCCCCACCACCTCGCCCCCGTAGAGCCGCACCATGCTCTCGTAGAGCGCAAACATCGGGCGGGGCAGGACCACCTTCGTCCCGGCGTCAACGATCGCCAGGCCGAGCGTGTAGGTCAGCTCGTTCGATCCATTGCCGACGAGCAGGGCCTCGGGGGGGTGCCCGAGGTGCTCGGCCAGCGCCTGCCGGAGCGTCTCGGGCTGCTCGGTCGGGTACCGGTTGAAGGGGATGGCCATGAAGGCCTCGAGCAGTTCCCGCTTCAGATCGCCCGGCAGATCGTAGGGCGACTCGTTCTGGTTGAGTTTGACCGCCGCCCCGCTGAAGCCGCCGACGTGATAGGCGCGCTCGCGGCGGACCGCCGGGCGGATGTGCCGGAGGACCCTCTCCAGCGCCACCGTGTTTCGTTCCGCAGAGGTCATGACCATGCGTGGTGCCCTGCCGGGCCGAGATGAACAAGTACGTCCCGGGTCATCCCGGCACAGGCCGGAGTGTCCCGGCCTGTATAATCAGCGCCACGCTATTTGTTCGCCGCCGCCCCCCGGCCGGTCACGCTTTGCAGAAGGTTCACAGGGCGGGCGAACGATCCGCCCGGCTTCAGTACCCGTCGTCGTAGTCGTGCCCGTCGTCGTAGTCGTCGTAATCGTCCTCCGGCAACAGTTCCGGCAGGTCATGGAAGTCGTAGCCGGGCAGGCACTCTTCCCGAACGTACTGCACCACCTCGTGCATGGCCGAGACGAATTTGCCAAAATCTTCCTTGTACAGAAAGATCTTGTGCTTTTCGTAGCTGCCGTCGTCGTGCCGCTTGCTTTCCGTGATGGTGATGAAAAAATCTTCGCCGGAGCGGGTGGTCTTCACGTCGAAGAAGTACGTGCGTTTCCCGGCGGGGACCCGCCGCGAGAACACCTCGTCCCGATACCGCCCCGTGCTGAAACGGTCCGGCGTCCCGGTTTCTTCGTGTTCGTACGACGTGGCGTGCTGGTTCGTACGGTCCGAAACGCTGTGGTTGTCGTAATTCCGCGAAGCCTGTTTGTACCCCATCAATCTCACTCCGTCCGCTCTGCACATCCGGGCAGAGGGCCCATGAATTACTGGAAACGACCGTGTGGCCCGCCCGCGTTCTGGGGCGGCCCGGTGAGATGCTACAGGACTCGTAGGGTGACGTCCGGGTGTTGAAATAATATGCAAAACGACCGTTGAAAAAACAATCTTTCGCCATGAAAGGCAGCGCGGAGCCCATCATGGGGACGGTCTTCCTCGCGAAACGCGCTGTCAGGGGAGGTGCGGGAGGTACGCCCACAGGGGCACCCGCGGCCACTCGAGCAGGCGAACGGGTTGCAGGGCGGGGATGTGGAGCATCTGCCGGAGGCGCCGGGCCCACCGGGGGTTGACGTCGAAGAGACGGGCCTGCAGCACCCACACCTCCGGTAGCTGGCCGAGCGCCAGGCGGCAGCGGGCCAGGTCGTAGAGGGCCGGGCCGAAGGCCGGGTCATACCGCAACACCTCCTCCAGGAGCGGTATCGCTTCCTCGTACCGGAGTTGCCGTATCAGCGCCTGCGCCTCTCCGAAGGCGGCCAGCCGTGCATAGGGTGGATGCTGCCGGGTCCGGCGGAACAGCCGTTCGGCCCGGCGATAGTGGCCGGTGTCGAGATGATGCCGGGCCAGCATGTACGTCGCGGGGAAATAGTCGTCGTACACGTCGAGCGCGGCCTCGTAGGCTGCGACGGCTTCGTCGGCCGTACCCAGCAGTTGATGGATGGCGCCTTCCATGAAGTGGAGGCCGGGGTCGGGGGCCTGCCAGCGGGCCACGGCCTCCTCGAAGCGCGCCAGCCGCGCCCGCACGTCGGACCCGGCACGGCGGCCGATAAAGAGAGCATTGGATAGTTGCAGGGCCTGCACGTGGGGCAGGGCACGCAGGGCCGGATCGGCGAAGAAATCTTCCAGGAGGCGCGGCCGCGAACCGAGCAGGCGCTGGCGCAGGGCCGGACGCGGGTCGGAGGCGATACACACCTCCTCCCGCAGCACATCCCGGTGCCCGCTGAGCACGGTGCCGGCGGTAACGATGCCCAGCACCTCACCCCGGCGGTCGAGTAACGGCCCCCCGCTGTCGCCGGGGCGCACGGGGTTGGCGCTGACCCAGAGGCGTTCCACCTCGGTCAGCACGACGCCGTCGTACTGCAGGCCGGCGGTGCTGCGCTGGAAGCCGCCGGGCCACCCGTAGGTGAACACCACCTCCTCCTCGGACGGCGTGCGCGCCGGGTCCGGAGGCAGCGGCGCCATCGACAGCGGCTGCATGTTCGCCGCCCGCGTCAGCTTGGGGTTCACGTAGAGCACCACCACGTCGCGGATCGGGTCGACCGCCCAGGCGCGATCCAGGCGCTGGGTGCGGCCATCGGGCAGCGTCACCTCGACGCGCTCGGCATCCATGACGACGTGGTAGCCCGTCACGAGGGCATCCGGCGCGGCCAGGAAGGCCGTTCCGATCCGGTGGAGCCGCCGGCCCGTGGTCGCATCCCGGGCCTGCACCTGCACCGGCACCACGGCCTGGCGGACGCTAAAGAAGCCGGGATCCAGCTCGTAGACCTGAAGGGCCGGCACCATGACGCGGTACACCCGAGCTCCGAAGCGCACCGCGAAGGGCGGCACGTCCAGCCGCCCCGTCCGCTCGGTTCGCAGGATGAAGCGTGTCGAAAAGACGGCCACCTCCGGCCCGTCCGCGAGGGTCATCCGCCGCACGGGGCGATCCTCCCGGCGCACCACCGTGATCCCATCGGCCGGCCCGTCGAGCGTTGCCTGTTCGAAGGCTGCCGTCATCGCCGCGACGTCGTCGGGGGACGTCACGAGCAGATAGCCCTCCACCTCCATCACCACGGGCGCCCCCGAGGCCACCACCGTCCGCTCGAGGCTTCCGAAGAAATGCGCCACGGGCGTCGCCGGCTGGGCGACGGCCATCGGGAGCCAGCCCATCAGCAGGCTCCATCCCATCCCTACGATACGCTGCAGGCAGACCGTTCGCATCAGCACCTGCCCCGCACGTCCATGCGGCGATCCGTTCGAGGCGGCGGGGCCTGATCCATGCCCGGCATCGCGCCGCCGGGCACCCCCGCCCACCTTCATGTATACGCCAGGTGCCTGAAAAAGAAAAGGGTAATTTCCGGTCCGCCCGCGTCAGAGCGTCTCGCGTACGATGGCGCGGACCAGACGCTCCAGGTCGCCCCGGATCTGACGCCCCACCGCGAGTACATCCTCGTGCAGGAGCGGGTCCGGGTGCAGGCCGGCGGCAAAGTTGGTGATGGTCGAGAGGCCGAGCACCTGCATCCCCAGGTAGCGGGCCTGGATGACTTCGGGGACGGTGCTCATGCCCACGGCATCGGCGCCCAGACGCCGGAACGCCTGGATCTCGGCCTTGGTCTCGTAGCTCGGGCCGCGCGTCCAGAGGTAGACGCCGCGCCGCGTGCCGATGCCCAGCCGCAGCGCCGCCGCCTCGGCCCGGTCGATCCAGTCCGGGTCGTAGGGGGCCGACATATCCGGGAAACGCGGGCCGCCGTCCGTGTTGGGCCCGATGAGCGGGTTGTCGAAGGCAAAGTTGATGTGATCCGTGATGAACATGAGCGTGCCGGGCTTGCACAGCGGGTGGATCCCTCCGGCGGCGTTCGTCACGACGAGGCGGCGGGCGCCGAGTGCGTGCACCAGGCGTACGGGAAACGTGACGGCGCGGATCGGGTGCCCTTCGTAGAGGTGCACGCGCCCCTGCACAAAGACGACGTCCCGCCCCTCGAGTCGACCGAAGACGAGGCGGCCCTGGTGCCCTTCCACGGTGCTACGAGGATAGCCCGGCAGGTCTTCCGTCGGGAAGGCGCGGGCGTCCTCGGCGGCATCGGCCAGCGCCCCCAGGCCCGAGCCGAGCACGAGCGCCACCTCCGGCACCCGGGCCTCCGTCGCGCGGATGCGTGCCACGGCCGGCCCCACGTCGGCGGCCGGAGGGGTCGAGGGGAGCGGCGTCTCGGTCATGGTCTCTCCGTTCTGGTTGCTGGTTGCAGGGCGTAGCGGGCCGGTCGGGGAGCCGGTCCCCTGTGCGGGCCTCCCCCCTTCAAGGTGCAATTTGCAACCTGCCCGGTTCAATTTCCAACCCTCCGTTCACCGCCCCGCCCGCAGGATGCGATAATTGCGAAAACTCCACCATACCTGCTCGGCCGCCACGCGGAGCGTCGTCATCACCGGGATGGCCAGCAACATCCCCACGATGCCGGCCAGCTGCGCCCCGATGAGCACGACGAAGAGGATCACGAGCGGGTGCGTGCGGGCGGCCTTCGAGAAGATGAAGGGCTGAAAGAAAACGTTGTCGGCCAGCTGCGTCAGCAGCATCGCCACCACGACGCCCGGCACCAGCGAGAAGTCCCCCGTCTGTGCGATGCCCACGAGCGTGCCCGCCACGAACCCCAGGAAGGGGCCGAAGTAGGGAATCGTGTTGGCCAGCCCCGTGAACAGCCCCACGGCCGGCGCATACTTCAGCCCGGCGACGTAGAGCAGCACCGTCGCCACCGTGGCGATGGAGAGGCACTGCACCATCAGCGCCCGGAAGTAGCGACCCAGGTTCGTCTCGATCTTTTCCACCAGGGCCAGCGTCACCTCGAAGTAGCGGTTCGGCACGCGCCGCAGGAGCGCCTGGCGGATCAGCGTGCCGTCCTTGAGGAAGAAGAACGTGATGAAGGGGATGACGACGACGGCATAGAACAGGTTGGTGAAGAGGTCGACCACCGAGCCGAGCATGCGGGTCAGGCGCTGCTCCTGGAAGAGGGTGTCGAAGAGCCGGGTGAAGCTCTGCTGGAGTTCGCCGGCCGGGACCGGAAGCACGCGCCCCAGGTAGGCCTCCAGGTCGGCGGCCACCGCACGGAGACGCTCCGGGGACACCTCGCGCGCGATCTCGTTGACCTGATCGGCCAGGAACGGCACCAGGTAGGTGAGCAACAGGCTCAGCGTGCCGAGCACCACGATGAAGGTGCCCACGATGGCGGTGATACGCCCCAGCCCGAGCCCTTCGAGCCGGTACATGAGCGGACGCATCAGGTACGCCAGCACCAGCCCCACCAGCAGAAACGCCACCAGCCGGGCAAAGTACCACAGGAGCCATAGCCCGACGAGGAGAAGCACCAGCCCCACGACCCCGCGCAGCACGCGGTCCTGGGTAACGAACGGGCGTACGGGCTCGGCGTCGGTGCGGGTCGGGGTCATGGCGCAATGCGGGTAGGCGGCACGGGATCAGCCGGCACGTTCGAGTTCTTCGACGACGCGGCGCACGGTATCGTAGGAGAAGCCACGGCGAACGAGATAGTCGGAAAGCTTCTTTCGTTTGCGGCGGTGATCGGCCTCCCCGGCCAGTTGCTCCCACCGGCGTCGAGCATGCCGGCGGGCCTCTTCGAGCACCGCGTCGTCATCGAGGAGATCGTCCAGGGCGGCCTGGGCATGGGCGGGATCGACGCCGCGACGCCGCAGCTCGGCCCGGAGCCGCTGCGGGCCGTAGCCGCGGCTGCTGAAGCGCGCCTGCACGTACGACCGGGCATAGGCGGCGTCGTCCAGGTAGCCGAGGTCGTGCAGCCGGGCCACGACGTCCTCGACGACCGCCGCGTCGAAGCCCTTTTCCGCCAGCTTACGCCGCACCTCGGCCTCGGTGCGCGGGCGATGCGCCAGGTAGGCCAGCGCCGCCGTCCGGGCGCGGTAGACGGCGTCCGCCGCGAGCATCCGGGCACACGCCGCCTCCGTCAGATGCTGCCCTTTCGCCAGGCCGAACGCCACCACCACGTCCGCGTGCACCCCGAAGGCAAACGTGCCATCCAGGTACACCGAGACGCGGTTCGCGTCCTTCTTCTGGGCGACCAGACGGGTGACGACCCCCGCGCGTGGCCGCTCCCCGGGCACCTCCGTCATCGGCTCCCTCCCGCGTGTAGTGATCCGGACCATGGAACGGACGAGGCACGCCCACCGGTGTTCCCCCCCGGCGCGGCCCCGGGTTCGATACGCAGGCGGAGCGAATCCACCGACACGCCGGCCACGATGCCGAGCCCGCCCGTCACGTTCGTGCGTGGCTCCCGCCGGTCGGGTGCATCGCGGGTGCTGGCGAAGCGGGCATAGTCCCGTCCGCTGCGCAAGAGGGCCACCGTCAGCTCGTGCGGGGGCAACGGGTCGGTCTCCTCCTCCACCGGGATGGCGTACACGCCCGTCCACACGTAGCGCCCCCGCGCGTCACGCGGCCGGTCCCGCTCCCGCAGGACCTGCGACGGAAGGAGGAAAAAGTCGATGATGGCCGAAGCAAAGCCGGTGCGCGGTTCGAGGCGCGTCTCGACCCAGTAGAGGCTGTCGGCGCCCGTCGGCTCGAAGGCCGCCTCCCACCGGAGCGTGACCTCGACCGGGTAGATGAAGCCCTGCCGGGCCCCCACGCTCAGGGAGTCGATAGCGAGGTTGAGCGAGTCGAGCAGCACGGCCTGCACCGGGCGTTCGGGCACGCTCACCTCGACGGTGTCGAGGTGGATGGGCGGCGGGATGGTGCCGGCGGCGCGGGCCTCCTGCCCCCGCCATCGGGCCGTGAAGACGAAGGGCGCCCGGGGCGTGGCCACGGCCTCGACGACCGGCCGGTAGCGCCCCGGGCCGGCAGTGTCCGGGCGGTAGGCGATGACCTGACCGTCGAGATCGAGGACGACCTCCGCGTCGGTGACGGCGGTGCCCGGCCCCACCTCGTAGGGCTCGCCCAGGGGAAGCGTCCGCCGGAGCGTCACCGGCGGCAAGGGGCGGCCGGCGTCGAAGAACGCCTCCACCACCAGCCGGTCCGGCTCGACCGGCTCGACCGAGTCGCAGCGAGCCAGGACCAGCATCGCGGCCATCGCCAGCCACCACGCCCCCGGCGGCCATCGCCTCGCAGACACGCTCATAGTTCCATCCTGAATTCGAACAGCGGAAGCAGGGGCAGCCCCCGACGGTCCTCCCCCCGGACGATCTCCCGCGCCGGGTCATACACCCGGTCGATGACGTTGCGCCGCCCGAGCACGTTGTAGACCTGCACGCCGGCCTGCCAGCGCGCGCCCAGCCCGAAGAAACGGTAGGCCAGCCCGGCGTCGAAGCGCAGGTAGGGCGGCAGGCGTCCGTTGTTGACCTCCGGGCGGTAGAGGTAGGCGACCGGCTCGTCGCCGAAAGGCCCTTCCACCACGTAGCGCGCCACGGGCACGGTGGCCGGATAGCCGCTGCGCCACACCGAGGCCAGCGTGGCCTGCCACCGCCCCTGCCGCCATTGCACCACGCCCCGCAACGAGGCGGGGACATCGAAGTCGGTCGGGTAGAAGGCGGCCGCCTCCTGGTCCCGCTGGAAGGCGCGCCCGAACTCCGGGCTCAGCAGCACCTGCCAGGGTCCCCGCCCCACCTGCACCCGCACCTCCAGGCCGTAGGCATACGTGCGCCCCGGCTCGTACTGCCCCAGCAGCGCCCCCAGGTCGATGCCAGGCCCTTCGAGGCCGTCTTTCGTCTGAAACACATCCTCCGGCAGCAGGACGTTCCGTGCGCCGCGCCAGTAGGCTTCCGCCGAAACCAGCAGCCACGGCAGCGGACGTGCCTCCCCGCCGAGCGACACCTGCAGGCCCCGCGCCGGCGCCACCCGGCTGTTGGCCGGCACCCAGCGGTTCGAGACCAGGTCGTAGAGGAACGAGAAACGGTCCCGGAGGCGATGCAGGTACTGCACCTGCGTACTGACGGCCGCCCGGAGCATCGGGCCGCCGGGCCGCATCCGGTACTGCACATGCAATCGGGGGCTCAGCCGCAGGTGCTGCCCGCCGCTGAAGTAACTCAGCCGCAGCCCCGGCTCCACCCGCCACCGCTCCGACGGCTGCCATACGTCCTGCACGTACGCCGCCAGTTCCACGTCGTCCAGCCCGCTCTGCTGCGCCACCTCCTCCACGACGCCCGGCGAGCGCTGCAGCGTCGCCTCGAGCCGGCTGTGAAACCGCCGCCGCACGGCATGCACCCCGGCCCGCACCTGATGCCGCAGGCTGTGATAGTAGTCCAGGTCCACCTTCAGCCCCAGGTCGTTCAGCCGAACGGTATAGTCCGACACGACCGAGGTCGTGCTCGTCGGCTGGAAAAACGCCCCTTCGTGCGCCGCATACTCCGACTCGTAGCCCGTCACGGTCACGAAGAAGCGATCCGATGCCAGGTACTGATAGCGAAGGCTGTAGAGGGTGTTACCCCAGCCCTGATCGACCTCGAAGAAGAGGTCGGCCGGACGCAGCCAGGAGTCGAAATCGAGCGAGAGGTCGAAGGGCAGGCGCAGGTCGAGGACGTCGCGCCCCCGGTAGAAACTGACGGCGAGGCGGCTGCGCGTACTCGGCCGGACCGACAGCTTCGCGCTCCAGTCGTAGAAATAGTAGCCGGTACGCAGCGTATCGCGGCGGCCGGCCTCGTCCTCGACGGCATGCTCGCGCCCGATGAGCTGGTCGATGTAGGATCGCCGCCCGGCGAGCATGAACGAACTCCGGGGCGTGATGGGGCTCTCGATGACGAAACGCGCATTGAGCGGGGTCAGCGCCGTCACGACGTGCGGTTGCGTCTGGTGCCCATCCTTCAGCTCGGCCTCGAGCACGGCGGAGAGACGCCCGCCGTGTTCGGCCGGGAAGGCACCCTGCAACAGCCGGATGTTCTTGAACGTGTCCGTCTGGAACGTGGAGATGAGGCTGAAGGCGTGCCAGGGGTGGTAGACCGGCGCTCCGTCAACCAGGTAGAGGTTCTGATCCGGCCCACTGCCCCGGACGATCAGGCCCCCGGTCACCTCCCCGGCGCGTTGCACGCCGGGCATCCATTCGAGGGCCTGGAACAGATCCGCCCCGCCGAACGACGCGGGGAGCTGCTCGAGATACCGCACGGGCAGGTTGACCACCCCGGGCAGGCCGGCCTCGTCCGGATCGCGCCGGTGCCCCTCGACGATCACCTCCTGGCCGAGCAGGGTCGATGGCCGCAGCGCCACCCGCACGGGCACCGCCGCCACCGCCAGCACGGTATCGACGGCCTGATAGCCCAGGTAGCTGATGCGAAGCCGGTGCGGCGTCCGGTGCAGCGCCGGCAGGGCAAAATAGCCGGCCTCGTTGGTCGTCGTCCCCAGGCGCTGGCTGCTCAGGTAGACGTGGGCCCCGGGCAGCACCTCCCCCGTCTCGGCATCGACGACGAACCCCGCCAGCGTACCCGAGCCGGATGCCGGGGCCGTCTCGTCCCGGGCCACAATGACGTACTGCCCCTCCCGCAGACGCCGCGCCGTCAGGCCGGTGCCGGCCAGGACACAGTTCAGGGCCGCCGCCGGGTCGGTACCCGCATACCGGCACCGCGTCGCACGCCCCCGGACGAGCCCCTCGGCATACACGAAGTCGACGCCCGTCTCCTCATGCAGCCGGGTCAGAGCCTGGACCAGCGGCACGACACGCCCATCGAACCGGAGGGTCTGTGCCGCCACCCCACCCACGAGGCATAGTCCTGCCCAGAGAAGAAGCGCGTGCCGCACCATGCCGGAAGGCGAAAGACGAGAGAGGTAGACCCGGTTGGCCACGTGGAGACGGGGGCGTCCCGGCTCCACGCGGCGCGGTGTTACCTACCTCCACCGGCACAGGGGGTTTCCACGCGCCGAACCGCGGCGGTGGGCAAAAGCGCCGACCTAGCGGACGAGCACGTAGCCGGTGCCCTGTCGGCGCACCTCCGCGCCGAGCGTAGCCGCGAGGGCTTGCAGGATCTCTTCGAGAGGCTGCTCGTGCTCGAACGTGCCGCTAATGGCTTCATCCGCCAGTGCCGGCGTGTACGTCACGGGCACCCCGTAGTGATCGCTGAGCTGTGCAAGAGCCTCCGGCAGCGGCGTGGCACGGAAGAAGAACTGACCGGTCCAGGCCAGCGCGGCGGAGAGATCGACGGCGACCGGGGTGGCCGGCAGGGCGCCGGCTGCCACACGACTCATCTGGCCGGGTTCGAGCACCACGAACTGCTCCGGCACCGCCCGGGGCGCCAGGGCCACGCGTCCCGACACGAGCACCACCTCGGTGGCCTCATCGCCGGCCTGCACCCCGAACTGCGTGCCCAGCACGGTCGTCAGCGCCGTGGGTGTCTCGACGGCGAAGCCCTCCCCGTTGTGGGTCACGTCGAAGAAGGCGCGGCCCGTGAGACGCACGCGGCGGGCGAAGGGGCCTTCCGGGTAGGTGAGCTCCGACCCGCCCATCAGCCGCACCGTCGAGCCATCGGCCAGCGCCACGAGGCGCACCTCGCCCGGCGCCGTACGGAGCGTCACGAGGCCGGTGTCGCGGCGGGCCAGCAGGGTAGCCACAACGGCGAACAGCACGAGCGACGCCGCCACACTCACCCGCCAGACCCAGCGGCGGGCCCGGGGCCTCGGCCGGGCGGGCCGGTCGCGTCGGTGCGTCGGCGTCGTCTGCTCTGCCCACACGGCCTCGAAGTCCTCGGCCTCCTGCTGCATGCGGCGCACCACGTCGGCCAGGGCCGGATGCTCGGCCAGCGCAACCGCCAGCCGGGGCTGTGCCTCCTCGAGCAGCGCCCGCTCTTCGTCGGTCAACACCTCCTCACGACCGCCGGTAGCCAGGGCGTAGAGTACCAGCAGGCGACGATCCGGCACCTGCTCGGCCAGTCGCTCACGCAGCGCGCCCCGTACCTGCCGCCACCGCGCCAGGGCCGCCGCCAGCTCCGGGTCACGGGCCAGCATCGCCTCCAGCGCCCGGCGGCCCTCGGGCGTCATCACGTCGTCAAACAGCGCAGGGTCGAACTCGGGCCCCATGTCTCGTCTCTAACCGTTGGTGGGTGGTGGAACCCCTCCGGATGATTACCGGATCACAGGCTGCGCAGGTAGCCGCACCGGGCCGAAAAAAAGTAACATAGGCGGTCCTCCATGACGTACCTCCCGGTCCATGTCAATGCCAGAAAACCATCCAGCTCAGCCAGAGCACGGCCGCCAGCACCTTCCTCATTTTCTCGAAAGCGCGCTTCACCTGCATCTTGACGGCCGCCTCCGTCGAGCCGATCATCTGCGCGATCTCCTCGTAGCGATAGCCATATTCCCGCAGCTCGATGATCCGGCGGGCGTGCGGCGTCAGCACGGCCAGGGCCCGCTCCAGGTCCACGGCCAGGCCACCGCTGTCGTGCCGCCGGACGGGCTCCGGCACCTCCGCAGGGTCGTAGAGCGCCTCCCGCCCGCCGTAGCGCCCCCGGTAGAGGTCGTGCAGTTCGAACAGGGCCGCCTTCATGGCGAAGCCTTTCAGGCGGGCCGGGTCCTTGAGGTCGGCCAGCCCGTTGTGCACCCGCACCAGGGTATTCTGCACGAGGTCGTCCACCTCCGGCTTCAGGCCGATGCGCCGGATGAAGAAGGCCCGCAGGATCGGCGTCAGGCCGGCCAGCAGCGACGTGCGCGCCCGCTCGTCGCCAGCCTGCGCCCGCCGCACCACCTCTTCTCCGAACGGCCCCTGTGGCTTCATCGTCTGCGTCGATTCCGCACGCTTGTTCCGTGCCTCTATCCCGCCGGCCCCATACGGCCCATCCCCGCGAAGGTTGCCGGACGGGCCTTCTGAGATGCCGGCCGACGCCGATCGTTTCGACGGCCCGCACCCGGCGTGCTCAGGGCACGACGACCGGCCGCGTCGCCGTCGCCGCGCCGGCGGTGAGACGCAGCAGGTAGACGCCCGGCGCGCGGGTCGCCAGGGGCGGCGCCAGCGTGTGGGTGCCGGCGGCATAGCGGCCGTCGGCCAGCACGGCCACCCGCCGGCCGAGCAGGTCGTACACGTCCAGACGCACGTGTGCCGGGTGCGCGAGGGTGAACATCACCCGCCCCCCTGCCGCGAACGGGTTCGGCACGACGCGGAGGGCGAGGTCCTCGGCGGGGGGCGTCACCGGCTCCGTGGCGACGACGCCCCCCTCACCGAAAAAATAGATCAGCATCTCGTCGAGCAATCCCCGCCACTGTCCCCACGAGTGGCCTTCGTGCTTCTCGCGGAAGACGTAGTCGTACCCCTTCTCCTCCAGGATCGCCGCCATCGTGGGGCCGCCGGTGCCGTCGTGCAGGGTGCCGTTGCTCAGGTAGATACGGACGTCGCGCCGGAGCGCGTCCCGGTACAGGTCGTAGATGTCCGTCCACACCCAGAAGGCGGGCGACTGGATGCCCAGGTAACGGAACACATCGGGCCGCCGGGCGCCGAAGAAGGCGGCGTTGAGGCCGCCGAGCGAGGTGCCCACGATGGCGCGGCCGTCCGCCGAGGCCCGCGTGCGGTAGGCCGCGTCGATGGCCGGCACCAGTTCCTCGGTCACGAAGGCCAGAAACGCCTCACTGGCGACGTACTCCGACTGCCGGCGGTTCTGCGCCAGGTTGTCCGGGTTGCGCGGGTCGATGAAGACGGCCAGCACGGGGGGAATACGCCCCTCCCCGATGAGGTTGTCCAGCACCACGACCATGGCCCCCAGGTGATCGGCGGCGTACTCGTGCCCGTCCGTCACGTAGACGACGGGCAGGTCGTCGAGCGCGTAGTAGCCGGCGGGGGTGTAGACGCGATATTGCACGTCGTAGCCCAGGTGGCTGCTGTGCAGGCGCACGTTCTCGCTCAGCGCACCCGTTCCGAGATCGTACCGCCGCACCGTCTCCATCGGGAAGACGTAGTCCGGCATCCGTAGCTCCGAGTTGGGCCCGAAGCCGCTCCAGATGGTGAGGGGGTTGGCCGGATCGAGGAGCCACTCGTTGCCGTTGCGCACCACCTTGTAATCCGTTCGCGCGTCCGAAGGGAGCGTCGTTTCGAGCATCCAGACGTCGGTGTCGCCCAGGCGCGTGCCCGTCGTCGGGCTCCAGCCGTTGAAGTCGCCGGCCCAGGCCACCGAGGAGGCACTGCCCCGATAGAGGAAGGCAACCCGGTCGCCCTGCGCGTAGGGCACCTGTCCCCCGTCGACGAGCCAGTCCCAGAAGGCGCCCAGCAGGCTGTCCCGCTCCGCCCCGGCGGGCCGGTCCGCCAGGGCCGTCAATGAATCCCGAAAGGCATCGTATGCCGGAAAAAGGATCTGTCGCTCGTAGTCGGGCGACGGCGGGGTCTGCCCCCGTGCCGGCAGGCTCCCGGCCAGGAGCCCTAGCGCCCCGGCGACCAGGCAATACGTCAGCGGCGTTCGTATCATACGTTTCGTTTCCTTGTGTTCTATAGAACAGCGACCCCGCAGGCCGCCTGACAGGATGAACGCCCGAAGTTAACCCCCGTGCCCTGCGAACGCCAGCCACCCGTGCAACCGGCACGGACATCCCTCGTACGGCCCTCCCCCTCTGACCTACCCCCTGTACCCATGCGCACGACCCTGCTCCTCAGCCTTCTGCTCCTGCTTTTCCCGCTCCGCACCCCGCTGGCCCAGGACCGCTCCGCCCCGCCCGATGCCGGGGCCATCGACCGGCTCCTGACGACCTACCATGCCTACGGGCTCTTCAACGGCACCGCCCTGGTGGCCGCCCACGGGCAGGTGGTCCTCAAGAAAGGCTACGGGATGGCCAACATGGAGTGGGACGTGCCCCACACGCCCGACACCAAGTTTCGCCTGGGGTCGATCACGAAGCAGTTCACCGCCGCGCTCATCCTCCAGCTGGTGCAGGAAGGCAAGCTGGCGCTCGACGACCCGATCACGAAGCACCTGCCCGACTATCCGGCCGACCCCGGCGACCGGGTGACGATCCACCACCTGCTCACCCACACCACCTGCTCCCCCAGCTATACCGGCCGGCCCGAGTTCTCTCCGGAAACCAATCCGTTTTCGACTGGCACTTGACTCTCGTTCAGCGATCCACAACGCGATCTCACAGTATTCAACCCTTCCCAACAGCACTCAAACCTTTTAAATACAAATAGAATCCATGCCCATGATGCCGCGGTAAA
>CAZKFR010000075.1:12271-17332 GCA_964552015.1 uncultured Rhodothermaceae bacterium | reverse complement strand
ACGCCCCGCCAGCATACCGAGTAACAGATGTTCCGTCCCCACGCGCGGGCTCCCGAGCCGGACGGCTTCCCGCCGGGCCCGCGATAGCGCCCGCTCCACCTCGCGGGTCAGCGGAACCCGCTTCGGGTCGGCACCCGGCGGGCGTTCATCCGGTAAGGCCTCGAGGGTAGCCCGGAGGTCCAGGAGGTCGCAACCGAGCGCGCGCAGAAGGGCCGGCGCTGTGGCGTCTTCGACGGTCAGCATGGCCAGCAGCACGTGCTTGAGGCCGATGAAGGTGTCGCCGAGGCGCTCCGCTTCTTCCTTCCAGCGTGAGGCGACCTCACGAACGTGCGGTGTGGTTTCGTATCGCATCGCTCACGGGATAGATGGGTAAGCGGGATCACGGACTGACGTACGAACGTCCGTTCCTCGGGTTACACGCGGACCCGGTAACCGTGCTTTTCGGGCCGGGCCCGGCGCCTGCATGGACGTGCGCTGTTGCGTTCTGAACCCGTCCGTGGGATATTGCCAGTAAAGGTAACAACCCCCTGTCTCCATGCATCCTGATACAGAACAGCGCATCGTCATCGCCGGGGCCGGGCTGGCGGGCTCGCTCCTGAGCCTTTTCCTGGCCCGGCGGGGCTACGACGTGGTGGTCTACGAGGGCCGGCCGGACCTGCGCACCACGCCCATCGACGCGGGGCGGTCGATCAACCTGGCCCTCTCGGCCCGCGGCCTGCACGCCCTCGACCAGGTGGGCCTCACCGACGAGATCCTCCGCCTGGTCATCCCCATGCGCGGCCGGATGATCCACGACCTCGACGGCACGCAGACGCTCCAGCCCTACAGCCACCGCCCCGGCGAGCACATCAACGCCATCTCCCGCGCCGACCTGAACAAGCAACTGCTCGACGCGGCGGAGGCCACCGGGCGCGTCACGGTCCACTTCAACCACCGCTGCACCGCCTTCGACCTCGACACCCGCCGCCTCCACGTGCAGGACACCCGCACCGGCGTGACGACGGCGACGACGGTGCCCCGCGTCATCGGGTGCGACGGCGCCGGCTCGGCCATCCGGCAGGCTCTCACGGCCAGCCCGGGCTTTTCGTTCACGCCCGAGATGCTGGACTACGGCTACAAGGAGCTCACCATTCCCCCCGGCGAGGGCGGCGGATGGCGCCTGGAAAAGCACGCGCTCCACATCTGGCCCCGCCACCGCTTCATGCTCATCGCCCTGCCGAACCTCGACGGCAGCTTCACCTGCACCCTCTTCCTGCGGCTCGAAGGCCCGGAAAGCTTCGCCGGGCTGGCCGCCCCCGCCGACGTCCGCGCCTTCTTCGAGCGCCACTTCCCCGACGCCGTACCTCTCATGCCGGACCTGACCGGGGAGTTCTTCGAGAACCCCACGGGCACGCTGGGCACCGTCCGCTGCCGCCCGTGGCACCACGAAGACGCCGTCCTGATCCTCGGCGACGCCGCCCACGCCATCGTCCCCTTCTTCGGCCAGGGCATGAACTGCGCCTTCGAGGACTGCGCCACCCTCGACGGCTGCCTCGAACGCTTCGGCCCCGACTGGCGCCGCGTCTTCGAGACGTTCTACCGCCTCCGCAAGCCCAACGCCGACGCCATCGCCGAGCTCTCCCTCCAGAATTTCATCGAGATGCGCGACCGGGTGGCCGATCCGCGCTTCCTGCTCCGCAAACAGGTCGAGTTCGAACTGGAACGGCGACACCCGGACCGGTTCATCCCCCGCTATTCGATGGTGTCCTTCCACCGTATCCCCTACGCCGAGGTGCTCCGGCGGGGAGCGGTCCAGGAGGAACTCCTGGCTGAACTCATCGCCGATGCGGATGCCCTCGACGTGATCGACTGGGAACGAGCGGCCCGGCGCATCGAAGCGGCATTGCCCCCGCTGGACGCTCACCCCGACGTGCCGGCATACTGAAAGCCCATCGTACGCGCCACGTCCGGCGGCAGCTCCGGTAGCGCCGAGCGGGGGATGAAGTACGTCGCCAGGTTGACCAGGTCCGTGAACACCTTGTTACGCTCGGCGGCCTGGCGCAGGTAGTCGTGCCCCGAGGAGCCCCCCGTGCCGATCTTGGTGCCGATCATGCGAAGCACCATCAGGGCATGACGGTAACGCCACGTGGTGAAGTTCTCGTCGATGTCGACGAGCAGGCCGAGGAGCCGATACGGAAGGTGCAGGATGGGCTCGTGCCGGTAGAGGTGGATCAGTAGAGCCGCCAGCAGCGCCCGGTGCGAGAGGCGCCGGACACCCCTCGCCACCAGCGCCCGGTGCTTTGCCGGATCGAAGAGGGCCTCGAAGTCGGCGGCCGTGGCTTCCAACCCTTGCAGTTGCTTTGCCTTTTCCTCCTCTGTCAGGGTCGGATTGTCCTGAATGAACCGGCGGTCGCGCGCGAGCATCTGCTCCACGGCGTCACGGTAAACCCGCCAGAAGTCGAAGTTGCCGAAGGAGAGAAACGGGGTGCGTTCGAGCCAGCGCTCAACGCGATCGAAAAGAGAGGGTTCGCGCTCGGAGGCTTCGAGGCGGGCGCGGTCCTCGGGCTTCAAGCGGGACGTGTAGGGCGCCTCGCTGAAACGGACCCGGTCCTGCGGACGCATCCCGAGCCGGTTCTCGATCAGCCGGAACTGGACGCTCTGGAAGCCGGAGGCGGGAATCAGGTAATCCCGGAATTCGAGGAAGTCCAGGGGGGTCATCGTCTCCAGCACGTCGATGTGTTGCAGAAGCACGCGCTGGATCTCGACGATGCGTTCGAGGTGGGCCACCGAGCGGGCCACGTCCATCTCGTCCACGGTGTCACCGCCGAAAAGGCGCAACACGGCATCGAGTTCCCATAGGATCTGCTTGAACCAGAGTTCATAGGCCTGATGGACGATGATGAAGAGCATCTCGTCGTGGGCCGGTGCGCCATGCCGGGCGCTTTCCAGTTCCTGACAGCCGAGCAACCGGTCGAGCGCCAGGTAGTCGGCGTAGTAAAGGGGTTCGTTCGTAGATACCATCTCGTTCGCTCCTCGTCTTGTTCGCACGCTGCGTTCCCGGCCCCGGGTCATGCCCATGGATCAGCCGTCCCGAATCGTTGCGGCAAGATAACAAGCCCAATCGGGTAATGTTATCTGAAAGTCGATGCTGTCCGAGCAAGCTGGGCACCACCTTTTACCCACTTTTTTCAAGAATTTACAACCTACCAACAAGAAACCTTTTCTCGCTGTGCCTTCTCTAAATCAAGTACCCCCCGTACGGGAACCGACGTAGTACGCTCCGGCATGGAGTCGGTGAGGATTCCCGTTCCCCCCAGATTCATCGCTTCACGCCCCGACGGTCATGCTGCGTACGCATCACCTCCTGTTGCCCACCGATCTGAAGGATCCGGACCTGCTACTGCGGATGCTTCGCCTGGCCCTCCATTTCGAGGGCGAACTCCACGTTTTCCATGTGGCCCACAGGGCGCCCATCCGCCCGGCCTGGAACCGTAACGCATTGCGCCAATGGCTCCTCGCCGAACTCGACGGGGAGACCGGCCCACGCGGAGCCCTCCCTGCCCGTCTCCATGTTCACCAGGAGGTCGTAGGCCAGGAGGTGATCCATCGCGAGATCGCTCGCTTTGCGGAGCGGCACGAAATCGACCTGATCGTTGCGGGCACGTCCTCAGACGCTCTCGCCACGTCCCGGATCACGCCGGAGACGGTAGCCGAGGTGGTACGTCATGCGCCGTGCCCGGTGGTAACCCTGCCGCCGGCGGTGCGGGAACAGGCTCCGATCCGTCATCTGCTCGTGCCCACGGATTTCTCCGACTGCTCGCAACATGCGCTGGCCCATGCCAAGGCGCTGGCCCACCGCTTCGGGGCCCGTATCACCCTGGTGCACGTTCTCTCCCTTCCCCCCATGTTCCTGGAAGATCCGGCCCCCGCTGAGGTCCCCGTGCGGATCTTCTCCCGTCAGCCGGAACAGTACCTGAGGCCGCTGCGCGCGCTCTACGAGCAGGTACCGGGCCCCGCGGTGCCCTGCGATGTCCAGGTTTCCATCGGCCCGGTGCCCGACCGGATCGCTGGACTGGCGGCCGAACTGCACGCCGACCTGATCGTCCTCGGCTCGCACGGAGCGACGGGCTTTCACCACCTTCCCCTCGGCAACGTGGCCGACCGGGTCATCCGCACGGCCCCCGTTCCCGTCCTGACGGTGAAATCGTTCGGCCGTTCGCTTCTCCCGTACCGACCCGCCTCGTTCCGCCACGTCTGGACGAGCCGGCTCGCGGACGGGTACCTTTTCGAGCCGGCCCCCCCCGGGGACGATACCCGTTCGGCCGCGCGCCCCACGAACCTGCCGGCTCGGGCCGTATCGGCGACCTGAGGTGCTCCGACCGGTACGCCGCACGCGGTGTAACCGTCCGCGGTTGTACCGCTGGAGCATTACGGGGTATCCATTGAAGAGCAGGTTGCAGCCAACCATCCAGCACGCGGTATCCCATCGGCCCTGCAAGGCAGCCACCAGCGCCAGAGCAAAACTGGCGCCCCACGCCAGGACGTGCCCCGCCTCGCTCCACCGAAACAGTCTGTCTCAACGTGCCAGGCACGCCCGGCCCCGCCCTTCATAATAGTCCCGGTTGAACGCGCGGCCAACCGACGTTCGCATCAGTCGCTGAAAAAGCCGAACCCCGAAGCGCTCCTAGACCCGGCCCTCCCGCTCCCAGGATCTCAGCGTAAACCAGCGTTCCGGAAACGTCCAGCGCGTGATGCGCAGGACGAGGATCGCCCACTGCATGAAGGAGAAATGCACCCAGAAAGCGAACATCGGGCCACGCCACGCATACCGGACGCCGTGTAGAAAAGGTAGATCCCTCCCCCGAAGCCAATCGATAGCAGAAGCGCCCCGAACCAGCAATAGTTTTTCATCGGTTCAAACCCGTGCCTTCGATCTTCGACATCCGAAACGTCGCTTTTCTTCGTACCCGAGGTACCATGAAGTAGGAATGAGACCGAGAACGAGCGTCTTCCGCCATCAAAACTTCACAATTCCGTACCCCGCCCTCATCTTTCCAGAAAAGCGCTTTTCCTGCGCCCGGG